>NZ_JBFALF010000128.1:0-1016 GCF_040656115.1 Nonomuraea sp. NPDC050202 | reverse complement strand
TGTGATGTGACTGCGTGCCTTTTGAAGAATGAGCCTGCGAGTTATGGTGTGTGGCGAGGTTAACCCGTGTGGGGGAGCCGTAGCGAAAGCGAGTCTGAAGAGGGCGTTTGAGTCGCATGCTGTAGACCCGAAGCGGGGTGATCTACGCATGGGCAGGTTGAAGCTCAGGTAAGACTGGGTGGAGGACCGAACCCACCAGGGTTGAAAACCTGGGGGATGACCTGTGTGTAGGGGTGAAAGGCCAATCAAACTCCGTGATAGCTGGTTCTCCCCGAAATGCATTTAGGTGCAGCGTTGCGTGTTTCTTGCCGGAGGTAGAGCACTGGATGGCCGATGGGCCCGACAAGGTTACTGACGTCAGCCAAACTCCGAATGCCGGTAAGTGAGAGCGTGGCAGTGAGACTGCGGGCGATAAGGTTCGTAGTCGAGAGGGAAACAGCCCAGATCACCGACTAAGGCCCCTAAGCGTGTGCTAAGTGGGAAAGGATGTGGAGTCGCAGAGACAACCAGGAGGTTGGCTTAGAAGCAGCCACCCTTGAAAGAGTGCGTAATAGCTCACTGGTCAAGTGATTCTGCGCCGACAATGTAGCGGGGCTCAAGTACACCGCCGAAGTCGTGGCATTGACTCCCATGTGGGGTTGATGGGTAGGGGAGCGTCGTGCAGCCGGTGAAGCAGCAGAGTGATCTAGTTGTGGAGGCTGTGCGAGTGAGAATGCAGGCATGAGTAGCGAATCGAGGGTGAGAAACCCTCGCGCCGGATGACCAAGGGTTCCTGGGCCAGGCTAATCCGCCCAGGGTAAGTCGGGACCTAAGGCGAGGCCGACAGGCGTAGTCGATGGACAACGGGTTGATATTCCCGTACCCGCTTCAATGCGCCCATACTGAACCTCGTGATGCTAAGAGTCCTTAGCTCGCCTAAAGCCTTCGGGCTTGGGGTCAGAGTGAACGCTCGATCCGATCGGGTAGTAGGTAAGCGATGGGGTGACGCAGGAAGGTAGTCCAGCCCAGGCGATGGT
>NZ_JBFALF010000127.1:0-1033 GCF_040656115.1 Nonomuraea sp. NPDC050202 | reverse complement strand
CGGGTCCAGCCGAGATACGGGGAAAACCGGCCATGAGTCGATCTTGACGCCCGTTCCCGCAGGCAGGCGTACGGTCAGCGGTCGACCGTGATCAGTTTGAGGGCGTCTTCCTTATCCTTGTCGGACGGCAGGCTGTACCGGCGGGTGGTCTCCAAGCGGGCGTGGCCAAGGATCTCGGCGACCAGGACCAGGTCGGTCTTGCCGCGGACCAGGGTGGTGGCGAGCGTGTGGCGCAGGACGTGTGCCGTGGTGGGATCGTCCAGTCCGGCTGTCTGGGCGATCTCGGCGATGATGCCGCCTGCAGCGCGGGTGGTCAGCCGTCCGCCCTTGGCGTTGAGGAACAGGGCCCGGTTGTCGCTGGCGTGAGGCCAGTTGGGGCGTTCGTCGAGCCAGAGTTGCAGTTCGGTGCGGAGTTTGGGGTGGATGTCGACCTCGCGGAACTTGTCGCCCTTGCCGTACAGGCGTAGTCGGCCCTTGCGGGCCGACATCTGGATGTCGTCGACGTCGAGGCGGACGACCTCGCTGATGCGGGCGCCGGCGTAGTACGGGATCAGCGCGATGCACCGGCCCCGAGGGGACAGATGCGCCTCCACGGCGCGTAGCCAGCGGATGCGGGCGCGCTCCTCCAGCGCGCGGGGCGCGTTCTTGGGCAGGTCTTCGCGGGTGACGTCGGCCCTGCCCAGGCCGCGGCGGACGTGGAAGTCGTCCAGCGCGGTCAGGACGGAGTTGACGTAGACGCGGCTGCGCCTGGCCGGGCCGTCGCGCAGCAGCCACATGCGATAGTCGCGCACCGCCCAATCGCGGGCCTGCCGGTCGGAGAGGGGATCGGCGGCATAGCTGGCCGCCTGGTCGGCCAGCCACGCCAGGTACATGCGCACCCGCGAGCGGTAGGTACGCCGGGTCTCGGCAGACAGCGGCGTGCGCTCCAGCGCCGCGGCGTATGCGTCGAGGATGGCGTCGTAGGCGGGCGGCAGCCGGGTGGGGCGGGCGCCCGGACGGCGCTTCGTAATCTCGGAAGCGGATCCGGGCGCCT
>NZ_JBFALF010000126.1:0-1040 GCF_040656115.1 Nonomuraea sp. NPDC050202 | reverse complement strand
CTAGGCCGTGTTTCAGAAGTGGTCTGGAGTGGCGGTTGCGCGGTGTCGTAGGTCGACAAGAGAGGAGGTCTCCGGTAGATGAGTCAACGACCAAGAAGACCATCTGCACGGAGACCTCGTGGACAACACCTTACCGGTAGCGGAGCGGGCTGATCTGACCGATGCGCAGTGGGCGGTGCTGGAGCCGCTGCTGCCCGTCGGCCGCAAGCCAGGGCGCCCGCCGATCTGGACGAAACGGCAGCTCATCGACGGGATCCGGTGGCGGGTACGGGTGGGTGCGCCGTGGCGGGACGTGCCGGAGCGGTACGGATGCTGGCAGACGATCTACGGGTTGTTCCGGCGCTGGCAGCGCGCCGGCACCTGGCGGCAGATCCTGACCGCCTTGCAGACCCGGGCGGACGCGGCCGGGCTGATCACGTGGGATGTGAGCGTCGACTCCACCGTGTGCCGGGCTCATCAGCACGCCGCCGGGGCGCGGAAAAGGGGGATCGGCAGGTCGAGCCGCCGGGCGGGGTGCAGCAGGAACCGGCCGATCACGGGCTGGGACGCTCCCGCGGTGGCTTGAGTACCAAGCTGCATCTGGCCACCGAGCAGGGGCGCAGAGCCTTGTCGATCGTGCTGACGGCCGGGCAGCGGGGTGACAGCCCGCAGTTCAGGGCGGTCTTGGAGGGCATCCGGGTGCCACGCCCGGGCGGGGGCCGGCCCCGTACCCGGCCCGATCGGGTGCTGGCGGACAAGGCCTACAGTTCGCGCGGCAACCGTCGTTACCTGCGCAGGCGCGGCATCAAGGCCACCATCCCGATCAAGCTGGACCAGGCCGCCGCCCGGCGCAGGAAGGGGTCGAAGGGCGGCCGGCCACCAGCCTTCGACCCCGAGGCGTACAAGCTGCGCCATGCGGTGGAATGCGGCATCAACCGGCTCAAGGGCTACCGAGCGGTGGCCACCCGCTACGACAAACTGGCCGTGCGCTACGAAGCGACCGTCCACATCGCCGTGATCGACACCTGGCTATGAGCCCACCACTTCTGAAACGCGCCCTA
>NZ_JBFALF010000125.1:0-1065 GCF_040656115.1 Nonomuraea sp. NPDC050202 | reverse complement strand
TGACCGCCACACTCAACTACATCGACGACCCCGCCCTGTCCATGGGCGCCGCCTTCCAGCAGGCCAACCAGCAGCTCATCCAGGCAGTGTTCGGCGACGGCCAGGCCGAGTAGGCAGAGCCGAGGAGTGCAGGCTCGCCCGCCGGCGCGGACGAGCACCTCCACACCGACCGCACGCCGCGGCGTGTCAGTGACCGCGTCAGAGCCGCGACAGGCCGGTATCAGAGCGGTCGGCGATCGTGAACGTCATCAACGGCCCGGCGAACCGGGCCATCCGATCTCCCCGGCCCTCGTGCGCCGCTCATGAAAGCCCATGAGCGACGCACAAGGGCCGGGAACCAAGACCCAGCATTCATAAGGAGATTCATGATGAGTAACGACGGTTTCACCACGTCGGGTCTGCGCAGGCTGCGTGAGGTGCTGGCGCGGCATGTCGATTCCGGCAGGATCCCGGGGCTGGTGGCGCTGGTCAGCCGTGGCGGTCGGACGCACGTCGAGGCGCTGGGCACGATGCGGCACGACGGTGGCGCGCCGATGCGGCGGGACACGATCTTCCGGATGGCCTCCACCTCCAAGCCGGTCTCGATCGCGGCGGCGATGGTGCTGCTGGACGAGTGCCGGCTGCGGCTGGACGACGTGGTCGACCCGTGGCTGCCCGAGCTGGCCAACCGCCAGGTACTCACCCGGATGGACGCCGAGCTGGACGACACCGTGCCGGCCCGCCGCCCGATCACCGTCCGCGACGTGCTCACCTCCACCTTCGGCCTCGGCATGGACATGACGGCGCTGGGCACCCCGATCCTGAACGCCATCTTCGAGCGGGGACTGACGCCGAACCTGCCGACCGAGGTACCCGAGCAGGACGAGTGGATGCGCCGCCTGGGCGAGCTGCCGCTGATGCACCAGCCCGGCGAGCAGTGGCAGTACCAGATCAGCAGCGACCTGGTCGGCGTCCTGGTCTCCCGGGTCACCGGCCAGTCGTTCGAGGAGTTCCTGCGCGAGCGCATCTTCGAGCCCCTCGGCATGGCCGACACCGGCTTCCACGTGCCCGCCGGCCAGCTTGACC
>NZ_JBFALF010000124.1:0-1099 GCF_040656115.1 Nonomuraea sp. NPDC050202 | reverse complement strand
CTAGGAATGTCCTGAAGATCTTGCTGGGTGAGTCGGCATGAGCTGGCTCACCCTCTTGTCATGGGGTGATCGGGGCGAGATTCCAGGTGCCGCTGGTGTAGGTGAGTCCGAGGGTGATCAGGCGGCGGAGGTTGAGGGCGGCGGCGCGGTGGTGGAGCCAGCGGTCGTTGGCGGCGGTGCCGCGGTAGCGCAGGCGGCGGTTGCCTTTGGTGACCAGCCAGGCCACGGCGCGCTCCACCATGGGCCGCCAGCGGCGGTAGTCATCCTGCCAGGCAGGATCGGTGGCGGCCTGGTGCCGGGCGGCGGCCTGCAGCTGGTGGTGCGGGCGGATGGTCACCACACGGGCGGTCTTGGCGGTGGTGCACCGATCGCGCAGCGGGCAGGCAGCGCATAAGCCGGTGAAGGTGGCGCGGCGTTGCTGGTAGCGGCCACCTGATGCGGCCAGCGGGACGGTGTGGCCGGCGGGACAGGTGACCGTGCCGCCAGCGGTGTCGATGGCGAAGTCGTCCAGGGTGAACCCGCCAATCACGGCGGGCTTCAGCGCGGGCGGTTTGATCAGCAGCCGGTGCCCGGCGGCGGCCAGGGCGGCACGTAGTTCGACGGCGGCGTAGGCGGCATCGGCCAAGACCTGCAGCGGCCCGTGCTCACCGGCCAGCAGGCCGGGGGCGACGGCGCTCTCATGGTGGGCGGCTCCGGCACCGGGGCGCAGGGCCACGGCGGTGAACAGGCCGGTCTCCGGCTCAACAGCCAGGTGGGCCTTGTAGCCGTCGTCACGCTGCTGCCGGCTCTTGTGGATGTGGCGGGCCTCGGCATCGACGGTGGAGATGATGCGATCAGGTGCGGTGCGGCGGGCGATCCGCCACCGTCCGTCGGTGCCATCAGAGCCGTCGGCGGGCTCAACGTCCTGGCCGGCGATCAGGGCCAGCAGCCCGATCGCCTGCTCGGCCGCCTCGTCCAGATGCCGGCCACTCAGCTGATCGAGCAGAGCGAGCGCGTCGGTGACCAGCCCGCTGACCAGGGCGTTCTTGGCCTCCTCATCGTCCCAGGCGATCTTCGGCTTGCCCGGGTCGGTGTAGTCATGAGCATGGCAGTGCGCCGC
>NZ_JBFALF010000123.1:0-1167 GCF_040656115.1 Nonomuraea sp. NPDC050202 | reverse complement strand
GAGCCGCTTTTGGGCTGGTCAACCGCAGCTCGGTGAGGAACAGGTGGGCAGCCGAGACCAAGGTGACATGCCGATGCCAGCCGTTGTAGGAGCGCTGAACCGCCCCGGCTTTGATGGAGACTTCAGCGGTTGATTGCTAGGGCTTCGTTGGGGTGGTGTTGAGCGTAGTAGATCGCCTCGAACTCCTCGGGCGGGAGGTGGCCGATGGCTGAGTGCAGGCGGGTGGTGTTGAACCAGGCGATCCATTCGGCGGTGGCCAGTTCCACGTCGGCCAGGCTGCGCCATGGGCCGCGAGGCTTGATCAACTCGGTCTTGTAGAGGCCGATCTGCGATTCCATCAGGGCGTTGTCAAGCGCGTCGCCGACCGTGCCGATGGAGGCGTCGATGCCGGCCGCCAGCAGATGGGCGGTGAACCGGAAAGACGTATATTGACTGCCCGCGTCTGAGTGATGAATCAGTCCCGGCCCTGCCGGGTGGCCGGTGCGCTCGCGCCGCCATAGCGCCATGTCCAGGGCGTCCAGCACGAGCGTGGTGTGCTTGGTTAGTGAGGCGGCCCAGCCGACGATCGCCGGGGAGTAGACGTCGACCACGAAGGCGACGTAGATCACCCCGCACCAGGCGGCCACATGGGTGAAGTCGGCCACCCAGGCGGCGTTGGGCCGGGTGGCGGTGAAGTCGCGCCGCAGCCGGTCGGCCGCCCGCTCGTGTCCTGGATCAGGTGTGGTGGTGCGGATCTTCTTGCCCCGGCGCGCGCCCTGCAGGCCGAGCGCGCGCATGCGCCGCTCGACGGTGCAGCGGGCCACCCGGTGCCCCTCGCGCAGCAGTTGCTGCCAGACCTTGCGGGCACCGTAGACGCCGTAGTTGTCGGCGTGGATGCGCTGGATGTGAGCGTCCAACTCGGCATCGCGCACCGCCCGCGCCGAGGGCGGGCGCCTCTTGGCGGCGTAGTAGGTGCTGGTGGACATCGGGCAGCCGTGCTCGGTCAGGACACGGCAGATCGGCTCGACACCGAACACCTCGGCGTGCTGGTCGATGAAGGTCACGAGTGCGTGTGCGGCCGGTCGAGCTCGGCGATGCTCCTATGTTGTCAAGCCGCGGCTGCGATGGGTTGGCGGCTGATGTCGCGCTCTGAGGCGTTCACGGTCTTGAGGGTGCGATAGACCACAT
>NZ_JBFALF010000122.1:0-1196 GCF_040656115.1 Nonomuraea sp. NPDC050202 | reverse complement strand
GAGGGCGCGATCGACGCCGCCAGCATCCTCAAGCCGATGCTGGCCCGCGGCGAGCTGCAGACGATCGGCGCGACCACGCTCGACGAGTACCGCAAGTACCTGGAGAAGGACGCGGCGCTGGAGCGGCGCTTCCAGCCGATCCAGGTGGCCGAGCCCTCACTCAGCCACACGATCGAGATCCTCAAGGGTCTGCGCGACCGCTACGAGGCGCACCACCGCGTGTCCATCACCGACGACGCGCTGGTCGCCGCCGCGCAGCTGGCCGACCGCTACATCAGCGACCGCTACCTGCCCGACAAGGCGATCGACCTCATCGACGAGGCCGGTTCCCGGATGCGTATCCGCAGGATGACCGCGCCGCCGGACCTGCGCGAGTACGACGAGAAGATCGCCAACGTCCGTCGCGACAAGGAGTCCGCGATCGACGCGCAGGACTTCGAGAAGGCCGCTGCCCTCCGCGACCAGGAGAAGCAGCTCCAGCTCAAGCGCGAGCGGCGGGAGAAGGAGTGGAAGGCCGGCGACATGGACGTCGTGGCCGAGGTCACCCAGGAGCTGATCGCCGAGGTTCTGGCGACCGCCACCGGTATTCCGGTCTTCAAGCTGACCGAGGAGGAGTCGCAGCGTCTGCTCCGTATGGAGGACGAGCTCCACAAGCGGATCATCGGTCAGGACGACGCCATCAAGGGTCTGTCGCGTTCGATCCGGCGTACGCGCGCCGGTCTGAAGGACCCGCGTCGTCCCGGTGGCTCGTTCATCTTCGCCGGTCCCTCGGGGGTCGGTAAGACCGAGCTGTCCAAGGCTCTGGCGGAGTTCCTCTTCGGTGACGAGGATGCGCTGATCAGTCTGGACATGTCGGAGTTCATGGAGAAGCACACCGTCTCCAGGCTGTTCGGTTCGCCTCCCGGTTACGTCGGTTACGAGGAGGGTGGTCAGCTCACCGAGAAGGTGCGGCGCAAGCCGTTCTCCGTGGTGCTGTTCGACGAGATCGAGAAGGCTCACCCCGACATCTTCAACTCGCTGCTGCAGATCCTGGAGGACGGTCGTCTGACCGACGCCCAGGGCCGGGTGGTCGACTTCAAGAACACGGTCATCATCATGACGACCAACCTCGGTACCCGGGACATCTCCAAGGGCATCGGGGTCGGGTTCGCGAAGTCCAACGACACCGAGTCCAACTACGAGCGGATGAAGGCGAA
>NZ_JBFALF010000121.1:0-1204 GCF_040656115.1 Nonomuraea sp. NPDC050202 | reverse complement strand
AGCGCCCCTCGAAGTGGGTCAGGCCCAGGCCGGTCTTGAGCTCGCGATAGTCATGCTCGATGCGCCAGCGGATCTTGGCCAGGCGAACCAGGTCTCGCAGCCGGATGCCGGCCGGCAGGGTGGACAGCCAGTAGCCGCTGGGCTCGGACTCGCCAGGTGGCCATTCAGCCAGAAGCCAGCATTCAGGCAGATGCCCGTCGCCATCACGGGGGATGTCGCTGTTGGCGGGTCGTACCCGCAGGACGAGGAAGCGTGAGCGCATCGTGGCGGCCGGGTTGTCCTTGCTGGTCTTGGTGCCCTGCCGCCAGCCCACCCGGCGCAGGCTGCGCCGGCCGGCGGCCAGGGCCAGCTCGCGCAGGCTGGAGGGCGCGCTGCGGTACTTGGCCACCGGGTGGCGGCCGTTGCCGGACCAGGGCACCGTCTCGGGGACGACATCGGCGGCGTACGCGCTGGTGCCGCCCTTGACGGCGACCACGTACGGCAGGCCGCGCCCTGTCAGGCCCAGCCGCAGCGCGGTCACATCGCCATATCCCGAATCGGCCACCACCAGCGGCGGCACCAGCCCCCAGGAGGCCAGCTCATCGAGCATCCCCAGCGCCTGCTGCCACTTGGGGTGGTGCCGCTGATCGTCAGGGATGTGGCAGCGCCGTCGCCGCTCGGCGACTGCCGCAGCGTCGGTCTTGTCCTCGGCCAGCGCGTCGTCCCAGCGTTGCGGCAGGAACAGCCGCCAGTTCAACGCGGCTGAGCAGGAGTCGGTGACCGCGTGCACGCTGATGGCGATCTGGCAGTTGGTCACCTTTCCCGCGGTCCCGGTGTACTGCCGGGCCACTCCAGGTGAGCCGTCGCCGTCCTTCAGATGCCCGGTGTCATCCAGCACCCACACCTGCGGCGCCACCACCTTGACCGCACGCTGCGCCAGACATCGCCGTACCGCCACGTGATCCCAGGTCGAGGAGGTGATGAACTGCTGGAGCCGCTGATGATCCACTCCCAGCCGCTCCGCCATCGGCACCATCGACTTACGGCGCCCATCCAGCATCAACCCTCGCAGGTACAACCCGCCGTTGGACCGCTGCTCCCGACGCGTGAAGGAGGTGAAGACCTCACCTGCGAAGTCCTCAAGACAGCCACGGACATCAGCCAGCTCCGCCGGAGTCATACGACGACCGTCTCACGAGGTCTCGACGTAACAAAGCACTACTAG
>NZ_JBFALF010000120.1:0-1259 GCF_040656115.1 Nonomuraea sp. NPDC050202 | reverse complement strand
TAGTGCTGTGACCGGAAACGATCACCGGGTTGGGTGAGGGGTTCAGGCTGCCGGTGTGAGTGGTCGACCGCCCCAGCGGAGGCCTTTCTCACTGCGGATACGAGCGCGCTCGCGTCGTTGGGCGGCCAGCACATCGGGGTGACGGGCATGAGCGTTGCGCCAGCGCAGGTAGGCGTGCAGTGCCCGGGTTTGGACGGTGTGATTGGGATGGTCGGAGTTGGCCAGGGTGAACTGCCGTAAGGGTCCGAAGTGCGCCTCGATCGGATTGGCCCAGGACGCGTAGGTCGGCGTGAACAGCAGCCTGACCTTGTTCTTCTTGGCCCAGGTTCGGATGCGCCAGTTCTTGTGCGCCGACAGGTTGTCCAAGATGACGTAGATCGGGGCGCCGTCCGGACGGGCGGCCCGGATGGATTTCAGCGCGGCCCAGGTGTGGTCGATGCCCTTGCGGGCTCGGTTGACACCCCACAGCAGGTCGTCGCCGACGGAGTAGCAGCCGTGGAAGTAGGTGACGCCGTGGGTGCGGCGGTAGGTGGCCGGCAGCCGGTCCGGCTCACCCTGCGGCGCCCAGCCCGATCCGGCGGTCGGACGGATGCCGAGCGGCCCGAACTCGTCGAAGGCGAAAGTGCGCTCGGGCCGGTGCGTCAGTGCGTACTCGATGCGCTCCAGCTTGACCTCGAAGTCCGCATCGGGTGAGTCCTTCCAGGTCTTGGTGCGCTGGAAGGTGATCCCGCGGCGGGCCAGCAGGGTGCGTAACGCCTCCCGGCCGAGGGTGAAGGCACGGCCGGGCAGGCGGCGCAGGTAGTCGAGCAGTTTGCGGATGGACCAGCGAGTGAAGGGCTGGCCGAGCTTGGCGGGTCGCGTGGTGGCCGTCTGCGCGACGAAGTCTTCGTCGTCAGGACTCAGCAGACGGGGACGGCCTCCCGCCCACTGAGGGTCCAAGCAGGCCAGCCCGATCTCGTTGAAGCGGTGGATCACAGCGCGCACGGTGTCCTCATCGGCCTGCACCAGCCGGGCAATCACCGGCACGGTGTTGCCGCCAGCCGAGGCCAGCAGGATCATCGCCCGCCGATACCGGACCGTGCTCATCGTGCCCCGCCGCACGATCCGCTGCAGCTTCTGGCCTTCCTGGTCCGTGAGCCTGCGGACCTTCACCGGTTGCGTCACCTGGCCTCCCGAGCGCTGATCGAACGTGATCAGCCCATCCAATCGGCAGGGCCACCCTGCACGCCAACCCGGTGATCATTTCCGGTCACAGCACT
>NZ_JBFALF010000119.1:0-1287 GCF_040656115.1 Nonomuraea sp. NPDC050202 | reverse complement strand
CGGCTTTCTTCGCGTAAATACCATCGATGACATCCCCGGCGGGTTCGCTCGTTTTTTCGCTGCCCCAGCCAGGCGCTGGTGGCTTGTCCCGATGTGCGGCCCGTCCGGGGTCCTGCCGCCCGGTGTGGCTTGATAGGAGCGTGCGACAGCCCAATTTAGGCGTGCCCGCCGGATCGGCATGGACCGAACTGCCTGATAGTCAGTCCGCAGGAGGAACGGTTGGTCGTCATCGGCATCGATGCTCACAAGCGCACTCACACCTTGGTCGCCGTGGATCAAGTCGGCCGCAAGCTCGCCGAGCGCACCGTCCGGGCGACCCCGGACGGTCACGCGGATGCTGCGGCCTGGGCCGGCCAATGGCCCGACGTCATGTTCGCCATCGAGGACTGCCGGCACGTGACCCGCCGCCTGGAGGGCGATCTACTCCGCGCCGGCTACCGGGTCGTGCGCGTCACTACCCAGCTCATGGCGGGCCAGCGTCGCGGCAGCCGGGAACGCGGTAAGTCCGATCCGATCGATGCGCTGGCAGTCGCCCGAGTCGCGCTGCGCGAGCCGGACCTGCCGATCGCCCACTTGGACGGCCCTTCACGCGAAGTGAAGCTGCTGGCCGACTACCGCGACGACCTGGTCGTCCAGCGGACCCGGATCTGCAGTCAGCTGCGCTGGCACCTGCACGAACTCGATCCCGAACTGGACATTCCCTCCCGCGGCCTGCGCCGGCGTTGCCTGCAAGATGAGCTCTGCCAGCGCCTGGCGGACATGCCAGGGGTGGTCGCGCAAATAGCTCGGGAGCTGCTGGAGCGCTGCCGCCAGCTGACGGTGCGCATCAACCAGCTGGAGAGCCAGCTGCGCACTCTCGTGCGCGCTCTGGCCCCGCAGCTGCTGACCATCCCCGGCTGCGGAGTGCTCGGCGCGGCCACCATCATCGGAGAGACCGCCGGCGTGCACCGCTTCCGGTCCAAGGCCGCCTTCGCTCGCTTCACCGGCACCGCGCCCATCCCGGTGTGGTCGGGCAACACCAGCCGGGTGCGGCTCAACCGGGGCGGCAACCGGCGCATGAATTGTGCCCTGCACATGATCGCCGTCACCCAGGCCCGCGGCGTCGGGGCCGGCAAGGCATACGTCGACAAACTCATGGCCGACGGCAAGACCCGTACCGAGGCCATCCGGTTACTGCGCCGACGCCTCTCTGATGTGGTCTATCGCACCCTCAAGACCGTGAACGCCTCAGAGCGCGACATCAGCCGCCAACCCATCGCAGCCGCGGCTTGACAACATAGGAGCATC
>NZ_JBFALF010000118.1:0-1450 GCF_040656115.1 Nonomuraea sp. NPDC050202 | reverse complement strand
ATGCTTTGTGGTCAAGTCCTCGGCCTATTAGTACCGGTCAGCTCCACACGTTACCGTGCTTCCACCTCCGGCCTATCAACCCGGTCGTCTACCGGGAGCCTTACCCACTCTCGTGGTGGGAGACCTCATCTCAAGGCGAGCTTCCCGCTTAGATGCTTTCAGCGGTTATCCCTTCCGAACGTAGCCAACCAGCCGTGCACCTGGCGGTACAACTGGCACACCAGAGGTTCGTCCGTCCCGGTCCTCTCGTACTAGGGACAGCCCCTTTCAAGTCTCCTGCGCGCGCAGCGGATAGGGACCGAACTGTCTCGCGACGTTCTAAACCCAGCTCGCGTACCGCTTTAATGGGCGAACAGCCCAACCCTTGGGACCTACTCCAGCCCCAGGATGCGACGAGCCGACATCGAGGTGCCAAACCATCCCGTCGATATGGACTCTTGGGGAAGATCAGCCTGTTATCCCCGGGGTACCTTTTAGCCGTTGAGCGACACCGCTTCCACACGCCGATGCCGGATCACTAGTCCCAGCTTTCGCTCCTGCTCGACCCGTCAGTCTCACAGTCAAGCTCCCTTGTGCACTTACACTCAACACCTGATTGCCAACCAGGCTGAGGGAACCTTTGGGCGCCTCCGTTACCCTTTAGGAGGCAACCGCCCCAGTTAAACTACCCACCAGACACTGTCCCCGATCCGGATCACGGACCAGAGTTAGACGTTCAAAACGACCAGAGTGGTATTTCACCAATGACTCCACCCGAACTAGCGTCCGAGCTTCCCAGTCTCCCACCTATCCTACACAAGACGCTCCAAACGCCAATGTCAAGCTGTAGTGAAGGTCCCGGGGTCTTTCCGTCCTGCTGCGCGTAACGAGCATCTTTACTCGTAGTGCAATTTCGCCGGGTCTGCGGTTGAGACAGCGGGGAAGTCGTTACGCCATTCGTGCAGGTCGGAACTTACCCGACAAGGAATTTCGCTACCTTAGGATGGTTATAGTTACCACCGCCGTTTACCGGCGCTTAAGTTCTCACCTTCGCCAGACAAAGCCTGACTAAGCGGTCCCCTTAACGTTCCGGCACCGGGCAGGCGTCAGTCCGTATACATCGTCTTACGACTTCGCACGGACCTGTGTTTTTAGTAAACAGTCGCTTCCCCCTGGCCACTGCGACCCCCACCAGCTCCAAACGCAAGGTTTTTCACCAGCAGAGGTCCCCCTTCTCCCGAAGTTACGGGGGCAATTTGCCGAGTTCCTTAACCACAGTTCACCCGATCGCCTTAGTATTCTCTACCTGACCACCTGAGTCGGTTTAGGGTACGGGCCGCCACAACACTCACTAGAGGCTTTTCTCGGCAGCATAGGATCATCCACTTCACCACAATCGGCTCGGCATCACATCTCAGGATAATGCGCGGCGGATTTGCCTACCGCACTCCCTACATGCTTACCCCAGGAC
>NZ_JBFALF010000116.1:0-1851 GCF_040656115.1 Nonomuraea sp. NPDC050202 | reverse complement strand
CCTGCGTTCCGCGTAATTCAGCGGGCTGGAGGCTCGGATTCGGGGTCTGGCCTGGGGTGACATGGGTGTGGGCGCCTGGAGGGCGTTTCTCTAGGCGGTGGCGGAGGTGCTGGTCAGCGGGGTGCGGTCTGAAGGTCGATGATCTTCTTGGGGTGGTCGATACGGAGCTTGGAGAGCAGGTCGATCTGGGATTTGGTCAGGTCGGTGACCTGACGGAATGTCCCGGTGGGGCCGGTGAAGGTGCCCAGGTGGAGGCGGTTGAGTTCGCGGCGGGCGTGCTGCCAGGTCGTTCCTGCCGTGGTCTCAATGATGCGGATGAGCAGGAGGGCGAGCCAGCAGAGGATGACGTGGGCGCGGATGCGTTCTTCGAGCCGGTGATAGACCGGCCGCAGGTCGATGATCTGTTTCATGTCGCGCCAGCCCCGCTCGACCTCCAGGAGCTGCTTGTAACCCAGGGCGATGTCCTCGGCCGGCAGGTGCGGGTCTGAGCAGCGCAGCAGGTACTTCCCGTCGAGGTTCTCCTCGAACTTGATCTTCTTGTGATCGATGCGGAGCTTGCCTGCAGGGGTGGTGCGCAGGTAGCGGTTCAGGCCGGGCTTGCCGGCGATCTTCCCGCGCAGCTCACCCCGCTTGAACTCGCTCAGGGTGTCGGTGCCGTCGATCAGCTCGGTCAGCTGGGCGACGAACTGCTCGCGCATGTGGGCGTCCCGCTGGGCGGCTTCGGGGTTATGGCAGATCACGAATCGTTCGGTGTCGCTGATCCGGACTTCCTTCACGCGCATGTTCTCGGCGATGTCGGCATAGCGGCCCTGGCGGGCCAGGGCCGCCGTCACCTCGGGCGACCCGGAGCGGAGCTTCTCACCGATGATGTAGGCGTGATCGCCCTGGCGCAGGTAGCGGCGGTTGCGTTCGCTGGAGAACCCCCGATCGGTCACCCACACGATCTTGCTGAGGGTCCAGTCACGCATATCGTCCTTGACCTGGCGGATCAGGGCTTGGTCTGCGGTGTTGCCGGGCCAGGACCAGCAGCGGACCGGGATGCCGTCCCTCGTGACGGCCATGCCGATCACGATCTGCGGGAGATCGTCGCGCGAATCCTTGGACTTGCCATAGGTCCGGAACCCGGCCTCGTTACCGGCGTCCTGCCCGTCGGTGGCCCTCTCGCCCCGCTCGTCGCGGCCGACCGGCTCGTCGGCCTCCCCGAGCTCGAAGTAGGTGCTGGTGGTGTCGAAGAACAGCAGGTCGACCTCAAGGTTGAGCAGGTTCGCGACCTCGTCGAACACCTGCTTTTCCAGCTCGTCACGGACTTCGTGCAGCCAGTCCATCGCCCGATAGCAGGCGTCGTCATCGACGGTGGCCAGGCCGTCGATGTGGACGTCGTGGTTCATCCACTCCGCGGCGGCGAGCTTGGAGGACGGAGCCAGCGCCCGGTTGGCGACCAGGCCGAACAGCACCCGCTCCGTGACGGTCATGTTCCGGCGGCGGCCGCGTTTGGGCTGCCCGACCCGGCCGACGATCTGATCGATCCGCAGCCGACACCACATCTGGTCGAGGACGTGCGTGCCGCCGAACGGCACCGACGACACGTACTCCAGGTCCGAGGCCGTCGTTGCTGCCAGCGCGTCTCCCGGCTCCAGCAAGCGCGATAGAGACGTGACCAGCCGCTTGACCGCTTCCCGGTCCAGCTCGTCCTCACGGCCGAACGTGAACAGGACCTTCGGCACCGCCCGGCCCTTCACCGGATCCCACTCGTTATGCGCCAGATGCAGGTACCGGACCGTCCCGGACTTGTTCTCCCGCTTCGTCGTCTTCACGTACACGACTCCAGACATTATGGCCCAAGCCCAGGCC
>NZ_JBFALF010000115.1:0-2102 GCF_040656115.1 Nonomuraea sp. NPDC050202 | reverse complement strand
TCGCTGTGCCTCAACGTCGAGGTGCTCTCCAGCGACGGCATGTCCATCGAGATGCGCGACACCGACGAGGACGTCTTCCGCGCCGCGGAGGAGCTGGGCATCGACCTGTCCCGGCGCGAGCCGAGCAGCGTCGAGGAGATCTGACGTGCGCCGGGTGCGGCGCCTGCATACCCGGCAGGCGCCGCACTCGGACAGATCTTCGCTTACTGTGCATTTTGGGGGACGTGCTGCGGGAGAATGTCGGGGCCGGTGCACACGAAAAGCGCGGCACACGGGGGAAAACGGAGGATGACGTCGGGAATGAGCACTCAGACGTACGAGCATCTAGGCCCTTACCGGGTGGTCAGGAAGATCGGTGAGGGCGGCATGGGGGTCGCCCACCTCGGTCTCGACGGCGCGGGCCGAGAAGTCGCGATCAAGGTGCTGCACCCGCACGTGGCCGCCGACCTCAAGGCGCGTGACCGGCTGTTCCGCGAGGTGGAGACCATGCGCCGGGTGCGCAGCTCGTACGTCGCCGAGGTGCTCGACGCCGAGCTGTCCGGCGCCCGGCCGTACGTCGTGACCCGGTTCGCGCCCGGCCGCACGCTGGAGGACACCGTGCTGTCCGGGGGCCCGCTGCAGCCGCACGAGGTCATCAGGCTCGCGCAGGGGCTGTGCCAGGCGCTGGTGGACATCCACGCGGCCGGCGTGATCCACCGCGACCTCAAGCCGTCCAACGTCATGATGGTCGACGGGCGGCCCCTGGTCATCGACTTCGGCATCGCGCACCTGGTGGACGCGGCCAGGCTGACGCAGAGCGGGATGTTCGTCGGCACGCCTGGCTACCTGGCGCCGGAGATCATCCGTGGCTCGCAGATCACGCAGGCGGCCGACGTGCACGCGCTGGCCTCGACGGTGTTCTTCGCCGCCACGGGCCTGCCGCCGTTCGGCACGGGGACGTTCGAGGCGGTCTGCTTCAACACGATGGAGGGGCGCTCGCAGATCGACAAGGCGCCGGCCTGGCTGCGCGACTGGCTGAGCAGGGCGCTGCAGGTCGATCCGTCGGCCCGCCCCAGCGCGGGCGAGCTGCTGCGGACGGCCGGAGCGCTCGACCCCGGGGGCCGCAGGCCACAGGCGCGGGGCGGCCGTACGGTGGCCATGAACACCATCTCCGACCTGCTCCCGCCGGTCGAGTACGCCCGCAGGCGCGAGCAGGAGGCGCCGGCGCCCACCCTGCACGCCGAGCGGCCGCAGGAGCGCCGCCCGTCGCCGCCGCCCAAGCCCGCGGAGCCGTTCGAGCTGCGGCGGTTCCTGAAGAGCAGCGGGTTCGTCGGGGTGCTCGCGCTGGTCACGCTGGTGGCGCTGACCGTCGTCATGCCGGTCGTGGTGGGTCTGCTGGTGGCGGCGCTGTCGCTGGCGCTGCGCGCCGGCGACCACTACTTCGCCGAGGAGCGCCCGGAGCTGACCAGGGCTGCGCTGGTGGCGATGGGGCACCTGCTCCTGTCGCTGGCCTTCGGCATCGCCGCGGCGGGCCTGCTGCACCTGGCAGGGCGGCTGAGCACCAGCCACGCGGAGTCGCTGGCCGCCGGCGCGTTCACGCTGGGGCTGTTCGTGCTGCCCGGCGCCGGAGCGGTACGGCGGGCCGCCTCGGGCATCCTGGCCCGCCTTCTGCCCGGCCACACCGCGACGGTGGTGACGGTGGCCGTGATGGGGCCGGTCGCGCTGACGTCCGTGATCATCGCGCTCGTGGGGCTGTAGGGCGTCCCTTGCACGGTCTGACGTCCGGCTCCGCAAGCTGACCCGCCGCGGAGCGCAAGTCTTGCGTCCTTCTTACGCTCATCCGACGTAGCCGCTTGCGCTCCGCCCTGCGCCCCCGGCAACCCAGCCCCGGGGCGTCACCAGGGCGAAGATCCCTCATTCGCCGGAATGTCAAAGTTATTTCTTTGCGCAATCTCGTCGAAATATTGCGGCCATCTGCTCGACATCTTATGGTTCGGCCATCCGTCTTACCCGAAGGGCCGACCCCCTATGAGAGCACTGTTAGCCGCCCTTGCGTTACTCATCGGATTCCTCGCCGCGCCGCCCGCGCACGCCGCGGCCGACACCAACCTCGCCGCCGGCAA
>NZ_JBFALF010000114.1:0-2167 GCF_040656115.1 Nonomuraea sp. NPDC050202 | reverse complement strand
GTGCGCCGTGAGGCGCTGATTGATCGAGTGGAGGTGAGAGACCGCCACCTTCGCCCTGTCGCAGCAGGGTGATGAAGCTGGGGGCAGCCTGACCCGGGAGGTGCCGGGAAGGGTGGCAAGCGGCCCCGACAACGCCGGGACGTGACCAGTACTGCCAGATGGCGCGGGTCCGGCAAGCGAGACGGAAAGGTATACGCGAGGAACCGGTGCATGAAGCCTCCTAACAATCCCTACCAGCTCCAACCTGGCGGATATGGGCTGGGTGCGGTGCGCACCTGCCCCCTCATCACGGGGCGGGGAACTCCCGGGCTGCTCATGTTCGGCGGCAGGGAGGCCACGGTGAAGTGCTGCGGGGTAGCCGTGGCGATGCCGCGGGGGTATAGCCGGGTGCCTACTTCGTCGAGCGATCAGTCAGTGAACACGGGAACCTTCCCGGCTTTGCCTTCTGCAGCCGCACGGCCGGTGCGGCGCGGCGGGCTGGGCCCACCGTCGGCCGATCGGGCCGGGAGGGGACGGAGCCGCCGTAGTACTCCGAGGCGGGGAGAGCCCGTCACATGGGGAAGGGCGGCAGCGAGATCGCAAGGGAGGTGCTGCAATGCCCGAAGAAACAGCGGTGGATGCCGCTGTCGCGTGGCCGTCGGCCGATGAGGCATGGCTGCGGGTACGGGGGATGCAGACCAAGCTGCACCGTTGGGCGGTAGCCGATCACGGCTTCCGGTTTGACGATGTGTTCAACTTCGTCTGCGACCCGGCCACGCTGGTGATGGCGCTGGAACGGGTCGCAGGAAATGCCGGAGCCCGGACCGCCGGAGTGGATGGCATCACCATCATCCACGTCCGGATGGCCGGAGCCGAGGCGCTGCTGAACCACATTCGCTCCCTGCTCAAGGCCGGCCAGTTCCGGCCGTTACCGGTGCGGGAGAAGATGATCCCCAAGACCGGCGGCAAGCTTCGCCGGCTGGGAATCCCGACCCTCACAGATCGGGTGGTGCAGGCGGCGCTGAAACTGGTCCTGGAACCGATTTTCGAGGCGGATTTCCGTCCGTGCTCCTACGGTTTCCGGCCGAACCGGCGTGCGCACGACGCGATCGCCGAGATCCATCATCTGGCCACCGCCGGTTACCGGTGGGTGCTGGATGCGGATATCGAGGCGTGCTTCGATCGGATCGACCACACGGCCCTGATGGACCGGGTGCGCCGACGGGTCAAGGACAAGCGCGTGCTCGCCCTGGTGAAGACGTTCCTCAAAGCCGGGATCATGACCGAGCTCGGCCAGCGGAACGAGACCACCTCCGGCACGCCACAGGGCGGCATCCTCTCACCCTTGCTGGCCAACATCGCCTTGTCGGTGCTGGACGACTTCTTCGTCGAGCAGTGGGCAGCGGCGGGCGACAGTCAGCAGCGCAGGAACAGACGCGCCCAGGGGCTGGCGACCTGGCAGCTCGTCCGCTACGCGGATGACTTCCTGATCCTGGTCCACGGCACCGCCGAGCACGTCGAACAACTGCGTCACCAGGTGAGTGAGGTCCTGGCACCGATGGGTCTTCGCCTGTCGGAGAGCAAGACCAGGATCGTCCACCTTGCCGACGGGGTCGACTTCCTCGGGTTCCACATCATCTGGCGCCGCAAGCGAGGAACGAACAAGTGGCACGTCTACACGTTCATCGCCGACAAGCCGGTCCAGGCGCTGAAACGGAAGATCAAGTCGCTGACCCGCAGATTGTCACATCTGAGCTACAGGGAAACGCTGGTACGCATCAACTACATCCAGCGGGGATGGGCTAACTACTTCAAGCACGCGGTCGCCAAGCACACCTTCTCCCACCTGCAGAACTTCATCTGGTGGCGAGTGATCAACTGGGTGATGCAGCGCAACCGCATGACATGGAGAGCCATCCAGCGATGGCTGCGCACCCCACGGAGATGGCAACCCATCGCCTTCGACGGGGTCGAACTGTTCAAGATCGCATCGGTTCCGGTGACTCGCTATCGCTATCGAGGAACCAAGATTCCGTCACCCTGGCCGACAGCCCTGACCACACCCGCCCAACGGCATGATCTCGTGGAGAGCCCGGTGCGGTGAGAGTCGCACGCCGGGTTCGGCGGGCGGGTCCGGGAAACGGACCTGGAGCAATCCAGGCACCGCGCCCGGACTCGACCCAACACC
>NZ_JBFALF010000113.1:0-2385 GCF_040656115.1 Nonomuraea sp. NPDC050202 | reverse complement strand
GTATGCGTCGAGGATGGCGTCGTAGGCGGGCGGCAGCCGGGTGGGGCGGGCGCCCGGACGGCGCTTCGTAATCTCGGAAGCGGATCCGGGCGCCTGCGAAGGGTTGGGGTGTGACTTTCACGGCTATCTGGCGTTGATTCCACAGGAATCGCTGGCACGTTCCGTGTGGAGATCCTCGCCGAGTAACCGGCGACCGTTCACCGCAGGGGTAAGTTTCGTTATCTCGGATCCGATGGGGGAGTCGCCTGGGTAACTACCTGGTGCCTATCGTTCGGATGAGAGCAACGACGAACGCGAACGTTATGCCCGCCAGGATCGAGCCTTCTGCGAGCAAGACCCACCATGCAGGTGTCGCCGCGTTCAGGCGGGCGGCCGCGTACAGTGCGATGGTGGAGAACGTGGGCCAGAAGAGGATGAGAAAGCGAATTGCAGAGAAGACCGAAAGGCCGAAGTAGGGATACGCGTACGGCTTCGTTTCTTTCAGATATGCCTCCCAGCGCAGCTGGCCGCGGAGATCCGATGAGATGTTCGCCTCCTGCCACCTTCGGTATTCGCGCCCGTACCGGGTCTCGTTCTCCGGGGACTCGCTGATCGCGGCCAGCTTCGGCGACAACACGTCGTTGACGTAGCGGCCCATCTGCCGCATGTAACTGAAGGACATCACCGTTTCGACAGGAAACCACAGCAGGCCGAAACCAATCAGCAGGTAGATGATCGGGCATCCAGCGAAGAGGCTGCGAATTGTGGTCAATTTGTCGAAGATGCCTGGGAGGCGAGCACCGCGCCGGTGAACACGAAGAAGTAGGTCATCATCCGTTCGCGGTGTTGCAGGCGCAGCTCGATCTCGCGGCGGATGGCATCGAACTCTCTCAGGTGGGTTTCGGCCACCAGGCGCAAGGGGTCGCGCTCCGCATCCATGCGCCCGTCCGTGTCCTGTTGATCTGATCGCGCCGCTGGGCGGCAGGCGTTTGAGAACCAGCGTGGCTAGCACCAAGGCCGCGGTCGAGCAGGACGTGGCGGACGTGAGTGTGATCGCCAGGCGCTGCTTTTCATGGTGGAGTTCCTCACCGTGTCCCAACGTCTTACACCTGGCCACCGCCGTAGGCAAGAGGAGTGGTGACGGTTTCGAGCTCCGCGACTCGCCGTGTCTGTCATCCATCCGCGCACGCCGCTCAGTTTTGTCGCTTGGATGACGTGCGCTGGCCGGGCTGCCCGGCAGAGGACGACAACGCCTTCAAGCGACCAGAACACACGCCAGCGTGGGAGAACGTGTGGGTCGCGATGTCTACGCTAAGGCATGGTTCTGGCTGCGATTGAGCGAGCTTCCACCAGCTACCACGTTGTCAAGGAAGGATCCCAGAACTCGGGTCGCCTCGACGGCCTCCGACACCCGATCTATCTTCTGATTGCGCGCCGTCTCGAGAAAGTAGAGGAAAGCCCGATCGAACCAGATGCGGGTGTCCGGGTCGGAGAGGCGCTGGCAGAACTCTCGGTAGGTGTATAGCCGCCCCTCATCCTGGAACCACATGTCCTCGCCGATACTGGTCTGCAGGACGTAGTAGACACCGAGATCCTTAAGAAAGGCCCTCTGTACCTGAAGCAGGAGCCCTGTGAGAACGGTGTCGTCCTTCCCCTGAAGTCGGAGATAGGGGATTTCGCGGCGGACTCGCTCTATCCAACAGAAGAGGCACACCGTCAGGTACACGGTGGATGTGAGATAGCACCCATGGCCGGTGAGCCATTCGGCGGGCTTCGTGGAGACATCAGCGGGGGTCTCGACAGCGTCAAGCGCTCGCCTGCGGTCGTCGTCGTCCGCTTCCACAGCGCGCAGAATCTCGTCCAGACGGTGGTGAACCTCGCTGGTGTGAAAACGGAGCGGGTTCAGGTATCCCCTCTGGATTTCCGCTTGTCGTGCCCGTTCGATGTCACGACGGCGCTGTAGGCCACCAACGTAGAGGGTGATCAGGCTCACTGCCAAGGAAGTGATCGCCGAAACGGCCGTGACCAGGATTGCATCCACCACCAGATAGTGAACGATCCCCCCCGAGCGGGAAAGCCGAGGTTACTTCTCGGTACCGTTTGAGCCGCAGTTCGGTGGGAGCCGAAGGGCCGACACGAGGAGAGGCGGGATCGGGAGGCCAGGCGCGATCGGTCAACGGCCTCACAGGTCTGCCTTCTGGAACGGATCAACAACATGTGCCAACGGCCGCGCTCCCCCTGCTCACCGTTGAAATTGGCCTGGGGCTCCAGGTGTAGAGAATCGAACGGTTTCCGTCACGAAGAGTTCGCGCTAGGGCCTGTACGGAGTTGAGGTCAGAGGGATTTGCTGCGCTTTGGCCGGCGATCCTGGTACCCCTTCGCCATGGCGCGTGGAGACCTCACCGA
>NZ_JBFALF010000112.1:0-2570 GCF_040656115.1 Nonomuraea sp. NPDC050202 | reverse complement strand
AGCTCAGAACCCGCTCCCGCAGACACTTACCGCTTAACCTGCAGAAACAGGATCACGCGAAGATCGATTCATACACCACGTCCGTGGACGTGACCGTGCGGGAGTTCATGGCCGATGAGGCCGGAAAGGCCGGGGCGGCGTTGAGGGAGCGGCGCCACGAGGCGCGGCGGGTGCTCTGCCGGCCCTGGCGGCACGGCAGCAGGAAGGAGCCCGCGTGAGCCGGACCCGGGAGTTCGAGGAGCTACGGCCGCTGCTGTTCTCCATCGCCTACCGGATCCTGGGCAGCGTGAGCGAGGCCGAGGACGCCGTCCAGGAGACCTGGCTGCGCTACGGGGCCTGCCCGACCCGGCCCGCGTCGGCCAAGGCGTTCCTGTCGGCCATGGTGTCGCGAATCGCGATCGACGTGCTGCGCTCGGCACGCATGCGGCGGGAGGAGTATGCCGGGGCAGTGGTTCCCTGAGCCGCTGCTGGCCGACCCGTACGAGGACCCCGAGCGCTCGGCGGAGCGGCCGACACGGTGTCGATGGCGGCCCTGCTGTTGCTGGAACGGCTCAGCCCGCTGGAGCGGGCGGTCTTCGTGCTGTGCGAGGTGTTCGGGTTCGGCTTCGGCGAGGTCGCCGCCGCGGTCGGCCGTTCGGAGGCGGCCTGCCGCCAGCTCGCCGTACGAGCACGCCGCCACATGGACGCCGGCCGCGCCCGCTTCGCCGCCGATCGCCAGGAGCGGGAGGAACTGGCGGGACGCTTCTTCGCCGCCTTCCGCGAAGGCGACGTGGCCGGGCTGCGCGAGCTGCCGGCCGCCGACGTGCAGATGGTCGGCGACAGCGGCGGCAAGGCTCCGCTGTGGGGCACGGGCGTCTTCGGCGCCGAGAACGTGGCCCGGATGCTGGCCGCGTTCGTCGCACGGTTCATCCTGATCGGCGGCCTCGTGGAGCCGCACGAGGTGAACGGCCAGCCAGGCGCGATCTTCCGCGACCGGGACGGCAGGATCGTCAACACCTTGACCCTCGACATCTCGGACGGGCAGATCCAGACCATCCGAGCCGTGATCAACCCCGACAAGCTGCGGCACCTGGGCCCGGTGGCCGACGCCTGGGCGGTCGTCCGCGAGACCAACCGGGCCCGCCGGCCCCAGAACTGACATCCACCCCTGCCTGGCCGCGTGGCCTTCCTGGGCGCGGAGGCGAGGACGGCCGCCCGCCGCTGGTGAGCCGGTCACCCTTCGGCTTCGATGGCCCGGCTGTCCCCGCCTGCCACTGGGCCCGGCCGCGCACGCACGAGAGTGCGTGGCCGGGCAGCCGTGGTCAGGCGGGTGCCGAGCCGAAGGCGGCAGCGCGGTGCGCGACCCATTGCGCGTATGTGAAGGCCGGTCGCCCGGTCACCTCCTCCACCGTCGGCAGCACCGGGTCGTTCTTGCCGCCCCTCACCGCGAGCCCGTCCATGAGCTCGGCTATCACTGGCGCTGGCATCCCGTGGCGGAGCATCTCTTTCTGGAACTGCTCGCGGGGCTGCTCCTCGAACCGCAACGGGCGCCCGATCGTCTGCGCGGTGATCCGCACGCGCTCGACCGGGGTCAGCGACTGCGGGCCGGTGAGCATGTATGCCTCTCCGATCCGCTCGTCAAGGAGCGCGCGTACGACGACCGCGGCGATGGCGCGGGAGTCGACCGGGGCCAGTCCGGCGTCGCCGTACACACCGCGGACGACTCCGCCGTCGATGATCTGCGGTGCCCACACGAGATCGTTGGTCATGAACGCGCCGGGACGTACGAAGGTCCGCGGAAGCCCGGAGGCTTCCACGGCCCGCTCCAGCCGGAGGTGTTGCCCGCCGACCCAGCCCAGTTCGGGGAACGTGACGGTCGAGGAGGACAGCAGCACGACGTGCCTCAGGCCGGCTTTCCGCGCCGCTGCAAGAAAGCCGTCGACCCCGTCGAAGACGGGAAACAGGAATGCCCGGTCGGCACCGGACAGCGCCTCCGGCAGGGTTTCCGGCCGGGTCAGGTCGCCGGTCACGACCTCGACGCCGCCCGGGAAGGAACGGCCGCTGGGATCACGCGTCATGACGCGTACCTTTCCCCCGCGTCGAGCAGTTGGTCCACGATGTCGGCACCGACGTTTCCGGTGCCACCGGTTACGAGTATCACGAGGTCTCCCTCTCCTTGCTTGCGTATCGCGTGACCCGTGCCGGGCCCCTGCATGCCCCGGCGGGATCAGGACAGTTCTTCCTTGAAGCCCTGCCGCCAGGAGGGGTAGCGCAGCTGCCAGCCGAGCTCCCGCTTGGCCTTGGCGTTGGAGAAGCCGCGCCCCTGGGTCATCATCATCACCGCCGTCCTTCCGGCCAGCGGCCGGGCCAGCCAGGCGGGGATCCGCATCGGGGGCTTGGCGCCCGCGCACGCTGCCAGGTAGGGCAGCCACTCGCGGGCGGGGGCCGGGTCGTCGTCGACGATGTTGAACACGCCCGCGGCCCGTTGCTCCACGGCTAGGGCCTGTACGGAGTTGAGATCAGAGGGATTTGCTGCGCTTTGGCCGGCGATCCTGGTACCCCTTCGCCATGGCGCGTGGAGACCTCACCGA
>NZ_JBFALF010000111.1:0-2598 GCF_040656115.1 Nonomuraea sp. NPDC050202 | reverse complement strand
GGACACCCCTGTTCTCGTCAGGTATCCGCTACACGATGACCAGAACGACGATCGCGACTCGTGGCCGTGGCTACCAGGCACAGTCCAGGGTCAATGCGGTCCCGCCGAGTGGCGGGTCGTTGTCGAGGTGCCCGCTCTGGCTATACCTGACCGCAGCGTGCCCAACGGCGATGCCCCAGAGAACCTGCTCTACCCCGCTTGCTTCCGCGATGCGACCGAGATTCGCCCCGTCGGCCTGCATGTCTGGGAGCGTGCACGAAACGAGGTTGAGTTCGGCTGATCTCGCCATGCAGGCCACCACCGCCCGTCGGTGGTGGCCTGTTCTTTGGCCAACTCCGTGCTTCGAGGCCCTCCAGTGCTCCCGACGAGCTATCACTACGTACGAACGACCGAATGGTCATCTGCGGCGCTCGCGTGGCTGAAGCATGCCCGAGGTGGCACAGAATCAGAGCAACGCAATCTGTCGTTGGGGAGGCTTTGAGCGCGAGCCATTCGCGATCTCGCCTGGAACCACCGACGCGTCGGGAACACGCCATGTGCAGCTCGGTCACCACTGACTCAACGCAACTGGCGTCGATTCCGATCATATCGCCGAGTGCCCTAAGGGCTGCCTGCTTTGTGATCTGCATCACACTTCGACGCTGAGCAGCAAGCGCCATGGTGACGGGTCTGGCTGTCCGTCCACCTGCTAGAACACCGGCCATATCGGAAACTATGACCATCGCCTTCAAGAGCAGCCTGGGGGGCGACCTAACAACCAGGTGTTGACGCGAGATAGGCGGTTGATCTATATCTCTTAAAGGAATTGACCACAACATGATTCAGGCAGTAAACCCGCAAGTGCCCCCAGGGTGCCAGCTATACAGCCCGACCTGTGACATATCTTGTGCCTCGGAAGCCGAGTTCACAGAAAGCAAGCTTGCTCCTTGAGGAGGATCTGTTCATGTCAAAGTGGTTCCGTACCAGTATAATCGTCGCCATAATTCTCGCCTTATTAGGCGTCGCGCCTGCCCACGCATCGACGTCTCAAAACAGTACGGATGACGCCGTCCTAATAGGTGTAGTGCAGAAATACCTGCAGGACCGCGCGCAGAGGCTCACAGCCTCCTCGACCATCCAAGGACAAAGCGCACTTACAAGCGCCCCTGTCAGCTCCGCACTGGCAGAACGGCTGAGGGCCGACGCCCAAGCAATCGATGACCGCAGAACTCTGCTGCGCTCCGTCAACGGAGGGCATAAACGCGCCGAAGTCTCCATCGCTAACGCACAAGTGGTGCATGGTGACGACAAGGCTGCAGTGGCGCTCACAGAGCACACCAAGCTGTACTTCGCGCGTGTGCTCTCTGGGGGACCCCAGGCTGAGGAGTACCAGCTGCGGCATAGTTTTGAGCTGGTAAACAAGGCTGGCCACTGGGAGTTGGCGGACGCGATCCCCCAACTATCCATCGATGGGATTCCGCCAGACACATATCCACAGACCCCGGCTCCAGCAGCGCGCCCCTCAGAAGCACCGAAGGGTGCAAGTAGCGTAGAGCAACCGAAAACTGCCGTACGAGTTGACAAGCTCGCACCGGGATACAGGTCACCCAACAATGCGCTGAACTATGACTACGAAGCCATGATCACATACGCCTATCGCCATTGGAGCACTTACAATACTGATTATCGCACATACGGTGGTCAGGGCGGCGACTGCACGAACTTTATCTCGCAGATCATGATTGCCGGCGGATGGGAAACGGCAGGCGCATATCCCGTCAGCGATCGAACTCACCCGAGCAATTGGTGGTACAATTCTCTCGGAACGTTCGCAACTACGTACACCTGGGCTGCGGCGCATAACTGGATGCAGTTTGCTAGAACTCACTCTGGACGCGTAGCCGCTCTCTCGCATGTCCGGGATATGGCTATCGCGGATGTTCTTCAGGTCGACACGGACAGCGACGGCAACATTAGTCACTCGATGTTCGTTACGGATGTCGGGCTGGGTGGTGACGGTGAGGTTGACGAGCAGTATATGACGTATCACTCCAACGATACGAAGGACAAACCTCTTACCAGCGTAATCGCTGCGTACCCTAATGGGACATGGTACGCCCACAGAACGTAGACTCTAGAGTATGACCAGGATGCGACGTGGCACCCGGCTGGCGATCACTATGATCCTAGTCGGGTGCTTGTCTTTAACTGCTGCATGCACAACGACACAGCCAGCCGCGGAAAGGGGCGCACCCAGCGCGCAAGGCGCCATCGAAAGATACATCGACGGCCTAAATCGCACCGATCACAAGGCGATCGCTCGGCTGATTCCCCCGAATAACGAAGCCACAACCGAAATAGAGCAGCTACTCCGTACTGATGGCGGTAAGGCTATCAAACTCACATCAGTGGATATTCGGAGCGAGATCTCGCCCAAGTATGCTAGGGTCTTCATTTCCGGGGTGTGGGCGGATGGTCTTTTTAACGACACTGTTGATGTGTCGAAGGACTCTGATCGCTGGTACATCGTACTTGGCAGAAATCCCAACCTGCCCATGGGGCAGACGACAGCGTCTACTGAGCGCCCTTAGGCGGAGCGGCTGAGTCTTTTGCC
The DNA here is from genome assembly GCF_040656115.1 of Nonomuraea sp. NPDC050202. Taxonomy (NCBI): domain Bacteria; kingdom Bacillati; phylum Actinomycetota; class Actinomycetes; order Streptosporangiales; family Streptosporangiaceae; genus Nonomuraea; species Nonomuraea sp. NPDC050202. The sequence continues at coordinate 5 of NZ_JBFALF010000111.1, read as the reverse complement.
CGGCA
>NZ_JBFALF010000110.1:0-3470 GCF_040656115.1 Nonomuraea sp. NPDC050202 | reverse complement strand
CCGTCTCGCAGGTCGCGTTCGATGTGCTGATCCCAGGAAACCCGCCTGGCCACGCACGAGGCAGAGCGCGTTTATAGGGGGACAAGCTCAACCCCCTTGCCACCGCCACCTGCGCGAACCCTGCGACTACCGTGGAGGGCATGGACGACCGGCCCGACCACCGCGAACAGATCCGGGATTTCCTCGCCACCCGGCGCGCCAAGCTCACCCCCGAGCAGGTCGGGCTGCCCACCAGCGGCCGGCGCCGGGTTCCCGGGTTGCGCCGGGAGGAAGTCGCGGTGCTGGCCGGCGTGAGCACCGAGTGGTACACCCGGCTGGAGAAGGGCCACATCAGCGGCGTGTCCGAGGAGGTGCTCGACGCGGTGGCCCAGGCCCTGCGCCTGGACCAGGACGAACGCACCTACCTGTTCGACCTGGCCCACGCCGCCCGGCCCGCCCGCCGCGCGCCTTCGCGCCGCAAGGACGTCCAGGTCCCGCCGCGGGTCCAGTGGCTGCTGGACTCCATGACGATGTCGGCGGCGTTCGTACGCAACGACCGCCAGGACCTCGTCGCCTGCAACGCGCTGGCCCGGGCCCTACTCGCGCCGGTCTTCGACAGCCCCGCCACCACACGGAACGGCCGCGCCAACCTCGCCCGCTACGTCTTCCTCGACCCGGACTCCCAGCAGTTCTTCGTCGACTGGGACGAGGCCGCCGCCGTCAGCGCCGCGCTGCTGCGCGCCGAGGCCGGCCGCGACCCCCACGACCGGGCCCTGCGCGACCTCGTCGGTGAGCTGTCCACGCTCAGCACCGAGTTCCGCAACCAGTGGGCGGTCCACGACGTGCGTATCCGCCACGACGGCAGCAAGCAGCTGTGGCACCCGCAGGTCGGCGACCTGAAGCTGACCTACCAGTCCCTCGACCTGCCCGTGTCCAGCCGGACGGTGTACGGCCTCACCATCTACACCGCCGAACCGGGCAGCACCTCAGAAGAGCGGCTCAAGCTCCTGGCCAGCCTGGCAGCCACCCAGCCGGCACACCCCACCACTCAGCCGCGTTGACGCGCGCCGGCCTGCTCACCGGCGCAGTCAGACAGGCACTGCGATGGTTCCAGTTGTCACGGCCCAATGTGTGGCTGCCGCCATCTGCTCGCTCAGCGTTGGCAGGCCGCCGATCGGCGAGGGCGTCAACTGCAGAGCGCACGCAGCCACCGCTTCCAAGGCGGCCGACAACTCATGGGGCCGCCACGGCTCATGCGGAAGTGCGCCCGGCGCGACGTCGAATCTCACGATCGCCGGGAGCTCTCTCCAATCACGCCACTCGGTTCTCATACGCCCTCAACCAATCAGGGGCTCTCTGCCGAGCGAGAACCATATTGCGCTGGTGAAGTTGACACTGGAACGCACGAAGCGCAGCCCCCATGAGCTGGAGCGGGACGAGTACGAGGCGCTCACCATCGCGCGGAACCTGCCCACGCGTGAATTTGCTTTGTAAAGGCGCCCGGACTGTGTAACAACCCGTCTCATACGAAGAGGAACGGGCTCCGCCTGTACATCCTTCAACAACCACAGGGCCCTCGCCCCGTCGAGACCCTGTTCTCCTTGCTGAACATCCAGGCGGAACGTCAGTCGCCCGACTCGCGACGAGTGGATCGTCCTGGGACACGGCGCTGGGCAACCGAGGCCCATGTGGCAGTTCCGCCGTGTCCGCACACACCCCCTGGCGGGCGTCACGACTTCGCGGCTCTCGTCCAGAGGGTGCCCGGCCGCGTCGCCGACGTCCTGCTGGCCGCCGAGGTGGAGCATCACACCTTCGGCATCCGCCGTTACCGCGCCAAGCGCATCCCGGCACTGTCCACCATTACTGTGTCGGACCCGCGGACGTCGCCGAACGGATGAGCCGGGTCGTTCAGCGACGGCCCCGGCAGATCGTGGGACCGCTCCTGGGCGGCGGTATGTGCTGTTTCGATATGCGTCGCCATCTGGAGCGGGACGGCGTCCCGCCATGCCGGCCAGCCGATCCTGCCGACCTATCTGTCCGAGCTTCGGTGAATTCCTAGGGAACGAAGTGAGTGTAGGTCACGTAACTCATGTAGGGCTTGGCGCTTGTGCATGCCTCCCACGTCTTTTTGCCCCCGCTCGTGATAGAGCCGTGATATCTGGTCGCCATTGCCGCGGAGGAGGATACCTTGCAGTCGATTACCACCCAATACGTGCCAGTGGCGCACATGGCCCATCCTCTGTCGGGGTTATAGCCGCGCTCGATCCTCGTGGTGCAGGCTGGGGAAGCGCTTGCAGCGGTAGGGGCGGCCATCAGCCCCGTTCCTGCCGTTGCCAGGCTTGCCATGGTAATGGCCGCGATCTTTGTGAACCTTCGCATGTGCTCTCCGTCCCGAAGTTTCGGCTTTCGCGCTTCGGGGTGAAATTGGAGCACATCCCAGTATATTTCCGGTATGCCGTAGGCGTCCGGGATGAAACCTCCGTCCTCCTGTGGATACGACGCCAGCGGGTCCGGTCTGATGAGCCACTCCCGGCACTTGAAGCGGTCGAGCGGGAGGATCTGTTGGGGGGTCGGCGCGTGACTTGAGCCATCCACGCGCGAAGGCGGCGTCCATCCGTCTTTGCCGCGAACGAGCCTGGTCATCTCGTTACGGGGCATGACGAGCATCAGAACGAAAAGTCCCGTTAGCGGGTGGCTCCAGCATCTGGAGAAGGCGCTGGGGCTCGCCGCGGAAATCCTCGGTGTGGGGCTGGGGGCCATGCCGCTGCGCCTGAGGTGCTGCACCGGCGGATGGTCGACCTGGTGCGGTTCAGGGACCGCCGGGCCTCAGGACGGAGCGCAGCTTCCCGGGCAGAATTTTGCCTCGGGGTAGCGCGAGGACGGCTGGTCCAGGAGGGGTTGCCGCTTGCCCTTCAGGTGCTGGTCGAGGAAGGCCGCCACATAGGCGCGGGTGAGCTCGGCGGCGCGCGCCGCGGACAGCACGCCGGCAAGGGGCGTGATGCCGAGAGCGTCGGACAGCAGCGGGGTGTCGGTGAAGGACTGGTGTTCCTCCCGGCGATCTGGACGCGGGAGTCGACGAGCACGACCAGGTAGTCGCAGGCCCGTTCCACGTCGGAGACCAGGTGGGAGGAGAGCACCACGCTCAGCCGGTGCTCGGCGGCGGCCTCCGTCAGGTGCTGCATGAACTCGTGCCGGGCCAGCGGGTCGAGGAAGGCCGCGGGCTCGTCCAGGATCAGCAGGTCGGGGCGTTTGGCCAGGCCCAGGGTGAGGGCGAGCTGGGCGCGCTGGCCGCCTGACAGCCTGCCCGCCCGATGTGCGGGGAGGAGGCCGAGCCGCGCGATGCGTTCCCGCGCCAGGCCGTGGTCCCAGCGGGGGTTGAGCCGCGCTCCCAGCCGCAGATGTTCGGCGACGGTCAGGCCGGCGTAGACGGGGGTCCCCTGGGCGACGAATCCGACTTTGACGAGTTGGGCGGGCGTGCTTCCCGGCCGGCC
>NZ_JBFALF010000109.1:0-3521 GCF_040656115.1 Nonomuraea sp. NPDC050202 | reverse complement strand
CGGACTGTTCGAGCGGCTCGGCTGGGTGAGCAACGTGCACTGGCCGGACGAGGAGCGCATCCAACGCCGCCGCGCCGCCCCGCAGCGGCAAGCCCGCGCCCGGTCTCCGATGCCGTCAGCGGACGACCGAGGCCCACGTCCGGGCCCATGACCGGGCCCCGCGACGAGGGGGCCGGTGTCGCGGCCCCCGCGCCGGTCCGGCACGGCGAGTGACACCGACGTTCCTCCACGGGTCCACGCCACCACCAGTTACCTGGAGTGGGAGCGAGGACCCGGATAGGCGCCGCCTGGATGGGCAGGGGTGGCGGGCGTGGAGTTGCGTCAATTGCGCTATTTCGTAACGCTGGCCGAGGAACTGCATTTCGGCCGGGCGGCCGCACGCGAGCACATCGTGCAGTCCGCGCTGAGCCAGCAGATCCAGCGGCTGGAACGCGAGCTGGGCGTGCGGCTGCTGGACCGCAGCACCCACCACGTCGACCTCACCCCGGCGGGCGCCGCCCTCCTCGTCGAGGCCCGGCAGATCCTCGACCACGTGGGCCGGGCCGCGCAGGCGGCGCGCAACGCCGCCACGTCCGCGCCCACGCTGCGCGCCGGCATCATCGACGCCGGCTACGACACCATGCCGCAGATCCTGCGCGAGCTCCAGCACACCCATCCCGGCATCACGATCCACCAGGTCGAGGCGGGCACCACCGAGCAGTACCGGCAACTGGCCGACGGCCGCCTGGACGTCGCCATCGGACATGCCTCCCAGGCCCCGGCCGACGTCGCCGCCAAGCTGGTCAGGCTCGACCCGCTCGGCGTGCTGGTGCCCGACGAGCACCACTTCGCCGAACTCGACGGCGTACCCGTCGCCGCCCTTTCCGAGGAGTACCTGCTCCTCGGCGAGGAGTCGCAGACCCCGGAGCTCAACCAGTTCGTCATCACGCTGTGTCGTTCTGCCGGGTTCGCGCCCACCGTCTACGAGGGCACCGTGCAGAGCAGCCGCGCCGCCGCCGACCTCGTCCTCCAGCACCGCTGCGTGTACTGCGTCCCCTCCTCCTTCCGCACCTCCAACCGGCCGGGCACCACCTGGCGGCCCCTGACCGAGCCCGCCACGCACTATCCCTGGTCCCTGCTGTGGCACCAGGACAACCCCTCTTCCCACATCGCCACCGTCATCGACAGCGCCCAGCGCCTGGCGGAGCGGCTCGGCTGGCTGGAACCCATCAGCTCCGCCACCGGGCCCGCACCCGGCGAGAGGGCCTCGAACGTCATCAGGTGAACGGGCGCGGCCGGCCAGCCCCGTCGCGCGAACCGCGACCGTCGAACCCATCCCGAGGTCACGGCGGATCTGCCCGGTCGGCCAGGTCGGTGACGGCTCCGGTGGTGCTGGTGGCCGCCAGCGCGGTGGCGAACAGGATGAGCTGGTTGAGCACCTTGAGGAAGAGCAGCATCGCCACCGCTCCGGTGACGACCTGGTAGGCGGGGTTGGCGGCGGTGAGGTTGAGCAGGGCCTGGCCGATGGTCTTGAGGATCTCCAGGCCGATCGTGATGACGAGCGCCGGCCCGATCACGCGGCGCGGCGGTAAGTGCAGCCGTGGTGGCGCGGTGAGCAGGGCCATGGCCAGCAAGGTGTTGACCCCGAATCCCAGCACGAACGCCGCCACGGACAGCACCCACTGGGCGGGGGCGGCCTGCACGCCCACGGTGTTCACCGCGAGCCAGGTCAGCACCCATTCGGCGGCGAAGGCGACGGCGAGCGACAGGGAGAGCAGCACCCCGAGCCCTGCCAGGATGCCCAGGTCGATGAGCTGGCGCAGGAAGAAGCCGCCCGGATACTCCTCCAGCCGCCAGATCGCCCTGGTCGCCGAGCGGAGCGTGTCCATCCAGAACAGGCCCGTCAGCGGGAGCACCACGCAGGCCACCAGCCCGGCCGTTCCTCCGGCGTCGCGAAGCGCCTGGACGTCCAGGCGCGGGAAGGTGTCGCTCAGGTAGCGCTGCATCTCGGTCAGCACCGCCGGCTGGTCCAGGACGCGGCTGAGGACGGCGAACCCCAGCAGGGCCAGGGCGAAGGTGGCGAAGAAGGCGTAGTAGGTGAGGGCGGCCGCCAGCCGGCCGGCGTCGGCCTTGTCGTAGCGGATCAGGGCCCGCACCGTGTGATCCAGCCAGGCATGCCGGCTCCTGGCTCGCTTCCAGCAGGCCGCCAGCCGGCCGGCCCAGCGCTGGGCCGCCCTCATGGCCGGGCCGGAAGGCCGGGGGACGCGACCGTGATCGCGCGCCGTGGTCGTTTCACAGGAAATGGCTCACCGCGCCGTCGTGGATATCTGATAGGGGAAACGGCCCCTACCCCGTGACGCGGATTTCATTTCTCCGGCCTACCCCTTACTGGCTCGAAGCGCGCCGGGCCTGCGGGACGGCGAAAATCCGTCATGGCTGGGCGCGGGTGGCTCAGCGCGGGGAGGTGGCTCAGCGCGGCGAGACGGCTCAGCGCGGGGAGACGGCTCAGCGCGGCGAGGCGGCGAGGGCCGGCATGCCGGTCACGTTCTGATCGGGAAGCGGCGGTCCAGCCCGCTGATCTGCAGCAGCCGGGCGACGCGCGGCGGAACTCCGGTGAGGGCGAGCGTGATGCCCCGGGCCCGGGCGCGGCCTTGGACGCCGATCAGCACCCCGAGCCCGCCGGTGCTGCAGAAGGTGACCTGGGACAGGTCCAGGACGAGCAGGCCGGTGCTGGAGCCGAGGACGTTGATCAGCCGCTGGCGCAGCCGGGCCGTGGTGAAGAGGTCGATGTCCCCCGACAGATGCACAAGAGTCGGAGCTGCGGTGCCCGGTTCGCCGAGTGGGGCGGAGTCGATGGCGGTCATGGAGGTCTCCTCACTGGAGAAGCCGGAACGGACGGGATGCCTGCCGGCCGGAGATCGGTCCTCCGCCGCCAGAGCGGGCGGTGCCCTGAACCGCTCGATCCGGCCGGCAGACGCACGTGGGGTCACGCCGGAGCTGGCCGTTCGCCGGCCCCGTCCATCACGGCCTGCCGGTCCGGCACCGGGTGGAGGCTGAGCCGTGGCGCGGAGGAGACCCGAGGAATCGCCGATGAGGCGGAGCTGAGTGGTGCGGGCCGAGAAGGAGGGATCGACGTCATGGGGCGCCTGGCCTGTCCGGGCCCTCCGAAGGGCCGGTGGTGGTTCGCCGGGGGCGTCGCCGACCTGAATGCCAACGCTCGATAAGTCCTCGGTTTCTTTACTTTACCTTATGAATGGCCCTGAATGTTGCCCTGGAATAGATGCGCCGATTCATTCCAGCTCTGGTTATCAGGTGAAGAGATGAGCTGTGCATGAATTGCCGGTTTCCCCGCCGGCGGCGGCGGTTTCCCCGCTGTCGGCGTCGTCCATGGGGGCGAGCGCGCTCTCGCTGGTGAAGACGAGCCCCAGATCGTCGACGGTGACCTTGACGACCTGGCCGGGCCGGAGCTCGCCGTAGAGGATCTTCTCCGACAGCGAGTCCTCCAGCTCGCGCTGGATCGTACGCCGCAGCGGCCGGGCGCC
>NZ_JBFALF010000108.1:0-3856 GCF_040656115.1 Nonomuraea sp. NPDC050202 | reverse complement strand
TCAAGGGCGAGCAGGTGCCCGCCCGGGTGGTGACCGAGGAGACCACGTTCACGCAGGAGCAGGCCAAGCAGGTCCTGTCCACCCGCCAGTACTGATCGCGCAGATGCCGGGCCGGCGGGGGCCGGTCCGGTTTCTCGTTGGAGGGGGTCCATGACCGTGTCCGCCCCGGTCCTGACGATGACCGGGATCAGCAAGCAGTTCCCCGGCGTGAAAGCACTCGATGGCGTCGACTTCCGGCTGCTGCCGGGCGAGGTGCACGCGCTGATGGGAGAGAACGGCGCCGGCAAGTCCACCCTGATCAAGGTGCTGACCGGCGTCCACGACATCGACGAGGGTCAGATCGAGCTGGAGGGCACCGGGGTGTCCTTCTCCAGCCCCCTGGCCGCCCAGCAGGCGGGCATCAGCACCGTCTACCAGGAGGTCAACCTCTGCACGAACCTGTCGGTGGCCGAGAACATCTTCATCGGCCGCGAGCCACGCCGCCGGGGACGCATCCTCTGGAAGGAGATGCGCCGCCGCGCGGCCGGCATCCTGGCCCGCCTCGACCTGGACCTCGACGTGTCCGCCTCGTTGTCGTCGTACTCGCTGGCCATCCAGCAGATGGTGGCCATCGCGCGCGCCGTGGACATCCAGGCCAAGGTGCTCGTCCTCGACGAGCCCACCTCCAGCCTGGACGCCGGCGAGGTCGCCCAGCTCTTCCAGGTCATGCGGCGGCTCAAGGACGACGGCATCGCCATCCTGTTCGTCTCCCACTTCCTCGACCAGATCTACGAGATCTCCGACCGCATGACCATCCTGCGCAACGGGCGGCTCATCGGCGAGTTCCTGACCGAGGAGCTGCCGCAGGTCGAGCTGGTCGCCAAGATGATCGGCCAGGAGCTGGCCGAGCTGGAGCGGCTGCACGGCGAGGCCAGGGCGTTCGACCACCCGCTGGTCGAGGCGCGCGGGCTGGGCCGGGCCGGGGCGATCGAGCCGTTCAGCATGACCATCCACGAGGGCGAGGTCGTGGGCCTGGCGGGGCTGCTCGGCTCGGGGCGTACGGAGGTCGCCCGGCTGCTGTTCGGCGCCGACCACGCCGCGACCGGCTCGATTCACGTCAGCGGGAAACCCGCCACCCTGCGCAGCCCGCGCGCGGCCATGAGCCACGACATCGCCTTCTGCTCGGAGAACCGCCGCGCGGAGGGGCTCATCCCGGACCTCACCGTCCGCGAGAACCTCATCCTCGCCCTCCAGGCCGCCCGCGGCTGGATGCGCCCCATCCCACGGGGCAAACAGGACGAGCTCGTCACCAGGTACATCGCCGCGCTGAACATCCGCCCGGCCGACCCCGACCAGCTCATCCGCAACCTCAGCGGCGGCAACCAGCAGAAGGTGCTGCTGGCCCGCTGGCTCATCCTCCAGCCCCGGCTGCTCATCCTCGACGAGCCCACCCGCGGCATCGACGTCGGCGCCAAGGCCGAGATCCAGCGCCTGGTGGCCGAGCTGTCCGACGGCGGCATGGCCGTGCTGTTCATCTCCGCCGAGCTGGAGGAGGTGCTGCGGCTCAGCCACCGGGTGGCCGTGCTGCGCGACCGCCGCCTGGTGGCCGAACTCGACAACGATCACCGTCTCACCACGGAGAGCCTCATGGAGACCATCGCGAGCGGAGGGCGCGCCTCATGAGACGCCTGTTGTGGCCACTGCTCGTCCTGGCCGCGCTGCTGCTGCTCAACGTCGCCTTCACCGACGGCTTCCTCAGCGTCCAGATCAAGGACGGCCACCTCTACGGCAGCCTCGTCGACATCGTCCGCTTCGGCGCCCCGCTCATCCTGGTCTCGATCGGCATGACCCTGGTCATCGCCACCGGCGGCATCGACCTGTCCGTCGGCTCCGTCGTCGCGATCGCCGGAGCCCTCGCCTGCCTGCGGATCAGCGGGCTCGACGAGCAGAACTCCATCGGCGGCGTGCTGGCCGCGGACGGAATCGCCCTGGCGCTCTCGGCGGCCCTCGGTCTCTGGAACGGCCTGCTGGTGGCCGGGGTGGGCGTCCAGCCCATCATCGCCACCCTCATCCTCATGGTCGCCGGCCGCGGTCTGGCCCAGCTCATCACCGACGGGCAGATCATCACCGTCAACAGCGCCCCCTACAAGCTGATCGGCGGCGGCTACTGGCTCACCCTTCCGTTCGGCATCATCATCGTCGCGGTCATCTGGGCCGTCACGGCCTTCCTCACCCGCCGCCTCGCCCTCGGCCTGATCATCGAGTCGGTGGGCGGCAACCCCGAGGCCAGCCGGCTGGCCGGCATCGACTCCCGCCGGGTGATCGTCATGGCCTACACCGTCTGTGCCCTGTGCGCCGGCATCGCCGGCCTGATGATCAGCTCGAACGTCTCCAGCGCCGACGGCAACAACGCCGGCCTGTGGATCGAGCTGGACGCCATCCTCGCCGTCGTCATCGGCGGCACCTCGCTGGCCGGCGGCCGGTTCTCCCTGGGCGGCACCGTGCTCGGCGCCCTCATCATCCAGACGCTCACCACCACCATCTACTCCATCGGCGTCCCGCCCGAGACGACCCTGCTGTTCAAGGCGCTCGTCGTGACGGTCGTCTGCCTGCTGCAGTCCCCGGCCTTCCGCGCGAAGGTCTTCCACCGCCGCCGCCCGAGCCCCGTACCCCGGGCAGCGGCCGACGAGAAGCTGAAGGTTTCGGCATGACCACCCTCCTGGGCGCGGCCGGGCCCCTCCCGCGCAAGTACGTCCCCGTGCTGGTCACCGCCGGCCTGTTCGCGGCGATGTTCCTCGCCGGCGGCGTCCGCTACGAAGGCTTCGCCACCGGCCAGATCATCCTGAACGTCTTCATCGACAACGCCTTCCTGCTCGTGGTCGCCGTCGGCATGACCTTCGTCATCCTCACCGGCGGCATCGACCTGTCCGTCGGAGCCGTCGTCGCGCTCGCCACGATGATCTCCGCCAGCCTGCTCCAGGCCGGCTGGCCCTGGTGGGCGGTCATCGCCCTCGTGCTCGCCATGGGGACGCTGCTGGGCAGCGGCATGGGCGCCATCATCCACTATTTCGGCATCCAGCCGTTCATCGTCACCCTGGCCGGAATGTTCCTGGCACGCGGCCTGTGCTACACCATCGGCACCGACTCCGTCCCCATCGCCGACGGCGCCTTCACCGCCATGGCGCAGACCAGGATCGACCTGTTCGCCGACCTGTGGATCTCCCCCAGCGTGCTCGTCACCACCGCCGTCGTGCTGGCGGCGGCGTACGTCCTGCACTACACCCGCTTCGGCCGCGCCGTCTACGCCATCGGCGGCAGCGAGCAGTCGGCGCTGCTCATGGGCCTCCCGGTGGCCCGCACCAGGATCACCGTCTACACCGTCAGCGGCCTGTGCTCCGCGCTCGGCGGCGTGCTGCTGTCGTTCTACATGCTCTCCGGCTACGGCCTGCACGCCGTCGGCATGGAGCTGGACGCCATCGCCGCCGTCGTCATCGGCGGCACCCTGCTCACCGGCGGCAGCGGATACCTGCTCGGCACCGTCCTCGGCGTGCTCGTCCTCGGCCTGATCCAGACCGTCATCAGCTTCGAGGGCACGCTCAGCTCCTGGTGGACGAAGATCTTCATCGGCGCGCTGCTGCTCGTCTTCATCCTCCTGCAACGTCTCATGTCCAGACGCGGGACCTGACCCCGGGCCGCGGCAGCCTTGATCGTGGGAAGGCGGTACCGCCCGCCTTCCCGCACCCCGTGACTAGACTGCCGCCATGACCACGGAGTCGTCCCCCCTCACCATCGCCCAGCTCGCCGAGCTGGCCGGAGTCTCCACCGCGACGGTCTCCAAGGTCGTCAACGGCCGCTCCGAGGTCTCCTCCGAAACCCG
>NZ_JBFALF010000107.1:0-3924 GCF_040656115.1 Nonomuraea sp. NPDC050202 | reverse complement strand
GTATGCGTCGAGGATGGCGTCGTAGGCGGGCGGCAGCCGGGTGGGGCGGGCGCCCGGACGGCGCTTCGTAATCTCGGAAGCGGATCCGGGCGCCTACGAAGGGCTGGGGTGCGCAATCTCGGAAGTCACTCTTGGGAGTCTACTTCCGAGATTGTGTCGATCTCGGAAGTATGGGATTGCCCGGCGCGGACAAGAACGCTTGCTCATTGGGAGCCCGGCGGGTAGCACGAGATCGGACCGCGGGCGCCACATCCTGCGTATGGGCTACTGACATGGGGGGTCAGCGGGGGCTGCTGGCGCCTGCCTGCAGGAGTTTGGCCAGGATCGCGCTCAACTGGCCGCGCTCGGCGGGGGTGAGGGCCTGGAAGGTGTCCTCGAGGAAGGCCGGGATCAAGGCTTGGGCCTGGGCGAGCCGCCGGCGGCCTGAGTCGGTGATGGTGACGGCGTAGGAGCGCCGGTCGTGGGGGTTGCGTTCCCTGCGGACGTGGCCCGCTTGTTCCAGGTCGTCGCAGATGCCGACCATGACGCTGCGGTCGATCCGGAGTTCCTCGCTGAGTGTCTGCTGGGAGCAGGGGCCGACGGCGTCGAGCATCTGGAGCACGAGGTGTTGCCCGACTCCGAGCCCTTCCTCGGTGGCATGTACGTCTGCGGCGCGGGCCACGGCGGCCGAGGCCCGGCACAGCGCGATGTCGAGCCGCTCGGCGGCGAGCCGGGGAAAGTACGCCGTTCCACGGTCCGTCGTTCTGGTCGTTGTCGCCATCACTCTCCCTCGTGCGTTCAGCCGCCAGCCTACCGCACATCCATCTCCAAACAGACTGTTTGACAGCAGATGATTTGCAAGCATACGGTCCAAACGTCTGTCAGCCAATTGTTTGCATACAGATGGAGAGTGATCGTGACCCGAACCAATGGCCGCCAACAGGCGGCCCTGGTGTTGTTGTGCGCCGCGGTGTTCCTGGACTCGATGGACCTGTCGTTGATGGGCGTGGCCCTGCCCGCCATCGGGCGTGATCTGTCGCTGCCGGAGAGCACTCTGCAGTGGCTGATGTCCGGCTACGCGGTCGCCTACGGCGGTTTCCTCCTGCTCGGCGGCCGTATCGCCGACCTGTTCGGCCGCCGCCGGGTGTTCCTGCTGTCGCTGGCGGTGTTCGCGGCGGCGAGTCTGGCCGGCGGGCTGCTGTCGGAGGGATGGCCGCTGGTGGCCACCCGGGTGATCAAGGGGGTGGCGGCCGCTCTCACCGCGCCGGCGGCGCTGTCGCTCATCACCACCACCTTCGCAGAGGGGCCGCAGCGCAACCGGGCGCTGGGGGTCTATTCGCTGGCCGGGGCGACCGGCTACACCGCCGGGCTGATCGCTTCCGGCCTGCTGACCGAGATCAGCTGGCGGCTGGTGTTCTTCCTGCCGGTCCCGATCGCCCTGCTGGTGTTGGCCGCAGCGCCGCTGGTGCTGGCACGCGGCGTTCGGCCGCCCGGGGCGCGTGAGGGGTTCGACGTCGCCGGCGCGGCCGCGGTCACCGGCGGCGTGTTGCTGCTGGTGTTCGCGCTGACGGAGAAGAGCTGGCCGGCCGGTGTCGTGGCCGTGCTGCTGCTGGGCGCCTTCGTCGTCATCGAGCGCCGGCGGTCCGCGCCGCTCATCCCGCTGGAGGTGTTCAGGTCCGGTACCGTGGGCGCCGCCAATCTCGCGGCGCTGGCCTGGGCGTGTGCGACGATCGGCTGGCAGTTCGTCGCTGTGCTGTATCTGCAGCAGGTGCTCGGCTACACCGCGCTGGCCACCGGGCTCGGGATCGTTCCGATGGGTCTGGCCATCGTCATTGCCGCCAACCTGGCCGGCAGGTTGATCAGCCGGTGGGGCCTGGGGCGGGTGGCCGCCGCCGGGATGCTGGTCCAGGGCGCGGGCATCCTGTTGTTCCTGCGGGCCGGGGCCACCGGCGACTACGTCACGATGCTGCTGCCCGCGCTGGTCGTCCACGGCATCGGCAACGGGCTGTCCTTCCCGAGTCTCAACATCGCCGCCGTCGCCGGCCTGCCCGACGAGCGGCAGGGACTGGCCTCGGGACTGGTCACCTCCGCCGTCCAGATCGGCGCCGGAATCGGCGTGGCGGTGCTGGCGGCGATGATGACGCTCGGCGGATCCGCGCTGGCCGGATACCGGATCGCCTTCCTGATGGCGGGCGGTTTCTCCCTGCTCGGCGCCCTCGTCGCCGTCTTCGGCCTGCGCCCCCGCCGCGCCGCACCAGTTCCCACCCCGACCGCCTGAAGGAGACACATCGTGACGCTAAATCTCACCCCGGACCAACTGCTGAGCACGACCCGCGCCGTGCGCAAGCGCCTTGACTTCACCCGCCCCGTGCCACGCGAGCTGATCGAGGAGTGCGTGGACCTGGCCGTGCAGGCACCCACCGGGCGCAACCGGCAGCGCTGGCACTTCATGGTCGTGACCGAGGCCGAGCAGCGCCGGGTCGTGGCCGACATCTTCCTGCGCGCCCTGGCCGTGGCCGGCGGCCAGCCGCTGACCGAGCGAGATGTGTGGCGGATGAACTACCATTCCGGCTCCACCGAGCGGGTCTTCGACGGCCTGCGCCACCTGGCCGACAACATCCACCGGGTGCCCGCGTTCGTCATCCCGGGCGTGGAGGGACGCACCGACCGCGCCCCGGTGGCCGTGCAGGCCGGGGCGTGGGGATCGATCCTGCCCGCAGTGTGGAGTTTCATGCTGGCCGCCCGGGCGCGCGGCCTGGGCACCGTGTGGACCACCGCGCAGGGACCGCTCGAACGCGAACTGGCAAAGGTGCTCGGGGTTCCGTACGAGAAGGTCATGCTGGCGGCGTTCATCCCGCTGGCCTTCACCCTCGGCACCGACTTCAAGCCCGCCCCCCGCATCCCGCGCGAGGAGGTCCTGCACTGGGAACGGTGGTGAGCACGCTTGCCAGGCCGCCCCGATCTCAGGGACGGCCTGGCAAGCGGCGCCGGACCACGGGCAGGGGCGCCCGGGGGTGCGATTTCCCCCGGGCGACCCGACCTCATTGGGCCTCGGAGAACGCCGACGCCTCCCGCGAGTTATCGGTGACCTCGGGGAAGTCCTCGACGGGCGTCTGAAGTGGGGGCCTACAAGGTGGCGCGCAGGCAAGATCGTGTTCAGGCTGCTTGCTCCTCGATGTTGAGGTGGACCTCCATGCCCTCCAGCGGCGCGTTCAGGTCGTAGATGTAGTCGCCAAAGCGGCGTACGTTGTCCTCCTGGTAGGGCGACATGATGACGACGTCGGCGCGATGCACCGTCTCGCCCTCGCTGCGCAGCTGGTTGAGCACCCGGGACATGTCCAGCGTGGTCTGGTACATGACCAGGTCGGCGACCAGGGTGTTGACTTGATCGCCTTCTCCTGCTCCTCCGGTTCGTTCTCGGCGATCACCCCGTTGTTGCCGAACCCGATCCACTTGGAGAAGTTGTTGTAGGACTCGACCATGTTGGTGGCCCGGGTGATGTTCTCCCGCAGTGTGGCGTCGGAGATGTACCGAAGCAGCACCATGGTGCGGATCACGCGGCCCAGCTCGCGGAAGGCGCGGTAGATCTTGTTGCGTTTGGAGTCGTGCCGCAGCCGCCGCAGCAGCGTCATCGACGACAGCTCGCCTTCGCGGATGGAGATGGCCACCTTCATCAGGTCCTGCCAGTTGTTCTCGATCAGCTGCCAGTTGATCGGCTCGCCGAGCAGCGCGTCGATATGCCGATAGCGGACGCCGGGCTCGGGTCGGTGGAAGGTCAGGTCCCGGAAGTTGCGGATGCGCGGCAGCAGCTCGAACCCGAACAGATGCGCCAACCCGAAGACCGGGAACGACTTTATGTGGACACTGTCCAGCGGCCCCGGCTCGGAGTCCAACGGTCGCGAATCGCTGTAGCGAGCTTAGAGCGCCTTGCCATGCAGAACTTTG
>NZ_JBFALF010000106.1:0-3953 GCF_040656115.1 Nonomuraea sp. NPDC050202 | reverse complement strand
ACTTTATGTGGACACTGTCCAGCGGCCCCGGCTCGGAGTCCAACGGTCGCGAATCGCTGTAGCGAGCTTAGAGCGCCTTGCCATGCAGAACTTTGACGACCTGAGCACGGGTCTGTCGCAGGTCAACACCCAGGGCAGCAGCCGTTCTCTCCTCGCGTAGCAGGCCGAGCAGAAGGTGCTCGGTGCCGATATACCGGTGCTTGAGCCCGGCGGCCTCACGGCGGGCCAGTTCCACGATGTGGTCGAGGTCGACGCCTGTCTCCTGGGCGCGTGTAGTGAGGTCGCATCCGAGACTTCTGAGCGTCGTGATGGCCACGCCCTCGTCCAGGCGGGCCAAGCCCATCAGGAGGTGATCGGCGGTGACGCGGTCATGGCTCAAAGTCCTGGCCTCCTGTTTGGCCAGGTCGAGCGCCTGCTGAGCACGAGCCGTAAGGAGACGCTCCAGGGGCCGGTTAAGGGTCGTCCTCCTCAGCATGGCATCTCCGTCCGTGAGCGACTGGCACCAGTATGCGTGACGGGAAGGGTTCAAGGACACCACCTGCTCAGGAGGGGGACCCGGCGGAATCGTCCTCGATCTGGGGTCGGTCGGGGTTCGACGCTGCCCAGGCTCCATGACAGGCAGGGGGATCCGTATGACCGGGAGTTTCGCCGAGATCGGTCAGCAGGGCCTGCAGCCGCCTGGCCACGGCGGTGTGTCGTTCAACCTCACGAGTCCAGCCGCGTTCGTCGGCGTCTTGGACGAGTTGTTGTTCGACCTCGAGGCGGGCCTGCAGGCGTGGGGTGTAGTCGGGCGTGGTGACGAACTTGGCGCAGGTTAGGTAGAGGTCGCATTCGCATGGGCCCTCGGTGGGCAGGCGCAGGCAGTGGCCGAGTTCGAGTTCGGTCTTGAAGAAGTTGGTCTTCAGCCAGTGCACGGCGTCGTCGGGTAGGACACCCGACTTCAGGTCGAGCGCGGCGGGGCCGGCGATGACCGCGCCGGGGGCCAGGACGGACTTGTAGTCGCGCAGGACTTCCTGGTCGCTGATCTGGGCGTAGATGAGTGCCATGGAGACCGAGGAGTGGCCCAGGACCTTCATGATGGTGTGCAGTTTGGCGCCGCGTTCGGCGAGCTGGGTTCCGACGGTGTGCCGGAAGCGGTGGGCGGAGATGGTGCCGCGGACGCCGGGCCCGTTCTTCTTGCCCCCGGGGACGACCAGGCCGACCGCCATGCAGGCCTGCTGGATGGGGGTGTTGAACAGGTAGTGGAGCGACAGCAGCTTGCCGTGGTCCATGAACAGGTAGCGGATCTGCTCGCCGGTGCGCGGGTCGGTGAAGGGCCGTTCCGGTCCGTTCTTGCGCAGGTTGATGACCTTTTGCAGGGCATCGGCGGCGTCCTGGTGGAGGGGGACGACGCGTTCCTTATAGGTCTTGCGGCCGGGTAGCCGCAGGCGCGGTGTCGCGTCGGGGTAGTGGTCCAGGCAGTCGATCGGCAGGTGCCGGATCTCGTCGCGGCGGGCTCCTGACCAGCGGGCGATCAGCAGTGCTGCCCGCTGGAACGGGCAGGAGATGTCGTTGATGACGGGCATCAACAGGTCGAGCTCGTGGTCGGGGATGAAGCGCGGGATGCGCTGCGGCAGCTTGGGCGCGTCCCGGGCGGTGATGGGCGCATAGCCGGGGACATCGTCGTACTCCCAGGCGGCAGTGTCACGGAACATCTGCGACAACCCAGAGATGCGCTGGATCCGGGTGACCGCGCCCAGCGGCCTGCCAGTCTTCTCCGTCGCCGCCTCGGCGAGGGACTCGATCCAGCCCAGGCAGTGGTCGCGGGTGACGTCGGCGAATGAAACGATCCCGGCATCGTGCTCGGCGAGCCACTCCCCGAACCGGCGGACGGCGATCTCCAGCTTCTCCACTGTTGCGGGGGCGTCGGTCAGCCGCCGGGCGGCCAGCCATTTGTCCGCCACCGCCTGCATCCGCGACGGCAGCACCAACGGCGGCTTCCAGGACGGCATGAGCTTGCGCGGCTGGGTGGCGACCTGGCCGCGGTGGAACAACACCACCTGCAGCTGGTGCAGGTGAGTGATCCACTGCTTGGCGGCGTTGCCCAGGAAATTCTGCGCCGAGGGGTAGAAGTGGTGCAGGTCATCGCGTTCGCTGAACAGCCGGATGGCCTCCAGCGCCTCCGCGATGTGGCCATCGGTGATCTCGCTGGCGTGGTGGATGCCGGTGTGCAAAGCGATCCGGCCGACCGTCCACCTCATCGCCTGCCGAGCCGAGTTGGCGTTGTAGCCAAGGGCGACCGCCTCCTCGATCAGCTTGGATGTGCCCAGGTCCAGGCCCATCCCCGCAGCGGCATCGTCGACGCGGATCTGCCCGGTGCCGAAACTCCAGGCGTAGTCGAAGGTGAGGTAGCCACGCAGACCAAGGAAAACCAGGTAAGGGCGGGCGTTGAAGGAAACCGGGTAGGACGCGGTCTTCTGCGTCTCCTCCGGCAGCCGGCCGACCCGCTCGACCAGCGGGGCGGCGAACCAGTTGGCGATCTTAGGCCAGGCGTCCCTGAACACTCGGGAGTAGTGGATCTTCTGATTGCGATAACCAGAGTGAATGTCCTGGCCACGAACATGGGAGAGGTACTCAGAATCGGGACAGTGCCGTCGCCGGAGCCGCCCGGCCGGAGTGACCGACGTCGCCGCGAGCGCTGCAGCCGATACTCGACCGGCCATCAGACCTGCTCGCCGTTGCTGGCACCTTGGCCGCCCAGCGCCCGGTTGTAGTCGGCCACTACGGCAGGGTCGGAGACCCGCGTGTAGATGCGGGTGGACTCCGGAGAGGCATGGCCGAGTCGCTTCTGCAACGTCAGCTCCCGCATGCCGCCCTCCCACATCGCGGTGGCGTGGGTGTGCCTGCAGGCGTGCGGGGTCACCCACGAAGTGCGGATTCCCGCTCTGGTGGTGGCGCGGGTGAACATCTTCGCCAGTCCGTCGTAGCTGAACGCTTCCAGTCGCCGCTTGCCGCGGCCGCCGATCAGGAACACCAGCGGGCTGTCGGCGTCGGCGGGGCGCTCCTCCATTACATAGGCGCTGAGCACAGCCAGCGTCTCGGGCTCGTGCAGGTCGACCACCCGCTCATAGCGGGACTTGGACCGGGCGCCCTTGGGGTGGTCATCGCGGTGGCGCACCACCACCCGGCGGCGGCCGTAGGCGATGTCCTCCAGATGCAGGCCCAACACCTCCCCCGGACGCAGCCCGCCCTGCAGCATCAGCAGCACGATGGCGCGGTCCCGCTTGCTGCGCAGCTGCTCCAGCAGCGCCTCGACCTGGGCCTCACCGATCGGCCGCGGGACGCGTTGCACCGTCTTGACCCGCACCGCGCGGCGGACCGGCCGCTGCCGGCTGGCCCCACCCATGAACGGCCGGTGCCGTTCCGAGACCCGCTGCAGAGCAGGATCGGGGCGCTTCTCGATCGGGTTCAGCCGCTCGAACATCCCGGCCAAGATGACGTATTCGTAGAAGGAGGAGACCGCAGCGAGGATGCGGTTCACCGTGCTGGGCGCCAGCTTGGTCGCCGGGCCGTCCGCGTCGACCACCACCGTTAACGTCATCCGCTGCCGAGGCCGGCGCGAGGGCACCGATCGCAGGTACTCCAGCAACGCGATCGAGTGCTGAGGCGCGAACTCCTCCCAGGTCAGACCGTCACGTTCGAAGAAGCGCCACAGGTGACGAAGGTCGTAGGCGTACGACACGAGCGTGTTGGGCGAGCAGTCCCGGGCCGCCAGGAACCGCAGGAACCCCGCAACAACCTCGACCGGCTTGCCGCCCTCATCGAGCAACTCAACCTGGTGTAAGCCGTCTTCGCTCTGCTGCTGCCGTACTCGCACAGACACCTCCGGAGCCAGTCGACCCGTTCCCCGCCCGACCGGTCGAATCCTGGTACCAGCGGGGTTAGCGGGACAAGATGTGTCCATGTAACAACAA
>NZ_JBFALF010000105.1:0-4085 GCF_040656115.1 Nonomuraea sp. NPDC050202 | reverse complement strand
GCTCAGAACCCGCTCCCGCAGACACTTACCGCTTAACCTGCAGAAACAGGATCACGCGAAGATCGATTCATACACCACGTCCGTGGACGTGACCCTGCTCGACCGACGCGATACGCCTGCCTGCACGGAGCTCGACTCCCATGCTGAGCGTGTGCCGAGCCTCACAGACAAGCCAATGCGCCGCGCGCGGCACGCCTGCCTAGGCGTACCGCGCGCGGTGTGCAACGTACGTGAGGAAACCTCACCCCCGGTACCGGCCTCCCTCACCCACGGGGAAGGCGAGGCCTGTACGCCGGGCGATGCGAAACCGAAGCGTCAGTCCTCGTCCTTCTTCGCTTTGTCCGCAGGTGATTCGGCACCCTCATCAAGCACATCACCGAAGTTCGGCTCGATGAACGCCGGCGTGATCCCCGGCACTCCAGCCGCCTGCTCCCCCGCCTCTGCGGTCTCCGCGGTTTCCACGGTCTCCACCGCGGTTTCCTCCGCCTTCCCTGCAGACGCGGTCTCTCCGGCCTCCGCAGCTTCCTCCGGCGAGGTGACGACATCCGAGTCGTCATCGCCCTCGCCCTCAGCGGAATCGGCCTCCGAAGCCCCGGACGCAGAGGCGTGTTCCCCCTCGTCCGGTTCGTCACCGAACTCGGCCTCTTCGGACGATTCCTCCACGTCGTCAGCGGCGATCTCGGTATCCAGCAGGTCCCCGGCCTCGGCGAGGACGGCGGCGTCGTCCGCCTCCTCGTCCACCGTTGCCACGTCCCCAACCTCGGCCACATCGGCGTCGTCGGAGTCGTCCTCGTAGTCGAAGTCCTCTTCGACGTCCTCGATGACGGCTCCCGTCAGCTCCGCGTACCGTTCGGCCGCGTCCGTCTCCCCGTCCTCGTCGAAGGCCATCGCCCTGCCGAACCAGTCGGTGGCCGCGTCCTGGTGCCCGGCGTCGGCCAGTGCGTCGGCGTACGCGAACGCCAGCCGCGCCGACCACGGCTTCGGCTGCGGGTCGCGCAGCTCGGGCAGGCGCTGCAGGGTGATCACGGCGGCGTCGTGCTGCCCCAGGTCACGGCGGGCGCCGGACTCGACGATGGTCAGCTCGATGCGGCCGGCCCGGTCGAGGCGCTCGGCTTCGGGCGAACGCACGAGGTCGATGGCCCGCTCCGGACGGCCCATGCCGCGCTCGCAGTCAGCCATGACCGGCAGGTACGCGTCCGAACCCGTCATCCGCCTGGCCGCCCGCAGATCGCTCAGCGCCTCGGAGAAGTGGCCCGCGCGGTACGCGACGATCCCCGCGGCCTCACGTACGACACCGATGCGGGCCGCGAACCTGCGTGCCACCTTGGTGTGCTCGTGCGCCCGGTCGGGGTCGTCCTCCTCAAGCGCCCGCTCGGCAGCCACCAGGTGCCGGCCGACCAGGTCGGCGAGGTCGCCAGGAAGCGAACGCAGCTCCTCGATGACCTCCTTGTCGAGCTCGTCCACCGTGATGTCGGGCGCCACCTCGGGCAGTTTCTCCCGCTGCGGGGCCTCGTCAGCGCCCTCACGGTCGCTCCGGCCGTACCTTGCGCGGCTCCCCGCGCCGGGACGCTCCTCGCGGCCTTCACGAGAGAACGGGCGGGACTCGCGGTCGCCCCTCTCGCGGAAACCGCCCTCACGCCTGTCACCGTAGCCACCGCGGTCGCCGCGGTCGCCATAACCGCCGCGATCACCGGAGCCGCCCTCACGGCGCGGCCCGCGGTTGTCGCGGAACCCGCCCTCGCGGCGGCCACCACCGTAACCACCCTCGCGACGGTCGCCGTAGCCACCCTCACGACGAGGGCCGCGGTCACCGCGGTCGCCGCTCTCGCGCCGCTCGCCGTAACCGCCTTCCCTGCGACGGTCATCACGGAAGCCGCCCTCACGCCTGGGGCCTCGGTCGTCACGGAACCCGCCCTCACGACGCGGACCCCGATCGTCACGGAAGCCACCCTCACGACGCGGACCCCGGTCATCACGGAACCCGCCCTCACGACGCGGACCCCGATCGTCACGGAACCCGCCCTCACGACGCGGACCCCGGTCATCACGGAACCCGCCCTCACGACGCGGACCCCGATCGTCACGGAACCCGCCCTCACGACGCGGACCCCGATCGTCACGGAAGCCGCCCTCACGACGCGGACCCCGGTCATCACGGAAGCCGCCTTCGCCGCGGGGGCCGCCGTCCCGCGGCCCACCCTCACGGCGCTGCCCGTAGCCGCCTTCGCGGCGCGGTCGCCACTCATCGCGATCCCGATAGGTACGGCGATCATCGCCCTCACGACGCGGACCCCGGTCCTCGGGCCCACCCTCACGACGCCCGGCGTAACCGCCTTCCCGCCTGGGGCCTCGGTCGTCACGGAACCCGCCCTCGCGGCGCGGACCCCGGTCATCACGGAAGCCACCTTCGCGGCGCGGCCCACGATCGTCACGGAACCCGCCCTCACGACGCGGCCCACGATCGTCACGGAACCCGCCCTCGCGGCGCGGTCCGCGGTCATCACGGAACCCGCCCTCACGACGGCCACCGCCGAACCCGCCCTCACGACGGTCGCCGTAGCCACCCTCGCGACGCGGTCCGCGGTCGTCTCTGTCCCGGTAGGTACGGCGGTCGTCACCCCGAGGCCCGCGATCGTCCCCTTCGCGCCTGGGGCCGCGGTACCCGCCCTCGCGGCGCGGGCCCGAGTCGTCCCTGTCGCGGAACGGCCGGCGCTCGTCGCCCTCGCGACGCCCTCCTCGGCCATCTCGATCGTCGTCGCGCCGCGGCCCGCGGTCACCGCGGTTGTCGGAACGCGACCTGTCCTCGGAACGGAACGGACGGTCGCTGCCGGAGTCTCGCCCGCGAGAGCCGTAGCCGCCGCTCCTGCCCCCTGCGCCAGGGCGCCTGTCACCGTAGTCGCCGCGCCCGCGCGGTCCGCCGTCCGATCCGTTATCTCTGTTCACTTCTGGTCCATTTCGTTGGCTCACCCAGCGGACTCACAACGACGGTCCACCGTGGCTGGTCGCCGCCCGCCCTCGGGCCTTACGCGACGAAGGCCACCCGTGGGGGGTGGCCCGGTCCTCCCAGCCTAGCAAGTCACGGAACGTCCACGAGCCCGTCGCAACCCCGATATTGATTGGACCGCAAACACCCGGTGAACGAGACTGCTCGGCATGTCACTACGCTTCCACGAAATCGCCGAGTCAGGCCACCGAATTCTGAACCCGTTGACGGACGACAAGCTCAACCTGCTCGGCGAGATCTGCGACTTCACCCCCGGCACCCGCATCCTGGATCTGGCCTGCGGGAAGGGAGAGCTCCTCGCTCGCTGGGCGACCGACTACGGCGTCCAGGGTGTCGGCGTCGACATCAGCAAGGTTTTTCTGAACGCCGCCAGAACCCGCGCGGACGAACTCGGGGTGGCTGATCGCGTTGAGTTCGTAGAAGCAGACGCCGCGGCCTACGAGGACACCCCTGAGTCGTACGACGTCGTGTCCTGCATCGGCGCGACCTGGATCGGCGGCGGCCTCGAGGGCACCTTGTCTCTCATGCGCCGCTGGCTGCGCCCGAACGGCATCGTGCTGGTCGGCGAGTGCTATTGGACGTCACCGCCACCGCCTGAGGCGTGCACCGCGCTACAGATCGACCAGGACTCGTTCACCTCGCTGATCGGTACGGCTGACCGCGCCGAAACGGCCGGCTTCGAGCTGCTTGAAATGGTGCTGGCCAACCCCGACAGCTGGGACAGGTATGTCGCGAGCCAATGGTGGACGATCAGCGACTGGCTGCGTGACAATCCCGATGATCCGGACGCACCGGCGATGCGGGATTTCCTCACGCAGGCGCGGCGATCCCATCTGGAGTACGGGCGTGACTACCTGGGCTGGGGTGTCTTCGTCCTGCGCCAGTCGTAACCCTTGTGCCCGGCTGTGCCCGGCCACCGTCCAGGTGGATGGGCACGAAACCCAGCCGTTCTGGCCGGAAACGCAGAAAGGGCCCCGACGCTCGGCGTCGGGGCCCTCCCCTATAAAGATTGTCCGGCGGTGACCTACTCTCCCACACCCACCCCAGTGCAGTACCATCGGCGCAGGGAAGCTTAACTTCC
>NZ_JBFALF010000104.1:0-4451 GCF_040656115.1 Nonomuraea sp. NPDC050202 | reverse complement strand
ACCTCATCAAAAGCAGCAGCGAACACCGGAAACCGCCCGTACAACTCCAGCCCCATGCCCAGCCGCTGCGACCCCTGACCCGAGAACAGGAACGCCGTCCTGCCCTTGAGCGGGTTCGCTGTCCGGGCTCCGGAGGCGACTGCGGTGAGTGCCTGGGCCAGTTCCTCCCGGTCGCGTCCGACGGCGGCGGCCCGGTACGGCAGCCCCGCCCGCGCGGTGGCCAGCGTGTACGCCACGTCGTTGAGGTCGGCGTCATCGACGACGGCGAGAAGCCGGCGGGCCTGCTCGCGCAGCGCTTCAGGGCTGCGCGCCGACAGCAGCCACGGCACCGGTCCGGGGGGCGCGGGCACGGGCTCCTCTGGCGGCGTGGGCTGCTCCAGGATCACGTGGGCGTTGGTGCCGCTGATCCCGAACGACGACACCCCCGCCCGCCGCGGCCGATCCATCGCAGGCCACGGCTGCTGCTCGGTCAGCAACGCCACCGCACCCGACGACCAATCCACATGCGACGACGGCTCATCCACATGCAAGGTCCGCGGCAACACGCCGTGCCGCATCGCCTCCACCATCTTGATCACACCCGCGACACCCGCCGCCGCCTGCGCATGCCCGATGTTCGACTTCACCGACCCCAGCCACAACGGCCGCTCCCGGCCCTGACCATAGGTCGCAAGCAACGCCTGCGCCTCGATCGGATCACCGAGCGCCGTCCCCGTCCCGTGCGCCTCCACCACATCCACATCACCGGCCGACAACCCAGCCCCCGCCAACGCCTGAGCGATCACCCGCTCCTGCGAAGGACCGTTCGGCGCCGTCAGACCATTGGAAGCGCCGTCCTGATTGACCGCGCTCCCCCGCACCACCGCCAGCACCCGCCGCCCCGACCGCACAGCATCGGACAGGCGTTCCAGCACCAGCAGCCCCACGCCCTCCGACCACCCCGTCCCGTCCGCCCCCTCCGCGAACGACTTGCACCGGCCATCGGGAGCCAGCCCCCGCTGACGGCTGAACTCCACGAAGGTGTTCGGGGACGCCATCACGGTGACCCCGCCCGCCAGCGCGAGCGTGCACTCGCCGCGGCGTAGCGACTGGACGGCCAGATGCAGCGCCACCAGCGACGACGAACACGCCGTGTCGATCGTGACGGCGGGCCCCTCCAGCCCGAACGTGTAGGCGATGCGCCCGGTCGCGACACTCGCCGCGTTGCCGTTGCCGAGGAAGCCTTCCAGCTCCTCCGGCACCCTGTGCAGCCGCGACTGGTAGTCGTGATACATCAGCCCGGCGAACACCCCGGTACGGCTGCCGCCCAGCGACACCGGGTCGATGCCGGCCCGCTCGAACGCCTCCCACGACGTCTCCAGCAGCAGCCGCTGCTGGGGATCCATCGCCAGCGCCTCGCGCGGCGAGATCCCGAAGAAGTCGGCGTCGAAGCCGGCCGCGTCGTGCAGGAACCCGCCGTACCGGGTGGTGGAGGTGCCGGGCCCCGTCCCGGAGCCGAGCAGCGCGGCGAGGTCCCAGCCCCGGTCGGCGGGGAAGTCGGTGATCGCGTCGCGACCCGCCGCGACCAGCTCCCACAGCTCCTCCGGCGAGGTCACCCCGCCGGGGAACCGGCACGCCATGCCGACGATCGCGATGGGCTCGCGGTCCGCCTCCTCGGCCTCGCGCAGCCGTCGCTGGGCGTCCTGCGCCTCGGCGATGGCCCGTCTGAGGTATTCGCGCAGCCTGTCCTCGTTGGCGTTCGTCATGCGGCGTCAGTCCCCCAGGTTCTCAACAAGGTCGAAGAGTTCGTCGTCGCTGGCGGTGGCCAGGTCGGTGGCCGTCGGCGCCAGCTGCGCGGCGAGTGCGCGCAACCGGGTCACGATGCGGTCGCGGGAGGCGTCGTCCTGCTGCGCGGCCAGCGTGGCCTCGAAGCGGTCGAACGCGGCGCCGATCGGGTCGGGCGCCGCCTGGCGGACCCGCGCGTGCAGGTGCCCGGCGAGCGCCTCCGGCGTCGGGTAGTCGAAGACGAGCGTGGCGGGCAGGTCCAGCCCGATCTCGGTGCGCAGGCGGTTGCGGAGGTCCACCCCGGTCAGCGAGTCGAAGCCGAGCTCCTTGAACTGCCGGTCCAGGTCGATCTCCCGGGTGTCCGCGTGGCCGAGTACCTGGGCGACGTGGCGGCGTACCAGGTCGAGGAGCAGGCTCGCGGCTTCGGCGTCCGGCAGGGCCGCCAGCCGGTCCAGCAGCGGCTCCGAGGGCCGCTCCGGCCTCCGGGCGGCGGGCGAGGAGTCGCGCAGGAGCGGATGTGCGCGCGCGGCGCCGGGGTCCAGCTTGACCGGTACGACGGTGGCCCGGCCGTCGGCGAGCACGGCGTCGAACAGGGCGAGCGCCTCGTCCGTGGCCAGCGGCCGGACTCCGAGCCGCGCGAGGCGCGCGTGGTCGGCGGCGCCGAGCCCTTCGCTGATGCCGCTGGCCTGCGCCCACAGTCCCCACGCCAGCGAGGTCGCGGGCAGCCCGGCGGCGCGGCGGCGCCTGGCCAGCGCGTCGAGGAACTGGTTCGCGGCGGCGTAGTTGGCCTGTCCCGCGCTGCCGAGCACCCCGGCCGCGGAGGAGAACAGCACGAACGCGGCCGGCCCGTGGTGGCGGGTGAGCTCGTGGAGGTTCCAGGCGGCGTCGGCCTTGGAGCGCAGGACGGTGCCGAGCCGGTCGGGGGTCAGCGACTCGACCAGCCCGTCATCGGTCACGCCCGCCGCGTGCACGACCCCCGTCAGCGGCCGGTCGAGCGTGGCGAGGAACGCCGCCAGCGCCTGCCTGTCCGCGACGTCCACGGCGGCGACGCGGACGCTCGCTCCCAGCCCGGTCAGCTCGGCGGCCAGGTCGTCGGCGCCCGGCGCGCCGGCGCCGCTTCTGCTGGCCAGCACGAGATGCCGGACACCGTGCGCGGTCACCAGGTGGCGGGCGAGCAGGCCGCCGAGAGTGCCGGTGCCACCGGTGATGAGCACGGCCCCGTGAGGGTTCCAGCCGTGGCCGGGCTCGCTCCCCTCCGGAGTGCCGGGCGTGACCCTGGCCAGCCTGGGGACGAGCACCTCGCGGTCGCGGACGGTGAGCTGCGCCTCCCCGGTGGCCAGCGCGGCGGCCAGGGCATCGCTGGCGGCGTTCCCGTCGAGGTCGAGCAGCGTGAACCGGTCGGGGTGCTCGGCCTGCGCGGAGCGCACCAGGCCCCAGACCGCCGCCCCCACCGGGTCGGTGGAGGTCGCGCCACGCGTCACGACGACCAGTCGGGAGCGGGCGAAGCGGGGGTCGGCGAGCCAGCTCTGCATCGTGCGCAGCACGTCCGCCACGGCCTCGCGCGCCCGCGACGGTGACGGCTCGCCGGGCCCGAGCGGGACGAGCACCGCGTCCGGCACGCCCGCCGCCGCCACCGATTCCAGGTCGGGGTGCCGCGTGCCCGTCAGCTCCGGCTCCCCCTCTCCCACGACGGCCCACCGGGTGGCCGGAGCGGCCGGAAGCGTGCGCAACGGGGTCCACTCGACGTCGAAGAGCGCGTCGGCGGCGAGCATCCGCCGGGCGGCCGGGAGGGCCAGCGGTCGGATGGCGACGGCCTCGACGCCCGCGATCGGCCTGCCGGTGTCGTCCGCGACGACGATCGACGCCTGGTCAGGCGCTGTGGCCGTCACGCGGACACGCAGCCGGGAGGTGGCGGCGCCGTGCAGGTACACGCCCCGCCACGAGAACGGCACCTGCGCCGTGCCACTGCCGTCCGGCGTCAGCAGGTGCAGGGCCGCGTCGAAGAAGGCCGGATGGAAGGCGTAGCGTCCGGCGTCGGTGGCCAGCGACTCCGGCAGGACCAGCTCGGCATGGGTGTCGTCGCCGTCGCGCCACGCGCGCACCAGCCCGCGGAAGGCGGGGCCGTAGTGCAGCCCGGCCGAGGCGAGCGCCGCGTACAGGCCGTCCACGTCGATGGGGTCACCGGGTGGCGGCCATGCTGCGAGGCTTCCGATCGGGGCGGCCGGCGCTTCGGTCACCGTGCCCGCCGCGTGCCGGGTCCACGGCTGATCGTCTGCGGCGCGGGCGTGCACGGTCAGCTCGGCACGACCGTCCGGGCCGCGGGCGGTGACCCGGGCCTGGATCTGCAGCCCGCCCGTCTCCGGCAGCACCAGCGGGGCGTGCAGGACGAGCTCTTCGATGCCCGCGTACCCGGTGTGCTCGACGGCCTGCCAGGCCAGCTCCACCAGGGCGGCGCCGGGCAGGATCCGGCTGCCCGCGACGACGTGGTCGGCCAGCCAGGGGTGGGTCTGGGCCGACAGGCGTCCAGTGAGCAGGAGCCCGTCGCCGTCGGCCAGGGAGATGGCGGCGCCGAGCAGCGGATGTCCGAGCGGCGTCTGGCCCAGCCCGGCGGCGTCGGTGCCGGAGGTGGGGGCCAGCCAGTAGCGGCGGCGCTGGAACGGATACGTGGGCAGGTCGACCTGCCGGCC
>NZ_JBFALF010000103.1:0-4526 GCF_040656115.1 Nonomuraea sp. NPDC050202 | reverse complement strand
ACCTCATCAAAAGCAGCAGCGAACACCGGAAACCGCCCGTACAACTCCAGCCCCATGCCCAGCCGCTGCGACCCCTGACCCGAGAACAGGAACGCGACCGGCCCTGAGGTCGCCTGACCGGTGAACACGCCCGCTGCCTCGCGGCCCTCGGCGAGCGCGGTGAGCCCGGCCACCAGCGCGTCGCGATCCGCGCCGACGACGGCGGCACGGTGCTCCAACGCGCTACGGCGGGTCGCCAGTGTGTGGGCCAGGTCGTGAAGATCGGCGTCATCGACGACGGGGAGAAGCCGGCGGGCCTGCTCCCGCACCGCCTCGCCGTTACGCGCCGACAGCACCAGCGGCACGACCGCCGGCTCGCCCTGAACAGGGGCCTCCTCCAGCGCCGGTGCCTCTTCGAGGATCACGTGCGCGTTGGTGCCGCTGATCCCGAACGACGACACCCCCGCCCGCCTGGGCCGATCCGTCGCAGGCCACGGCCGCTGCTCGGTCAGCAAAGACACCGCACCCGACGACCAATCCACATGCGACGACGGCTCATCAACGTGCAAGGTCCGCGGCAACACGCCGTGCCGCATCGCCTCCACCATCTTGATCACACCCGCGACACCCGCAGCCGCCTGCGCATGCCCGATGTTCGACTTCACCGACCCCAACCACAACGGCCGCTCCCGACCCTGACCATAGGTCGCAAGCAACGCCTGCGCCTCGATCGG
Source organism: Nonomuraea sp. NPDC050202 (assembly GCF_040656115.1). NCBI lineage: Bacteria > Bacillati > Actinomycetota > Actinomycetes > Streptosporangiales > Streptosporangiaceae > Nonomuraea > Nonomuraea sp. NPDC050202. The sequence goes on along the minus strand of NZ_JBFALF010000103.1, from coordinate 3,813 downwards.
ATCACCAAGCGCCGTCCCCGTCCCATGCGCCTCCACCACATCCACATCACCAGCCGCAAGACGCGCATCCGCCAGCGCCCCCTGAATCACCCGCTGCTGCGAAGGACCATTCGGCGCCGTCAACCCGTTCGAGGCGCCATCCTGATTGACCGCACTCCCCCGCACCACCGCCAGCACCCGATGCCCCCGACGCCTCGCCTCCGACAGACGCTCCAGCACCACAACCCCGACACCCTCCGACCAGCCCGTCCCATCCGCCCCCTGCGCGAACGACTTGCACCGGCCATCAGGCGCCAAGCCGCGCTGACGACTGAACTCCACGAACACCCCAGGCGACGACATCACCGTCACCCCACCCGCCAGCGCCAGCGAACACTCACCACGCCGCAACGCCTGCCCCGCCAGATGCAACGCCACCAACGACGACGAACACGCGGTGTCGATCGTCATCGCGGGCCCCTCCAGCCCGAACGTGTACGCCACCCGGCCGGAGGCGACGCTGCCGGAGTTGCCGATGCCGATGTGGCCTTCGAGGTCGGCCGGGGTGGTGTGCAGGCGGGCCGAGTAGTCGTGGTGCATCAGGCCGACGAACACTCCCGCGTCCTTGCCCCGCAGGGACGCCACGTCGATCCCGGCCCGCTCGAACGCCTCCCACGACGCCTCCAGCAACAACCGCTGCTGCGGATCCATCGCCAGCGCCTCACGCGGCGAGATCCCGAAGAACCCCGCATCGAACTCACCCGCGTCATACAGGAACCCGCCGTCCCGCACATACGAACGGCCCGCACGTTCCGGATCCGGATCGAACAACGTCCCCAGATCCCACCCCCGATCGACCGGGAACTCCCCGATCCCGTCCCCACCCGAAGCCACCAGCTCCCACAGCTCCTCCGGCGAGGAAACCCCGCCCGGATACCGGCACGCCATCCCCACGATCACGATCGGATCGTCGTCGGAACGGGCGTGCCGCACCTGCGTGCGGGCGCGGCTCGGCAGCGTCCCCGCCAGTTCGGCGAGCAGGTGGCGGGCCAGGGCGGCGGGTTCGGGGTAGTCGAAGATGAGGGTGGCGGGCAGCCGCAGCCCGGTCGCGGCGGTGAGCCGGTTGCGCAGCTCGACCGCGGTGAGGGAGTCGAAGCCCAGGTCCTTGAAGGAACGGCCGGGCTCGACCGACGCGGGCGAGGGGTGGCCGAGTGCGGTGGCGACGTGGGTGCGTACGAGGTCGAGCACCAGGCGTTCCCGCTCGGCGGCGGGCCGGTCGGCGAGGCGCTGCCGGAGGGTCTCGCGCGTTCCGGTGTCCTCGCCCCGTCCCGGCACTCTGGCCAGGCCGCGCAGCACGACGGGAACCTGCTCGCGGGTCGCGCGCAGGGCCGGCAGGTCGAGCCGGAGAGGCAGCAGCGCGGCCTCACCGGTCGCGATCGCCCGGTCCAGGAGCCGCAGGGCCGGGTCCGTCTCCATGGCGCCGAGGCCGATCCGCTCCCAGCGGGCCAGATCGGCGTGCCCGAGGCCGCTCGTCATGTCGCTGCGCTCGGCCCACAGGCCCCAGCCGAGCGAGGTGCCGGGCAGCCCCAGGCCGCGCCGCCACGACATGAGGCCGTCCAGGAAGGCGTTGGCCGCCGCGTAGGCGGCCTGTCCGGCTCCGCCGAGCGTGCCGGCCGCCGAGGAGAAGGCGACGAAGGCCGCGAGGTCCCGGTGCCGGGTCAGCTCGTGCAGGACGAGGCCACCGGTCACCTTCGCGGCCAGCACCCGATCCACCTGCTCGCCACTCAACCCCGCGACCACCCCGTCATCCACCACACCAGCCGCATGCACCACCACCGACAGATCCGGCAACGACCCCACCAAAGCCGCCATCGCCGAACGATCCGTCACATCACCCGCCACCACCCGCACACCCGGCAAACCCTCCAACACCACACCACCCCGCCGACCGACCAGCACCACCTCCCGCACCCCATGCACCGACACCAGATGACGCGCCACCAACCCACCCAACGTCCCCGTCCCACCCGTGACCAGTGCCGTACCGCCGGGGGCTGTCCAGGGCGCGGACGTGGCCGCGTGCTCGGCCAGGCGGGGCACGTGCAGCTCGCCGCCGCGGATCGCGATCTGCGGCTCTCCGGTGGCGAACGCGGCGGGGAGCAGGCCGCGGCCCGCGCCGTCCCCGTCGAGGTCCACCAGCGTGAACCGGTCCGGATGCTCGGTCTGGGCCGAGCGCACCAGCCCCCACACCGCCGTGCCGGCCGGATCGGCGACGTTCCCGCCGACGGCCGTCGCCCCCTGTGTGACCAGCACCAGCCTGGAGCCTTCAGCAGCCAGGCACTCCTGGACGAGGCCCAGCACCCGATGGACGGCGCCCACGGGGTCCTCGCCCGCGCAGGAGGCCACGACGACCTCGGGCGCGTCGGCGGCCATGGCGTCCAGGACGGGGTAGGGCTCCCAGCCGTCCGGCAGTGTCCATCGGGCGGGCCGGGGAGCGGGCGTCTCGATGGGCTGCCACTCCACCCGGTACAGGGCGCCCGCGTTCCGGCGGTCCTGCGACAGGGTGCCCGCGGTCACCTCCCGCAGGGTGAGCGCCGCACCCGCTACGACGGGGGCGCCGAGACCGTCGGCGACGTCGATGACCAGGGTGTCGGGGCCGGTGGGCCGCAGGCGCACGCGCAGGGTCGCCGCGCCGATGGCGCGGAGTGAGACGTCGGCCCAGGAGAACGGCAGCAGCACCCGGCCTTCGGGCAGGTCGCCGGCGGCCAGGGCGTGCAGGGCCGCGTCGAGGAGCGCCGGGTGCAGTGCGTACGCCTCCGCGTCCACGTCCGCCGTGACCTCGGCGTACACCTCCTCGCCGGCCTGCCACATCGCGCGCAGGCCTTGGAAGGCGGGCCCGTAGTGGTAGCCGCGCCCGGCCAGCAGCTCGTAGTGCCCTTCGACCTCGACCGGCTCGGCGCCCGGCGGCGGCCAGGCGGTCAGGTCGGCGGAGGTCAGGTCGGCGGAGGTCGGGTCCGGCCCCGGCCGCGTGCCCGCGAAGCCGCCCGCGTGCCGTACCCAGCCGTCGTCCGCGCCGCCGGGCTCCTCCGGGCGTGAGTGGATCGCGAGGGCGCGCCGCCCCGACTCGTCGGCCGGACCGACCTCCACCTGGATCTGTACGGCACCCTGCTCCGGCAGCACCAGCGGCGCCTGCAGGGTCAGCTCCTCGACGCGGTCGCAGCCCGCGCGGGCCGCCGCCTGCAGCGCCAGCTCCAGGAACGCGGTCCCGGGCAGCAGCACGGAACCGAGGACCACGTGATCGGCCAGCCACGGCTGCGAGGCCGGGGAGATCCGGCCGGTGAGGAGCAGGCCGTCACCCTCGACCAGTTCCACGGCCCCGCTCAGCAACGGGTGACCCGTCGGGGTCAGAGCGCCCTCGTCCACGCCGGAGGCGGGAGGCAGCCAGTAGCGCTGCCGCTGGAACGGATAGGCGGGCAGGTCGGCCAGTTTGGCGGGCGTGCCGGCGAACAGCCGCTCCCAGGACACCGCCATCCCGCGGGCGTGGGCCTCGCCCAGCGCGGCGAGGAGCGTGCGGGGCTCGTCGCGGCCCGCGCGGAGCAGCGGGATGACGTGGTGGTCGGGTGACATCGCGCTGAGCACCCCGTCGGGCCCCACCTCGACGAGCACCGTGGATCGGCGGGCGACCAGTTCGGCGAGCCCGTCGGCGTAGCGCACCGGCTCCCGCACCTGCCGCACCCAGTACCCGGCAGTGGCGATCTCCGCAGTCGGCTCCCCGGCCAACGTGGACACGATCGGAATCGACGGCGCATGGAACGTCAACCCCCGCGCCACCTC
>NZ_JBFALF010000102.1:0-5095 GCF_040656115.1 Nonomuraea sp. NPDC050202 | reverse complement strand
GCACCGTCCTGCCGATCACCCAGGCCGAGTACGACCGGCTACTGCAACACTGGGGCTGAGCCGCCAGCCGCCCGGCACGCCGAGCGCCCCACCCGCCTGATCACCCGGCAACGGCTCGAGCAGCTTGGCGGCGCGATCGCCGCTTGTTGCAATGAGATTTCCCGACTTCTAGAGTGTGCCTATCGCAGCATTTCCCCTGCTGTCGAAATGCCGTCGAAGCGCTTCGACTAGATGAGACGTTAGCAGGCAAGCCTTGCTAAGAACAGCATGTATTCGGTGTTGGCTTCCGCCGCGATCGTCGGCGCGATCCCGCGCCTGCCACTCCGGCCAACCGCCCCCTCCATGCCGCGCATTGCGCAAACCTCACAAGCTCGATGAGAAGAGTCCGACACCACCGATCGAGAGGTTTGCCTGGACGAAACTGCTCCTGGGCAAACCAAACCTGAAAGAGAGGAAGTACCCATGGTTCCAACAGCAAGGAAGATCAGGGCCATTCTCCTGGCCTGCATGCTGTCGGCCGCCCTATCGGTGTCCGGCTTGACCACGCATGCGTCGGCCGGCACCACGACACAGCTCAACGCTTCGCAGATCGTCGCCGAGATGGGAGCGGGCTGGAATCTGGGGAACCAGCTGGAAGCCAACGTCGACGGATATCCCAGCGAAACGGCGTGGGGCAATCCGACCGTAACACAGGCTCTCATCGACAAGGTGAAGTCGACAGGCTTCAATACGATCCGGATCCCGGTCTCGTATTTACGGCATATCGGGGCCGGCCCGGACTACACGATCAACCCTTCCTGGCTGAACAGAATTCAGGAAGTCGTCAACTATGCGTACAACCGAGGCATGTATGTGGTGCTCAACATACATGGAGACGGCTACAAAACCATCCCATACGCCTGGCTGATCTGCGACTCCTCCAATCAAACAGAGATCAAAGCCAAGTATCAGAAGATCTGGCAACAACTTGCGTCCAGGTTTCAAAATTACGACCAACGCCTGATCTTCGAATCCATGAACGAAGAATTCGACGGACAGTACGGCAATCCCACTCAACCGTGCTACTCAAACATCAACAGCTACAACCAAATCTTCGTGGACACCACAAGACGAGCTGGCGGAAACAACAGTTCACGATGGCTGCTTGTTCCTGGCTGGAACACGAATATCGATTACACCACCGGAAACTACGGCTTCGTGATTCCGACGGACAACTACCGATCGCCTTCCATCCCCAGCAATGAGCAGAGAATCATGATCTCCGTTCACTATTATGCTCCGTGGGACTTCGTCGGGGAGGAAAACGGCACGATCACGCAGTGGGGACCGGCAGCAACCAACCCATCGAGAACATCCACCTGGGGACAGGAGGATTACATGGATTCGCAGCTGAAGAAGACGTACGACAGTTTCGTCGTCAGAGGATACCCGGTAGTGGTCGGCGAATACGGCTCGATCGACAAGTCATCCTTTGATTCGTCGAACAACAGGTACCGTGCGGACTTCGCGCGCGCCATGGTGGCCACCGCCAAGAAGTACGGAGCAGCCACTATTTACTGGGACAATGGCGTCAACGGTCAATACGGTTTTGGGCTGTTCAATCGAAGCACCAACGCGGTGACCCAGCCAGGAATCATCGGCCCCATTATGAGCGCCATCGGCGGTCCTGGGTCGGCCACCCGCTACGAGGCGGAAGCTTCGCCGGCGGTGTGCACTGGCACCATCGACTCAAACTGGTCGGGCTACTCAGGTACCGGCTTCTGCAACGGCACCAACGCGGTGGGGGCCTACGCTCAGTTCACCGTCAACGCGAGCACGGCGGGCACCGCGACGCTGCTGGTCCGGTTCGCCAACGGTGTCGCGACCGCGCGGCCGGCCTCGCTGCTCGTCAACGGCTCGGCGGTGCAGGCCCCGTCGTTCGAGGGCACCGGCGCGTGGAGTACATGGGTCACCAAGACCTTGACCGTCACGCTGAACGCGGGCGGCAACACCATCAGGCTCAACCCCACGACGGCCAGCGGCCTGCCCAACATCGACTACCTCGAAGTCACGACGCCCTAGAACCCGGCGGGCCTGGCGGGCTTCGCTGGGCTCGCCCCATGTCGTTATCGGCTAGGGCAACCAGGTATTCGGCGTCACAGGCTTCGGCATGAGCACGATCAGTCGCGTGGCCTCGATGCCCAGATCATCCGGCGGGGAGAAGTGCATGTGGTGCAGCCGCATGCACTTTCTCCCGCGAGGATGCATGCACGTCACGCTGCCGCGCGTGTCCATTGCTGGTTCGTGCCGGTGGTCCCGCAGGGCGGCCCGGGGCGCTCACCGATTCGAAGGTCACTGCGGCCGAGTCGGACTGGCCTGGCCGCCTGGTGAAGCTCGCGCCGTTCCTGAACCCCGTCGTGCCGTCGTTTCTGTCCAGCCAGATCTCGTAGTTTTGGTTCCGCAGGTAGTAGCCGGGGTTGCTGGTCGACTCCAGCGACACCGTGCCGCTCCCGGCCAGCCCGGTGACGATGCGGAACTGCGACTCGGCCAGGTTCGTCATGTCCGCGTCGATCCGCCCGCGGAACGGGACCTGCCGGATGAACCGGTCCGGGAAGGTGTACGACCTGAACCGGTACGGCGTCGCGCCGTCCGGCACCGGGATGCCGAGGTTCGGGGTGCCGTCGGCGTTCCTGTACAGCTTCTGGATTCGGGTGCGCCGGTTCGGGTCGTTCAGCGGATCGCCGCTGATATCCCTGTAGTTGCGGTCGTGGTAAACCAGGATGTCGCTCTGCCCGTCCTCGGAGACTGTGAACGAGTTGTGGCCCGGGCCGTACTGGCTCGTCGCGGCGTTGGACCTGAACACCGGCTGCTGCTTCTTGCTCCACGACGCCGGGTTCATCAGGTTGCTGGACGCCGACGCGGTCAGCATCCCCATGCAGTAGTTGCTATCCGTGGCGCCAGCCGAGTAGGTCATGAACACCTTGCCGTTGCGGATGAGCACCGACGGGCCTTCGTTGACCTTGTAGCCGACCGTCTCCCACGACAGCGTCGGGACGCTCAGCCGTGCCGGAGTCCCGGAGATCGTCCACGGGTTGCTCATCGGCGCCAGGTACAGGTTGGTGTTACCGCCGATCGCCGGGTCCTGCTGTGCCCAGGACAGGTAGCGGGTGCCGTTCTGCGTGAACGTGGTCGCGTCCAGCGAGAACGTGTCCAGGTGGGTGACGATGCGTCCCTTCTCGACCCACGTGCCGGTGAACGGGTCGGCGCTGCTGTTCTCCAGCACCCACATCCGGATCCGCCAGACGTCGTTGCTGCGGCCCGCGGCGAAGTAGATGTACCACTTGCCGTTGATGAAGTGGATCTCCGGCGCCCAGATGTGCCGTCGTCGCCCGGCGCAGGATGATCCGGTCGTACTCCGGCACCGTGGCGGTGAGGTAGTAGTAGCCGTCGGTGGGTGTGCCGGACGATGTGCGGGTCGGCCCGCTGCGCGATCAGCGGGTTGGTGTACGTCACCGCCGGTGACGCCGCCGCTGGGGATGCGTCCAGCAGCGTCGCCGCCGCGCCCAGTGCGGGGATCGCGAGGAAGTACGTCTACGCATCGATTACCCCTCCCTTAGACGGGCAGCAGCTGCCACTGCTGGCAGTTGTTGTTCAGCCACGACCACTGCTGGATGTTGGCGCCGTCGGCGGAGCCGCAGGCGTTGACGTCGAGTACCTTGCCGCTACGGACGTTGACCAGCCGGCTGGTGTCGTTGCCCAGATCCTCGGTGCGCCACTGCTGGTTGGTGCCGCTGTTGCAGCTCCACTGGATGACGTCCCCGCCGTCGGCGCTGGAGGCGCCGGACACGTCCAGGCATTTGCCGCTGTTGCGGTTGACGATCCGGTACGCCGACGGCGTGGCCGCGGTCTCGCCGGCCGGGCCGGGCAGCGTCACACCGGTCGCCACCGGAGTGCCGAGGTTCGGCGTCCCGTTCGCGTTCCAGGTGAACTTCTGCGCCCGGGTGGTCCGCCCGTTGCCGCAGCCGCCGTTGGAGGCTGAGTTCGCGTGGTAGACGATCCAGTTCTCGGTGCCGTACGGGGAGGTGAAGAAGCCGTTGTGGCCGGGCCCGTAGACCCTGTTGGCGTCGTTGCGCTGGAAGATCGGGTTGGCCGCCTTGGTCCAGGACGAGGCGGACAGCGGGTCGCCGCCGTTGTAGGTGAGCATGCCCAGCTTGTAGTCGGCGGTCTGGCACGAGCTCGCCGAGAAGACGACGAAGGTCTGGCCGTTGCGCTGCAGCGCCACCGGCGCCTCGTTGACCGGCGAACCGGACCGCTCCCACGAGTGGGTCGGCTGCGAGATGATGCTGAACGTGCTGCTGGCGAGCGTGTACGGGCCCATGGGGTCGATGCCGGCGCTCTCCAGCACGTGGGTGCGCTGGGTGTCACAGCAAGGGGCGCCGACCTGGGCACCGGAGTAGTACAGGTACCACCGGTTGTCGATGAAATGGATCTCGGGGGCCCAGAAGTTCGTCCCGCGCGATGACGTGCTGTCCTCCCAGACCTGCACGCTCGGCGCGGTGGCGAGCCCGGCCAGCGTCGGCGACTTGCGCATCAGCAGCTTGTTGGTGAACGTGGTCGTGATCAGGTAGTAGTTGCCGTTGTAGTACTCGAGCCAGGGATCGGCCCCCTTCTGAGACTTGATTGGATTGGCGTACGGAAGGCCCGGTGCGGCGGAGGCCGGCTGCGCGACGCCGGCGGACAGCGCGTGCACAGCGCCGTGCACAGCGCCGTCACCGCGGCAAGTAAGACCCGATAGCTAGCACGGGACATGTCGGAGTCCTTTCGACAGCGGTCGTTCGGTCCTTGCACGGGCACCTCTTTGTTAGCGTTAACAGTCCGCCAGGTGCCGCTGACCGGCGAGGCTCCCTAGGCGGAGGACAACTCGCCATCGGCACAGGTCACGGCCTGGCGGCCCGATGGATGCCGGGCCGCCAGACCGCTGGCGGGTCAGCGGACGTAGATGTCGGGTTGCGGTGGGGTGCTCATGCCGTCGCCGAGGAAGAAGCTCGGGTGTGGTGGCTGGTTGTAGGCGGTGTTCTGCCAGGCGATGGCGACGCGGTACTGGGCGTCGTGCATC
>NZ_JBFALF010000101.1:0-5229 GCF_040656115.1 Nonomuraea sp. NPDC050202 | reverse complement strand
TCGCCTTCGAGGGCGTGGAAGACGAGGTCGATGAGGGTGGTGGGGGTGGAGCGGCGGCGTTGGCGGCGGTAGCCGTGGCGGCGGATGAGTTCTTCCACGGCGGCGCGGGTTTCGGAGGAGACCTCGGAGCGGCCGTTGACGACCTTGGAGACCGTCGCGGTGGAGACTCCGGCCAGCTCGGCGAGCTGGGCGATGGTGAGAGGGGACGACTCCGTGGTCATGGCGGCAGTCTAGTCACGGGGTGCGGGAAGGCGGGCGGTACCGCCTTCCCACGATCAAGGCTGCCGCGCTGCCGAGGTCCGGCGCGGCGGCACCGCAGGTGAGGAGGCTCTGCGTCAGCCCCGTCCGAGGACGCAGAACTCGTTGCCCTCCGGGTCGGCCAGCACCTTCCACGAGACGTCGCCCTGGCCCACGTCGGCGGGCTTCGCGCCGAGGGCCCGCAGCCGGGCCACCTCCGCCCCCTGGTCCTCGATGGGGTCCGGCAGCAGGTCGAGATGGATGCGGTTCCACCAGGTCCGCGTGGCGGGCGCACGAAGGAACTCCAGATACGGGCCGACGCCCTTGGCCGAACGCAGCAGCGCATGATCGTCGGTGACCTCGTGCAGGGTCCAGTCCAGCGCCTCGTCCCAGAACCGGGCCATGGCCCGCGGATCGGCGCAGTCGACCACCACCACGGCGATCGGCCCGGTGTCCCGGAAGCTCGCCCGGGGCTCCAGCACGCAGAACACGTTGCCCTCCGGATCGGCCAGGACCGTCCACGGGACGTCGCCCTGGCCCACGTCGGCGGGCGTCGCACCGAGCTCCTTCAGGCGCGCGACCAACTCCGCCTGATGGGCGGCAGAGGTGGTGGCCAGGTCGAGGTGCACGCGGTACTTCACCGTCTCCGGGTCAGGGACGGTGACGAGATCGACGTAGAAGGCGTCGGGGTCGGGCCAGGCGAAGCCCTCGGGCTCGAGGTTGGTCACGCCGGGCCCCTCGCTCGCCATGCCCCAGCCGAGCGCCTCCGCCCAGAACCGGCCGAGCGCCGAGTCGTCCCGAGCCTTGAAATTCACCTGAACAAGTCGCAGCGCCATGCCGCCGATGATATGCCCAGGTAGATCGGAGTCATGAACCAGCCAGCGGGCCGTACGCCTCTCCCGTCGTTGCGCTGGTGTGATCAGCCGGCGCGTGCGCCACCGGCGCGTTCGGGCCCGGCCTGGCCCGGCCGGGTGGTGCTCAGCGTGAGCCGGCATCGCCCGGCCCGGCAGTCATGCAAGCTCTCCACGGCGGCCTGCCGGGCTCTGGCCAGTTCGGCGATCCTGGCGTCGAGCCGGTCCACCACCGCCTCCAGCCGCCACCGCTCGCCCTCGCAGGTGGCGCCGCCCTGGTCGTGCGCGGCCAGGGCGGCGATGACCTCGTCAAGGGTGAAGCCCAGCTCCTGCAGGGCCTTGGCCATCCGGATGCGTTCCACCGACGCGGGGCTGAAGATGCGATACCCGGAGGGTCTGCGCTCGGCGACGGGCAGGACGCCGCGCCGCTCGTAGAAGCGGACGGTGTCCACACTGACCCCGGCCTCCTGCGCCACCTGGCCGATCTTCACGTGGCTTCACCTCTTGACTCTGGACTCAAGTCAAGACTTTACGGTGTGGGTGACGGCGCCACAAGAACGCCGGCAGGCCAGCGACAAGGAGACCCGCCATGGACGTCCCGCCCGCCTCGACCCCCGTCGTCTGCGACATGACCACCGCCCCCGACACCGCCCGGCAGCGCCTGGACGAATACCGCCGCCTGTTCGCCCGGCACCTCGTCGGCCGCGAGAGGACCGGCCGGGGCATCCGCTTCCGGCTGCGCGCCGAGCCCGGCGTGGAGCCCTGGGTGCGGGACCTCGCCGCACGGGAGAAGGCGTGCTGCGCGTTCTTCGCCTTCGACATCACGCTCGACGGCGGCCAGGTGCTGTGGGACTGCGCGGTGAGCGACGACGACACCGCCCGCGCCGTCCTGGAGGAGTTCTACCTGCTTCCCGACACCGCCCCGCACAGCCCGGACGAGCTCACCGGCCGTCTGGCGGGCAAGGGCCTGCGCTTCGTCGCCGGCCCGGCCGTCGAGGGATGACCGTGGCCGCGCTGCTGATCGCCGCCGCCACGGGCATCGCCCGGGATGCGCTGTACTACCTGTCATGACGATCGCCCGTTCCCTGCTGTTGTTCGCCCTGGCCGCGCTCGCCGAGATCGGCGGGGCGTGGCTGGTCTGGCAAGGGGTGCGCGAGCAGCGCGGCCTGCTGTGGGTCGGCGCCGGGGTCGTCGCCCTGGGCCTGTACGGATTCGTCGCCACCCTGCAGCCGGACGCGAACTTCGGCCGCATCCTGGCCGCCTACGGCGGCGTCTTCGTCGCCGGTTCCCTGGCCTGGGGCATGGTCGTGGACGGCTTCCGGCCCGATCGCTGGGATGTGATCGGCGCGCTGGTCTGCCTGCTCGGCGTACTGGTGATCATGTACGCGCCACGCGGCTGAGGGGAGATGACCGCCTCCCGGGAGCTTCCGCCTTCCCCTTTCATCGACTATCGTCGATTGACGATGAACGAGGAGAGAGAACTTCTGCCGCGTGCGGAGGCCGAGTGTTCGGTACGGGTGATCTCTTCCAGTTCCGCATGTAGGTTTCCGGTGTCTGTGTCACGTTCGGATTAACCCTTCCATTCGGTGAGTCGGGTTCCTGAAGGATGACCAGCGTGGGGACGCTGAGAGCGGTACAGGGTGGAGCGGCCCGGCCAGTCGATCGCTTCGAGTTCGCGTACGTGACGGCGGACGGGATGGAGGTCCGTCAGGAGCTCTCCGAGGCGTGGGCGGCGCCGCTGGAGACGGGACGGCCGGTGCGTCGGTTCCGCCCCTACAAAGGGCAGAAGCATCTGCCAGGTGATTGGTGGTCGGCGACCGACGGACGGCTGGTGGGGTTCGAGTCGTGGCTTGAGCGCGATCATCTGATGCTGCTGGACTTCGACTCTGCTGTGGTGGGGATCGCGTCCCAGCCGTTCTGGTTGTTCTGGGTGACGGCTGAGGGCAAGGCCCGCTCGCACGCGCCGGACTATTTCGCGCGGCGCAGGGACGGGTCGGGGGTGGTCGTCGACTGCCGTCCGGTGGGACGGCGCAAGCCTCGTGATGTGGTTGCGTTCGAGGCGACCAGGCAAGCGTGTGAGATGGTCGGCTGGGAGTACCGGTTGGTCGGTTCCCCAGATGAGCTGCTGGTGCGCAACGTTCGGTGGATCTCGGGCTCGCGGCACCCGCGCCACTACGACGATCAGGTGGCGGGACAGCTGCGGGAGGTCTTCGCTGAGGGGGCTCCGTTGCGAGCCGGGGCCGAGCGGGTCGGAGACCCGATCGCGGTGCTGCCGAGGCTGTTTCATCTGCTGTGGTCGCATGAGCTTGTGGTGGATCTGGCGGCACCGCTGCACATGTCTTCGGTCGTGTCGCTCCCGGAGGTGGCGTGAGCAGCCGGGGCGCGTCCAGGCCGGTGCTGAGGCTGGGCGATTGGGTGCACTACGACAGCGGCGAGCATCAGGTGGTGGCGCTGGCCGGGACGTCGGTGCGGCTGAAGTCGGCTGATGGGTCGGAGACGGCGGTGCTGCTGGCGCACCTTCTTGGGGCGCCGGGGTTCGCGGTGGTCGATGGCGAGCCGTTCCCCGAACTGGAGCCGTTCGGCTTGCTCGACAGCCTGCCCAAGGAGGTCTTGGCCGCGGCGCAGGAGTGGGAGCGCCACATTGTGGAGGTGTTGACCGGATTGCCTCCCGGTGCCGAACCGGGGACGCCGGTCCAGCCGGCCTATGACCCGGACTTGCGTTCGCTCGGTGAACGTGATGAGGCGAAGGCCGCGGAACTGGGGGTCACCTCACGGACCATCCGCACGCGGCGGGCCCGCTACGCCGAGCAGGGTCTGTGGGGGCTGGTCGACCAGCGGACGACGCGCGAGTGGCAGGCGACCGGACGGGCCGATGCCAGAGTCGTGCAGGCGGTGAAGGAGGCGCTGGAGGAGGAGACGCTCGCCTCGACAGGGACGCGTTCGCGGTTGATCTGGACGGTCACCAGCGCGTTGGAGGCGACCTACGGGCCGGGGGTGGTGCCGCTGCCGGGAAGGACCGCCTTCTACCGGCTGATCGACACGCTGTCGACGGGCCGTCACACCTTCGGCTCAGCAGTGACCCGGCGGCAGTTGGCGAACCGGCCGCAGGGCCCGTTCACGCCGACGCTGGCCGATCGTCCGGGGGAGCAGGTGCAGATCGACTCCACGCCGCTGGATGTGATGGTGCTGCTGGACTCTGGGGTGGCGGTGCGCGCGGACTTGACGATCGCGGTCGATGTCGCGACCCGGACGATCTGCGCGGCGGTGTTGCGGCCGGTGGGCACCAAGGCGGTGGATGCCTCGTTGCTGCTGGCCAAAATGCTGGTTCCTGAGCCGATGCGGCCGGGCTGGTCGGCGGCGTTGAAGATGTCGGCGTCGTTGCTGCCGCACGGCAGGTTGATGGCCATTGACGCGCGGATGGAGGCGGCGGCCGCCAAGCCGGTCATCATCCCAGACGGGGTCGTGATCGACGGCGGCAGAGTGTTCATCTCCGAGACGTTCACCCGGGCCTGCGAGCGGCTGGGCATCTCGGTGCAGCGGGCGCGGCCGAACACTCCGACGGACAAAGCGGTGGTGGAGGCGACCTTCCCGTCGATCAACAGCCAGTTCACTCAGTTCCTGGCCGGCTACACCGGCTCCAAGAGCGACCGGCGCGGCCACCGGGTGGAAGAGGGCGCGGTCTGGACGGTTCCGGAGCTGCAGGACCTGCTGGATGAATGGTTGATCTCCTGGCAGCATCGTCGGGGCTTCCCCCATGAACGTGAACACCGATTTCAGGCGGCAGACTCCAGGTTATCCGCCGTCTTCTCGTAGTCGATCGGGCTGAGCTGGCCGAGGCGGGAATGCCGCCGGATCGTGTTGTAGCGGGTGATCCAGCGAAAGACGGCCAGGCGGGCGGTGCGGGCGTCGGGCCAGCGATGTGCGCCCTGCAGCGTCTCGCGTTGAAGGACTCGGCCGCCGCGTTGTCGGCGCTGGTGCCGACCGCACCGCGCGAGCGGGTGACACCGAGCCGGTGACAGGTCCGCGCGAACTCCCGCGAGCAGTACTGCTTGGGTTCAACCTGTCGTTGCAACACCGGTTTGTTGGATCGAGCGTAGCTGCTCGTCGAACACCTCGGCGGGGGTGCGCCAGCCGAGGATCT
>NZ_JBFALF010000100.1:0-5443 GCF_040656115.1 Nonomuraea sp. NPDC050202 | reverse complement strand
AAGAAATCCGGCCGAACCCCCCACGACTCCACCAACCGGAACAACGCCACCTGCACCGCGAACAACCCCGGCTGCGCGAACAACGTCCGATCCAACGCCACCGCATCAGCCGCGATCACCTCACGCAACGACGGCTCCAACCGCCCGCACACCTCATCAAAAGCAGCAGCGAACACCGGAAACCGCCCATACAACTCCAGCCCCATGCCCAGCCGCTGCGACCCCTGACCCGAGAACAGGAACGCCGTCTGCGCACGCCCGACAGGGCCGGAATCGCTGATCTGGGTCAGCTTGGCGAGCAGTTCGTCATGGTGGCCGGCGACGATCACGGCGCGATGGGCGAATACCGGGCGATGGGCGGACGAATATGCCACGTCTTCCATCGGCACGTCCGGATTCCCGCGCAGGAAAACCGCGAGCTCCGCTGCCTGGGTCTGCAGGGCGTCCGAGCTGCGGGCCGACAGCAGAACCGGCACGACCCCCGGCTCGCCCTGAACAGGGGCCTCCTCCAGCACGGGCGGCTCTTCCAGGATCACGTGCGCGTTGGTGCCACTGATCCCGAACGACGACACCCCCGCCCGCCTGGGCCGATCCGTCGCAGGCCAGGACTGCTGCTTGGTCAGCAACGACACCGCGCCCGACGACCAATCCACATGCGACGACGGCTCATCCACATGCAGAGTCCGCGGCAACACGCCGTGCCGCATCGCCTCCACCATCTTGATCACACCCGCAACACCCGCAGCCGCCTGCGCATGCCCGATGTTCGACTTCACCGACCCCAACCACAACGGCCGCTCCCGACCCTGACCATAAGTCGCAAGCAACGCCTGCGCCTCGATCGGATCACCAAGCGCCGTCCCCGTCCCATGCGCCTCCACCACATCCACATCACCAGCCGCAAGACGCGCATCCGCCAACGCCTGACCAATCACCCTCTGCTGCGAGGGACCGTTCGGCGCGGTGAGCCCGTTGGAGGCGCCGTCCTGATTGACCGCACTCCCCCGCACCACCGCCAGCACCCGATGCCCCCGACGCCTCGCCTCCGACAGACGCTCCAGCACCACAACCCCGACACCCTCCGACCAGCCCGTCCCATCCGCGCCCTGCGCGAACGACTTACACCGGCCGTCAGGCGCCAAGCCGCGCTGGCGGCTGAACTCCACGAACACCCCAGGCGACGACATCACCGTCACCCCACCCGCCAGCGCCAGCGAACACTCACCACGCCGCAACGCCTGCCCCGCCAGATGCAACGCCACCAACGACGACGAACACGCCGTGTCGATCGTCATCGCGGGCCCCTCCAGCCCGAACGTGTACGCCACCCGACCCGACAACACGCTCGCCGCACCACCGGTCAGCAGATACCCCTCCACCTCCTCGGCGCCCTGGCCGAGAAGCGGGCCGTACTCCTGGCGCATCCCTCCGACGAACACCCCGGCCTGCGCGCCGCGCAGCGCGGCAGGGTCGATCCCGGCCCGCTCGAACGCCTCCCACGACGCCTCCAGCAGCAACCGCTGCTGCGGATCCATCGCCAGCGCCTCACGCGGCGAGATCCCGAAAAACCCCGCATCGAACTCACCCGCCTCATACAGGAACCCGCCCTCCCGCACATACGAACGCCCCGCACGCTCCGGGTCAGGATCGAACAACGCCCCCAGATCCCACCCCCGATCGACCGGAAAGCTCCCGATCCCGTCCCCACCCGAAGCCACCAGCTCCCACAGCTCCCCCGGCGAGGAAACCCCACCCGGATACCGGCACGCCATCCCCACGATCACCACGGGATCGTCGGACACGCCGGTGGCCACCGGTGCGGGCGCGATCGGCGACGACCCCAGCAGCTCACGCCGCAGGTGGTCGGCGAGCGCGACCGGCGTCGGGTAGTCGAAGGTGAGGGTGGCGGGCAGCCGCAGCCCGGTCGCGGCGGTGAGCCGGTTGCGGAACTCGACGCCGGTCAACGAGTCGAAGCCGAGATCCTTGAACGGCCGCTCGCCGTCGACGGCATCCGGCGTGGCGTGTCCCAGGACGGCCGCGGCGTGCTCGCGGGCCAGGTCGAGCAGGGCGCGGTGGCGGTCCGCGTCCGGCATGGCGGCCAGGCGCTGGGCGTAGGAGGTCTCGCCCGCGGATCGTGCGGCCGCCCTGTGGACCGGCGCCTTGACGAGGCCGCGGAGCATCGCGGGCACCTCGGTGCCGCCGCGGAAGGCGGTGAGGTCGAGAGCGACAGGCACCTGCACCGGTTCGGCCGTGGTGAGGGCGGCGTCGAGCAGGTGGAGGGCGTGCTCGGTGGTGAGCGGGGCGACACCGGAGCGGGCCATCCTGGCCAGGTCGGCCGCGCCCAGCTCGCTGGTCATGCCGCTCGACTCGGCCCAGAGTCCCCAGGCGAGCGACACTCCGGGCAATCCCTGCTGGACCCGCTGGGTGACCAGCGCGTCCAGAAAGGCGTTCGCGGCGCCGTACGCGGCCTGTCCCGCTCCGCCGAGCGTGCCCACGGCCGAGGAGAACACGATGAATCCCGCCAGGTCGCGGGTCAGCTCGTGCAGCACCGTGGCGCCGGTCACCTTCGCGGCCAGCACCCGATCCACCTGCTCGCCACTCAACCCCGCGACCACCCCGTCATCCACCACACCCGCCGCATGCACCACCACCGACAGATCCGGCAACGACCCCACCAAAGCCGCCATCGCCGAACGATCCGTCACATCACCCGCCACCACCCGCACACCCGGCAAACCCTCCAACACCACACCACCCCGCCGACCGACCAGCACCACCTCCCGCACCCCATGCACCGACACCAGATGACGCGCCACAAACCGACCCAACGTCCCCGTCCCACCCGTGACCAGCACCGTCCCCTCGGGGGTCCAGAGGGGGCGGGGCACGGTGAGGACGACCTTGCCGATGTGCTGGGCCTGGCTGATGTGGCGGAACGCCTCGGGCGCCCGACGTACGTCCCAGGTGGTGATGGGGGGCAGTCGCAGGGCGCCGGACTCGAACAGGGCGAGCAGGTCGGCCAGCATGCTCTGGATGCGTGCGGGTTCGACCTGCATCAGGTCGAACGGCTGGTAGTCCGTGCCGGGAAGGCTCGCGGGATCGCGCAGGTCGGTCTTGCCCATCTCCAGGAACCGGCCGCCGTGCGCCAGCATCCGCAGCGAGGCGTCGAGGAACTCACCGGTGAGGGAGTTCAGGATCACGTCCATGCCGGCGGTGAAGGTCGTGGCGAAGTCCAGGGTGCGCGAGGAGGCGATGTGGGCGTCGTCCAGGCCGCGTTCCCGCAGCGCGGCCCACTTGCCGGGGCTCGCGGTGGCGAACACCTCGGCGCCCAGGTGCTGGGCGAGCGCGACGGCGGCGGAGCCGACGCCGCCGGTCGCGGCATGGATCAGGACGCGCTCCCCCTCCCGCAGCCGGGCGAGTTCGACCAGGCCGTAGTAGGCGGTCAGGTAGGCGATCGGTACCGAGGCGGCCTCCTCGTACGACCATCCGCCCGGGATCGGCGCGAGCATCCGGTGGTCGGCGACCGCGCTCGTCCCGAACGCGTGGGAGAACAGGCCGAACACCCGGTCTCCCGGTGCCAGCCCCGTCACGCCGGGGCCCACCTCGACGACGGTTCCGGCGCCCTCGCCGCCGAGGGGCGCGTCGGCCGGGTACAGGTCCAGCGCGATGAGCACGTCGCGGAAGTTGACCCCCGCCGCGCGTACCCGGAGGCGCACCTGGCCGGGTTCGAGCTCCTGTTCCGGGTGGGCGCGCAGGGCGAGGTGGTCCAGGGTGCCCTTGGCCGTCACGTCCAGCCGCCAGTGCGGCGACGCGGGCGGCACCAGGCCGGGGTGGGTGGACATCCGTGCCAGCCGGGGGGCGTAGGCCGTGCCGGCGCGGAGCGCGATCTGGGGCTCCGCGGGGACGACGAGCGTCGCAGGGTCGGCCGGAGCGTCGGTGTCGACGAGCAGGATCCTGCCGGGGTGTTCTCCCTGCGCGCCGCGGACCAGCCCCCAGATCGCCGCCGCTGCGGGGTCGGGCGCGGGATCGCCGGCGACCGCGGCCACCGCGCGCCTGGTGACGATCACCAGTCGGGCGTCGTCGCCGGGCTCTCCGGCCAGCCACTCCTGGAGGGCTTCCAGCGCGGCGTGCACCGCGGCGCGGGTGTCCGCGGCCAGGTCTCCTGTCCGGGGCGGCTCGCAGTGGACCACGGTGATGCCCGCGTTCTGCCCCGCCTCCCTGGGCACCGGGGTCCACTCGACGCGGAACAGGGAGTCGTCGTGCCGGGGAGCGGGGGCCGCCAACGGTCTGAGGACGAGCGAGTCCACGGTGATGACGGGCGCGCCCGTGGCGTCGGCGGCGACGATCGACACGGCGTCCGCGCCGGCCGGTGACAGCCGGGCGCGCAGCGTGGTCGCGGCGGCGGCGTGCAGCGTCACCCCGGACCAGGAGAACGGGATGCGGGGCGGCTGCCCTGCTGCTGGAGGGGCCGCCGCGGCGAGGGCGTGCAGGACGGCGTCCAGAAGTGCCGGATGCAGCCCGTACGCCTCCGCACCGGCCGCCTCGGGCAGGGCGACCTCCGCGTAGACGTCGTCGCCCGCCCGCCAGGCGGCGCGCAGCCCCTGGAAGGCGGGGCCGTAGCCGAGGCCCGCCCCGGCGAGCGCCTCGTAATGGCCGTCCAGTTCGACCGGCTCGGCTCCGGGCGGCGGCCAGGCTCCGATGGCCTGCTCGCCGGTGCCGCGCCCGGCCGGTTCCTGGGTGACCGTTCCGGTGGCGTGCCGGGTCCAGTCCTCGCCTGAGGAGCTGGAGTGGATGCTCACCTCGCGCCTGCCGGTCCGGTCCGCAGCGCCGACCCGGAGCTGGACCGACACCGTGCCCCGCTCCGGCAGCACGAGTGGCGCCTCGAGCGTGAGCTCCTCCAGGTGGTCACAGCCGGCCTGGTCGGCGGCGCGGACGGCGAGTTCCACCAGGGCGGCACCGGGCAGCATGGGCGTGTCCGCGACGACGTGGTCGGCCAGCCAGGGGTGGGTCTGGGCCGACAGGCGTCCGGTGAGGAGCAGCCCGTCGCTGTCGGCCAGGGAGATGGCGGCGCCGAGCAGGGGATGCCCGGCCGGGGTCTGGCCCAGCCCGGCGGCGTCGGTGCCGGAGGTGGGGGCCAGCCAGTAGCGGCGGCGCTGGAACGGATACGTGGGCAGGTCGACCTGCCGGCCCGGCAGCAGGGCCGTCCAGTCGGGACGCGCGCCCCGCACGTGCAGCCCGGCCAGCGCGTCCATCACTGCCCTGGCCTCGTCCTTGTCCCTTCTCAGCAGCGGGACAACGTCGCGGTCGGGGGCCATCGCGGTCAGCGTGGCGTCCGGCCCGATCTCCAGCAGCACCGGCACCTCGCCCAGCCACTCCAGCGCCTGAGCGAACCGGACCGGCTCCCGCACCTGCCGCACCCAATACCCGGCAGTGGCGATCTCCG
>NZ_JBFALF010000099.1:0-5625 GCF_040656115.1 Nonomuraea sp. NPDC050202 | reverse complement strand
CAGAACACCGCCTACAACCAGCCACCACACCCGAGCTTCTTCCTCGGCGACGGCATGAACACCCCACCGCAACCCGACATCTACGTCCGCTGAACACGTAGCGGACCGGCGCCCCGGTCATCGACCTCCACAGAGTGCGCTACACCCTCTACAACGGCCTGAGCTTCTGCCCGTTCTACGGCGCGACTACACCTCCTGCCCGGTCGGACGACCACACCCACGGTGAGGCGGCCGATACCTCAGCTACTTCTCTTGGCCATTCGATTGGATCCGACCACTGCGACCGGACTGCCCAACGTCGACCACCTCGACGTCAGCGGGTGAGAGCGCCGGCGCCACGATGAACGAAGGGCAGCACCATGATCGGTACCTTACGCAGAACCCTGGCGCGGGGAGGGCTCGTCGTCGCGGCATGGCTGGTCATGTCAGTGGCGGCATCCGGTGCCCCCGCCGCGTCGGCTGAACCCCTGGCGGCCGGCGACGCCCACGTCTCCCGCTACTCTGCCGCGGACTACACCGCCAGCTCGTGGGTGGCCTTCTCCTCAGCCAGGGACTCGCTCACCCGACGAGGAGGCGAAGACGCCACCGCCCGCGAGAAACTCCAGAGGGCCACTGATGGTTTGGTCATGGTTCGTGGCCTGAAGAGTCTGGTCGCGGACTACAAAACCCGCCCCGCCGGCAAGTACACGAGCGACTCCTGGGCACCCTTCGCCAAGGCGTTGGCCAACGCGGACGGCGTCGTCGCCGACGCCTCGGCAACCGCGTCGGAAGTCGCCGCCGCGAAGACGGCGCTGACGACCGCCGCCGGCAAGCTCGTGGCCGCCGAC
The DNA here is from genome assembly GCF_040656115.1 of Nonomuraea sp. NPDC050202. Taxonomy (NCBI): domain Bacteria; kingdom Bacillati; phylum Actinomycetota; class Actinomycetes; order Streptosporangiales; family Streptosporangiaceae; genus Nonomuraea; species Nonomuraea sp. NPDC050202. The sequence continues at coordinate 4,798 of NZ_JBFALF010000099.1, read as the reverse complement.
GAGGGGACGTTCCAGACCATCACGAACGATGTCTTCTGGAACGACACGAGCGGCAACCCCATCTATTCGCAAGGCGGGGGTGTCTTCAAGTTCGGCGACACCTACTACTGGTACGGCGTGCACTACACGGGCGCCGAGCTCTACCGGGCCAACCCGACGAGAAAGTACGACGGCGACGTCACGTTCGTTTCGATCCCCGTGTACTCGTCGAAGGACCTGGTGAACTGGAAGTTCGAGAACCGCGTCGCCACCCGCTCCACGAGCCTCGCCAGCGGGGCCACCCTCGGCCAGGCGGGCTGGGTAGGACGGCTGGGCGTCTCCTACAACGAGAACACCGGAAAGTACGTGCTGGTCGTGCAGGCGTATCTCCCGTCGATGGGTGGCGACGGGGTTCTGTTCCTCCGGGGCGACTCCCCCACCGACACCTTCGACTACGCCTACTTCCAGACCCAGGTCGTCAACTCTCCGACGACGGGCACCGGAGATCAGACCGTCTTCACGGACGACGACGGCAAGGACTACCTGATCTTCTCCAACCGGGAAGGGCGCTCCCGTGCCTTTGTCTCCAAGCTGAGAGAGTCCGACTCGCTGCGGGTGGAGCCCGCCGTGCAGATCGGCTACAACTCCGCCGGGCGCGAGGGCAACGCCATGTTCAAGCTCGACGGCAAGTACTACCACGCCGCGTCGGACCTGCACGGCTGGAACACCTCGGTGACCCATGTCATCGAGTCGACCGGCAGCAACGTTCAAGGCTCCTACACCGGTGAGTACACCCTCGCCGGCACCGAGATGGACTACAGCCACGTGACCCAGACCGGGTTCTTCGTGACCGTCAAGGGCACCAAGCAGAACACGGTCATCTACGCCGGCGACCGCTGGGCCGACTTCGCCTGGAACGGCATCGGCTACAACCAGTGGATGCCGGTGACCAAGACCGGCGCCCGGCCCCAGTTCCATTCCGTGAGCCAATGGCAGTTCAACGTCACGACCGGAGAATGGCGTGTCGGTCCGGCGAACAACTACGCTCTCAACCCCAATTTCCAGGCCGACCGCATCATCGTCTCCCAGGTTCAGGGGTGGACGAACTTCCGTGAGTCGGGGCCGACCTCCCTCGTGACCAATGTCGACGGCGGCGCCAACGGGTCCCGCTTCGCGCTGCGGATCGGGGCCACGCAGTCCTACGCGGGTGGCGTGCGGCAGCAGATCACTGTGCCGGCCGGCGTCTACAGGCTGTCGGCGTTCGCCAGGACCACCGGTTCACTCAGCGCCGCGCAGGTGACGATCACGGACGCCGACGGTGCCTCGCGCACGCTCGACATCCCGGTATCCAGCGGCTGGACCCGCCGCGAACTCACGGAGATCCCGGTGTCCGCGGGCACGGCCACCATCACGATCCGGGCGGCGTCCGGCAACGGATACCTGTTCGTCGACGACCTCGAACTCGTCAGGACAGCCGGGGGCACGCCGCCGCCGGGGCAGCGTTACGAGGCCGAGACCGCGCCGGCGGTGTGTCAGGGCACGATCGATGCGAACTGGGCCGGCTTCTCCGGCAGCGGTTTCTGTAACGGCACCAACGCGGCCGGAGCCTATGCCCAGTTCACGGTGAACCCGTCGGCGGCCGGAACGGCGTCGCTCGGAATCCGGTATGCCAACGGCGCCGGCAGCGCCAGGGCCGCCAACCTGATCGTCAACGGATCCACGGTGGCGACAGTGTCGTTCGAACCCACCGGCGCCTGGACGACGTGGGCCACCAAGACCATGACCGTCCCGCTGAACACCGGCGGCAACACCATCCGAGTGGACCCCACCACCACAACCGGACTGCCCAACATAGACCACCTCGACCTCGGCCCCACGGCCGGCTGACACCTCACTACGTGAGATCAGGAGGATGTCCGCGGCGCTGCAGTGTGCGGGCCCGCCTAGGACGCCGCACTGGACAACGCCTGGAACCCGCCCGACATCAACAACTCCGGCAACGGCTGAGAGAACCAGGCCGTCTTCAACCAGAACGGTCGCATCCAACCCCAGCGTCTGCGGGCTCCCCTGACAAACGAACCCGACCGAACTCCCATGGCTACAGCCACCCCTGCACTCAAGGAGTCATCCATGACTATGCAACGGCGGACATTCCTCAGCGTGAGCGCGGCCGGAGCGGCGGGCCTCGGCCTGTCCCTGCTCGGCGCGGGGCAGGCGCTCTCCGCCGTCGGGCCGCTGGACACGGCGCCGACCACGCCGTTCGCGGTCGGTGTGCGCCGGTATGACTGGACCCGCGGCAGCCGCCCGTGCACCACCTACGTCTACTACCCCGCCACCGGCACCCCCGGCGGCAACCCGGTGACGAACGCCCCGGTCGCCGACGGCGTCTTCCCCGTCTACAACTTCACCCACGGCTACGGCAGCAGCCCGCAGAACTCGCTGTTCATCATCCGGGCCCTGGCTGCGGCCGGCTTCATCGTCCCCGCCCCGCACTTCAACCACAACTTCAACGACGTCAACAACGGCAACACCTCCAAGGACGTCTCACAGATCCTCACCCAGACCCTCGCCCTCAACACCAGCGGAGCACTCGCCGGGCACATCAACACCAGCATCGGCGTCGGAGTGTCAGGCCACTCCCTGGGCGGCATGACCACCCACGGCCTGCTGACCTCCTGGCCCGACAGCCGGATCATCTCCGCCAACCCGCAGTCCTGCGTAGACATGGGCAACCCGGCCGGCTCGGTCTCCGCCAAGGTCCTGTTCGTCCACGGCGACCGCGACTCGACCACGCAGTACTCCTCGGCCCGGCAGGCGTACACGGAAATGACCTGGCCCAAGGCGTTCCTCACCTTCGTCGGCGGCAGCCACACCAGCTTCTGGAGCGACAACCGCTTCCCGAACACCGTCGTCGACTGGGCCCGCTGGACCATGTACGGCGACACCGCCGCCCGCGACCGCCTCCCGGCCGACGCCGCCGGGTCCAACACCAGGTGGGAAGCCCAGTTGGGTGACTCGCCCAGCGGCCCGGCCGCCTACACCCTGGTGGCCCAGCACAGCGGCAAGGCCGCCGACATCAGCGAGGCCTCCACCGCCGCCGGCGCACGGCTCATCCAATACACCGCCAACAGCCGCCCCAACCAGCAGTTCGAGTTCGTGGCCTCGGGCGACGGCCACGTCCGCGTCAAGGCCCGGCACAGTGGCCTGTTCCTCCAGCCCACGGGCACCGCGAACGGCGCGGACGTCGTCCAGCAGGCCGACACCGGTGCCGCCGGCCAGCAGTGGCGCGTGGTCGACCACGGCGGTGACGTGATCAGCCTCGTCAACCGGGAGTCCGACCTGGCCTTGGACGTCTGGCAGTACTCCACCGCCGACGGAGCCCGCATCTCCCTATACACCTACAACGGCAGCCCCAACCAGCGCTTCACCCGCCGCCGCGTCTGACGCGAGACCTGACGGGGCACCGCTCGGGCACGGGGCGGGCGGCGTCCCGACGTAGCGCCGATATCCCTTCGCCATCACACTGGACGGGTTCAATGACACAGCCTCTCCACGATCCGACCTCACCGCGACGTCCGCGCAGACGCCGCATCACCTTCGTCCTCCTCGGCGCACTGATCGCGAGCTGCATCGCCGCACTGGTCACGGGACCGCCGGCGAACGCGGCCGTGATCGACCCGGCGGCGTACTACCAGATCGTGTCGCGGCACAGCGGCAAAGCCGTCGCCATCGCCGACCAGTCGACCGCCGACGGCGCCGCCGTCCAGCAGCAGACCCGCGCCGACCAGGCGAGCCAGCAGTTCCAGTTCGTCGACGCCGGCAGCGGCCACTACAAGCTCCGAGCCCGGCACAGCGGCAAGGTGCTGGACGTCGCCTCGGCGTCCACAGCGAACGGCGCGAACGTCGTCCAGTGGACCGACAACGGCGGCACCAACCAGCAATTCCGAGTCGTGGATGCCGACAACGGATACGTCAAGCTCATCAACCGCAACAGCGGCAAGGCCCTCGACGTCTGGGAGCAGTCCACCGCCGACGGCGCGCGGATCTCCCAGTACACCGACACAGGCGGCGCCAACCAGCAGTGGCAACTGGTCCGTGCCGACACGCCACCGGCCCCCAAGTACGCCGGCTATCTGTTCACCTACTTCACTGGCGAGAACACCTCCGCCGGCGAGCAGATCTACTTCGCGCTCAGCCAGGGCAACGACCCGACCCGGTGGCGCCAGCTCAACGGTGGGCGGCCCGTGCTGACCTCGACCCTGGGTACCCGCGGCGTACGCGACCCTTTCATCATCCGTTCACCGCAGGGCGACAGGTTCTACCAGATCGCCACCGACCTGCGGATGTACGGCAACGGCAACTGGGACCAGGTCCAGCGGACCGGCAGCAAGTCCATCGTGGTCTGGGAGTCGGCCGACCTGGTGAACTGGAGCGCGCCACGCCTGGTACGCGTCTCACCGGACACCGCCGGCAACACATGGGCCCCGGAGGCGTACTACGACGAGGGACTCGGCCAGTACGTCGTGTTCTGGGCGTCGAAGCTGTACTCCGCCGGCGACCCCGACCACACCGGCACCACCTACAACCGGATGATGTACGCCACGACATCCGACTTCCGGACCTTCAGCGCCGCGCAGATCTGGGTCGACAAGGGCTACTCGACGATCGACTCGACGATCACCAAGCACAACGGGACCTACTACCGCTTCACGAAGGACGAGCGGAGCACATCGCAGACCCCGTGCGGCAAGTTCATCCTCGCGGAGAAGTCGGCGACCATGCTCAACCGCACCTACTCCTTCGTCGCAGACTGCCTCGG
>NZ_JBFALF010000098.1:0-7091 GCF_040656115.1 Nonomuraea sp. NPDC050202 | reverse complement strand
CTGGACGTCCAGGCGCGGGAAGGTGTCGCTCAGGTAGCGCTGCATCTCGGTCAGCACCGCCGGCTGGTCCAGGACGCGGCTGAGGACGGCGAACCGCAGCAGGGCCAGGGCGGATCCTATTCTTCGGACTTCCTGGCTCGAAGGCTGAAAGCGCGCCTATTTCCGACCGGTGGGGAAGCTTCCCCTGCATGGATCCCCCTCAGGAACGCCTGTTGCGGTTGGTGCCTGCGACCTTGGCGAGGATGGCCGCGTGGTGCGCGTGCCTGATCGTCATCGGCATCGTGGCCAACTACGTGTTCGGCTTCGTGGCGACGATGCGCATCGTCGCCCTGCCGGTCGCGGTCGCCCTGCTGCTGACCGCGCTGCTGTTCCCGCTCACCCGACGCCTGCGCACGTCGGGCCTGCGAGCGATCTACGCCACCTGGGTCACCATGCTCGTCGCCCTGGCCGTGCTGGGCGGGACGGGCTGGATCATCGGAGTGCGGGCCAACGCGGAGTTCCCCGGCCTGGTGACACAGGTCAGGCAGACGGCCAAGACGGTGGAGGGCTGGCTGTACACCGGCCCTCTGCACGTGGAGCCCATCCAGCTCAGCGGCTGGGTGGACGAGATCGCCCAGTTCGTCACCGAGCGGCAGCAGCAGATCACCTCGACGGTTCTCGCGGGCACCGTGGTGGTGGTCGAGGTGCTGGCCTCGATCGTGCTCCTGCTGTTCGTGACGTTCTTCCTGCTCAAAGACGGTGACCGGATCTGGTCCTGGTTCCTCAAGGGGTTCGGCCGGATGGCACCGCGGGTCGACCGGGCCGGGCGGACCGCCTGGGCCACGCTGTCCCACTACGTGCAGGGCACAGTGGCCGTGGCCGCGGTGCACGGCGTGCTCATGGGTGTGGTGCTGGCCGTCATGGGCGTCCCGCTGTGGGCGGCACTGGCCGTACTGATCTTCCTGGCCAGCTTCATCCCGATCGTCGGCATACTCTTCGCCGGTGCGGTCGCGACGCTGGTCACGCTCGGCGCGAAGGGCCCGATCTACGCGCTGATCTTCATCGGCATCCTGATCGTCGAGCAGCAACTGGAAAACCACGTGCTCCAGCCGCTGATCGTCGGCCGGGTGCTGCACTTCCACCCGCTCGCGATCATCATGGTGCTGGCCGTCGGCGGCATCCTGGCAGGGATCGCGGGCGCGGTCGTGGCCGTGCCGATCACCGCCATTCTCTACCGGGCCGTGCCAGAGCTGTTCAAGGACGATCCGATTCCCCTCCCGGCAGGACCGGCCCCGCAGCCACCGGCGCAGGCCGTACCTCCCGGGAAGGAGCCCGAGCAGAAGGACTGACGGGCTCGGAGGCGGGTGGAGGCGCGCTCGCGGTGAGCGCAAGGTGTTCGTGCTGGTGCCGTTCGCGGCGCCGGCCGCCGCGATGCCGGTGGCCTGGGGTGTTGCCTCCGTGTGCGTGGGCAGGTGAATTGCCTGATTCCAAGGGGGGCGAAAAAGGACGCTGCCGTGTGACGGGAGGAAAGCAGGCATGGTTTCGACAGGTAAAGGCGTCGTCGATCGGGAGCGGGCCGGCGTGGCGCCGATCATCGACGGGCGTAAACCGGTCGTGGCGGTGGTCGCGTTGTGGGTGTTCGTGCTGGTGCCGTTCGCGGCGCTGGCCGCCGCGATACCGGTGGCCTGGGGGTGGGGAATCAGCTGGACCGACGTGGCGATCGCCGCCGTCGCGTACGTCCTGACCGGGCTCGGCGTCACGGTGGGCTTTCACCGCTATCTCACCCACGGCGCGTTCAAGGCGGGCCGGTGGCTGCGGATCGGCTTGGCGGTGGCCGGGTCTCTGGCGGTGCAGGGCTCGGTCATCCAGTGGGTGGCCGACCACCGGCGCCATCACGCCTTCGCCGACCGTGACGGCGACCCGCACTCGCCCTGGCGTTACGGGCACAGCGTGCGCGGCCTGGCCAAGGGCCTGTTCTTCGCGCATGTCGGCTGGATGTTCGGGCGTGATCGCACCAACCAGGAGCGGTTCGCCAAGGACCTGCTCGCCGACGCCGACATCGGCCGGGTGGACCGGCTGTTCGGGCCGCTGGTCGCGGCCTCGCTGCTGCTGCCGCCCGCGGTCGGGCTGCTGGCCACCGGCACCTGGCAGGGGGCGGTGACCGCGTTCTTCTGGGGCTCGCTGGTACGGATCGCGCTGCTGCACCACGTCACCTGGTCGATCAACTCCGTCTGCCACGTCTTCGGCGAGCGGCCGCTGAAGACCCGCGCCGGGGACCGGGCCGCTAACTTCTGGCCGCTGGCGATCCTGTCGTTCGGCGAGAGCTGGCACAACGGCCACCACGCCGACCCCACCTGCGCCCGGCACGGCGTACTGCCCGGCCAGATCGACGTCTCGGCCCGGCTGATCAGGTGGCTGGAGAGGCTCGGCTGGGCCCGTGACGTACGCTGGCCCACCCCGGTGCGCCTGGCCGCACGACGCCGAAAGCCGTCCTCATGACCGGCCCTGACAAGGCGCGGCTCAACCTGGATCCCGACCTCGCGCGCCGGGGCGCGGTGGACGGGGCGTGGTGGCCCACCGGCTACGACGCCGGCGCGGAACTGCCCGCCCTGATCGCCGCCATCGACCAGCGGCTGCAGCGGCGGGTCCGGCGCGTGGGCCTGCACGTCGACACCTGGCACAACATCCCGCGCCACATCGCCGCGCCGGGCCGCCAGGTCAAGGTGGGCTGGTTCCGCACCATCGACCCCCACGTGGTCAACCTGATCATCCCGGGCGTCGAGCATCTCAACCTCTTGGTCATCCCACCCGATACCCCACCGGTCGCCGCTGCGAAGGCGCTCGGCCTGGCCACCCGATGCCGGGGCCGTACCCGCCCCGGCGACATCCTCACCGCCGCAGGCCCGGACAACCCCACCGCCTCTGCCGACGCCGACACTGCCGCGAACGCGCTCGGCCTGGCCGGTTGGGACAACGAAGGCGGACAGCCCCGGCAGCCCGCCCGCCGCAGTCCCGCCCCCTGACCCGCCCTCCAGAGGAGGAGAGCCGGCACGCGGGCTCCACCACTCGGCAGAAAGGATCACATCGTGCACTGGCTGCGCGACATCGACAGGCCCCTCTACCGGGCGGTGCCCATCACGGCAACGGGCACCTGCTTCATCGCCGGAGCGCTGTGCGAGATCGACAGCGACGGCGAGGTCCTACGCGAATGGCGGCTGGATCTGTCCTGCGGCCCCCAGGTGCCTGAGCGCGAACGCCGGCAGGCCCATCGCCTCTGGCAGCAGGGCAGCGTCCACACCACCCCTGACAACCACCGCCTCCTGCTCCCTCAGCAGACCCTCGACCTCGACCTCGCACACCACGCCGTGCAACGCTGGTACGCGCGCCGCATCGACGCCACTCCACGCCCCTTGAGCTTCCAGTTCATGAACCCTGCCGGCGAGACGACGCTCAGCCGAACGGGCGACCGTCCGGCACCGGCCACCGCCGACAAGCGGCGCCTGTAGACGCATCGTCTGCTTGCCCGGGTGCAGGACACAGCCGACCTGTGCGGCAGCACGAATCGAGGCGACAACGCGGCAGTGACGTAGGCGATCGGCCCGGAGGCCTGCCGGCAGACGTTGGAGCTGCGCGACGGCGGATGGTCAGGGACCGTCAGAGGCCGGATCCGCAGGTGGCGCGCACCCGTCACGGGCCTTCCCGGCCAGCGCCTGGTCGGCTGCGGCGCTGAGCAATCGTGCGGCGGCGGCTACCTCAACGAGCTGACCTGGCGTCATCGCCTCCAGACACGCGGCGAGCCGCTGCCGGTCGCCGTGGCAGGCCATGCTCATCGCGTTCTGAAGGGCGAGAGTGCGCGAGGCCGTGCTGACCGCCTTCAAGACGCTGGCCAGGGCCTGATCCATGCCACTGTCAGGACCTGTCCACTGCGAGAGCCGGGCGTTGGCCATCATTCACCTGCCGTCCTTGGCTTCGAGCAGGGACGTTCAGCCAGGAATCGTCCCTTACCGCCGGGCCCCGGATCCGGGTCGGCGACCATCATAGAGGCGTGCGCCGTTGTGGCGGCCGTCCGGAGTGGAGGCGTCGCCCCGGAGCGGAGGCGCTGCCGGGGTGCTGCATCGTGGTGCGCAGTGTGTGTTTGCCAGCCACCATGCGGCGGTGTTGGAGGCCGTCGGCGGGGTGCCAGCGCACGTTGGTGGCCCAGTTCAGGCGTTCGAACAAGCGGATCAGTGCCGCTGAGGGGTCGATCTGGCGGGGACCGCGGCCGTGCCGGGCGCAACCGGGGTGGCTGTGGTGGCCGTGGTGCCAGCTCTCGCCGAAAGACAGCAGGGCGGCCAGCGGCCACAGGTGGGTGGAGCGGTCGTGGCGGCGGGTGGTGTGCGGCCGGCGTCTGATCATGTGGCACAAGGAGTTGATGGTCCAGGTGACGTGCTGCAGCAGGGCGATGCGGACCAGGCCGGCCCAGATGAACGCGGTCAGCCCGCCGTACAGGCTGCCGCTGATCGCCCAGCCTGCCGCGAACGGCAGGAGCAGGGAGGCGGCGCAAAAGGCGGGGAAGGCACGCGAGATGCGCAGCATGGCGGGATCGTTGCGGAGCAGGCCGGGGGCATACCGGGCGGTCGAGGTGGGCTCGCAGGAAAACAGCCAGCCCAGGTGGGCGTGGGTCAGGCCGCGCAGTTGGCCGCCGAGATGAGCGCCGTAGCGGTAGGGGGAGTGCGGGTCGCCGGGCCGGTCGGTGAAGGCGTGGTGGCGGCGATGGACGGCCAGCCAGTCGACCGGGTTGCCCTGGAAGCTCATCGATGCTGCCATGGCCAGGGCGACGCGCAGCCACGGGCGGGCGGTGAAGGAGCGGTGGGTTAGCAGCCGGTGGAAGCCGACCGTCACGCCCAGCCCGGTCACGACATAGAAGACTGCGGCCAGCAGCAGGTCGGTGAGGGTGACACCGTTTCCCCACGCCAGCCAGATGCCGGCGGCCAGCGCGATGAACGGCGTGACCATGATCGCGGCTGTCAGCGTCACCGGGGCGATGACGGCCCGCATGGGCGCAGCGGGACGGGGGAACGGCGAGTTGCCGTCATGGCTCGCCTCGGCGGGCTTGCGGGTGGCCGGCAGGCCGGTCACGCCATGATCGGGAAGCGGTGGTCCAGACCGGCGCTGCGCAGCAGTCGCGCCATGAACGGGGGAACGCCGGTCAGGGCCAGCGTGATGCCCAGGGCCCGGGCACGGCCTTGCACGCCGATCAGCACGCCGATCCCGCCTGGCCCGCAGAAGGTGACCTTGGACAGATCGAGGACGAGCAGATCGCTGCTGTGGGCGAGGGCGTTGATCAGCCTCTGGCGCAGGCGGGCCGTGGTGAAGATGCCGATGTTCCCCGACAGATGTACGAGGGTCGGTACCGAGGCGATCGCCCCGCCGAGTGGGGCGGTGTCGATGACAGTCATGAAAGTTTCCTCACTGGAGAAGCTGAAACGGATGGGATCGACCCGGCTCGTTGTCTCAGTTGGCTGAGCTGTCGGTGGGTACCGCACGGAGGGCCGGGCGCGCCGCTGGGGCAGGGATGCGGCGTGGAAGGCTCTGCCACGTATCGCCATGGACGCCGATGCGGAGCGTGACTCGATCAAGCAGCCGGTCGACGGCAACGATGAGGCCGGGCAGTTCGGCGGCCGCATTGCGGGAGCAGGGCCACCAAGCCCCGTCCACCACCGCTCGCCGATTCGGCACCGGGTGGAGGCTGAGCCGCAGCTCGGAATCGGCCCGGGGGATCGCCGATGAGGCGGCGCTGAGCAGTGCGGGCTGAGAAAGAAGTGCCAGCGTCATGTCGCCTAACCTGTCCGGGCCTCAAGAGGCCGGTGGTGGTTCGCCGCGGGTGACGCAGACCTGAATGCCAACGCTCGAAAAGTCCTCGGTATTTTCATTCTACCTTATAACTTCCGGAATTATGTAATTCCGGAAGTGCGCTGAGCCCATTTCATCACTGCGCGGTGGGATATCGACGCTCGCCGGTCAGCGGTTCTGGCGGCGGCGCCGGCCGGCCAGGCGGCGGAGCTGGGTGATGCGGGCGGTGCCGAGCACCAGGGTGAGCAGGATCCCGCTGAGCATGGCGATCAGCATGGCGACCGCCAGCGGCAGCGTGCCCTTCAGACCGAGGAAGGACACCTGCGTGGCGGTGGTGTTCTGCAGCATGAACACGATGAAGGCGACGGACACGAGCGCGGCGGCCCACACGCCCGCCCAGGCCACGCTGGTGCGGGTGACGGGCACCGGCCTGAAGTTCTCGACGCTGGAGCCCGGGTCCGCGGGGCGCGCGGCCGGCGGCGGTGAGCTCCCGCCTTGGGGCACATCGGCTACTGCCGGCTCAGCAGACGGCTCCGATCTGGCACGGAAGCGGTGCAGGAGGTCCATGACAACCCTTTCGGTGAGCCGGTCTGGCAGTCCGCCTCAGGAGCGGGATGTCGTTGTCTCCGGATGCCCCGACTCTACGTCACTTGCCCGGCGCGCCGAGCGGGCGATCGCAGTTGGCAGATCACCGCTCTGTACGGCCGGCCCTCGTTCCGCCCGGCCATGACCGTCCGTCGGCAACGTACCCGCAGGCTCGCTATCGCCGGAGCTGATGAGGCTAGCTGGGATTGCGTGTTTCCGCCGGGCCGGCTGAGCACCTTGACTGGTAAGTGACCAGTCGGCGCACCGTGCGTCGCTGTCACCGTGAGGGGGTCGTGATGGCCCTGGACGCACAAGGAACGGACGCGACCGACCGCGCAGGTCTGAACGGTCAGGCTCCGCGCTGCGATCACATCGACCAGTTCCCGGCTGTGAAGCACGGGCCGCCCGAATGCAAGGAATGCCTGGCACTCGGCCGGACCTGGACGCGCCTGCTGGCGTGCCTGACCTGCGGGTGGGTGGCCTGTTCCGACGATGCGCAGGGCGGTCACGCCAAGGCCCACTACGAGGAGACCGACCATCCGGTGGCCACCACGCTGGAGCCAAGGTCGACCTGGCGCTGGTGCTACGTGCACCGCCGCGCCGTATAGACGCATGAACGAGACGAAAGAGAACCTATGACCACCATTTCCGAGCAGGCGGCGGAACGCCGTCAGGACTACGACGGCACCTCGCCC
>NZ_JBFALF010000097.1:0-7147 GCF_040656115.1 Nonomuraea sp. NPDC050202 | reverse complement strand
ACAGCTATCTGGCCGGCCTGCACCTACGCGGAGCCGTGTTATGGATCCGAAGCCTCCGCCCAGTCTAAAGATCCGAACTTCGTACAGGCTCTAGAACGGAAGTTCGATCGGGCGGGTGAGATTGACCCAACGCCCCCACACCGCCAGTAGGAGCGCCACGGCGGCGCTGAGCAGGACACGGTGGCCACCAGGTCGGATACCAGATAAAACGCTTCAGCCCTGGGGGTGAGGTTGAGTGCCTTGGCGTGGACCTCGACCTGTACCTCGTCGGAGAGCAGGAACTTATCACGTTGACCGCGTCGCTAGATGACGTCGATGACTGCGGTGACCTTGCCCAGCGCTGTCGTCCCGACGATGACGACCTCACCGGGCGTGTCGGTTGCCCCGTCCGGCGGCGCCTGCCAGTGAACGGGGATTGTGGTGATCGTGTTGTTTGCGGTGGTGAGCTTGCGGACGTGGGAGGGGAGTGCTGGAGTCCTGCCCACCCGGGTCGTGATGTAGACGGTGTCTTCAAGGATGTGCCTGGCCTGGCTCGCGTTGAACACGTTGATCGACGCGTGCGGCTCCCAGGTGTTGGGCAACTCGGGCACGGCCCGGAACATCGGCTGGTAGCCCGCCGGCTCCCAGACCAGCACGCCGGCACCGTGGTTGCCGACCACGTCGTTGGCGGCCTGGAAGACCCGCTGGATAGCGTCTGCCTGGCCCTGGACGGTGCGTGGGAAGGGTGAGTTGGGCAATGGCGAGCCGTCGCCGCCGGACGCGGGGTAGGCGGTCTCGGCGATGTCGATTTCGTAGCCGGGGTACGTCGTCGCGATCGTGTGCAGGTTGACGTCCAGCGCGTCAGGCGAACCGTGCCACTCCGGATAGTACGAGATCGCGAGCACGTCAGGGTTTTGGCCTTTGGCCTTGACCCGGGTGAGGAACTGGCTCCAGAACTCCATGGTCTTGGCGAGCCGCCCGGCGTCGACGATTACATGGATCTCCACCTTGGACTTCGGCGACGTATCGCGGACGGCCTTGATCCCGGCCGCGGCCAACGTGGTGAACCGGTCCCACGCCTCGTCGTAGAGCCGCTGCTCGACCGGGTCGGTCGACTGCCAGTAGCGCCACAGCAGGCCGCCGCCGGGCTTCGACTGGTAGATGTCGGCCTGGTTGACGAAGTACGGCGGGTTGGTCGTGCCGATGAGGGCCGCCTCGCTGCCGTACAGGAAGCCGTTGATGATCTCGTTTCCGACGGCGACCTTGTCCGGCGTGGTGCCCTGCTTGATCAGCCGGCGGAGGTAGTCGCCGGTGAAGTCGTACACCGCCCGCGTCAGATCGTCGAACTCCAACTCGGCCCAGGCGCGCGGTTTCGGTTGCTTGGACGGGTCCGCCCAGGAGTCCGCGTAGTGGAAGTCGATGCCGAGCCCCATGCTCCGGTCCTTGATCCACCGTGCCGACTGCAGTGAGCGTTCCGGCCCCTGACGCGGGATCGGTGTCGGGTCGCCGGTGCCTTCGTCCCTCGGCTCGTTGAAGATCCGCAGCCGGGCGTACTCCATGCCCCGGTCCTTGGCCACGTCGAGGAGGCGCGGTCCGGCACCCCGGTCGGCGGCCAAGGGGTTGACCCAGTATTCCCGGGTCTGGACGTCGTCCACCCAGGACAGGTCGGCGCCGAGAATGAGGTCGTCGCGTAGGTAGTTGAAGATCTGGATCTCGCTCACCCCGAGCTTGGGATGGCCTGACGCGCCGGTGACCGTGAGCCGGACGAAGCGTGTGCCCGGCCGGGTGAACAAGTGCACCGCTCCCCGTGACGCGGCCCGGTTGCGGAATTGGTCGGCGATCCTGGTCCACCTGCGACCGTCGGACGAGGCCTCGATGACGTACCGATACACCACGCCACGGTCAGCGAAGATCACCTTGACCTTCCGCAGATTGTCGTAGGCGCCGCCAAGGTCGACGGTCAGCCGCTGCCGGGCCCTGGAGTCGTCGGCGTACCAGGATGTCGTCGGGTCTCCGTCAATGGCCAGTCGCGCGGTGGGTAAGCCGCTGCTTGCCGTGGCGGAGGCCCAGAACTTGGCGGCGATGTTGCTTTCGATCGGCTTGATGTCCGCGGTGCCGAAGATGGCGTACGCCGGCGCGGACGCCGTGAACATCCCGGCCACCAGCACGGTCACGAGCACAGTGAGTGCCGCGGTGACGCGCGTCCCAGATCTATTGATCATGATTCCTCTCGTCGTGTGCGGCTACGCGTTGGCCAGGCAGTTGGTGATGCTCAGCCGGAAGGCTGCAGCGAATGGCGCCCGCTTTCCGGGCGCGACATCTTGGTGTGGACGGATGCCATCCCGTCTTGGATCGCATCCCTGGGAAGGGGCTAGGCGTTCGTGTGCGAACTTCACGAATTTGTTCTGTGCACGTTCACAGGACCGGAGACTCGCGAGATATCCGGGCGGAGGGGAGGCAGCCCGCTCTCGGGCGCAGCAGCGGAGGTCCCCTGCGCCCCTCCTGATCTCACGTAGTGAGGTGTCAGCCGGCCGTGGGGCCGAGGTCGAGGTGGTCTATGTTGGGCAGTCCGGCTGTGGTGGTGGGGTCCACTCGGATGGTGTTGCCGCCGGTGTTCAGCGGGACGGTCATGGTCTTGGTGGCCCACGTCGTCCAGGCGCCGGTGGGTTCGAACGACACTGTCGCCACCGTGGATCCGTTGACGATCAGGTTGGCGGCCCTGGCGCTGCCGGCGCCGTTGGCATACCGGATTCCGAGCGACGCCGATCCGGCCGCCGACGGGTTCACCGTGAACTGGGCATAGGCTCCGGCCGCGTTGGTGCCGTTACAGAAACCGCTGCCGGAGAAGCCGGCCCAGTTCGCATCGATCGTGCCCTGACACACCGCCGGCGCGGTCTCGGCCTCGTAACGCTGCCCCGGCGGCGTGTCGTCGGGCCACTCGAAGGCGCCGAGATCCGGGGCCTGCCCGGTGTAGGGCATGCCGATGTCGGTGCCTTTGTCGATCAGGGTGCTGTTCGCGGCAGGGCGGAGGTGGGGCAGCGTGGGCAGGCTGCCGTCTGTTTGGCGAGGCGCATCCCAGCCGGAGGTCGATACGCTCTGGAACTGGGAGTCCGTCAGGGTGACGCCGAGGTCCCAGGAGTTGTACGCGGAGCTGGTACCGGTCATGTTCGACGTCAGCGTGCCCGTGTAGGCGATGTTGTTGCGCAGGTTGCCCCGGCCGACGGCGGCGCCGCTCGAGTTGATCCCCAGCATGTTGAAGTCGGGGTGGTTTCCGTAGCTGGTGTTGTTGAAGTAGTCGTTGGCCACCGGGTGGTGGTTGGCATAGAAGCCGGCTGCCTTGTTGAGGAAGGCCACCGAGAAACGGACGGTGTGCTTCACCGCGCCCGCGTCGTACTCGGCGCCGAAGCCGCCCATCTTGAAGCCGACGCCGTTGCCGGAAGGCGTCGTCGTCCCCGGCAGGTAACCGTTGCGCCAGGACCACGAGCTTTCGATGGTCACCGGCGAGTAGGTGGAGATGAGGTCGTAACCGTCATCCGCGTTCCACCACGCGCGGCAGCCACGGAACACGTTGGCGGGGCGGCCGGCCGGCGTGTAGTGGGCGCCGAAACCGTCGGCGTTTTCGCCAGGCCCGTCCGAGCTGTTCGGGTCGTAGTTGTGATGCGAGTCGGAGTTGAGAACGAGGTTGCCGCCCCCGCCGCTGATGAACAGGCCGGTTCCCATGTGGTGGTGCGTGTCGATCAGCTCGAGGATGTTGTTGCTGCCCGAGACCCAGATCCCCCAGGACTCGGCGTTCAGTTTGTTGTTCTGCGGCACGCCTCTGACGTCCAGCCCTTTGAGGTGGACATGGCTGCCGGTGATGCTGAATCCCTTGATCCGGCAGTTGTCCGTCATGTGGGAGAAGTCGAATACCGGCTTCTCCCCGGGATGGGCCCAGTACCGGATCAGGTTGCCGGGACTACCGCTCTTGTTCAGGGTGATCGCGTCGACCCTGGCCGTCTGGCTCGAGCAGGCGCTGTTCGCGCGGGTGAAGACGTAGGTGCCGCCCCGGACGTAGACCGTGTCCCCGGGCTGGGCGGCCGCTTGCGCGCGAGCGATCGAGGCCCATGGGGCGGCCTGCGTTCCGGCCGCGCTGTCGCTGCCGTTCGGTGCGACGTAGTAGACGGCTCCGGCCGCCGCGTTGCCGGCCGTCACGGACGTGGTGATGAACGCGGTGGAAGAACCCACCACGACTGTCGCGATCAAGGCGGCACGCGCCACCGTCATGCAGCGTTTCATCAGTGAACTCCGTCAGACGTTGAGGAAGCCATCCATGGCGGCGGTGGGACGTTTGCTGCCTTCGTCCCAGGCCGAGCTGTTGTAGTAGTTGAACGACGGGTAGCCCTCGGGCTCCCAGAAGAAGGTCCCCAGCCCGCCGAAGCCCTTGATCCCCGCGATGAACGCCTGCAGTGAGTCACGCACCTGAGTGGGCTTGCCTACAGGGCCGCCGTACTCCACCTGCATGACCGGCTTGCCGTAGCTGGTCTGGATGGTCCTCATGTTGTTCAGTACGGGGGCCACGTTGCCGCCCTGCGCGTACGAGGACAGGCCGGTGATGTCCCACTTCCCGCCGTTGCCGCGGTAGGCGTTGAAGAAGTTCTGAATGCTGTCGAGCTTCTGCGGCTGGGCCAGATGAATGAGCACCGGGGTGCTGGGGAAGACCTGCTTGACCGAGTCGCAGGCGGCATTCAGCAGACCGGTCATCTGGTTCGGCCGGCTGAGGCTGCCGGTGGGCTTGCAGATGCCCGAGTTCGTCTCATTACCGATCTTGACCCAGTCCGGTGTGACGCCGGCGCTCCTGAGCTGGTTCATCGAGTTGGTGACGTAGGTACGCATCGCCGTGAGCATCTGGTCGTAGCTCATGCCGGCCCATGCCGCCGGCGGGTTCTGCACGCCGACCGAGTTCCAGGTGTCCCCGAAGTGGAACCCAACGAGCACCTGCAGGCCGGCGTCCGTACAACGCCGTGCCATCTGCACGGTCTCCGGCATGCTGCAGTGGCCGTTGCCTGGGTCGTTGGACGGGTTGACCCAGGTGCGCAGGCTGACGGCGGTGATGCCGTAGCCCTTGAGAATGGCCAGCAGGTCCTGCCGCTGGCCGGACCGGTTGTTCCAGTAGTAGCCGCGCGCCTCCATCTGCGGCATCCAGCTGATGTCCGCGCCCTTGATGGAGGAGGCGGCCTCTGCCTGGGGTGCCCGAACGGCGCTGGTGCCCAGCGCCAGCGCGCCGGCCGCCGCGCCGAGCAGGACGGTACGCCGCCGAAGAACGTCAGGTGTGCCTGCTTCGTTGTCGGTCATGGCATGAGATCCCTTCGATGCGGAGATGTCCGCTGTGGACTTCGACATGACAGGGGGCAACCGCCGAACCTCCGGTTCGGGAAGTGCTCCAGATTGCGCTGGCAGTCGATCGAACGAGGAGACGATCCCGGGTACGGGCACGACTCAGTTGAGATGGGACGTGCCCAACGGGCTGAGACACCACAGCCCTCGGCGGGGCAAAGCAGCTGAACCTCATGAAACGATTTATCCCAAAGCGCGCACGGGGGCGCCTACGCACTCTTTGTCCCTTGCCATCGGGGGCGACCGCGTACTTGGAGGCTGGCGTGCCTGTGAGCTCCAGGTCTTTGGTGCCGTCGAGTGACCGTGGAAATCGGCCGGCCCTCGCGGTAGGCGCCGAAGCCGGCACTCGCTCTGCCGCCCGTTCCCGGTTCCGGTCACCTTGATATCCAGAAAAGGGCAGCTCAGGGTTGTGTCACCAGGTGTTGTCGTGGCGACGGAAGACGGCCGAGGCGTTCCATCCCGTGCGTGGTCCGGCCGTCGGAGGGGCGCGGCCGGGAGCACGCACACATGATGCGGTCATCGATCGTGAGGGCTGATCGAGTGGGGCGCATGGGAGCTCCTAGGGGGGCGGAGCAGTTAAACCGATATAACGGCGCAAGCGTAGGAGCGTTGCATCGGCTCGTCAAGGCTTCCGGACAGGCGGCCCGCCGCCGACGTGCTGGGATCGGGCTGCCAGTACGGTCGACGGCCGCCACGACAGGACTCCAGCAGCATGGCCGGGCGTAACCGGTTACTACAAAGCCCCGGTCGTCACCGTCAAGACTCCTGAGGTCATCCGGTTCGCTGTGCCCTGCCCGTGCGGCCGCCCGGCTTCTCCATGCGCCCGACGGAGGGGACGCATGAAACTTTCACGTCCACACTCCGGAGTTCGCACTCTCTGGGAGCGTGCACAGAGAGGAAGATGGCCTATTCGCCGACGATTACGGCGGCCTGCTTGCTCACGGCATCCTTACCTAGGATTTCGAACAAGCCCTTTCAGTAAGCCACGCTCTGCATTACTGTGCACGTTCACAGAGCCTCATCCTCTCTGTGAGGAGGACATGTGGTCGCATCCCCCACCCACTCGCGACTTCGCGCCCACCCGATGCCCGCCATCGCCCGCCGCCGCAGAACATGCGGTGAAACGACATCCGCCTAACTGCGACCGTCGACACCGGCCCGCTCATGTGAACTGTCCACCCAGCCGCGTCCCAGGACGCGGGCGCCACTGGGCCGGCCCACTGTGTCCGCAGCCGGCGACACCACCGGCCGTGCGCGGTCGGCCGCGCCGTCTGCACAGGCAGGTGCTGGGGTGACCCCTGCTTTCGATCCCTGTCCCGATCGCCGGAGGACCCATGAAAAGGATCTTGATGACCGCCTCGACCCCCAGGTCAGGTGGACGCCGTAAGGCAGAGCCCGAAGAAGCTGGACAACCATAGGCCCTCACGGAAAAGCACGAATCATCATGGGTTTATCTCGGTCTGGCCATCGCGTGACAGGACCGCCGGTTTCCACGAGGCTCGCCGTCCCCACCCTCCTCGCCTTCCCGACGGACCTGCTCGCCGTGCCGCTCGCGGCCCCGGCCGCGCTCCATCTGACGCAGGCGACCGACAGGGTGACCGACAACACGCCCATCTCCTCCGATGAAGCGAAAGAGCTGGCCAAACTCGTCCTG
The DNA here is from genome assembly GCF_040656115.1 of Nonomuraea sp. NPDC050202. Lineage (NCBI taxonomy): Bacteria > Bacillati > Actinomycetota > Actinomycetes > Streptosporangiales > Streptosporangiaceae > Nonomuraea > Nonomuraea sp. NPDC050202. The sequence goes on along the minus strand of NZ_JBFALF010000097.1, from coordinate 141 downwards.
CGGCACATGTGCGAGCTGAACCTGTCGCCGGTGCCGTACCGGCGACAACCACCCCCGCCCTACCTGTTGGAGTTCCCTCATGTCCTTACGTAGACCGCGCACCGCCCTGCTGTCCGCCGGCGTCGCGCTGACGATGGCCGC
>NZ_JBFALF010000096.1:0-7163 GCF_040656115.1 Nonomuraea sp. NPDC050202 | reverse complement strand
ACCGTGGCACACTTCGGCGCCCTGCACGCCGCGGTGGCCAACGCCGGCTTCATCCCCGCCGACCACCCGCGCACCATCGCCGACGGCGACCCGGACCTGTGGGCACCCATGGTCCTCACCAACGTCCTCGGCCCCGCCCTGCTGGCCAACGCCGCCCTGCCCCACCTCCAGACCACCGGCGGGCGGCTGGTGCTCATCGGCAGCGTCGCCGGCCTGAAGAACAGCCCCGCCAACCTCTACTCCGCCACCAAATGGGCCGTCACCGGCATGGCCGAGAACCTGCGGATGTACGCCACCAGCCGCGGCATCGGCGTCACCCTCGTCAACCCCGGCATGACCGACACCGCCTTCTGGCAAGGCGGCGTCCCGCCCTTCGCCCTGTCCCCCGCCCCCGTCGCCGAGGCCATCTGCTTCGCCCTCAGCCAGCCAGCCGACGTCGACCTCAACACCCTGACCATCCGACCGATCGGCCAGCCCGCCTGAGCCAGACCTGACACCCGGTGGCGTCGCAGCCAGTCGCAAGCCGTGGCGTTCCTACGGGAAACGAGACAGCCATCCCGGCAGGCGGCCAAAGATCTCCTGGTCGAGTCCGCCTGTGAGACGTGCGGGGTCCCCCCTCGTGAGGGATGAGCTTCGGGCTTGCGCGAACACCGAGCACATCATCAGGCCGGGACGCCACCATGCCCGCACCGACCTCGGCAACGAGTTCGACGCCACCGACATCGTCTCCGCCCACGGCGAGGAAAGGATTGCCCAGGTCCGCGAACTGACCGGCGGGCACGGCACGCACGTGGTCCTGGAGGCCGTCGGCACCATGCCCGCCTACAGCTGCCGCCGCACCCGGAGCACCGGCCAACATGCCTGACGCGCCAGACAAGATCATATAGCTCTGACCTGCGAGAAGACGCTAATGACCAAAGATAACGATCGCGGTCGCGGGTGCGGTACAGGGTGTCGGCATCGCGCTGCCGGCAAGGACACCGCCGGTCCAAGTGTGAGCAACACATGGACAAACGCTGCACTCGCCGGAGGAGCTCTGCTTGGTGTGCGAGATTACCTGCACCTGGCCATCGCGATCCTTGAGAATGCGGCGCAACACAATGTCAGCTAAGACACCGAGTAATGACACCGAGCAGAGACGGACGCAAAGTAATGTCAGTGGATCCGAAGAGATCATGACGGTCCAGGGACGCCTCCGGTGCGCTGTCGGCGTTCCTTCTCCGCGGTGGTGAGGGTCCGCCCGCGATGGCGGCTGTGAAAATCGCTGTCCGATTGCCGGAACGCAGTGATAGAGATGCAGGGTGACAATGACACTCGAGTTCCCCGTTCTGCTGCGACTGATCGAGGAACGGTCGACTGCCTTCCGCGCCGCGGTCGCCTCCGCGCCCAGCCTCGACGTACAGGTGCCGACCTGCCCCGAGTGGACGCTGTTCGATCTGGCGCAGCACATCGGCGAGGGGCGCCGCGACTGGGCCGCCACCGTCGCCGCAGGGCCTGCTCCGGCCAAGTCCGCAGCGGAGGGCGCCCCGGCTGCGCCTCGGGAGCGCGAGGCCCTGCTGACCTGGTTGGCGGAGTCCACGGAGCAACTGGTGGACGCATTGCGGAAGGCCGGCCCGGATCGCGGTTGCTGGACGTGGTGGGGGACCTCGCAGTCGCCGCAGACCTCCGGTGCCGTAGCTCGGCACCAGCTCCAGCAGATGGCGGTGCACACGTACGACGCCCAGATCACCATAGGTTCCCCGCAGCCGCTGCCGGCCGAGGTGGCACTCGACGGTGTCGACGAGTTCCTGTCCACCTGCGTCGCAACGACGAGTGCCTGGCCGCACAAGCCCGCTGCCGTCGACTTCCACGCCTCCGAGGGCCGCTCTTGGCGCCTCTCGCTCTCCGCCGACGGCGCACGGACCACCCGTCTCCCCGGGCCCGGCACCATGCTGGCCACCGCTGCCGGCCAGGACCCGGACGCGGCCCACGCCTCCGCCCGGGGCACGGCTGGCGAACTGGTCCTCATCCTGTACGACCGTATCCCGTTCGACTCCCTGAAGCTCGACGGCGACCGACGTCTCTTCGAGCAGCTCAGCGCCTGGGACCCGGATGAGTAGGACGTGACGATGCGCCACCTCGTACGCCCCGGGGCATACCTCCCGCCAACGCCGACTGGGTGGCGTGAAGCTGCAGCGGCCCAGGACGTTGAGGTTCTTGTGCTTGAGCGGGGACAGCCGGGCCACGTCCTCGTCGCGGATCTCATGACCCCCCCGCGCGAAGCTGGACGACGGCGGGGCCGAGTCCGAGCTGGGTGAAGAAGTGGTCCAACGCGGTGAGGTGGGCGTTGACGGTAAGGTCCGACCCGGGAGTCGTAGGCGCGGCGGGTGTCGTCGTCCGGCGGGGCCCGCTTCAGAGCTGCGGCGTAGGCGGTGTGGATCGTGGTGAACGCCTCGGGTACCGCTTGGTGCTGCCTCCCTACATCGCCCTCGCAATATCAGAAGTTGATTCGCCGGGCTGAGCGGCGTCCAGGACCGCGATATCAGAAGCTCTGCTGGGAGGGCGGCGTCGGCGCGTTGATCGGGCCCAAAGTCCTGAGGCCACGCTCAGGCCAAGTCCGTTCGGGTGGTCGGCCAAGATACGACGGAAACCGGTAGCCAGTGATCTTGAGTTGAACTTGCCGCAGGTGAGGTGCTGGGGCGGATCGGCGTCGGCTGCCCGACCAGGGACAGCGCTGCGTAAACGCAGCCGGAGGCCCGGTCTTGTGTCACCGTTCGCAGTGGACTTCTTCGCGTACCCGCTTAGAGTCGGTCAACGGCGCACCCCATAGCGCAGGTGAAGCACCCGGTTGCCCTGAATCACCACGTCAGGATCCTCCAACAGGTGCTGCGCGTCGACCACCCGAAGTAGCGCTTGCCGCTCTCGTCCAACGGGACGTCACTGCTGGACAACCAGTCGAACAGCGGTCCGGGCTGGTCATTGTCGTCCGTGACGAAGCCGTCCACCGACACCGAGCTGTACATGACCACCATTGCCCACGGGGCCCTCCTCTGCTCTGGGGTGGCCCCAAATCAGCGTGTCGTGAGCTGTCGCTCTTGTAGGAAATCAATCAGCCGGCAGCGGCCAGCCGTTCAGCACGTGGCCGGGATGTTCGCGCAGGAACCGCCGCCGGACTTCGACGTACCGGGTCGGCGTGAGCCCGGTGAACGCCCGGAACTCGTGGCCGAAGTGGGCCTGGTCGAAGTAGCCTGCGCCACCGGCGAGGTCGCCCCAGTCGATCGGTCCGGCGGGGTTGATCGCGAACACGGTGGCGGTGAAGCGGTAGGTGCGGGCCAGCCGCTTCGGCGTGACGCCGATGAGCTCCTTGAACCGCTGCGCCAGATGAGTGCTGCTGACACCGGCTGTCTCGCTCAGGTCGCCGATCGCCACCGCCCCGCTGGTCGCCGCGATGACGCTGCTCGTGTGGCGGACCAGCCCCAAGCCGGCGGTCTCGCACAGCCGTCGCATCAGCTCCTCCTCGAGCAGCGTCAGCATCTCGTGCGGTCCGTCCGCCGTGGCCAGCCGCTCTCGCAGCTCGGCAACGGCGGGCCGGCCCCAAACCTGCTCCACCGTCACCGGCCGGTCACACAGCTCGGCCGCGGGCATCGGCAGGAACGGCGCCAGCCCCCACGGCTTGACGTGCGCGCCGACCGACCGGGTCTCCGGCGGATAGCCGAACTCGAAGGCGCGGGTGGGCATGGTGACCACGCAGCCGTCGGCGTACTCGGCCGTCTCGATGTCGGTGCCCGCGCGGATGCGGAACGGCGCCCCGAGGTTGACGATGAGCAACGCGGACGGCGACGGCGGCAGCGTCAACCGGGCGTACGGCGGCGCGCCCTCCAGGTAGTAAAGGTCGTCGATCAGCCCGTCCAGCGGCGGTCGCGGCACTCTGGACACGTACTCCACGCCCACAGTATCGCCGACGGACCCGGCCGGCATCGAGCGCCGGGATGATCCAGCCGCGCTGCCGCCGGAACGGGCGAGCGTCCGGCATTACGCAGTCGGCAGGTCGCGAGCACTTCGAACGGGCAACCGCCCACATAGACGACGTTCCGCCGGGACAGTACGCCGACTGGACCCCGAGTAGCGATCGCCGAGGGGCTGCGCTCCACCGGGGCGCGGCGACCCCGGGAAGCCGACGCTCTCTTGGCAGCGCTGTTCACGAAGTTCTGCGAACGCGGCGACTTCAAGGCCTTGGGGCTGGTACTGCCGGCGTATCTCGCAGATCTCGGGACAGAGGACGACCGAGTACGGCTCGCTACGGCCTTGCACATGGTTCATGCCGCCCATTGGCTGCCGGAAGACGAACAAGACACCCTCAGCGAGGCCATCAGTTCGTTGACCAGCGTGGTCACGGTCACCTGATCGGCCCCGGCCGCGACAAGCCGTCAGCCGGCCCAGTGCTGCAGCCCGGACGAGGTGGCCCCTGACACCTGCGTCAACGACGAAGGCCATGGGTCTGGCGACAGCATGAGCAACGCAATCAAGATCGCCAAGCGGGCTCTCCGGCTCGTGCGATCGTGGCGCGGCCGCGTCGAGCACCCGGCGGACCGAAGAGTCGCACTGTCCGTGAATGACGCCGGGGGTGCTTGACCTTGACGCCCGTGTCAACGAGTAGCCTCGCTGGCTGCCACGGATGTGAAACCGGCGAGGGACCCTGCGACAAGCCGCTTCACCGGCATCGGGATCCAGGCCGGCGACCGGGAAAGGTGTGCTCTGCCCTCGTGACTCGTCTGACTCATGAGCAGTACCGCGATGCGGTCGAAGCCGTGGACACGCGCTTCGTCGAATTGGTGGCGGGCGCCGACGCGGACACGCCGCTGCCCACCGCTGGTGAACGAACTGGTCGAGGCCGCCGACGACAAGGTCCTTGCCAAGACCGTCGCTCGTTACGGACGTGTCGACCTGCTCTGCATCGACGAACTCGGCTACATGGAACTCGACCGGCACGGCGCCGAACTCCTCTTCCAGGTCCTCACCGAACGCGAAGAGAAGAACAGCGTCGCCATCGCCAGCAACGAGTCATTCTCCGGCTGGACCCGCACCTTCACCGACCCGCGCCTTTGCACCGCGATCGTCGACCGCCTCACCTTCGCCGGCAACATCATCGAGACCGGCACCGACTCCTATCGCCTCGCCCAAACCCGAGCCCGCGCAGAACAAGCCGCCGCCAGCTGAGCGTGAGCCGTCGGCAAACACGAAAGATGCTCTACTCCTCGACGAACGGTTCGTCGCTCCACCGGAACCAAGCTCGATCGTCCTGGACATGAAGCAGGAACTCAGGCACTGGCCCGTGGGGCGCCACCAACTGGACTGCGCTGGTGATCTGTCCATGGACCGCCTCCCACGCCTCGTAGTCCTCGTCGATGTGATCAAGGAGCGCCAGCTCCTGCGAGAACAGCGGCTCGAACTCACCAAACGCCGGCCCTGCCACGAACCGGCCGTTCAACCAGGGCTGATCGGCATCCTCGATGGTGATCGTGCCGACCAGCTCACCACGCCGGACAAGCCGCCAAACATCGCCCTCGAATCCCATGATGACTCTCTCCACACCAGTACCGCAACCCGAGTGATCCACCCTATGGATCACCACCGACAAGGAACCCAGCACCAGCGGCCCAGCGATCGCACAGACTCAACAGTTCGGAGTCTCGCCAACACCCAGAGCAAGGAGAGCCACGCCCCGCTGCGGGGGCGTGGCTCTCCTTTTCACCAACACAACCGACGCCGACGATCACTCACCGGCTCTCGAACTGAGCGACATCTGGCTCTCGCCCCCACCTTCATAGCCACATGACAGATCCCCGAACTGCGTTGACTGGTTCTGTGACCCGGTCACGGTGCACCAGAACAGGCTGCTGATGGAGCCGGTGACACGGATGGTGGCCACGCCGCCGGCTTGGGCCACGATCTGCCGTCCAGGATCGACAGCGTGCCGAACGCGTCGCCGTGGGCAAGCGCGCTGCAGCCGCTCCTGACCACCTGGGCCACATCGGCGCCCATCGGCGTCAGATCGCCGGTGCCGCGCACGATGTCGCTGTAGAGCGGGTTCTTGAGTGCCGCCTGGGTCTGCTCCTCAGGCATACCGGCAGCGATCAGCAGGCTGGTCAGTCGTTGCAGCCGATGTTCCTGGGGGTGTGCGGCGGGCTGCTGGATGAGCGCGGTGGCGGGAGCGTCGGCGGCTGAACCGGTCAGAATCCCGGCCCGGCATCGAGGCCGAGGCCGGGCCGGCCAAGGCCCCCAGGACAGGGCTGGTATTTTTATACCGGCACCATGCTAGGGTTCCGGTATAAAAATACCGTTATCCTGTGACGTGAGGTATTCGTGATCGAGCTCAAGACGCCTGCCGAGATCCAGCGCATGCACGTGGCCGGGCGATTCGTCGCCGAGGTGCTCTCCGAGGTAGGCCGCATCGCCGACGTGGGGGTCAACCTCCTGGACCTGGAACGCCACGTACGTGACATGATCAAACAGCGCGGTGCGGAGTCATGCTACTGGGACTACTCACCGTCGTTCGGACGCGGGCCGTTCCGCAACGTCATCTGCCTGTCGGTCAACGACGCCGTCCTGCACGGCCTCCCCCACGACTACACGCTGCGCGACGGCGACGTCCTCAGCGCGGACCTCGCGGTCGGCATCGACGGCTGGGTGGCCGACTCGGCGCGTACGGTCGTCGTCGGGACCGCCGCCGAGGAGGACCTGCGGATCATCCGTGCGACCGAGGAGGCGCTGGAGGCGGCGATCGAGGTGGCCCGTCCGGGCAACCGCGTGGGCGACCTCTCGGCGGCCATCTGGACGGTGGCCCGCGACTACGGTTACCCGGTCAACACCGAGTTCGGCGGCCACGGCATCGGCCGCACCATGCACGAGGGCCCGCACGTGTCCAACAAGGGCCGGGCGGGGCGCGGCCTGACGCTCCGCCCGGGCCTGACCCTCGCGCTCGAACCCTGGTTCGCCCGCACCACCGACCGGATCGTCTACGACCCCGACGGGTGGACCATCCGGTCGGCGGACGGCTCGCGTACGGCGCACTCCGAGCACACGGTGGCCATCACCGAGGACGCCCCCTTGGTGCTCACCCGGCGCGAAGGGGAGGTCCCGCCGTCGGTGGCCGCCTCCACCGGCCGGCCGGTGGAGGCGGCCAC
>NZ_JBFALF010000095.1:0-7723 GCF_040656115.1 Nonomuraea sp. NPDC050202 | reverse complement strand
GCCAGGGGCGGCCACGCCCATCAACCACCGGCAGCAGCGGCTGGATCCGCGCCCACGCCTTGTCGGTCAGCTCACCACGTCGCACCACGATCGACTATTCAACCGTGAACGTGATCATTTGTCAGACACTGCCTAAGCCGTGGATCGCCCGGCGCAGGCAGTTGGAGAAGATCGTGCTGCGGCGCGACCCGCGCGACATCTCCCGCGTCTGGGCGCTCGATCCGGACGGGGACTCCTATCTGCCGGTGCCGTATCGGACGATGTCCCGGCCGCCGATCAGTCTGTGGGGAGCAGCGCGCGGCAGTTGCTCGGCTTCGGGGGCTGGGGCGCGATCAGGTGAATGAGACGGCGCTGTTCGCGATGGTCGAGCAGATGCGGCAGATCACGAAGGACGCGGCGGCCAAGACCCGCCGGGCCCGCCGGGAGGGCGAGCGCCGCTCCGCGACTCCCGCCACGCCCCGGATCCCACCTGCGCCAGTACCGCCGACCTCGGCGCAGGATCCTGCGGAGGGGGAGTCGGTGCGCCCGTTCGAGGTGATCGAGCAGTGGTGAGCAGCAAGCCGGACGTCGAGCTGGAGATAGGGCCGGAAGAGGAGCTGTCTCATCTGCATGAGACTGCCCGGCCGGTGGCACGGCTGCCCGCCGCCGAGCGGCTGGCCCGCGTACGGGCGGATCGATGGATCGGCTACACCCGCGCCACGCAGGCGCTGGCCCGGCTGCAGAAGCTGCTGACCTGGCCGACCAAGCAGCGGATGCCGAACCTGCTGGTGATCGGACCGACCAACAACGGCAAGTCGATGATCGTGGAGAAGTTCCGGCGCTCGCACCCGCCGATCTCCCATCCGGACGCCGAGGAGATCCCGGTGCTGACCGTGCAGATGCCGTCCGACCCGCAGGTGGCACGCTTCTACACCGCGCTGCTGGCCGCGCTCGGTGCGCCGCTGCGGCCCCGCCAGCGGCTGGCCGAGCTGGAGCAACTCGCCCTGCGCCTGCTGCGACAGGCCGGCGTGCGGATGCTGGTGATCGACGAACTCCACAACGTCCTGGCCGGACGCGGCGATACGCGCCGGGAATTCCTCTATCTGCTGCGCTTCCTCGGCAACGAGCTGAAGATCCCACTGGTCGGCGTCGGCACCCGCGACGCCTACCTGGCGATCCGCTCCGACGACCAGCTGGAGAACCGCTTCGCCCCGTTCACGTTGCCGCGCTGGGAGCCCGACCGGGAGGCGAGTGCCCTGCTGGCCAGCTTCGCCGCCGCCTTCCCGCTGCGCCGCCCCTCCTCCCTGGCCACCCCGGAGATGGCCGAATACCTGCTGACCCGCAGCGAGGGTACGATCGGGGAATTGGCCGCGCTGCTCACCGAGGCCGCCGTCGTGGCGATCGAGTCCGGTGAGGAAGCCATCAACCAGCGCACCCTGCTCATGGCGGGCTACGAGGGGCCGACCGAGCGGCGCCGCCTGTTCGAACGCGAACTCACATGAGGCCAGGCGAGCGCGTCCGCCGCTGGCCGGTGCACCCGCCGCCCCATCCCGGTGAGGCGCTGACCTCCTGGCTCGGCCGCCTGGCGAGCATCTACCACCTGTCGCCGCGCCAACTGCTGCAGCACAATCTTGGCCCGGCCTCCGCCCTGCTGGACGACCCAGCCGCCGATGATCTGGACTGGGATCCGCCGGGGGCGATCCTGCATGCGCTCGCCGAGCGGACCGGCACGCCGGTCGGCCGGCTACGCCGGATGACGATCGGCGGGTGGGTGCCCTGGCTGGCCGACACCCTCGACTCGGACCTCGGCGCGGAAGCCTTCCCCACCTACGTCCGGCAGGACTCCGTCCTGCTGTGGCCGGGCGAGGCCGGCCGCAACGTCGTCCAGCGATGGCGGCCCTGGTTCCCCCTGCCCCGTCACACCCCTCGGACCGTGCGGCGGGTCTGTCCTGTCTGCGCCGCCGAGCCCAGCCGCGGGATCCCGTTGACCGCCAGGATCCCGCTCATGCTCAGCTGTCCCATGCATGGGCGCCGCCTCGAAGTCGAGCAGGCGTTCTGGCTCGCCGAGGCGCTGGGCGAGCCTGCGCCGGACCACGCGGCACCCGAGCACATCGTGGCCATGGACCGGCTCACCTTCCAGGGCCTGACTTGCGGCACGGTCAGCCTGCCCCGCCGATCCGTGCACGTCGGCGTCTGGCTCCGGCTGCTGCGCACCCTGCTGGACGAGGTCAGCCTGTCCACCTCGCGAGTCCGCCGGCACTCGGCCACCGCCCTGGAACAGATCTGGGCCACCGCCGGCCGGCTGCCCCGGGCCGGCATCACGGTATGGCGCCCGTACGAGACCTTCGACCCCATGCGTCAAGAAGCGCTGCTGGAAGCCGCCGCGACCGCGCTGGACCTCATCCGGACCGGGAAGATCACCGCGCGCGGCAGCCTCGGCCCGCTGCTGACCATCCAGCCGCACCAGCCCGTCTACGAGGGAGAGCGGCCCGGCGCGGCGGAGTGGACGCGTACGGCAGGGCGGGAGGCCATGCATCAGTCGTGGGCCCAAGCCCAGCGGGAGGTGGAGGAATGGTTCGACGCCGCGCGCATCGACGAGGCCGCCGCGCGCCGGATCTTTGGCATCCTCACCTGTTTTTCCCGGACGAGGGAGGCCTACGACCGGGAACGCGACTTCATGATCGGCCAAGGCATCCCCGCCTCGTTCCTTCCCGAGCCCGAGCCGGGCCGTTTCGCCTCCACCGGAGGTGTCCATTAGGGGAACCTCAACCGGACACCTGGACGTGCGGCCGCGGAGATCATCGAAGCGCAGCTCGGCACGCTGCCTCCGCGTCTCATATAGGTAGTCCGCGAAACTGTCCGGTGATGGGAGGCTAAACGGTACGGTAGGCGGGTGGGAGAACTCATCGGCTACGCCAGATGCTCGACCGTCGCTCAAGACCTCACCGCCCAGCGCGAAATTCTTGCGAGCCTCGGCGTCGCCGACGACCGCATCTACCTCGACAAAGGCCTGACCGGCACCAACCGCGAACGGCCCGGCCTGGACCAGGCACTGGCGGCCGTTCGCTCCGGCGACACCCTGGTCGTCCCGAAGCTGGATCGACTCGCCCGCTCCGTCCCCGACGCCCGCGACATCGGCGATACCCTCGTCACCCGCGGAGTTCGGCTATCGCTGGGCGGCAGCGTCTACGACCCGTCCGATCCGATGTCGAAGATGTTCTTCAACATGCTGGCGGTCTTCGCGGAATTCGAGGCCGACCTGCTCAAGATGCGCACCCGCGAGGGCATGGCGATCGCCCGCTCCCGCGGCCGACTCAAAGGCCGGGCGCCCAAGCTGACCGCCCGGCAGCAGGCCGAACTGGTCCGTATGCACGCCACCGGCGACTACACCATCGCCGAACTGATGGAGGTGTTCTCGGTCGGCCGCGCCACCGTCTACCGTGTCTTGGATCGCGCTTCCGACCGCTCTGACGACAGCCGGTCTGAGGCGAAGCGTTGAAGCGGCCGAGCAGGACTGGCGCGCGGGTTGCAGGAGACCATTTTCAATGGCTGCATGTGTGGGAGGCCTGCCTGGCCGCGCTGATCGACCGGGCCCGCGCGAAGCCTAATCCCGTGGTCCGGGTCGGTGTCGAGGTCGCGGGCGTCGACAACGTCGACGACGTGGTCCGGTACCGGCAGAGGCCGCCTCACCTCTACAGCCAGGTGAAATACGCCGTTGATGCTCGCACGGCCGTGAACGAGGATTATCTCCTGGAGCGGAGTGACGCCAATGGCCCTTCCATTCTGGAGAAGATCGCCGCAGCGTGGCGGAAGCTGACAGCTGACGGCGCGACCGTGGACCTGTCGCTGATCACTAACCGGCAGCTCGACTTCGCCGACCCGCTGGTCTCGAAGCACGATAGTCGGACCCTTCTGCTGATGCCAGGCGCGGGAGAAGGCGGACCGCGTTCGGCACAAGGCAGAGCGCGCCGCCGTTGGGCCGAGGCCACTGGGTTGAGCCAGGACGAGTTACTCGAGTTGTTGGCGGTTTTACAGTTCGATTGCGGGTTCTCCGTGGTGCGGATGCGAGAGCTGGTCGCGGGGAAGATGGGGTCAGTCGGGCTTCCAGCAGATGACCAGGACCTCAACATGGCCGCGGCTTGGGTGGAGGAGCAGGTCCGCAACGGCGTGACTGAGATCACCCTGGAGGCGATCGACCGTGCGGTTGAGAACCTGTGGCCGACCGCAAGACTGCTTCTCGGACCTGACACGGTAGCGGCACCGCTGGCTGGAGCTACTGAGGCGGGGGTCAAGGAACGGCTGGGTCTGCTTCCCTCCGCTTACCGGGATCAAGTGGTGTCCGCTTGGCGTGACTATCCCGAGGACACGTGGCGGCTGGTGACCGCGCTGACCGCCAGTCAACCGCTCCCCACCGAGGTCGCGGCTGAGTGGGCAAGCACACGTCCGGAGTGGCTGAAGTCAGCTGCTCCGCCGGTCCAGCTACTGGCGGGTGAGTTCGCCAGCGCATACGGGCAGTCCCGGCTGATGGCTGACCTGTTCGTGAAGGCCGTGGCGAATGGCGCGGTGCGCGGAGAGTTTTGGCGGGCGCGGGCCGCGCTTGTCTATGACGAGCTCGGTGACGAGCCGGAACGCGATCGTCTATTGGCGGAGCTGGAGAGTCGGCAGCTCTCCGAACCGTATGCACGTGCCGTTGTCCTGTCGTTTTCTGGCGACCGAGCCGCCGCACTGCAGGAACTGGAGCAATGGACCGCCGAGCCCGCTGACGGCGTCATCCGCGTGCTGACCCAAGTGCGGATCATGATGGCGGCTGAGGAACCGTACGCGCCTGGCAACCTCGACTTAGCCTTGGCTGCGACCACCAACGGCTCGAGTGTTCCCATGTGGTCGGCGGCGGTTGCGGTGGTCCGTGCGAGGCTGTTGGCTGTCCGAGCCCGGCTGGGGCGGGCCGGCACGTGGGACCGTGACCTGCGCGAAGCTACAGAACTGCTGCTGTGGGCGCGGGACGAGCGGCGTATCGTACGTGTCAATAGCGCGGACACGGTCGCCCAACTGTGCGGGGTGTTGCTGGCTCAGCAGGACTACCGGCGGCTGATTCAGGTGGCGACCTTCGGTGACGATGGAGCGACGCGAGCCGAGGCTGACCACCCGGAGGTATTGGAGAACCTGGCGGTTGCTGCCTTGTACCTCGGCGACTTGGACCTGGCCCGCGACTGCATGCAGCGGTTGTCAGATCAGGCAGCGCGGGCTCGGGTTAGAGCATTGCTTGCCGAGGCGCAGGGTGAGGACCAGTCGCCGTTCTGGCGGGCTGCGGTTGAGACTGCAGAAGATGATGATCAGCTTGGTCAGGCCCTGTACGGGCTCGCCCAAAGTGGCGCCACCGAGCTGCCGCGGTTGGAGGAACTAGCCGCCCGCCATCCGGAGGCGGCGGAGGAGATCCGGGCGCAGGCGGAGGCGGCGGCCGGTCATACTGACCAGGCGTTGCGGAATCTGCGGGCCAAAGCATCGACTTCGCTGACCGCAGCACTCACCCTTTCTCGCGTCTACGGCGACACCGACCGCATCGATGACCAGATCGCTACGCTCACCACGGCGGCGCGGACCTTTGGTGACAATTCCCTCATGCTGACGGCGGCCGAGATTCTTATCCGCGCCGATCGTCGTCAGGAAGCGGCTAACCTGCTGGACGACCTGCTGGCCCGTACCCCTGCGCAAGGGGCATCACGGGTCCGAGCCCTGCAGATGGCCGCGAAGCTCGCCGCTGATGACCGGCGTCCGCATGACGCCGCTGATCTGCTCCGCAACGTCCTCGAGATAGACCCTGGTGATACCTCTTCTCGATGGGCGCTAGCCGACCTCTTGTTGCATCGCGGGGAACTTGACTCCGCCTGGCAAGAAGTGACCGGAGCGCCAGAACAGCTCAAGCCCGCCACCGTTGCCCAAGCCCGTCTATGGATCAGCCTGCATGTGCGACGCGGAAGACCGACCGTGACGGTAAAGGGCTGCCTGGAACTCCTACGGCGATTCAGCGAAGACCAAGAGTTCGGTGCCTTTGTGGTTACGAACCTGATCATGCCGGGGAGCATCGACAACACCGTTCCTCAAGCACTCCAGGAGGAGGCCCATCGGGAGATCGGCCGGTACTTCGACCGATGGCCGTCGGGACCGATCCGTCGGATCGAGGGTGCCGATCCAGCCGCTGCTCTCACGCAGGTGGGTGAGCTGATGCGTCCCGGCGCGGAACGCCGTCGGCATCTGCGGGGCATTGGACGAGGCGTCCTCCTCGGGAAGCTGCCGGTGAGTCTCCTGGCGAGCGCGGCTGGACGCAGCTACGCCGAGGTTCTCATCACCCGGATCGGCTTCGCCATTCCTGCCAGACACCCCGACCCTGCTGAACACGCCACCTGCCTGGCGACCGTGCAGACCCACGCCGACAACCCAGTCGTGATCGATTCCACTGCCGCCGTCGTTTTGACCGCGCTTCCTGCCGATGTTCGGGACTCCGTGATCGGCGTCTTCTCACGCGTCGGAACCACCGACACCGTGACCGTTGACGCTTTGGCCGCTCGCGACGTTCTCGCCATGCGCAGCACGGCAAGTCTCGCTTATGACGAAGAGCACGGCACCATCCCCGTTGACCATTCCACCCCGGCCGAGGCCGACCGGCTTGCTGAGGCGGCCGAAGCCCTGTTGACGCTCATCTACCGATTCGAACGGGTGCCGCGTCCTGCGACCTCCGCGTTTGCATTCGAAGACGCCCCTCCTCCGCTCATCACCTGGGTGTCGGCCGCCGACCTCGCCTTCCTGAAGGGCTGTGCGTTGTGGAGCGACGACCCAGTCTTGCGGATGCTCGCCCGGGGCGTTGGCATCCCCGCCACCTCTACTCCGGCAATTCTTGACCACTTGCACACCACCAAAGTGATCAGCGGCCATGAGCACGAGACGACGCTCCGCCGGCTGATCACAGCCGCCATCGGCGACTTCCCTCTTCACGAGAAGCGGCTGATGGAACTCGCTGAGAATGACCGATGGCAACCCCACGCGGTCGCCCGGATCCTTGCCCGCCCCGCTACCTGGGCGAAGCCGTCCGCCATGATTCCCCTGTTCAACCGGTTGATCGCCGAGGTTCGCGTTCACCAGCCCGACACCCTGCCGGCCTGGCTGTATCACGCGGTGCAAGGCGCCGCCACCGCCATGTCCGACCGCCGGGCCGCCACTACCATCGCCGGGAACCTCCTGGCCTGCGCCCTAGAAATTGGACGCGCGACCCCCACGGCAGCTGTTACCTTGACCACCGCAGCCCGCCAAGCCTTGGCCGGCTCAGCCGATCCGGACGAACCACCGCCAGACTCACCCTTGGTCGCCTGCGCAAAGGCCCTGATGAACATCTACACATCCCAGCTTCCGCCTGACCTGGCCCTTCAGGCTGTGGTGTCTCTGTTCTCCGCGCACCAGCAGGAAGACCGGGAGGCTGTGGTACGGGTCCTCTTGACCTCATGATGCAAAGCACCGTGTGGCGCCACGCTGAAAAGCGGCCTGATCCACACCAGTTAAGACGGTGAAAACGGGGGTGGCTAGGCAGTGTCTGACAAATGATCACGTTCACGGTTGAATGGTCGATCGTGGTGCGACGTGGTGAGCTGACCGACAAGCCCGCGTTCCGCATAATTCGGGGTTCCTGGAGGTCGTAGCGACCTGAACGCGCAGGTCAGGGACTTGAAGTCTGGGTCGACGGCCGGATTCGCCT
>NZ_JBFALF010000094.1:0-7869 GCF_040656115.1 Nonomuraea sp. NPDC050202 | reverse complement strand
CGCTACGACAAACTGGCCGTGCGCTACGAAGCGACCGTCCACATCGCCGTGATCGACACCTGGCTATGAGCCCACCACTTCTGAAACGCGCCCTAACAGACCGCCGGCGGCCGCCGCCGAGCCCATGGTGATGAGCTTTCGGCGGTTGATCGTTCCCTCGGACATGTGGTCCTTTCTCTCGGACAAGTGCGAGCGACTGCGGGGTGGCCGTGCTCGCGGGGGTACGGCCCCACGGTCATAATGATCGCTTTCGTCCCCCCGCGGAGGCGGATTCGCGATCAACGCGCCGCCCCGGCACGCCGGCGATCCCCTCGGCCGGCGAGATCATCTGCCGTCCGGTGTCCTGGCCGTGGCGTTCTCGTGAGGGAACGGCTCGTCGGGGATCGGGAGGCCGAGCGCGGCGCACAACGGCTGCCAGCCGTCGGCCGGCTGCCATTCCAGCAGCCGGTGCGCCGGCACGGTGGCGCGGACCTCGGCGAGGTGCCGTTCGTAGGCCGCGATGACCCTGTCACGGTCATGGGGGTCGCCGAACGCGCCGCCGAACAAGGCCCGCATCATCTCCTCCAAGGCACCGCCCTGCTCAGGACCGGCAGTGGCGAGCAACGGCGGCCGCCCGCCTGCGGGACCCCCGCCCATCAGGTGGCGCGCCCCGTCCAGCACCGTCCGGTCCACGCTCTGATACCAGCGCTCGGCGCTTTCCCGCCGGGACAGCACCACCAGCGCGTCCGGGAACGCGGCGGACAGTTCCCGCCAGAACCACGACACCGGCCAGTCGACCCCGGCGGCGTACCCTGCGAGAAACCGGCGCCAGTCCGGCACCGCTCCCGCGCAGGCGTCACGCCAGACCGCGGCGTCGTCCGGCCGCCCGAACAATTCCTCCATGTGGTAGCAGGGCTTCCCGAGCAGCCGCTCCAACGCCACCTTCAGCGACGTCGTCCCCGTACGCGGAAACCCCGCCCCCACAACGCGCCAACCCATACCGGCCCACCCTCTCCCGTTCACGACGATCCGAGCCACCGACCCACATGCCCGACAGGCTGCACGGCAAGAGCGGCCTCACACCCGTAAAGGTCGCCGCTCCCCTGGCTCGCAGCCGTACGGCCTGAGGCACGCCGCCGTCTCCCCCTGGCTCAACGCGGGCGTGGCCGACCGGGCAGGAGACGACATGGACGTGCTCCTCAGGGTTACGCCAAGCACCTCGACGGTCACCAGGAGATCGCCAACAAGCGGATGAAGGACGCCCTCGCCACATGATCTTCCAGCACTACATCGAAGGGTCCCGGAACTTAGCCTCGGGCCCTCCTGGACTTGCCGCGCTGCCCATGGACGGCGAAGGCCACGGCAAGGTTCCCCTGAGCGCGGGACTGCACTCCGTCTCCTCACGCCGAATCAGCGCCAGGAACGTAACCAGCACTGCGCCCGCCAAATAGTGCAGGATCGGCCCGAACTTGACGATGCCCCAACCACCGAGACGGAGCGTGTCCGTACAGCCTTCCGAGACGAACTGAACGGCGTAGGGGATGGTGAACACCCCGGCGATGATCACGAACAGCGCCGCCGTCAGCCACGCGGCGACCATGCCCACCTGCCCCGAAGAGCGAGAGTCGCAGACAAACCAAGCACCATCACCGTGGTAGGCCAGCCGTTCAACTCCGCAGTGACGGTCTGCCAGTCGATCTCTGTCAGCCGGCCCACATCCGTAAGGGCCATCGGCTCGGAACTCAAGGGGCACGTATTGCCTTGCCATGAGTTAGGTCGGCCCTTCGGGAAAGTACAACGAGAAGGTACGCATGGCCGGAGCCGCCAGAGCCGCCAAAGTCAGCGAGGGCACTCCCCAGCGCGGGGGAGGCGCCGATAACGGAAGCAAGATCGCCGCCACGTGGTCGTAGATGGGGGGCGCCCAGCCTAGATCATCACATCCTTCGAGAATGAGGTACGGGGCTTCGATGCGCCCTCCGATGAAGAGGTCTTCGCAGCGATCCGACGGGTGGTCGAAGGGCTCAACAACGTCGACGGCGCCCATGACGATCACCACTACGACACGATCGAGAGGGAGGAGTTGTGCGAGTTCATCGACGGCGTGCTCAGCGAGGCCGGAATAGATCTTGATGGACTCGCTGCTCGTCGTGGAATCGAGCGATTCGAGATCACAGACGAATGGCGTGAGTGGTGATGCACTCCACGAGCCATCCTGCTTGATCATCCCGTCTGCCGCCGTGCTTCCACCTCAACCGCCTACGGCCCCAAGACCTGGCGAGGCGATCATCCCGGAGTGGGAGCGCCCCCTGCCGGAGGCATAAGCGTTGTTGCCTTGTGCGCCATGAGTTCGAAGGCGCAGGCGTTCAATGAACGCGGCGATACTGTCGAAGACCCGACCTCCGACGACCTGCATGGTTTGTTGCGCGGGTTGACTGCGTCCAACCGTTTCCTCGTGGTCGAGCGCCTGGACGCAGAAAATGACGAGTACTACATGCAGGCGTACCTTCGGGACGACTGGCTGGAGTACCGCAACGGCTGTGCGGGCGCACATTTCCGTGCTTTCTGCCGTACCCTCCAGGTTTGGTGCAACGGCGGCGCGCTGCGCCGCCGCTCGACGAACGCGGCGGTGTCTCGCGCCCCACCTGGAGTCCGGGTGGATCCTCTCCGTCGTGACCCGCCACGGCGATACGCCGGCCAAGGGCACCACGATCTGGCGGGGCCCCGCCTAACCGCTCGACGACGTCCCGGCTCTACGCCTCACCCGGAGTCCGGGCCGGGTGATACATCGCGTGGCTGGACGAGCTAGTCAGGTGTCACCCCTCAGCGCAACGCCTCACTGAACCAGCCCCGCATACATTCCACCGGCCCGGCCGGCGGGCCCCCGCCTAAGGGCGTTGCCCGGGTTCGTCCACCACGGCGATGGCGGTCCGGATGGATTGCCGGTAGACGGCGCCCGCCTCGATCACCCAGCCGCCGGTCGGGCTGGGGCTGGGAGCTGATTCGCCGCCGCGCCGCACGAAGAACCCGTCGTGGAGCGTGTGGTCGCGGACGGCGGTCTCCCTGGTGCCGCGGTAGGCGAAGGTCTCCGGGTCCAGGAACAGCTCCGACCGCAGCCATTCGCGCGCGCCCAGGCTGACCGCCAGCGCCGGACGCTCCTCGGGGTCCGTCGCCGCCTCGTTCACCGTGACCCCCGGCAGGAGCGCCATGGCGCGGAAGACCGTGGCCTCGACCTCGGGCGGCACCAGGTTGTCGGAGAGCAGGGTACTGAGCAGCCCGAACGTGAACACATCACCACTGACCGGATCCGGGGCCGCCTCGTTACCGGCGAACCTCTCGCGGATCCGCTCCACCACCGCCTCGCGACGGGCCGTGCTCTCCCGGAACAACGCCAGCAGCGCCTCGGGATCGGTGGGCAGGGCGGCGATCGTGGCGTAGTCCTTGGGCGTGTTCCCGCCCAGGTTGTGGATCTCCAGTTTGCCGTCGCGTTCTCGGGCCACCAGCTCGCCGTCGGCGCGTCGCCAGGCGGTCTCCGCCTCACTCTCCAGCGGCGTCCGCGCGGTCACTGTGTCGCCGTCGCGGGCCTTGTGGAACCAGGTGCGGGTCTCGGTGTAGATCCACTGATCCGGGCGCGGCTCACCGAAGGACCTCGCCTGTGCCGCATCGGCCGCCCTGGCCAGGACCACCTGCGCGTGTGCCGCCGGGATCGGTCCGTCGCGGAGCTGGACCGCCGTCAGGCCCGCCGTCGCGACCACGGCCACCGCGGCCACGGCGAGCGCCCGTGCGGCCCACCTGCGCCGTCCGACACGCGCCGGAATCAGGCACCGGTCGACAGCCGCCCGGCTCGGCAAGCCCGCGGGACCCCGGACATCCCCCGGCGAAGCCGGAGCCGAAGCCGAAGTCGAGCCCGGAGCTGAAGCCGAAGCCGCAAGGCACCCGCTCGCGCGCTCCAGCAAGGCCATCCGTGCCGCGTGCCGTACCTCGGCCGGCGGTGGTTCCGGCTGCCCCCACGCCTCACGCAGCGTCTCAAGATCGTTCATCGTCGATCCTCCCCAGGGCCGCCTGGATCCTCTTGCGGGCACGATGCAGCCGCGAGCGGGCCGTACCGGCCGGAATGCCGAGCGCCCGGCCGGCCTCCTCCGATGTGAGCTCGGCCCAAGCGACGAGCAGGAGCACGTCACGGTCGGCACCGGAAAGCCCGGCCAGCGCTGCCGCCAGCCGGTTGCGGTGCGCGACGGCGTCCAGCGAGGACGCCACACGGTCGGCGTGATCATCGCCCGGCTCCTCGGCGCCGGTCCTGGCCAGCGCCCGGTACTGGCGCACCTCGGCCCGATGATGGCGGGCGATGAGGTTGGAAGCGATCCCGAACAACCACGGCCGCGCGTCGGCCCGGCTCACGTCGTACTGCTCGCGCTTGTCGAAAGCGATCAGGAAGGTCTCCGCCGCGACGTCGTCGGCCAGGCTACGGCCCAGCCGCCGGTCGGCGTAGGCGTGGATGCAGTCGTAGTGGCGGTCGAACACGGCGGCGAACTGCTCCGGCTCCCGCCACGAACGCCGGATGAGCGCGGCGTCCTCGACGGCCTGAACCGGCATCGTCACGCTCACCTCTCGGTCCCTGGTTTCATCGATCCTGCCCTTCTGTCACACCTCCTTCGCCGACCGCCGGAGAAGTGTTCGCGGGCGAGGCGACCACCACGGTCGTGCGGCACCCGCAGCCGCCGAAGTGCCAGGCTGTGCCGGCGACGGTCCGGTGACGTGGGCCGGCCAGGCATGACGCTTCAGGGTTCATCCCGAAGGCTGCGGCGACGAGTTTGGGATCCATGGTGTTGACCAGGTCGATCAGGCGGGTGGAGCGCAGCATCCGCGGTGAGAGGCGGGCCGGTTCCAGGATGTGACTGACATAGGCGACGGAGGCCGGTTCCGGCCCGCTTCGGTGCCTTTTGGCGACCATCAGATTGGAGTTGCTGGTGCATTGGGTCTCGCGGCGAGCCATACACCGCTGCACGGTGGTCCAACGGATCGGGTCCAGGGGCACCGGGTGGGGGCCTTGCCCGAGGCGGATGGTGCGGCCGGCGGGATCGATGTCATCCAGCCGCAGGTGGCCGACCTCACTGCTGGAAGCGCCGTGCAGCAGGGCGAGGATGCCGAGCAGAGCCTCGTGCGGGTGGAAGCCGGGTCAGTGTCTCGCGCGGGCGTTATTCCGCGGCTCATTCCCGGTACTCCTGTCCTTCGCGTAGTCGCGTAACGGACCAGACCCCGGGTCGCGGCGCCAGTTCCTAGCAGTTTCTCACTCGCAGTGCTCACCCTGTCATCGTCGGCCCGCTCGCCGCACTGACCACCCGCCTCGACGCCATGCTCATGTCACAGCCCGGCGCAAACCCACTCCCCCGCCGGAGGCCGCCTAAGACCCACTCACGGCACCTACCTCGTCCGAGCTATTAACACCGCTCCGCAGACGCCCCCTCAAGGGGCAGGGGCCGACGGGAGAGGGCCCAGGTCGCGGATGATCCCGGCCAGGGCCCGGATGGGCTCGCTCTCCGCCTCGCTCCGCCACACCAGCGCGTACTGCAGCGGCTTCAGATCGGTGACCGGCAGGTAGGTGATGTCCGGTCGTGCCCAATAGCGGGTGACGTGGGCGGGGAAGAGCACCACCAGCCCGTCCATGCTGGCAAGGGTCATGGCCTCTTCCGCGTCGCGCACCACGGGGCCGCGCTCGATCTGACGGCCCCGCCGGGTGAGGCGCGGGGCGTAGACGTCGTACCAGTAGCCGGGCCCGGTGTCGGCGTGCGGGTGCTGGAAGTCGGACATCATCTCCAGCGAGACCGTCGCGCGCGGGGCGAGCTGGTGGTCGGTGGCGACGGCCAGCACGCGCTGCTCGGCGAACAGGACCGGCCCCACGGTGAGGTCGGGTTCGTCGATGGGGAGCCAGCTCACCAGGACGTCGATGTCTCCGCGTCGCAGCGCGGGAAAGGCTTGGCCCACCTGCGCGCTGTGGATGCGCAGCTTCCACTGCGGATGGCGGAGGCGGAAGACGTCCCAGTAGGGGCGCAGGTCGTAGGCGTTGAGCGGCAGCATGCCGACGCGCAGCGTGCCGGTGATGCCCTGGCCGGCGAGCTGGGCGCGTTCCACGCTGTCCTTCAGCCTGGCGTAGAGCGGCCGGAGGTCGTCCCGGAGCTGCCGCCCGACCGGTGTCAGCCGAACCGTGCGGTTGTTGCGCTCGAACAGCGGAGCGCCGACCTGCCGTTCCTGCTTCTGGATCGCCTGGGTGACGCGAGCGGGCGACAGGCACAGCCGGGTGGCGGTGCGGCCGAAGTGCAGTTCCTCGGCCAGGGTCAGGAAGATCTCGATGTCACGCAGTTCCACGCCTGACCTGCTCCGTTCACTCACGCTGAAGGTGATCTTGCGGGTTCCGTCGTTGTTTCGGGTGCTCACCGTACTTGATCCTCAATTCGTACGATTCGCCTTGTCGAGGGAGCACGTGGATGGACGTCCTTGTTTGCGGTGCCGGCGTCGCCGGGCCCGCCCTGGCGTACTGGCTGCGGCACCACGGGTTCACCCCGACCGTGGTGGAGCGCGCCCCGCGGATGCGCGCGGGCGGGTACGCGGCGGGCCTGCGCGGCGAGGCGCTGGACGTGCTGGACCGGATGGCCCTGCTGGAGCAGGCCGAGGCGCTGGACCTGCGTCTGGGTGATACGGCGATGGCGGACGAGTACGCCGCGCTGCCCGTGGCGATCTGCGCGGGCGACCTGGAGATCCTCAGGGACGACCTGGCCGGCCTGCTGTACCAGGCCACCCGCCGGGAGGTCGAGTACGTCTTCGGCGACTCGATCGCCACCCTGGAGCAGACCGCCGACGACGTGCGGGTCACCTTCGACCGCGGCCGGCCGCGCCGCTTCGACCTGGTGGCCGGCGCCGACGGGCTGCACTCGCGCACCCGCTCGCTGGCCTTCGGGCCGCACGAGCGCTTCGTCCGGCACCTGGGCCTCTACACGGCGGTCTTCGGCTTGCCCGGTCACCTCGGCTCCGAAGACGGCAATCGGGTCCACCGCGTGCCGGGCAAGGCGGCCGCGGTGCTCAGCACCCGCGACGGCGCCCGAGCGCGTGCCGCCCTGCACTTCGCCTCCGGGCCGCTGATCTACGACCGCGATGACGCCGGGGAGCACAAGCGCATCGTGGCCGAACAGTTCGCCGGCGAAGGCCGACTGGCCCGGCGCCTGCTGGAGGAGATGTGGGGAGCGGAGGACCTCTTCTTCGAGGCGAACGCCCAGGTTGAGATGGACCGCTGGTTCTCGGGCCGGGTGGTGCTGCTCGGGGACGCCGGTTACTGCGCGGCGCCGGCCTCGGGTCGCGGCGCCTCCCAGGCGTTGATCGGCGCCTACATCCTGGCCGGCGAGCTGGCCGCCGGCGGCGGCCACGCGGAGGCGTTCGCCGCCTACGAGTGGGAAATGCGCGGCTTCGTCGCTGAGCACCAGCACATGGCGTGCGAAGGCGCCGACCAGTTTTTCCTGGGCACGCCTTCGCAGGAGGGACTCGACCGCACGGCGGCGGCCCGCCCGCAACTCGTGCGGCTCAAGGACTACGTTCCCGGCTTCGCCGTGGAGCGGCCTTCACCCGGCCGCGCTGCCCGCTGACCTGGCGCTGCCATGTCAGCGGCGGCGTCAGGGCGCCGACGGCCTGATGTCAGGTCCCTTCGCAAGGGTGAACGAGCGAACGCCGGATCGGAACGGAACCGGCGGACCAATCATGACGACAAGGAGACAAGGATTATGGCAATCGGCAGGAACGGCTTCTCCGATCAGGGTCTGCGCAGGCTGCGTGAGGTGCTGGCGCGGCATGTCGATTCCGGCAGGATCCCGGGGCTGGTGGCGCTGGTCAGCCGTGGCGGTCGGACGC
>NZ_JBFALF010000093.1:0-8802 GCF_040656115.1 Nonomuraea sp. NPDC050202 | reverse complement strand
CGGTGCGGTGAGAGTCGCACGCCGGGTTCGGCGGGCGGGTCCGGGAAACGGACCTGGAGCAATCCAGGCACCGCGCCCGGACTCGACCCAACACCTTCGCCCTGCTGCACGCCTTCCGCCGCCTGCGCATCCGCTGGGAAGTCCGCGCCGACATCCACGAAGCCTTCCTCAAACTCGCCTGCGCACTCATCTGCTGGCGGCGCCTCACCTCATTGCGTTAGGCGCTCTAAGCGGTGCGTCGTAGACGCTGGCGAACACCTTGCGGGCCGGCGCAATCAGGGCTTCTCTGTTCGGGCCAGGTGCTGGGCGCACCCTGTTCGCCCAACGCTGGTGCCGGTCAGGTACAGGAGCAGCGATATAAACCGGACACGATTGTCCGATTTATTGACATCCATCCGTGCAGTTGCTCGGCGCCTCTGGTGTAACGGTTATGTGTTCAGCCAGACAGTGTTGTCCGGTAGGGCGCCGTGTGTAGCTCCCGGCTGGCCGCTTGCCGCCGTTGCGGCACATCCAGAGGATCGTCGATCGAGGCTCTCTACTGGCTCGACGGCGAGGTCACCGGTAGGGAAACGCGCCCGTGCCGAGGGTCGTAGGCTCAACGCCGCTACAGAGCAGGCGGCAGGCTAGCTCGTACCTCGATCGGCGGCGAATGCATGGCGGCGGTGATCGCGCGGGCTGATGTCGTAGGCAGTTCGGAAGGCGCGGCTGAACTCCGCCGCGGTCTTGAACCCCCAGCGCAGGCCGATCTCGCTGATCGGCCGGTCGCGAAACTGCGGGTCTGCGAGATCGGTTCGGCAGCGTTCGAGCCGGCGCCGCCGGATGGTGGCGCTCACGGTCTCGGGACGGTCCTGGAAGAGCACGTGTAGCGTCCGGACGGAAATGTGGTGGTGTGCCGCGATGTCGGCCGGGCTCAAGTTCGGATTGCCGAGTTGACGTTCGATATAGGCGTCGATCTGCGCGATCAAGATGCGGCGGCGGCTCTCGGGCGTCAGTCGGTCCTCGGAACCGAGACGACTCGCGAGGAACGCGGCGGCCAGATCGAGTCCGATGGTGCCCAGGCGGGGGAGCTCTGCCGGATCGCAGCCGCCTGCGTGCTCACGCAGGCCGGTGAGGTAGCGGGCCAGCATTGCCCCCGTCCCGGTTCTGGCGGGCAGCTTGTGCGCCAGCAGCCGCTCCATGTGGCCGCGTGGCAGGGGCAGCGCGTCACCGGGCAGGAACATGATCGTCAGCCGGGTGAACCCGCCGACGTCGGCGAAGGTGGTGGAGTAGGGGTGAGAGGTGTCGAACAGCGAGAAGTCCCCGGCCTGCATGCAGGAGTCGTTGCGCCGCTGCTCCAGCCGTACCGGGCTGTCCTGGACCAGGAAGAGCTGGTAGACATCAGGATCGTGCCGCCTGATGTGGGCCGGGGTGCGCCGCCCGGTCACCGGCGACATCGTGAACTCGGCCACCCGCACGCCTGCCAGGTCGATGGAGTGCGCCTGGGCGTGGAAGTTGCCGGCGTGTTCGGTGGACAGCGCCGTCGGCGCTATCTCGTGCGCCGACAGGTGCGCCCACCATGCCAAGCGCTCCTTCTTCGGCACTGCATCGGTGGACACGGAAACCACAGGACTGCGTTGGACCTTGTGGTGAATCCATGAGTTTCCGAACGGGTGATCGCACACCGCGTCTACGCTCTCGGGCACCGTCCAAGGGTGCACAACCGCGCGCCTCGGCCGCAAGACCGGCCTCACGCCTTCCTCACGACTGCCCGGCAGACGGGACGAAGGGTGCTCACCGGCCGAGAAGGAAGCACCCGCGCGGCAGCGTCGGCACCGCGGGGCACCCCGTCCAGCATGAACCCCGCGACCCGTCCCTTGCGTCTGGAGGTGAAGGCGCGGATCACGCGGTCGGCCGGCTCACTCGCAGGCCATCGAGGAGCACGGTGGTGAGCGGGTCGTCCGCGCGTGCGCCAGGCCGGCAGATCGCGACGTTGAGCAGTCCGGCGATCTGCTCGGAGGAGAGGTCGCGGCGTATGCCGTCCTCGTCCTGTGCCCGCTCGATCAGACCGGCCAGCAGAGCGTCGATCTCGCTGGTGAGCCGTGCACGACAAGGGGAGGCCGGTGTGGTGCCGGCGAGTGAGGTGACCAGCGCCAGGGGCTGCTCGGCGCAGTAGCGCACCAGATTCAGGAGGGCTTCCCACGGCGGCTGGGCGAGGGAGGCGCGCAAGTGGTCGCGCAGGGCCGTCAGGGTGGCTTCCGCGATGTCCTCGACCAGTGCGTGCCGGTCGGGGAAATGGCGGTAAAGCGTTCCCACGCCGAGGCCGGCGGCCTGGGCGATCTCCTCCATCGACACACCCGCCCCGCGTTCGGCGAACAGCCCGAGCGCGGCGCCGACGATGCGCTCGCGATTGCGGCGGGCATCGGCTCGCACAGCATCCCCCCTATCCGGAATCTGAGATTCACGTTAGTGTACCGCACATAAGTGGAAGCGGAAGGTCCGCTTCACATTGAGAGGAATCGTGCGAGTCGGCGTCTACCTCAACACCATCGGAACGGGCGTGGACATCCTGTTGCGCAAGGTCGAAGCTGCCGCCCAGGCCGGGTTTGCCAGCGTCTTCCTCAACCAGCTCACCTCGCTGGACGCGATCACTGTGGCGGGCCTCGCCGCTCGAGAGACGGCCGGGATCGAGGTCGGCACCGCCGTCGTCCAGAGCTACCCGCGCCACCCGCTGGCGCTGGCCGTCCAGGCACTGACGGCGCAGGCGGTCAGCGGCAACCGCTTCACGCTCGGCGTAGGGCCCAGCCACCGGCAGATCATCGAAGGCTCCTACGGTCTGTCCTACGACCGGCCCGCCCGGCACACCCGCGAGTACCTCACCGCGCTGGTGCCCCTGCTACGCGGCGAGGCGGTCGAGTACCGTGGCGAGACGCTGTCGGCCTCCGGCCAGGTCGAGGTGCCCGATGTTACCCCGCCGGCCGTTCTGCTGGCCGCGCTCGGCCCCGCCATGCTCCGCATCGCCGGCGAACTGGCCGACGGCACCGTCACCACCTGGACCGGCGCGGCAGCTCTGGCTGACCACGTCGTGCCGTGCATCACGAAGGCGGCACGAGAGGCGGGCCGTCCCGAGCCTCGGGTCGTGGCCGCGACCCTCCTGGCCGTCACCTCCGACCCTGACGGCGTGCGTCGCCAGGTCGCTGGCCAACTCGGCTACGCGGCCGGATTTGCGAGCTACCGCTCCCTGCTGGAACTGCAGGGACTTGCGGGCCTGCACGAGACAGTCATCGCCGGGGACGAGGACACCGTCGCCAGGGAACTCACTCGCTTCGCCGACGCTGGCGCGACGGACCTCCTGATCAGCCTCCTCGGCGACGAGCACCAGCAGAGCCGCACCCTTGACCTCGTGCGAGACCGTTTCGTAGAGACTGCCCGGCCGGACGTCGTTGCCTGAGAGGCCGGATCGCGGCACGCAGGCTCATCCAGCCGTCCGGCCCGAAGCGTCTATGGGGCGACGCCCTTCAGACCCGGCATCGAGGTCTGCGTCCGCCACCAACGCATCCTGCGCTCTGCGCTAACGACACGGACATCCGGTGTCGCGAAGATTGCCTCTCGAACGATGCGACTCGAAACAGGGACAGGTGTCTGTGAACGCGGATCCCAGAGCCAGGATGCCCGCGTCGGTCGATGTCCTGCCAGCCGTGGTGATGGCAGGATGCGGCAGCTAGACGCGACTCGACGCGCCGAGAACCTCCGGGCCCCACGGTGCGGAAGTCTCCAGGCACTGTTCCTAGCGGTTGTGCTGGCCATTGCACTCGCCGCTGCTCCGGCGGAGGCGGCCTCCGCGACCCTTGTGACGGAGCGTGAAGACTGCAACCCCGAAGCCGGTGTGGTGAAGCTCCCCGGTGGTGAACCTTGGGCGCAGAAGCGCCTGGACATCAAGACCGCGTGGCGGCTGAGCACCGGAGCTGGCGTGCGCGTGGCGGTCATCGACAGCGGCCTGGACACCGAACACCCGCAACTGCCCTGGTTGTCCAGTTTCATCGATCTGACTGGCACCGGATACACCGACTGTGTCGGTCACGGCACCGCCGTGACGGGCATCATCGCGGGCCGCGTCTACCCAGGCGTCGCCTTCCACGGTGTGGCCCCCCAGGCGAGCATCATCGAGCTCAAACAGAGCAACCAGGCCGAGGGTCACGTCGCCAACCTGGCCGCGGCCATCGACAGGGCGGTCCAGCTGGACGCCGACGTCATCAACATCTCCATCAGGGCGGCCGACCATCCGGCTCTCAAAGCGGCCGTCCAGAACGCCCTGGCCAGGGACATCGTGATCGTCGCCGCCGCAGGCAACATCACCCAGGAGAACGAGGAAAAGCCCGCCTACCCAGGCTCCTACGAAGGGGTGCTGGCCGTCGGCTCCGCCACGCCCGACGGGCGCCGCGCCGACTCCTCCAACACCGCGACACCCGTCGGAGTCCTGGGACCGGGCGTGGGCATCATCGCCCCGTGGCCGCGCGGCGCGTACAAGGTGGACCTGGAGGGCTCCAGCTTCGGCGCCGCCTACGTGTCCGGGACTGCCGCACTGGTACGCGCCAGGTTCCCGCATCTGGACCAGGAGCAGGTGCGGCGGCGCATCGTCGCCACCGCCGACGGCTCCGTCGGCAAGGGCACGGGAGCGGGCATGGTCAACCCGGTGCTGGCGGTCAGCGCCGTACTGCCCTTCGAGCCTGCAGGGCGACCGGTGGTGGCGGCCCCGCCCGCGCCACCGATCGCGGCGGACGCGATCGCCAAGGTGCAGCCGGAAGACGTCCATGCCAGGAATCTCTCTCTGGCCGTGATGACGGGAGCACTGATCCTCGTGGCCGTTGCTGGCGCGCTCGCCCTGGTCCTGCCTCTCGGCCGAAGCCGGGGCTGGCGGGTGGACCGGCCGCATTGACGCCCGCCGGCTTCGACGGCCCGATGTGACCGGCCCGAAGTGCGTTGTCACGTCATGAGAAGACGGAAGGACCTTTAGATGAACCCGTTACAGCCGGGCGACCCCCAGAAACTGGGCGACTACGTGCTGTCCGAACGCCTGCCGGAAGGGCCGCGTGGACCGGCCTTTCTCGGCCGCGAGTCGGACGACACGCCCCTGCGTGTGATCAAGCTGCTGCCTGGGAATCCGGATCCGGACCCGGAAGGTGTCGCCCGATTCAGCGGGGTCCGGCGCATCTCCAGCTCCTACATCGCCAGGACGGTGGACGCGGGTCTGGATGACGGTCACCTCTACGTCGTCCGGGAACACGTGAGGGGGCGCAGCCTCGCCGAGACCGTGGCAGCAGACGGGCCGCTCGACGCCGACGCGGTGGAACGGGTGGCCGTCGGCCTGCTGACCGCGCTCACCGCTGCCCATCTGGCGGGTGTCACCCATCGAGGGCTGACCCCGGGCAACGTCATCATGGGCGCCGACGGGCTCCGGCTGACCGACCTGAACCTCGGCGAGCCTGCCGGTGAGATCGGGTATCGCTCACCGGAGCAGCTCAAGGCAGAGCCGTACAGCTCCTCCGCAGATCTGTTTGCCTGGGCTGCGACGGTGGTTTTCGCTGCCACCGGAAAGGCGCCGTTCGGCCATGACGCCGATGCCGTGCTGACCGGCGTGCCCGCGCTGGGCGCACTGACCGAGCCGCTGCGCGGCGTACTGCTCGCCGCGCTGTCCAAGGACGCCAGGCAGCGACCCACGACGAATGCGGCGCTGTTGCGCCTGCTCGGTGGCCAAGCGGCAGAGCCGGAGACCACGGCGGCACCGCCTCCGATGGGAACGGCGGCTCAGCCACCGATGTACCAGCATCCAGCTCTGCCGCCGGCAGGGGGCAGCGCACCGCTCGAGGGCGTGCCCCTGCGTCCGCAGCCGTCGTGGGGGCCGCCACCGCCGCAGCAGGAGTCCACAAGCAGGCCACCGCAGGTGCTGCAGGTTCCCCAAGCGGGCGGATCGGCACCTCGCCGGAAATTTCCCGCCGGGCTCGCCGCCTCGGTGGCCGCCCTCATGGTGCTGTCGGGGCTGGGCCTCTGGGGCGCAGGTCACTACGTGGACACCCAGGGGATCAGCCCGGTCGGCGTCGCGGCCGACGGCAAGGCCACCAGCGAGGACCCAGGCCCGGACGCCCCGGGCAAGAACACCGAGACGAACCCCGATGACGGTGCGGCTCCGCAGCTCGGCGACCCGGGCACGGACTCGCCCCAACCGGAGGTCACCGTACCGTGGGCGACTTCCTCCGACGCGGACCCGTACGGCGTGGGCCCGCTCGTCCTGCCGACCGAGGCTCCGTCGAGCGTCCCCACCGCGCCTGTGTACAGCACGGTGCCCACCGCCTCACCGACGCTGACCCAGCCGGTTCCCACGTCTCAACCGGCGACGACGCAACCGCAGAGCCCTCAGGCGACGGCCACGATCCCGAGGGCGTCCCCGACGCCCACTGCACCGTCGGCGCCTCCGACAGCGACCAGAACGGTTACGGCGACGCCGACGGACCAGAACTCCAAGACGCCGGAGCAGCCGCAGAATCCGACGCCATCTCCCACAAAGAGCACCGAGGCCCCGTCGCCGCCGGCGCCTTCGAAAAGCGCTCAAGCACCCGCTCCGGCGCCCACGACGGCGGCCCCCAAGCCCGAGGCGGCACCGGCCACGAGCGCCGTCCCGCCGCCCGCCGCGCAGCCAGAGCCCAAGAATCCCTACGCACCGGCCCAGGTGTGCGGATCCGGATTTTACGTTCAGCGCTCGCAGGCATTCAACGGTGGCGAGACCTTCCAGCTCTACAACACCGCCACCAAACAGAACTGCGTGGTGACGATGAAACGCGTGAGCGTCGGCAAGGAAAGCCCTGTAAGCGCCACCCTGGACGTGCAGAATGGAGGCAGCCTGACCGATAGTGGCAACTACAAATTCTATGCCGGGCCGGTCAAGCTGCCTGCTCCAGGAAAGTGCGTGAAATTCTCCGGCAGTGTCGGTGCGGACAGCACCAGCGCGGGCTGGGCGAATTGCGGGTGATCCAGCGCGAACGGCCCCACCCGAGTTCCGGGTGAGGCCGTTGTTCTCTGCGGCGGTCAGTCTCGCCGGCTGCGGCGCATGCGATCGAGCCGCTCGTTCGTTTCGGCCGTATAGGCGTTTTTCAGCTCGGCCAGATCGCGTTGGAAGGCGTCCAGCAGTCCCTCGCCATCCGGAAGAAAGGCGACCAGCGCCTTGGCCTGGCGTTCCTGGTCGAGCTGTGCCGCGGCGACGGCTTCCAGCACCTCACGGCTCAGGTCGGCGGAGCCGAGCTTCATCGCCCTCGGGCTGATGGATAGTTCGACGAGTTTGCCGTCCGCGTCCACGCGCGCAGAGACGACACCCGTACGGCTTTCTCCCGCGCCCGTCAGTTGACGCAGGTCTTGCATCGCCTGCCCAAGCTCGCGCATTGAACGCTCGCTTTCCTGCACGAGCTTGTCCAATTCGACGAGTTGCGTTTCTTCTGCATCCATGAAGGCTACGCCATCGCTTTTCGGTGAACCGAGGACGAGCATTAGTGGTCCGCGCATAGAATTGATCATTAAGCTGCAATGAGAAGGCCGCAGAAATGCCCATTCGGGCGTTAAATTTGCGTCATGAGTACAGCTGCCGCCGATGGGCGCGCTATTCATGTCACCTCATCGTCGATCGCCAACCTGCGCGGGCGGGTCGAGCAGGAACTCAAAGCGAACCTGGGTTTCGTGAAAAGCCTCTGCGACAACACGAGCGTGGCCTCACCTGGCTTCGGCCTGCTGGGTGACCTCGTCCTGGGAGGCACCTACGAAAGCGTCCGCGAATGGGCGGAGAAACAACTCGGTGCCGCCGAAGCCGTATGCGACGGCTGGAGCGCGGCGCTGACACAGGCCGAACGCAACTGGCGCACGGCGGAGAACGCCAGCAAGGTGCGATACGTCTGATGGCCTCCATCGGTCAGCGCGCGATCGAGAAGTTGAAGGCGCTGGGGAAGATCTCGAAGTGGATGGCACCGGCAGTGATCATGGCAGGCACTGTCGTCGCCAACGAACCGGGCATGGCCCAGGCGGCGTCCAATTGGAAACACAGCATCGCCGGGCGCCTCGATGACGGAGTGAAGCAACTTCTGCCACAGCTGGTCGCCACCTCCCGGGACGGCTGGATCGCACTGGACCAGCAGGAGTTCGAGCGGGTCGTCGTGCACTTCCATCAGGAAATCGGTGTCCTGCGCGGGGTGCTGGGCGACATCGGCGGCATGATGGACGAAGTCGCCGCCGGATATCGCAGCTACTGGCTCAAGATCCTCAGCTTAGCCACGACCACGATAACGGCGCTGATGTTCGCAAAGAGGCTACAGGGCTCGCCGCACACCGCGATTTGGGGTGGGTTGCTGGAGAAGTTCATCGCCTCGGGAGCCAACGGCGCCGTCGCTGTCTTCACGCTCACACTGGTGTCCGGCATGCGTGGCACGGGAGAGATCATGGCCACGATGGCGAAGAAGGGACACCAGTTCCTCTACGTTGAGCCCTCAGGCCCAGGAAAGATCAACTTCACTCAAGCAGCCATCAATGCCAACAGCTTTCCGTCGTTCCAGGCGCCGGCGAGGCCCGAGGAACTGCCCCCAGGCGCCGACGGTTTCGATTGGAAGGCGCCTGACACGAAAGCCTGATCAATCGCCTACCTCGACTGCGCCCCACCGCACCATCGCGGTGGGGCGAGCCGGCGTTGCCCCTCGGGCCTAGGCCGTGTTTCAGAAGTGGTCTGGAGTGGCGGTTGCGCGGTGTCGTAGGTCGACAAGAGAGGAGGTCTCCGGTAGATGAGTCAACGACCAA
>NZ_JBFALF010000092.1:7196-9971 GCF_040656115.1 Nonomuraea sp. NPDC050202 | reverse complement strand
GATCGCCGGTGTGTCGTGGGGTGCTTCGTGGGTTCTTGTCTTGCTGTGCTGGCGGTGCGGGGGGGGCTGGTTCCTCGCCCCCCCGCCCGCCCGGGACCCTGGTGGGACTTCAGTGGTGGGGACTCAGCACTTGTTACGCAGCATCGCGGCATCCTGCTCGAACCGGATCTTGTTGCCCGCCTGCCCCCGCTTGGCGGCGATCCTGCCGAAGGCCTCCAGCCGCTTGGCGGCCGGCTCGTAGTTGGCGCTGGTCAGCGACTGCTTCTTGGCCTGCGCCGCCTGGGTGCCCAGGTTGACCTCGTCGGCGATGTCGTTGATGTTGCCCGGCCGCATGAACGCCACGTCGATCAACGCCGCCTGCACGGGCCGGGGCAGCTTGTCGAAGCTCTCGATGCCGCGCCGCGTGACCAGTTCCTTGGCCTCCTCGTACGAGACCTCGAACAGCGCGTTCACCTGCTCCTCCGTCAGCTCGGTCACCCCGGCCTTGAGGTCGTCGAACGCCTTGCCGGACTTGATGTCGTCCTGCTCGGACGGCGGGGTGGTCTCGTTCAGGATGCGGTTGACGATGGTCCGCGCGTCACCGCGGTTCAGGTTGAACCCGATCCCGATGGTGGTGATGTTGCGGCTCCTGCCCTTCTTGGTCTTCTCGCCGGCGTCGTACGCCTTCGTCCGCACGCCCTCGCGCTTGATCAGCATCTGCTTGACGCTGCCCTTGTAGATCGTGGTGAACGGGCAGCGGGCCTGCTCCTCGGTGAGCTCCGTGGTGGCCTGCTCGTCGCCGGTCGCCGTCTCCTCGGCACCCTCCTCGATCTCGTCGGTGCCGACCCCGGCGACGCCGGTGTCGGCCTCCTCGGTGCCGGTCTCCTCGGTGTCGCCGGTCTCCTCGGTGCCGTCCGGCTCCGTGGTGTCGCCGGTGTCGGTCTCGTCCGTCACCTCGGTACCGTCGGCCTGCTCGACGTCGGACTCGGTGCCTGTGTCGGTGCCGGTCTCAGTGTCGGTGCCGGTGTCGTCGTCCGGCTCGGTGGTGGTGTCGTCCTCGCCCGTCTTCGTGGACGTGTCGTCGGACTCCGCGGGATCGTCGGCCTCGTCGGCGACGCTGATCTCCTCCGCGTCGGCGTCCTGCGCCGCCTCGGCGTCCTTGGAGGTGGTGGCGAGGGAGTTCTTCTGCGCCGCCGCCTCCTTCACCATGGCCACGTCCGGGTCGTCGGTCTCGAGCTGGGCCGTGGCGACCCCTATGGTGAGCCCTGTTCCGCCGAGCGCCAGCACGCCGGCCAGGGCGGCGTACGTGATGCGTCGCCTTGAGCGAATATGCATTGAGTGCCTCCGTGAGGGACTTGGTCCGTCGGACCTTCCTGAAGGCCTTGCTATGGTTCCGCACATTGACCAGCTAGAGGGTTTTGTCCGAGATCGTCCAGTGGTCGCCCCCGGCCCGCCGCCACCTGGCCAGAGAACGGCAACGGAGATCGTCCAGCCCCGGCACGACGTGCGTGGACGTCGCT
This sequence comes from Nonomuraea sp. NPDC050202, assembly GCF_040656115.1. Taxonomy (NCBI): domain Bacteria; kingdom Bacillati; phylum Actinomycetota; class Actinomycetes; order Streptosporangiales; family Streptosporangiaceae; genus Nonomuraea; species Nonomuraea sp. NPDC050202. The sequence continues at coordinate 8,472 of NZ_JBFALF010000092.1, read as the reverse complement.
GCACAAGCCGGACGGGCCGCCGCCCCCGGCCGGACCGCCGGGCGGGGGGACGGCCGGGGAGGTCAGCCGTATGCCTTGGCGACGCCGTCGAGCAGGTGCTCCAGGGTGTCGTAGGAGGGAATGTCGACCACGTCGATGAGGTCGGCCGCGACGCGTACACCGTGCTCGGCGGCCACCTCGGCGAAGCGGGCAGCGTCGCCCGAGCGGAAGCCGTGCTCGGCGGCGAGCCGCTGCAGGTGCGGGTCGGTGCTGAGCAGGCGCCCGACGCGGTCGCCCGAGGGGGTGAACGGCACCAGCGTGTGCTTGGACAGCACGGTCGGCGACGGGTACATCAGCACCATTCCCGGCTTGATCTGCCCGCGGGCGGCGGCCTCGACGTACTGCGCCTCGTAGATCATGACCAGCGGCGCCGGGCCCATGCCCACCGTGAGGTACTCGCCGAACGGGCCCTCGGAGGTGCTGTCGGTGTAACCCTGGCCGGTGAAGAGCGGCGTCACCAGGGGCAGCACGGCCTTCTCCGCGGCGGCGCCGTGCACGACCTTGCCGCCGTTCGCGACGTAGCTGGTGATCGCCAGGTACATGGCGGCGGAGTTCGAGGTGCGGGGGTCCGTCGTGGATATCAGGATGTTCTTGTCGACGGGGTAGGCGGAGTTGCTCTTGAGCTGGTCCCACTTCGCGCCCGTGGTGACCAGGTCGAGGTGGCGGCCGACGTTGAAGGCCGGGACCTCGCCCTGCTTGACCACGCCCGCCTCGGTGAGCAGGTCGGCGATCGGCTGGAACGTCGCGATCGCCATGGGCGAGGAGAACGGCGTGTACGTCGTGCCCGCCTTGCGCTCGCGCTGGATGTGCTCGCCCGCCGGGGCGCTCGACGGGAACGCGAAGTCGTAGCGGCCCAGGTCCGTCGAGGTGGCGATCTGGCGGGAGCCGGCCGTCTCGATCTCGACCTTCAGGCCCATGCCCGCGAAGGCCCGCACCACCTGCGGGTCCTCGAAGAACGCCTTCTTCTCGGAGCCGATCACACCCCGGACGGTGGTCAGCGGCGGCGTGGACGTGGTCGCCGCCTCGTCCTGGCCGAGGTTCACGACCACCACGGCGGCGACCACGACGACCGCGACCGCCACGCCGATCGGGAGCAGCACCTTGCGCCGGGGCACGCTCGCCGACGAAGCTTCCGCGGGCGCCTGGTCTTCCGCGACGGTCCCGGCTTCCCCGGCGGTCCCGGCTTCCGCGGAGACCTGGGCGGGCGCGGCGGCCTGGGCCGGTGCGGTCGCGGGCG
>NZ_JBFALF010000092.1:0-7096 GCF_040656115.1 Nonomuraea sp. NPDC050202 | reverse complement strand
CGGCCACCTCCGCCCGTGCGGCCACCTCCGCCCGTGCGGCCACCTCCGCCCGTGCGGCCACCTCCGCCCGTGCGGCCACCTCCGCCCGTGCGGCCACCTCCGCCCGTGCGGCCGCCTCCGCCGGCGCGGTCGCGGGGGCTGTCGCCTCCGCCTGGGTGGTCAGCTCGCTGCGGGCCACGCGTTCGGCGAGGACGGGGACGAAGTCCCGGACGGGAAAGCCGTCGAAGCGGCGATAGGCGGCCTGCATCACCCTCTCGACGTGCTCGGCGGAGTAGGTGTCCGCGAAAACCTGGATCAGGTGATCGGTCGTCCGGCGAATCGCCTGCTCCTCGCGGAGGTTTTCGACACTCACCAATATCTCCCCGACGTCGCATTTGTCAGATTTCACGGCAAGCAACCACGCCTGCCCGAGCGCCGGGACCCAACCATATAGGGGTTTTCGGCCGCGTTGATAACCGCGTCAGCCCCTACTGAGAAAGCCGCAGGAAATGGCCGCACCGCCACGTTTCCAGAAACTGACCGTTCATATTTCCGGGCTTTTTGTTTCGTCGGAATACACGTTCGTTCACCGTTCGGTCCCGCAGGCGGACGAGCCTGGCGCTGTCCTCCCAGAGCGCCCGCGCCAGCTCGTCGCTGCGTGCCCGCTCCGACGGCTGCGGCCAGGTGAGCCGGGCGCGCCGGAGGGCGGCGTAGACGTGCCCGTCCGGCGGCGTCGCGATCCCGAGCGCCAGGTCGGCCAGCGCGTTCCCGGCGGCGACGCGGCTGTTGAGATGGGGGTCGAGCCTGCCCAGCGGCCACCGCAGCACCGGAGAGCCCAGCAACGACCAGGCCACCCGCAAGGGAAAAGGCAGATCCTTGGCCAGCCCCGTCCCGAAGACCTGCCCGGGGTCGTAGGCGACGACGGTGAGCCGCCTGTCCCCGCTCTCCGCCGGCGATCGTGCGGTGAGCACGGCGCACAGCTTGGCGGCCGTGTACGCGTGCTCGCCCGCCTTGCGCGGCCGGTGGTCCAGGCCGGGATCGCGCCGAAGCCCGAGGTGCCGCCGGTCATCACGATCGTGGACACGGTGAACTCCCCGGCGTCAAGCGGTGGGCGTCACCAGGCGGCGCAGGGTCTCGCCGATCCCGGTCGGGCACGTGAGCCGCCGGTCGCCGGCGGGCTGGAGCACGCCGCGGTCCACGGCGTCGTACATGTCGGCGAGCTCCCGCGCGAGCTGCGGCGGGAGGCCCGCCTCGACCATCGTGTCCACCCAGCCGGGCCGCGGGACGGTGACCACCTGGAGCGGCCTGCCGAGCACGGCCCCCAGTTCATCGGCCACCTGCCGCTCGGTGTAGCTGGGGGCGTCCAGGTCGATGACCTCCCCGGACGGGGGCGGCGCCAGGAGGGCTTCCGCGGCCACCCTGCCGACGTCGCGCGTGGCGATCATCGGGGCCGGCGTGTCGGCCGAGTCGCCGAAGACCGGGTAGACGCCTGCCCCGCGTGCGGCGTCGAGCACCGTCTCGACCTTCTCCTGGAAGTGGCCCGAGCGGACGGCGGTCAGCAGCACGCCCGTCTCGCGCAGCAGGTTCTCGAGGTGGTGCAGCCAGCGGATGGGGCCGGTGCCCTCGGCCAGCTCGGCGCCGAGCGAGGACAGCATCACCGCGTGCGGGACACCGCTGTCCAGGACCGCGCCGGCGATCGAGCCCGCCAGCGCGCGGTGCCCGGCGTCGTCCGCCGCCGGATCGGTGGGGAGCATGACGAACGCCCCGCGGCAGCCGCGGAACGCCTCCGCGAGCGCCGCCCTGTCGCCCAGGTCGGCGGTGAACACCTCCGCCCCCGCCTCGCTCCAGGGCCCGCCCCTGGCCGGGTCGCGGACCACGGCCCGCACCTGCTCCCCCTTGGCCAGGAGCTCCCGGGCCGCCGCGCCTCCGACGTGGCCTGTCACTCCGGTGATCGCGTACATGAGCCGCCTCCCGCTGGTCGTCGTTCGCCTGTCATCCCCCAGTGAAGGCACCGGCGGCTGGACGATCCATATCTCTGGCGCTCGGTTCCATTTCTCCGCGTCTAGGCTGAGAGGGTGGACCCGCTAGCTGATCTGCTCGACGGCGTCCGTGCCCGCAGTGCGGAGTTCTGCCGGGCGATCCTCGAGCCTCCGTGGTCGATGCGCATCGCCGACGGAGCCATGCTCGCCTTGGCGACCGCGCTGCGGGGGCACGCCTGGATCGTGCCCGACGCGGGTGAACCGGTGCTGATGCGCACCGGGGACGTGGCCATCATCAAGGGGCCGGCCCCGTACACGATCGGCGACGACCCGGCCACCGAGCCGGACATCATCGTGCACGCGGGCAACCGCCTGACCACCATGGACGGCGTGGACGTCACCGACGAGCTGCGGCTCGGCCCGCACACGAGCGGGGAGTCGCCCGACGGGTCGGCGATCGTGGCCAGCGGCACCTACCAGGTCAGCGGGGACGTGACCGGCCGGCTGCTGAACGCCCTGCCGCAGATCCTCGTCGTGCCGTGGCCGGGCACGCAGGCCCCGATCATGGAGCTGCTGGCCCAGGAGCTCAGCGGCGAGGGGCCCGGCCAGCAGGTGTTCCTCGACCGGCTGCTGGACCTGGCGCTGATCGCGACCCTGCGCGCCTGGTTCGCCCGCCCGGAGGCGCAGACGCCCGGCTGGTACCGGGCGCAGAGCGACCCGTTGATCGGCCCGGCGTTGCGGCTGATCCACGACGATCCGGCCCGCCCGTGGACGGTGGCCGCGCTGGCCGCGAAGGTGGGCGCCTCGCGGGCGGCGTTCGCGCGGCGTTTCGCCTCCCTCGTGGGGGAGCCGCCCATGGCCTATCTCACCGGCTGGCGGATCGCGTTGGCCGCCGATCTCCTGCGCTCGTCGGAGACCACGATCGACGCGATCGCCCGGCACGTCGGGTACGCCAACGCGTTCGCGCTGAGCGTGGCCTTCAAGCGGGTCCGCGGCGTGTCACCGAGCCACCACCGCGCGGGCGTATGAGCCCGCCTGCGGTGACCGGCGGGTGAGGGTGAACCAGTTCGGGTACCAGCCCGCGCCGTGCCGCGCCCGCCGGGCGGATTCGTGTCCCGGGCGGCGGGACGGGGCCGTGGGGGCGGGGAAGTCGGTCGAAGGTGGTGCAGGACAGGGCCCGGTGCGGGCAGGATCGGACGTGGCCGTCCCCTCGCCGGCAAGGGAGCTCATGACCGTGTCCACGCCGTTCGACCCCGTCCGCCCCCTGATGGGGGTCGAGGAGGAGTACTTCGTCGTCGATCCCCGCACCCGGGAGGTGGCGCCTCGGGCCGGGCAGGTCGTCCGGCGGGCCGCCGGTGAGCTCGGTGAGCGGGTGTGCACCGAGATCACGCGGTTCCAGGTGGAGGCCAAGACGCCGCCCTGCGCCGAGCCCGCCGTCCTCGAGCGGGAGCTGCGCCGGATGCGGGAGGCGGTCGCCGCCGCCGCGCGGGCCGAAGGGCTGGCCGTGGTCGCCTCGGGCACGCCCGTGCTGGGCGCGGCGGTGCCGCCGCCCATCACCGAGGACCCCCGTTACGACCTCGGCATCGAGAACTACCGGGCGCTCCACGACGAGCAGGCCATCTGCGCCGGTCACGTCCACGTCCACCTGCCCGACCGGGAGCGGGTGCCGCTGGTGTGCAACCACCTGCGGCCGTGGCTGCCCGCCCTGATCGCGCTCATGGCCAACTCGCCGTTCTGGACCGGCCGCGACACCGGGTACGCGGGGTGGCGGGTGCTGTCCTGGGGCAAGTGGCCGGTGGCCGGGCCGCCGCCGTACCTGGAGAGCCTCGAACACTACGAGAGCGTGGTCGCGGGGCTGACCGCGAGCGGGGCGCTGGTCGATCCGGCGACGGTGTTCTGGGACGCGCGGCCGTCGCCGCGGCTGCCCACGGTGGAGGTGCGGGTGGGCGACGTGCCGGCCTCGGCGGCGGAGTCGGTGCTGCTGGCGCTGGTGGTCAGGGCGCTGGTCACGGTCGCGCTGGAGCGGGTGGAGGCGGGCGATCCCGGGCCGCGGGTGACGGGCGAGCTGCTGCGGGTGGCGTACTGGCGGGCCGCCAGGGACGGGCTCGACGGGCACGGCGTCGATCCGCACACCGGGCGGGCGGTCCCGGTGGCGGAGATCGTGGAGGGGCTGCTGGAGCACGTCCGGCCCGCGCTGGTGGGCAGCGGCGACCTGGAGGCGGTCCTGCGGGGGTGGCGGTGGTTGCGCGCCGCCGGGAGCGGGGCCGCCCGGCAGCGGGCCGCGTTGAAGGCGCGCGGGTCGTTCGAGGGCGTGGTGGACGATCTGGTGGAGCGCTTCCTTGCCTAGGACAGGGGCTTCCCCGGTCAGGCGGGCAGGTGCTCGGACAGGAAGGTGCGCAGTGGGGCGGCGTGGCGTACCGGGTCCTGCCAGCGGGCCTGCAGGTCCTCCAGCAGGTGCCGCTCCGCCGTGAGCTCGCCGCGCCGCCAGACCCGGACGACGGGATGCAGGAAGGCGCACTCGTCGGCGCGGTCGGGCGTCGGGTGCCGCCGGATGGCGAACACGTCGGGGTGCCGGTCGCGGGGGCCCCAGCGCAGGGTGACGGTGAGCAGCAGGTCCTCGCCGGCGAAGCGGGAGACGGCGTAGTCCTCCGGCAGGTCCTCGTAGTGCCGCGCCACCCGCTCCGCAGCGTCGATCACGTACGCGTCCGCCAGGTACTCGAACTGGGTCCACAGCGCCGAGCTGTGATTGACGCGGCCGAGCACGTCGTCCGTCAGCGGGGCGGCGCCGGCGGGCAGCTCGCGCGAGCGCAGCGGCACTCCGTCGTAGCGCTCGCACAGCAGCGCGGCCAGCGTGCGCAGGTTGTAGCGGAAGCCGTCGATGAACGCCGAGGAGGCGCGCTTGAAGTCGCGGGCCTGCATGAGCGTGCCGGCGAAGTACAGGCCGTCGACGTTGGCCGACTGGAAGTCGGGGCGGATGGCCGGGATGCGCCCGTTCGGGGCCAGGTCGGGCCGGCAGGACGCGTCGAACGGCCCGGTGTCCATGGTGAAGCCGGTGCAGCGCAGCACGGCGTCGTAGTCGAGCACCGCCTGCTCGCCGTCGGCCAGCGTGTACGTGATCGCGGCCCGGTACCCGCCGCCCTCGCGCCAGATCCGGTCCACGGTGCACTCCAGCACGGCGTGCAGGGTCTTGAACCAGTAGCTGTCCAGCAGCGCGCCGTACTGGCCGCGCACGTGCCCGGGATGCTTGCTGGTCCACGCCAGCCGCACGGGGCTGGGGCTGGCCAGGTGGATCACCGACGCGTACGGCAGCAGCGCCTGGGCGGTCTCGAACGCCGAGTTGCCCTTGCCGACGATGAGCACCCGCTGCCCGGTGAACCCCTCGCCATCGACGGGCACGTCCTCGTAGCCGGTGGCCAGCTCGATGCCGGGGATGCCGGGCACGTGCGGGCCGCCCCAGCCGGTCGCCACGATCACGCAGTCGGCGCGGTAGACCTCGCCGCCGGTGTGGACGGCGAACCGGCCGCCCGCCTTCTCCACTCGCAGCACCGGCGTGGAGTAACGCACCCGCAGCCCGTGCACGCGCTGGAAGTCCGCCAGGTAGCGCACCAGGTCGTCGGCGTGCGGGAAGTACTCCTTCGAGTAGCTCGGGAACGCCAGCTCGGGGCCGTCGTTGAGCAGGGAGTTCCAGTCCCAGCGGAGCTGGATCTCGCGGTCCTTCTCGCCGGTGTGGACCTTGTTCAGCGAGATCAGCCGGCGGTGGCGCGGGTAGCGGCGGAAGAAGCCGCCGGGCGACTCCTCCCGCTCCAGCGTGACGTAGTCGGCCCCGGCCCGCTGCAGGAAGTGGCTGAGCTGGAGCCCGCCGGGGCCGGCGCCGATGATCAGGTAGCGGTGGTCGTGCGTCACCCGGCGTGTCCCGCCTGCTGGGGGGCGGGATGGCCGTAGCCGTGCGTCACGACGCGCTCGGCCGCCGTGGCGTAGACGGCGGGGTCGTCGGGGGCGTGGGTGGCCAGGCCGTCCACGTACCGGTTGAACATGCAGAACGCCGCCGCGATCAGCACCGTGTCGTGGATCTCCCGGTCGGTGGCGCCCTCCGCCTTGGCGGCGGCGACCAGGCCGCCGGTGACCTCGCGGCCGCTCCGCTGGACGGCGGCCGCGATCGCCAGCAGCGCCTTGAGCTTCTGCGAGATCTCCGCGTCGGCAGCGCCGGCGCGCACCCGGTCGACCAGCTCCATGCCGCCGGGGAGCTGGGCGGCGGCGAACGCGGCGTGCGAGGCCGTGCAGAAGCGGCATTCGTTCAGCCCCGACACGTAGGTCGCGATCAGCTCCCGCTCGCCGCGCGTCAGCGTGCTGTCCCCGCGGAGCAGCACCTCGGCCAGGGCGTTCAGCGGCCCTGCCGTCTCGGGACGGAAGGCGAAGAGGCCGCGAATTCCGGGCTCACCAGAATCGATGGCGATATGGGGCATTAATGCTCCTCAATTTCGGCCGGTCCGGTCGGTCACCTCCTGCATGATCGGCTCGCCGCTCATCCACTGTCAACGCCCCCTTTTCCTCATTTATGCTCCTATTTCGGACGCCTTCTTGTTTTGTGGATCTACGCAGCGTAGGGTCGCGAACGGCTCATAAGCCCTGTTTGCGATGGGACGGAATCCATGACCGAACATTCCAGCATCACTGTCGCCAGCGGTTTCTACGACGCTCTCGCCAAGGGCGACCTGGACGTCCTGCGAGACCTCCTCACCGACGACGTAGTCTTCCGCGTCCCCGGCCGCGGCCCGATGGCCCGGGACTACCGCGGCAAGGAGCAGGTGCTCGGCTACCTGGCGCGGCTGGCCGAGGCCTCCACGGGCGGGCTGCGGCTGGAGCCGGAGGACTACCTCGTCGGCGGGGACCGCGTGGCCGCGGTGCTGTCGATCCGTGGTGAGCGTGACGGCCGCACCCTCGACGACCACGGCCTGCAGCTCTTCCGGCTGACCGGCGGGAAGATCAGCGAGCGGACGAGCTACCCGTACGACCCCTACTCCGTCGACGAGTTCTTCGCCTGACGGGCGGGCGCGGGCACCCAGCGGGGCCCGCGCCCCCGCCCATTCCATTGCCATCCCAAGGCCATCCCCAAGGCCTTCCCCACGGCCCGCTCAGTG
>NZ_JBFALF010000091.1:0-11159 GCF_040656115.1 Nonomuraea sp. NPDC050202 | reverse complement strand
CTGATCACGGTCGACCGCTGACCGTACGCCTGCCTGCGGGAACGGGCGTCAAGATCGACTCATGGCCGGTTTTCCCCGTATCTCGGCTGGACCCGATCCTTGAGCAAGGGCCGGCACTGGAGACGGCCGCCGAGCAGGCCGCCGCGGCGGCGCCGCCGTCGACCGCCTGGCCGCTGATCCGCCGCCTCCACACCGACCTCGAACGCGACCTGGACTCCGCCCAGCGCGGCGCCCGGGCCCGCGACGTCGACGCCGCCGCCCACCAGGCCGCCCAAGCCCGGGAAGTCACCAGAAGGCCCGCGCCGAGCTCGCCGCCGTGACGGACGAACGCGAACGTCGCGCCAACCTGCCACCCGACCGTCGCGACGACGAACGCGCCGCCCGCGCCGAGCATGCCCAGCGCCAGCGCGAAGCGGCCGCCCGGGACGACGGGCCGGCCCGTCCGACACCCGTCCGGCAACGCGAGCGCGACCGACGGGAGGCGTACCGGCCGCCACCAAGCCGCGGCGTCGAACCGTGGGCCCGGCCTGAGCCGCTGACCTGACGGCGCTAACGTGAGCGACCAGGAAATGTATGGGGTGATTCGCCACCTATTAAGGAAACAGCATCACGGTCCGGGCGCGTTGACTACGAATTCATCAGGATCGCAGCCGCTACAGGAAAGGCACGTGAGCACAAGCAAAGATCGAAAATGACATCTACTGGACAATGACTTCTACGCCACCCTTTGTAAGCACGGCAAGCACTTCGCGCAAAAATCCGTTGCCCACTCTTTCTGTAAAGGCCTCACTGTTGTGCCATGTCAATCGAAATGAAGGCTCTTGTTCGCGAGACCCTAGGCAATCCGAAAGAGCGTCAAGGTTTGAGCCGAAGTATCCGCCGGGCCCGTTTACTGCTTCCCCAAGTGCGCAGTAGAAGCTATCAATGTTGGCCATGGTTTGCCCGTAGATAACATAGCCTGGATCATTGCTGTATCGCTTGGCTAGGCGCCCAGAGCTAAACCAGGCCTGCTGTACTACGTGTAGCCAGCTAGCATGGGCCTCTGGCGGATGCTCTGTCCATTCGTTTGGCCTGGTGGGTGGCCCCGAGGCCCAGCGACGCCATATTTCTCCTGCAAAGGAGAAGGGGCAGGTGTATCCAAAAAATGAGACTGTAAGGTCACGCAAACTCTCATTTGCTTTACTTTTGTGCGCAGTGAGCGTCTCTACTCTCCCAATATAATAGGTGCCGATTATTTCCCCGTGAATATCTAGAGTCTGTAGCTCAACGTCTTTAAAGAGTTTGGGCAGCATGGGTATGGGTGACGCTCCATGAAGAATCACTTCTTGTCTCGTGTCCTCCTGTCCGATGAAGAAGCCAACTATGTCCTGCATGTACACGAGTGGGCGTCCGGATTCATCTTCAACGAGACGGTAAAGTGGAGGAGGTATTGCATGATCATTCACTTTACCGTCTCCTGCTCGCGAGAAGGATCGTGCGACGCAGCATATGGATGCGCGTTGCCCTGAGGATGTGACATCGAAAGATTATAGCAGCGTCTACCAGCCTGCATCCGGGAAATGGGGTGCACTAAATTCATGAATAGTCTTATAGTGGTCCTGGCTCCAGCCCATTACTGTTCGCCCATCAGGGAGAGTCTTCTCCAGAATTCGGGTTTCGCCAGGATTCTTGGCGCCGGGAACCTCCCACTCCTTTGCGCCCGCCCATTTCTTGGTGTGCCCGTCGTCGCCTTCGAATATTTTCTGCCTATTCGTATTCGGGTCGATCCTAGGACGCCCGTGCCCCGCGCGAATATCCTCGTACGCCTTGACTACCGGCCTGGGAAGCCCTTGTGGCCAAGGGTCAGACAGTCGGGGCGGTCGGACTCCACGAGGCCCTTTTCCAACTGGACCGCCTGGCAGGATGGGCATGCCAGCGTTGTAGTCAGACGGCCCATTCCAAGCGTCGTAGGCGCTGCGATAAGCCTGGTTGTCGTTGCCGGGATGTGTGTCGTTCCAGCACTTATCGTATTCTGCCGGGCTGTCTGTGGTTCTGGCACACATGTCGTCGAACGCGCCGGCGTCGTTCGCTCCCATGAGGAAGCCGTGGAGCCAGTCGTACCACTCGCCGTCGGGCAGAGGCTGTGCAGGGGGAGGTTCGATGAGGGAGGGTGTACCGGTGCCGCCGCCTGAGGGGAGATCGACGGGAGTTACCGGTGTACCGCTGCCGGGTGTTCCGGTGGCCGGGACGACGCCGATGGGTGCACCCGCGCCAGTGGGGCCGGTCGGGGCGATAGCGGCGTCGCCCAGTTCGATGGGGCCACCGACTGTAGATGGAGGCTTCAACCGATCGAGTAGATCGAGTGGACCAGGTTTGTGTCCTCCTGGGTTGGGGGTGACGGGCTTGAATCCGGGCGGCGGTTTGTACGGCTCGGGTTCCGGCCGCTTCTTGGGTTCCGGCCGTTTGGGTTCTGGCTGCTTCGGTTTCGGTTGCTTGTTGTTGCCGGTGGGTTGTTTTGGGTTGTTGCCGGTCGGGTTGCGGGGTTCGGAGCGTGGTGTGGAGTCGGCAGTGGTGGGCCTGCCGCCGCTCAGGTCTCGAGCTCCATTGTCAGGGTTACAGTTCTTGCCACCGCCGGTGACGCCAGGGTTGGAGACCTTGTCGCGAGCCGAGTTACCTCCGCTTCCCTTGTTCAAGCAGCCAGCGTCAGGCATGTGGCCGGTGGGGTCTCGGTATACGAGCGGGGTCGCGTTGCCGTAGGTATAGCGGTTGGCCTGCACGGATGGGCTGGCGGGCAGTGTCCAGTCGTCGCGGCTGGTGAAGGTGCCGGTGCCGGGCTGGTACCAGCGGGCGTGCATGTTGACGGTGCCGGTGTCGGGGTCGGTGTATTCGGTCTGGTAGCCGAGGCTGGTCTTGGTGCCGGTCTGGGCGGCGGTCTCGCCGAAGGGGGTGTAGGCGGTGCTGGCCGTCAGGGTGGTGCCGGTGAAGGTGCCGATCAGGTCCTGGTGCTGGTCGGTGAGCGCTCCGGCGGCGGGTGCGGCGCCGTCCTTGACGCTGACCAGGTCGCCGAAGGGGTCGCGGCCGTAGCTGGATTGCACGAGGCCGGCCTGGTCGGTGATGGCGGCGATGTCGTTGCCGAGCCCGGCGTAGACGAACCGCTGCTGGGGGCCACCGGTCTTCTGGCGGGTGAGCAGGCGGTCGAAGACGTCGTAGGTGTAGGTGGCGTCGCGGTCGTTGAGGAGACGGTCGAAGGCGTCGAAGGTGAGGGTGCGGCTGGCGCCGTCCTTGCTCTGCGTGGCCAGGGTGCCGCGCGACGTGTAGGTGTAGGTGCTGCCGTCACCTTGGAGCAGGCGGTTGCGTTCGTCGTAGGTGGAGGTCTTGTCGCCGGCCTTGGTGCGGTTGCCGGCGGCGTCCCATTCGTAGGCGGTGGTGGTGCCGTCGGGGCCGGTCCAGGAGGTGAGCCGGCCGGCGTCGTCGTAGTCGTAGGTGTTGCTGCCCGCCCCGGCGAGGCCTTCGGTGGCCTTGGAGGTGAGGTTGTCGTCCTTGTCCCACCCGTAGGTGATCTTGGCGAGCTGGCTGCCGCTGCTGTTGTTCAGCGTGTGGGTCTTGACCCGGTCGAGGGCGTCGTAGGTGTAGGCCTGGGTGTTGGCCGGGTTGGCCGAGGTGACGGTCTTGAGCCGGTCGGCCTTGTCGTAGTCGTAGGTGTTGGTGCGGCCGCTGACCGGGTCGGTGACGGTCTTGAGCCGGTTGGCGTCGTCCCAGGTGAAGGTGGTGGTGCCGGTGGCGTCGACGCGCTGGGTGGGGTTGCCGAGGGCGTCGTAGGAGAAGCTGCTGCCGCCGGTGGGTGCGGTGAGCTTGGTGAGCAGGCTGCGGTCGTTGTATTCGAGCGTCTGGTCGCCCACGCTGGTGGCCCGGTCGGCCAGGTCGTAGCCGTAGGTTTTGTCGCCGGCGACGATGCCGGCCCCGGAGCCGCTGACCTTGGTGAGCCGGTTGAGGGCGTCGTAGTGCCGGTCCAGGCGGACGCCGCCCGGCTTGATGAGCGCGCTCTCGTTGCCGGCCGCGTCGTAGAGGTGGGTCCAGGTGCGATCGGCCGGGTCGGGGTGCGCGGTGGTGGCCGGCTCGGTCAGGGTTTCGACCAGGCCGAGGGTGTTGTAGCTGGTCCAGGTGGCGTTGCCGCGGCCGTCGGTGAAGCGGGTGCGGGCGCCGGTGGCGTCGTAGCCGAAGCTGGTGGTGATCTGCTCGCCGGTGGAGACCGGCTCGATGAGCTGGGTCAGCAGGTTGCTGGCATCGAAGGTGCGCCGGGTGATGTGGCCCTCGCCGGAGGTGATCTGGGTGAGGTTGTCGGCGGCGTCGTAGCCGTAGCCGACGGTGCGCACGGTGGCCCCGGCGCTGTCCAGGCTCTTCAATCCGATCAGGCGGCCGGCCAGGTCGTATTCGGCGGCGGTGACGTTGTTCTCGGCGTCCTTGGTGGTGGCCGCGCGGCCGGCCAGGTCATAGCCGTAGGTGGTGACGTTGCCCGCCGGGTTGGTCTCGGCGGTGACCTCGCCTGCGGCGTTGACCGTGTAGCTGGTGGTGAGGGTCTTGGTGCCAGGGCCGGGCACGGTCACCTTGGTCAGGTCGCCGGCGTCGTTGTACTCCAGGTGCGTGGTGTAGGCCGCGACGGTGGGCTTGCGCTCCAGCGTGGTGCGGGTGATCTGCCGGCCCAGGTCGTCGTAGGTGGCCTGGGTGCGCGCCCCGGTCGGGTCGATGCCGGCCAGTTCCTCGCCCAGTTCGTTGTACTCGCTCACCCACTGCCCGGCCGGCTGTCCGGGGGCGGCGGGCGGGTCGGTGACGCGGACGGCGTTACCCAGGGCGTCGTATTCGACGGTGGTGGCGTGCCCGCGCGGGTCGGTGGTCTTGATCAGCCGTCCGGCGGCGTCGTAGGCGTAGGAGACCTTGGGGGTGACGGCGCTCCCGCCCGGCGGGGTGTAGGTCGCGCCGGTCACCGAGGTCAGCTGGCCGGCCCGGTCATAACCCGAGGTGGTCTGCCGCCCCTCGGCGTCGATCGTGTGGGTCTGCTGCCCTGTGGTGTTGTAGCCGAAGCGGGTGGTCGGGCGGCCCGGCTGCGCGGTCCCGTTCTTCTCGATCTGAACGGTCGGGGACTTGCGCTCCACCAGACGCCCGAGAGTGTCATACCGGTAGCTGGTGGTGTAGGCGTCCGGGTCGGCGCCGCTGGCATTGCCGCGCGGGTCGACCATGCTTTCCACCAGGCCGCGATCGTCCACGAGCCAGGTCTGCGTCAGGTCCTGCCCGTCGTTCTTCACCGTGGTCGCGGTGAGGTAGTTCTCGTTGTTGTAGGCGTGCTCGGTGGTTTCGACGCGCGTCGTGCCCGCCGCCGAGCGCTTGGTCGCGGTGACGTTGTTGTTGGCGTCGTAGGTGTAGGCCGTCTTGCGCGCCAGCTTGGCCGGATTGGGCGTCCCCTGCGGGGCTGGATCGAACGTTTCCGAGGTCAGCCGGTTGGCGGCATCGTAGGCATATTCTGTGGTGGTGATACCTGCGCCAGAGATGGGGTCAGCCCCGATAACTCGCTTGGTGACGTTACCCGCGGCGTCGTAGGTGTTGGCCTCCAGCACGACGTCCTTGGTGGTCATGGCGCCGTTCAGCTTGACATCGTCGCCGATCACCTGCGACAGCAGATTGTCGCCGAAGTACTTGTAGGACGTCAGACGGCGCATCGCGTCAACCTGGCCGGACAGCCGGCCGCCGTCGTCGTAGGAGTACGACTCCAGCGTGAGTTCGGTGGCCGGTTGCGGATTGACCGGGCTGCCGGTCCAGTTCTTCAGTGTCCGGGCGGCCAGTTGCCCGCGTTCGGTGTAGGCGTAGCCGAACACCGCGCCCATCTGATCCGTGACCGTTGACGGCCGGCCGAGCTTGTTCCAGCTGGTGCGGACCACACCGCCCTCCGGGTCGGTGACGGTCTCCTCGTGGCCGTAGGCGTCGTAGGTGTAGACGGTTTGCCGCTCCGCCTCGCCGCCCGTCAGGTCCTTGACCGTCGCGGTGAGCGTGTTGCCGTCCGGATCGTAGGCGTAGCTCGTCTGCGCGGTGTGCGTGACGTCGATGATCTCGTTTTTCACGCCCGGTGATGTCTGGGTGGCCAGCCGTCCCGCGCCGTCGTAGGCGAAGGTGGTCTTCACCCCGCCGGGGTGGGCGTCGGAGATCTGCGTCCGGCTGATCAGACGCCCCAGCGCATCATGTTCCCGTTTGGTGATCAGCCCGCCCGGGTCGGTCTGCTCGGCGAGATCACCGGCCGCGGTGTACCTGAACGCGGTGGTGTTGCGCTTGGCGTCGATACGCGTCTCGACCAGGCCGGCCGGGATGGTGCCGCCGCCGATGGCCGGCTCGGTGCCGTCGGTGTAGGTGATCTCGGCGGTGCGACCGCTGGGGAAGTCGAGGGTGGCCGGCGCGATCTGCTTGGTCTGCTCGCCGTAGCTGTTGTACTCGTAAATGGTGAGGTAGGTGTTGTCGGTGGCGCTGGCCGAGCGGGCGTCGCGAACCTTGGTCACGCGGTCGTTGCGCGGGTCGAACTGGTCATTGCTGTTGACGTAATACTCGGCATGAACAGTTTGACAGTTCCCCGAAGCACGGCAGGTGGTCCTGGTGAGGAGATTGCCGCGCTTGTCGTTCGTGGCCTGAAGGGTGTTGCCGTTCGGGTCAGTGATCTTGCTCAGATAGCCGCCGGTGTCATAGCTGTACGTGGTGGGCTTCTGGCCCGACGTCTTGGTGTTCTGGACCTGGTCGGTGGAGGAGATCGGCCGGTAGCCGCGCCAGGAGTCGTAGACGTTAGTGATCTTGCCGCCGTTCGGGTCGGTCACGTCGACGGTGGCATGGCCGGTGCTGCGGTTGATCACCTGGTCGCTGATCTGCCAAGTGCCGCCGTGCCGGTCGGTGTGGCTCTTGAGCCGGTCCGTGGTCGGCTCGTACACGTTGGCCGCCCAGACCCGCCCGGACGGCAGGGTGATCTTGGCGAGCTTGTGCGGCGCCGCCGCACGGGCGGCGTGATGCCGTTGGACCTCGTGCGCGGTCAGCGGACGGTCGTAGATGGCGACCTCGTCCACCAGGCCGGCCAGCCCGCCGATCGTGGTGACGTACCGGTTCTCGGTGCCGATGATGGTCTGGGTGAGCGTGCCGACGACCGCGCCGTCCAGGTACAGGGTCTGCAGATTGTCGGCGACGGTGAGCACCGCGTGGTGCCAGTTGCCGTCGTTGACCGGCCCAGCTGTGGTGATCGGGGTCGTGGTCGGCTGGTAGGAGCTGCGCAGCTTCCCGTCGCTGCCGACCCCGAACACCTCCTCCTTGGTGGCGCCGCTGGAGGTGCGCAGCGAGATGACGGTGCCGCTGGCGCTGGTCTTGAACCAGGCCTCCATGGTCGCGTACTTGCCGATCTTCGGCACGATCGCGTTGTTGATCCGTACCCCGGTGGTGGGGGTGAGCTCCACCGCGCCGTCCGTCGTGCCCGCCAGGGCGCCCGGCTGGGCGCGCTTGGCGGCGGTGTCGTAGGTGGCGTCGCCCGCGTCGCCCCAGCCCAGGTCCTTGGAGTTGCCGGTGGCCTCGCCGAGCCGCCAGTAGGCGTACGGGTCGGAGTCCAGCACCGTGCTGCGATACAGCGAGCCGGGGTCGTGGCCGTAGGTGGTGCATTCCTGTGCCGGGTTGCACACCTGGGTCAGCACGTCGCCGTCGTAGGTGTAGGTCCAGGTCAGCGCCTTGCCGTCGACCGGGTCGGTGGTTACCGAGGTGATGTGCGCGCCGGCCCAAGTGAAGGTGAGCGAGCGGCCACCGGTGGCGGTGGCCTTGGCCAGCTTGCCGTCGGCGCCGTAGGCCAGGTCCTGGCTGCGCCCCCGGCTGTCAGTGATCTTGGTGAGGCGGCCCTGAGCGTCGAACAGGTAGGAGGTGGAGGACTTGTCCATCAGCCGCCAACCGCCCCCCGTCTGCGTCGACAGGGTGGCGTACATGCCGGGCGGCGGCTGGAAGGTGCCGTTCTTCTTGTCGGCGAAGCGCACCTCGCGCCCGTCCGGATAGGTGACCAGCAGCGACTCGCGGCCGCGGATGGTCTCCGGCACGATGCGCATGTCCCAGCGGGTCGACCAGCCGGCCCCGAACACGCCCGTGCGGCGGGTGTCCATGCTGTTGTAGGAGCGCACCACCGACAGCGGCGGCCCCGCCACCGGCACCTGCACGTCGGTGACCGTCGTGGTGTAGTTCCCGGCCCGCTGGTTGAACTCCTGCCCGTTCACCCCAGAGGTGGACAACTGCGAGCTGATCGTCGGCTGCCGCACGCCCAGCGTGAACGTCTGAATCAGCGAGTACGAACTCGCCCCGCCGATGGTGGAGGCATCGGTGACCTGGGCCCGCCACCAGTACTGCTTGCCCCACGACAGCGTGCCCGCCGGAACCTGCCAGCTGGTCGACAGCGAACAGCAGGACTCGTACCTGGTACAAGTCGACAGGCCCGGGGTCTCACACAGGTCGATGTCGAAGTCGATCGCCCCTCCCGCCCAGGTGCTGCCCTGCACCTGCAACGTCGGCTGCTCCTCCAGCACCAGCGCACCGTTCGCCGGCGTCATCGACGACACCGTGGGTGCCGGCGGCGGCGGGCAAGAGCCGACCTGCTGCCAATACGTGCCGGGGTAGTTCTGCGGCGGCGGTACGTCGTTGAGATATCCAGCGAAGCTGATCAGCGCCTGCCAGACGGTCCGGTTGTAGGCGACCTGCTGGCCCTGGGTGACGGCCCTGTTGGCCACCCAGGCGGGAACCGTCCCGCACGGCGGATCGGCTAGCAACGCCGCCACGGTTGGCGATGTGTCGTCCGTGGTGGACGACGACTGCCGGACCACACCGGCCCGTTCCTCCTCCGGCAGCGCCTCCTTCGGCGCCTTGAACTCGCTCTTCGGAGTACCCGGATGGGCATCGGTCTGCGTTTCATCGCTGGAGGTCAGCGTGGGCAGGCTCGTGGTGGAGCCGTAGGCCTGCTTGGGCGTCTCGGGTGCCGCCTGAACGGCGGCAGCCGTCACGGCCGTAGAAGTGTCAGCTGTGGCCGGTAAGGGCTGAAGGAAGAGTAAGCCGGGAAGCAATCCCGCAAGAATGGCCGTCATCACAGCTGATGTCCGACCAGATCGAGCCCATGCCAAATTCCGGCGCATACGCCGTCACGCTCCGAACCACAACGAGGGACACCCTGTTGGGTGTCAGCCGTCGCTCCACCCACCCGGCAGGAATCCTGGCTCGTGCGGCTCTGGAGCACTTGATCAAACGGACAGAGCGTAACTTCCACAAGATTCAGCAACAAGAGCCACTTTTGCAGTCATGCAGGTACGGAACGCAACTATCCGGATCAATCTCACAAAATGTCCATTTGGCTTAAATCGGCAGTCATGCCTTCAGCGCTCGCCCATCCTCGATCACGCCCAGCGTTATCTTTGGTGACTCTCAGTCGTGCAGCAAGTACTTCAAGTAGTGTTGGCGGCTACTTGGCGCACAGTATCTGGGGGTCCGTACGGCATGTTGGGCAGGTCAGATGCAGCCGAGCGGCACTACTGCCGCCTCGCGGGCGCTGGCGCTGCTGAGCAAGCAGCAGATCAACTTCACCACCGACCGCGCCGAGGCCATCGCGGAGCTGTGTGACGGCGCCGAGGCGGCTATCGCCGCCGTCCGTGACATGGCCACCGGCGCAGCTCTGGACGACGCCGCGCTCGCGGCTTTCATGGACGAGAACGGGAAATTCCTGTGAGCCGACGCCGTGATGCGACGGGTTGGACCCGCGCCGAGACCGACGTCGCCGAAGTGATGATCTGGCTGCGCAGCAACCATGGCCGAGAGGTTAGCTACGCCGACATCGCCGCCGGCGTCGGTATCAAGGACGGCGCCCGCCTGCGGCGGGCCGTCAAGGTCGCCCGCGTGGTCGCAGCCAACCGGGGCGATCGCCTGGAAGGATTCCTGCCATCGCAAAGCCCCGCCCGGCGCCGGGTCTTCGTCACCCGCTACATGCGCCAGGGCCTGGGCGAAGAGTTCGGCGCCCGCGACGCCATGTCCGCCGCCCGCGTGGCGATGACGTCGGTCAAGGACATGCACCGCGCCACCACCTACGAGGCCGCCAACCCACACTCGATCGCCCGCACGGAGTTCGCCACCATGGCCCAGGCCGCTAACGAGTGCATCACCAAGGTCGCCGGCCTCGACACGGTCGGCGAGCAGGCCGTCCGGCGCGAGAACACCAGTCTGCTGACCCAGATGATCGCCGATCTGGAAGCCCAGCTCACCGAGCCTGCAGCAGGCTGACCAGGAGGGCCTTCGCATCACTCGTTAGTCCGCGCCCGCACCGCAAACATTCAGTCATCCACGTCCGCACTGCTGGGATTTCTCTCGCCAAGCTGCTGGCCAGCGTCGTCTTCCCGGAGCCAGGCAGCCCGCACAGCAAGATCAGCCTGGGCTCAGGGCTCGCATCATCGATTAGGGCCTCCATAGCAAGGTCACTTCGGCATGTTGGCACTCTGCTCGAAGTCGAACGACTCCGTCGTTTGCCCCTCCCAAAGGTAGCTCGTGAGCTGCCGACCGGCCTCTGGCTCGTTTGCGGTGTCCTTTGGGCATCGGCAGGCGCAGGGCCTTGTACAACTCCCACCTGTACAGGTCGAAGGCTGCCTCCACCAGGTCGCTGTAGACTCTCGCGGCCGGGAGGACACCGCCGCGATACGCGGAGATCGCAAGCAGCACCGCCACGGGGACGGCCCACCAGACGAAGACTGACCAAACGCCCGCGGCGAGGGCCCACACCATCGTGCGGCCGACCACGTCGAGCCGGGTGCGGGCACCGGAGATCTCCTGGCGCGCAGTCTCCGGCAAGACGAGCCACAACCGCGGCCAGGCGATGAGCACGTCGAGCCCGTACCGCCGCAAGGGCCGCAGCTCACCGGCCCGCAGGATGTTGCCGAGCGCGGTCGGCAACATCAGCTCCGTCGGCGGTACGGCATGCAGGCGGTCTGCTAGCACGGCAGTGTCTGACAAATGATCACGTTCACGGTTGAATGGTCGATCGTGGTGCGACGTGGTGAGCTGACCGACAAGGCGTGGGCGCGGATCCAGCCGCTGCTGCCGGTGGTTGATGGGCGTGGCCGCCCCTGGCGCGATCATCGAGAGGTGATCGATGGCATTTT
>NZ_JBFALF010000090.1:0-11168 GCF_040656115.1 Nonomuraea sp. NPDC050202 | reverse complement strand
CTTCCCGTACTGCGAAGCGGGCGAGCGGGCGGCCAGCCCAGGTGAACTCCTCTTCCAGCCAGGTGTCCAGCAGGTCGCCGGCATGCCGCTGCCAGTCGGCGACGTCGAAGACGTCGGGATGGCGCCGCGGGCCGGTGTCGGGAGGGAATGGCGTCATGCGTGGCTCTGTGCCGCCCGCGGCGCAGCGCAGCACGATCCTGGCGCGCAACGCGAGGAACTGTGCGCTCTTCCACCGAAGGTCCGGAATCGGCCACGCTCACCCAGCGGCAAGTGAGGCTCAATCAACGACACTCCTCATCGGTGAGGTCTCCACGCGCCATGTCGATGGCCTACCAGGATTGACGACCGTACCGCAGGCGATCCCTGTGATTTCAAATCCGTACAAGCTCTACTAGCCGGTCAGGGCCTCCCGGCCCTCGTCCCACCGCCATCGCACGTCCCGGCCGGTCAGGTGCACCCCGCCGATCCAGCGGTTCACCCCGTTGAGCCGTACGTGGTCCGCCTCGCCCGCCAGCACCCGCGCGCCGGTCGCGGTCAGCCGCACCGGCGTGCCATGTTCGACCGCGGCCCCGGCGGGCCGGACCTCCAGGAGCGGGTGCGGCGCCCGGGCCAGGCGGTCCATCATCGTGTAACACCAGTCGTCCCCCAGGTAGGGGCGGGCCTCGCGGCCGGAGGCGCGCCCGAAGACGGCCCCGGCGGTGGCGTCCTCGTCCGGCGGGGCGGCGGCCAGGATGCGGCGTTCGGTGAGGGAGAGCCCGTCCCGGGTGGAGGGGTATTCGCGGCTGAGGCGTTCGAAGGCCTCGCCCAGGAAGCGCAGCTCACCCGAGCGGGTGGCGGAGATCGCGGGCAGGCCCTCCGGCGTCGGCGCGCGGAAGGCCGCCCACGCCCGGGTGGCCAGGTCGAGCGCGGCCGGGGTGAGCCGCGCGCACGCCTTGGTCGCGGGCAGCTCGCGCAACTGCTCGGGACGCAGTTCGCCCAGCCCGCCGAAGCGAGCGATGCCGGGATGTTCGCCGATGCAGATCAGCATGATGTGCTCGGCCGGCACCTCGTACTCGGCGAGGCGGGCCAGGATCTGGGTGATCTGGAGCTGGTCGTACAGGTCGGCCTCGAACCACAGGACGTACTCGCCGTCGCGGTTGGCCTCCAGCGCCGCGTCACGTTCCTCGAACATGTGCAGTCCCTCGGCGTGGTCGTCCGCGTCCGCCCCAGCAGGAACGCCGCCCTGATCCGGCGCAGCTCCTCGCGTCCGACGTCGGGGACCGGGCCCTCGTGCAGGACGTCGCGCCAGTAGATGATGCGCCGGGCCAGCCCGGTGCCCGCCAGGTCGGTGCAGTCGCCGTTGCTGACGTGCAGCGCCTGGGCCAGCGCCTCCTCCGTGGGCCGGTCGCCCAGGAGCCTGCTGCGGGCGGCCGCGTAGGACTCGCCGGTCTTGGCCATGCGGGCGCGTACCCGCCGTTTGAAGTCAGCCTGCCTGGTCATGTACGTCTCCCGCGCGCCGCCCGCGCGTCCCCCAGCGACCGGTGCGGCGGCGCACGATCCGACGACAGACCATCCGTCCGAGAGGTGAACCCCCCTTTGCCTCCTGGGGTGACCCGGCTGGGACGGGTCGCCGGAGGTTGGGCGCGGAACGGCCGCCACCGGCCATGCTAACGCTGGGCTCGCGGGCCCGGCGAGCGGCACCCGGTCACCACACCTCGACGTCCACGCCGGTCGCGCGCTGAGCGCCACCCAGGTACGGGTGTTGCTGTCCAGGCCGTAGGTGCCCGGGTCGCTCGTTCCCTGCAGCAGGTCGAGTACGGCGCCGAGGTGGCTGTACCCGGCGGCGATCCTCGCCAGGTGCGCCGATTCGCGCCGTCTGGCCGCCTTGGGGAGCGTCATGAGATGGCGTGCCCGGCGGTGAGATCGGTCAGCTGGCTCGGGTCCGGGCCGGTGGGCCTGCCCTCGGCCGCGACGCGTTCGGCGAGCGGCAGGTGCTCCCGTACCGAGGCTTGTCGGACGTCGGCCCACAATCGCAGCAGGTCAGGCTGCCCGTAGACGGCGAATGCGCGGGCCGCCGTCCAGTCGTCGAACCAGCTCTTGCCGGCGGTGTGCGACTTGTCGGGCTCGTAACGCACGCTGCGTTCTTCGAGCAGCAGGCGTACCAGGTCGGTCTCACCTCGTCTGAGCAGGCAGACCAGCCACTCCACGCCGGCGTGCTGGCCCTTCGGCACCCTTTGGCCTTCGTCGGGGACCGCGCGCGCCTCCTCCTCACGGCCGCACTCGGTGAGCGCCCAGACCAGCGGCAGGCGGACGGTCCAGTTGGAGCGGTGGCCGTCGGCCAGCTCACGCGCGGCGGCGAACCACCGCTCCGCCTCGTCCCGCCGCCCCACGACCGCGCACGCCCCGCCGAACGCGGCCAGGTCGGCACCGACAAGATCGACAGGCCAGCCTGCGCCAGGTCCGGCGAGGTCGGCCGGGGAGCCCAAGCCGGCTCCCGCGAGGTCGTCGTTGGTGCCCGGGCGGGTCCTGGCGAGGTTCGCGGGGGAACCCGAGTCGGCTCCGGCGAGGATGCGGGACAGGAGCGTGGTGGCCTCGGCGCGGAAACCGGCCGCGCCGAGCGTGAGTGCGATCCGCGCGAGGTGCTCTCGCACGCGAAGCGCCCAGCGCCGGAAGGGAGAGAAGGTGTTCCTGAGGGGAACGACATGTCCCGCCGAGTCTTACGCCCGCGTGGTCGCGGGTCTGCCCCTGGGCGGGGTGCGTGGGTCCTCGCCGAAGGGACGGCTTCCAGTGACGAAGAAGGGCAACGCCAGGCCAAGGCCTATATGGCGCGGTTCAGATCACCCTGGCGTCGCTCACCGGCAGGCGCTCCAAACCCTCGCCGTCAGCCGGGCCCGAAAGCTCGCGGAGGCTGCGCGGCTGGCGGCCGCTCCCCCGTGCGGGTTGGCGGCTTGATGTGCAGCTTGTCGCTGAAGGTGCCAGGAGTGGTGCGACGGGGCGGCGGTCGATAAACTGCCGCGATATCGATGGGCCCGCAGGTAGCATCCCGTATGTGTCGCCCCAACCATCTGTCGACCAGATTCCCGCTGGCCGTGGAACGCTGTCGGTATCGAGACGGCCGAAATTAAGGGCACTCCCGGTATTCGAATCGTTGGGCGTAACGCACGTGGTGACGCTGCTGTCCCAGCATGAAGGTGCCATGCAGCTTGGCTCTGCTGTCAAGGCGGTCGGCATGCAGTGGATATGGATCCCTCTCCCCAGCGCCGGCCCTCCACCGCCTACCAGCGATTATCGGCTGGGGGCCGCTCTCATGCAGGTAAGTTCCCTCTTACGCGACGGCTGCCACGTACTGGTCCACTGCTCTGCGGGGATCCACCGGACTGGAATGTTCGCTTATGCGTTACTCCGGTTCACGGGCATGACTTCCGAGGATGCAGCGCTGAGCCTGGAACGGCTGAACGCCGTCATGGCCACGGAAGCTGGCGACCATCGCCTGGCCTGGGGCGACCGTATCTATGCGACATGGCGTGGTTGACCAGAGCTGGTGTGCTGTGGCATATCGACATTGCTCGCGGCCGAACTGTTCGGACCGCCGAACAAGCCGATAGGCCCGACGTGTTCGTGGAGGACGCGGGGCTCTTCTACGAGCGGCTCGAGCTGAGCCGCGCGTCGGGCGGCGTCATGGGATGGCCGCTGACCGCCGACACCTCGGACGCGGACGCGCCGGAGTTGGCCGAGGCGCTGGCCGTGGCCAAGAGCAGCAGCAGGCTGCCAGTCGACACCGAGGGCATGCGCAGGCACCTCTACACGCAGATACGCTTCGACAGGTTGCAGGACTACGAGGCGTGGGCCCGAGTTGGCGGGCTCCTCACGGAGTCGTACCTGCCGACCGCGCAGCGGAGTGCGCTCTTCCGCGCGGCGGCCACGATTTCCGGGGTGGTGGCGGTGAAGGAGTCGCAGGATGCCGCGGGACGCAAGGGTATCGCTGCGGCGATGGTGTCGCCCCCCGGGGTCAGGGAGGAGGACGTCTTCGACCCGGAGACCTACGACTATCTCGGCCGCCGAGGACGCTCCGGTCGGGAGCGTGGTGTCGTCGAGTGCCCAGTTGAACGTCAGCGTCGCCGACAGTGCACCACCTGTGCAGTAGACGGTCCCGGGATCCGGCCGGCGTCATGCGCGACCCTGCCGACGAGTTCGGACTTGCGTGGGACTCCTGGTAGGTGGCCTGTTTGACGCGCTCCCCGGCCTGAAGGCCGGAGATTCTGGCCTGTGCCGCACTGTTCCTGCGGCGGCACTTCCTGGGCTTCCTGCTTCCCAGGGCGGTGCCACCGCGAGCGATGGTCTTACCGGCCCTCCACAGGCGTTTAGCCTCTCCGCCCGTCCGGCGGCGAGGATGTTGATTGCGGCGTTAACGTCCCAGTCATGGACCGCCCCACAATCGCAGGCCCACTCCCGCACGCTCAGCGAGCTTCCCGCAGACCGAGCACAGTTTCGAAGACGGGAAGAACCGGCCCACCTTGACGAAGGTCCTGCCATACAAACGCGCCTTGTACTCCAGCATGGCCATGTGGTGACTCGTCGTCACATGTCGGGCGCCGGTGCATCGGCGCAGGCGCGGTATCGGGCGCGGTGGCGGGAGGGCGGGCGCGCCGGTGGCTGGTTCGGGCGGTTCGGGCGGTGGCCGCGTTCGCGGTGGTGGCCTGGGTGTGGAGTCGGCAGATCGGTCTGATTGGCAGCGGTGGTGGTGCTGGCCGATGCGGTGCAGCGGTGGCGGGTGCATTCGCCGGCGGCGGCGTGGCGTAAGGGTGCGATGAGTGAGCTGGCGACCGTGCGCTGGCGGGCGTTAAGTGTTCGAGGCCGCTGGGTCGGGTGAGGTGCTGCGTGCGGGCGGGTGGAATGTGCCGGTCATGCCGGTGGTCGCGGTGCATGGGGCGAAGCTGCCTCGCTGGGGTGCGCTGACGGAGTCCGGGGTGACCATGTTGCGAGCCGGCCGGTTGTGCGGCTGGATCCGGCGGCATCCGCCGCAGCTTTCGTCGGAGCAGGTGGCTTCCATCAGCGCCGCCGCCGAACAGATCTTCCCGCCGTACTCGGCGGTGGAGTAAGGGGCGGGACCGACTCCCTTCAGCGGCCCAGTTCGTCGCGATGAGCGGGCTCCCGGTGTGGTTCTGGGCGGTGTGGCGCCTCGGGTCGGGTCGCGGCCCGAGTGGCCTCGCGGATCTGGTCCGTTTCGCGCAGGCGCTGCTGGTGTTCGCGTCGGGCGGCGCGTTCGGCTTGGCGCTGATGCTGCGGCAGTCTCTTGCGGCGCTCGGTCTCTTCGACGGCGGCCTTCAGCGTGAGGTCGAGCGTTGCAGCTTCTCGGCGTACCTGGTCGAGGTGGCTGCGGCCTGCCTCCTGGTCGCTGTCGCGGGCGTGCTGGAGTGCCTGCTGCCAGGTGCGGTCCAGTTCGGCGGCCCGGTGGCGTAGCTGTGGCCACAGGGACGCAGGCGGCGCTTGTTCGGCGGCGGAGCGGGCCGCCTGCTCTGTCGTAGCGTGGTCCTGCTGCCGCGTCTGGAGCTGCGCAAGCAGCTGTGCGTTCTTCTCGAAAAGCTGGCCGAGTTCGTTTTCCAGCGCTGCGCGCCGGGCTCGGGCTTTGGGAAGCAGGGGTCTGCCGGTGCGTAGTTCGTGACGGATGTGCTGGATGCGTTCCAGGACTGTCGCGTTCTGCCTGGCGAGGTCGCTGAGGTGCGCGGCCTCGCGGTCGCGGCGTTGGGCGCCTTGGTGTGCGTCGTCGATACGTCGCAGCTGTTCGGCCAGCTCTTGGCGGTGACGGTGCAGGTTCTGCTCTGTTGGGCCGCCGCCGCGTTCGGTCCAGCCGGCCAGGTCTTCTTCGGCAGTGCGGATGGCGCCTTGGAGTTCCTGGCCGCGGTGCCGGAGTTCGGCGATGCGTCTGGAGAGTTGCCTGTCGTCCAGCAGGCCGATGCCGTCGGGTGTGTTCGTCAGGGCGGTGAGGAGGTGCTGGCGTTGTTGCCGCATGTGGTGGTGGTCGCGGGCGGCTTGTTCGATGCGGTGGCGGGCCGGCGGAAGGGCTGCGCGGCGGGCGAGTTCTTGCTGGAGAGCGTCCAGTTCGGTGCGGATCTGCTGCTGGGTGGTGCGGGCGGTGGCGGCGTCGTGTTCGGCGGCTTGGATGTCGGCGCGCCGGACGTCGTGCAGCAGGCTGTCCCAGTGGCTGGTCAGTTGGTGGTGCTGGTGGCGGATCAGGGGCCACACCGTGCGGGGCGGGGCTTGGGCGAAGGCTTGGCGGGCCTGCGCTGCCGCTGAGCGGTGCTGTTCTTGCGCCGCCACGAGGCTGTCGCGCTGACCGGAGGACGAGACGGCGCGGGCCTGCTGCAGCTTCTGCTCTGCCTGCTGCAGGCGTTGTTGTGCTGTGGTGGCCGCGTCGATGTGCTGGAGATGGTCGGTGAGCTGGTGGCGTTTGGCGACCAGCTCGCGTTCGGCAGGTCCTCCCCCGGTTCCGGCGTAGGTTCGGGCGCGCTGCTCGGCGGCGGCCAGATCGGTGGCCGCGTCGCGGGCTCGGGCGGCGAGGGCGTCCGCGCGGGCGGCCAGGTCGGCTTGGTCGAGCAGTCCCACTTGGTGGGGGGTGTGGGACAGGGCGAGGAGGGCGCCGGCCTGGCGCATCGCCGCCACGGAGTCGCTGCGAGCTGGCGGCTCGGTGTTGTTCTGCCGGTCCGGTGGTGTGAGGTCGGCGGCGCGGTGTCCGGACGACTCGCCGCGCGGGTTCTGGCCAAGACCTGGGCGTTCAGAGGAGGCGCCTGGGAGGTTTCGCTGGTGCAGGGCGTTTCGGGCGGCTTGCCAGGCGGCGTCGCGGTCGGGGGCGAGCGGTCCTGGGCGGTGGTCGGTGAGCAGCCAGGTGCCGTATGCCTCGCCGTAGGCGGCGATCACGCCGGCGCGGACGATCCATTCGTGGCGCAGCAGCGGCTCGTCGGGGACCTCGCCGAGCTGTCGCAGCGCCCACTCGGGCGGGTGGTCGGCCGCGCGCCGGCCGAGTTCTTCCGTGCGCTGGTCCATCCGCTCGGCCACCTCGAGCGCGGTTCTGGCCAGGTCTGGGTCGTCGATGTGCGGGGTGCGGTCACGCCACCGCCAGGAGGGCGCGCCATCGGCGGTGTTGTCGTGGCCGTTGGCGGCGAGCAGGCGGCCGATGCGGTGGTGCAGCACCTGGGCGACGGATCGGGCGCCGTCGAAGGAACGCTGGTGTGCGGCGCGGTGGATGAGGGCGCGGGTGTCGTGTCCGGCCAGCTCGCTGTGCTGCAGCAGGGCGTAGAGGGTGCGGCGGGCCGGGTCGTGCTGGAGCCGGTCGAACAGGTCGGGGGTGAGCGCGGCGGTCAGCGCCTGGCGGTGGCGGGGCCGGGTGGCCAGGGTGATGAGGTCGCGCCAGATGGCCGTCAGGTGCGCCATGTGGGTGACGCGTTCGCTTTCCTGGCGCAGGGCTTCGACGGCGGCGGGTCCGGCGTCGTCTCGTTCGAGGACGTGGGCGAGCACGGTGCGGGCGTTCAAGGTGGGGGCGCCGGGGGCGGGGTCGGGGCCGGCCAGTTGCGTGGCTTGCTGGCCGCCTTCGCGCAGGTCGGCGGCGGTGAGCACGCTGACGTCGACGTAGCCGACGTTGGCCGAGCGGCCGCGGGTCAGCATCACGTACAGCATCTGGTGGGTGACGCGGCCGTCGATCAGGGCGCGGGCGACGTCCACGGTGCGGCCCTGGGCGGCGTGGGCGGTGCTGGCGTAGCCGAGCTCGAGGTGCTGGGCGGCGTAGCTGGCCGGGATGTAGACGCGCCGGCCGGGGTCGCCGCCGGGATGGGCGCGGCTGGTGAGGTGGCCGATCAGGGCGCCGTCGTCGAGCACCTGGTGGACGCGCAGGACGTCGCGGTTGGACAGGGTGCGCCAGGTGCCGGCGATGTTGACGCGCCGGGTGTTGGCGCGGGCCATCACCAGATCGCCGACGCCGGCGGTGGTGCCGTCGCGCAGCCGGATGCCGTGGGCGCTGACCTCGCCGCGGCGCACCAGCTCGGCGCGGACCCGGGCGGACAGTTCGCGGGCGTCGGCGTTAACCATGGTCAGTATGATCGCTCGCCGTGCGGCGGCGCGGTCGTCCAGGTAGTCGGCCACCAGGCGGGCGGTGATGTGCTCGCGGTCGCCTTCCACGATGCGGCCGTGCTCGTCGTAGGTGTCCACCACCTTGACGTCGCCGGCGCGCAGCCGCAGGGACGCCTCCCGCTCCCACGTGGCCTCCATCCGCTCCACCGTGGTGAGCGCGTGCGAGCCGGCGTCGGAGGCCAGCACCCGCATCAGTCCGCCGGCCTGCGGCGCGGACAGTTGCGCGGTGTCGCCGGCCCACACCACCTTGCAGAACGCCCGCTCGGCGACCTGCTGGATGGCGGCTAGGTCCGCGGTGGGCACCATGGACGCCTCGTCGACGACGATCAGCGTGCCAGACTCGATGCGCAGTCTGCCCGCTCGGTCCAGGGCGAGGAAGCGCCGGATGTTGAAGGCCCGCTCGAAGCCCTCATCAACCAGCACGTGGGAGGCGTTGGTGGACAGCGTCAGGCCGATCGCACCCGTGCCCTGCGCGGCGCGCCACAGCCCGGTCAACCGGCCCAGCGTGTAGGACTTGCCTGACCCGGCGGGCCCTTCGAACACATCCACCGCGCGACCGGAGGTGGCGATCCCCAAAATCGCGGCGGCTTGGTCCTCGCGCAACCCCGGCCCGCCCGCTCGGGCACAGCGCGGCGCCAGCCAGTCCTGGACGCGTTGGCGCGCGATGGCCGGTGCGGTGTGGGCCTGGGCGACGGCCAGCAGCCGGTTCTCGACCGCGAGCTGGTCATCGGTGGTGAACCGCTCAGCGCAGGGCGCGGTGTAGGCGCTGCTGCCATCGGCTCGACGCAGCACATCGGGCACGTCCACAACTTCGGGCAGGTTCAGCAGCCGCACCCCGAACGGGTTGCCCGCCCCGATCGCCCGTTCGGTCAGCTGCTCCAGCAGCAGCCGCACCGAGCCGGGTGCTAGGCCGCCGAGCTGGCCGGGCAGGTGCCGGTTGATCGCGCGCATCACCTCATACCGGGAGAAGATCGCCTTGGTCTGCTGGACGTCGGCGACGGCGGCCTGCAGAACGTCGCGGATCTGTTTGTCGACGTCCAAGTCTGGTCCGGCAGCCTCTCCCCCGCCCGCATCCGGCGCCGCTGCTGGGCGCAGGACGTGCCGGGCCAGCGCCGCGGCTCGCTCGCGGTGGTCCCTGGTTTCCGGATCGGCCTCGTGCAGCAGCGTCCGGTCGGGGACCTCGGCCAGCGTCCCTGACTCGACCCGGCGGGACTGCTCCACCCAGTGGTCCAGTTCCGCGGCATGTGTTGGGGCGGGCGCCTTGCTCTTGTGGGCCTTGGTGGCGCGGGTGGCGTACTGCGCCATCGAGAACAAGGCGCGCGCGGACGGCTGGCGGCCGTGGCGGGCCACGTACTGGGCGCATAACTGCTCCAGCAGGCCGGACACCTCGACCCTGCGGGAGGAGAACACGGCGATCAAGTCGTCGGCGATGCCCTCCACCTCCAACCCGTGACCATCGGCGCGGACGCGGGTGCGAACCGGTAGCGAGCGCGTCAGCGTCTCCCACATCACCCGTTCGGCCAGCGCGGCGGCGGCCGGACGGGCGGCGTGGATGGCGCGGCTGTCCAGCGCGCGCCATTTGCCGTCGATGTCGCACGGGACGCGGTTGAGGACCGGGTTGTGCACGTGCAGCTGCGGGTCGCCGTTGCGGGAGGTGTGCTGCCGGAAGGAGGCGACCACCCATCGGGGCGCGTCCACCCAGCGGCCGGTGGAGCGGCCGGCGACCTTCGGACCGTGCTTGCCGGCGCGGCTCACCCCGCACACGTCCTGGTAGTACTCCAGCATGGCGGCGTTGCCCGCCATGACCGCCTCCCACACCAGCTCGGCGCGGGCCCGCAGCGCGAGCGCTTCCTCGGGATGGTGCTGCTGCTGTTCGGCGGCCTTGGCCAGCAGACCGGCGTGCAGCAGGGTGACGGATTTGGGAGGGCTGAAGGTCAGGTCCAGGAAGTAGACGGGCTTGCGGCCGGTCTCCTCGGTGAAGCGGGCAGGTCTACTGCCGAGCGTCGGCTTGTCCGCTTCGGGAATGGAGGGGTCGTTGAAGGCGGGGTGGCGCGGGTCGGCGAAGCTGCGATACAGCCGCTCGAAGGCTTCGGCGTCGACCGGGTCACCCGCGGTGAAGCCTAACTCGGCGCATGCCCTGCCGCTCCATACCCCGGGCGGCTCGCCGCGCTCATCGTCGCCGATCGATGACAGGTAGTAGTTCTCGGCGCCCTTGCCGACCTGGCGCGTCAGGTAGCCGGGGTCGTATCCCAGGCCGATGCTCAGCATCGCCAGCGGTCACCTCCGAGGCCGTCAACCCGACCGCAGCAAGATACGGATGGGGAGACGCGCGAAGATCGCAGCTGTGACCACAGTAGCAAGAGCGACAAAAGATGCCTAGGTGTGACTGTCGGTTGCAGTTGAGGCTGTCGGTGCTCGCGTGTTGTCGTC
Source organism: Nonomuraea sp. NPDC050202 (assembly GCF_040656115.1). Taxonomy (NCBI): domain Bacteria; kingdom Bacillati; phylum Actinomycetota; class Actinomycetes; order Streptosporangiales; family Streptosporangiaceae; genus Nonomuraea; species Nonomuraea sp. NPDC050202. The sequence continues at coordinate 638 of NZ_JBFALF010000090.1, read as the reverse complement.
GGTGCTCAGGTTGAGTTGTCGAATTCCCCATCTAGCTCCGATCTTGGTGGTGCAGAATGCTCAGCCATGACGGCTTGCGCGGGCTGGCCAGTGGGATGATGCGCCTCCTCGGGACGGCGAGTTCGAGGTTCGGTACGTCGCTGAGAGCGGCAAGTGGCAATATGTCCCGCTCGATGAGGCCGCCCGCCGTGTTGTACGGCAGGCCGTTCTTGAGCGCGCCCTGCTCCATCGCTCACCCCTTTTCGTACTTGGCTTGCCTATTCGCCCGCGCCGGGCGCTGATCGGAACACGTACCGTCCCCTGTCGAAGTCCAGCGTCCATGCGTACGCCTTGAGGAAGCCGTGCGACAGCAGGCCGTCGATGCGTACGCCGCCGAAGGACTGCCACGGCGTCGTCCGGGACTTCGCGACGGCCACGAGCGGGTCCCGCCGGGTGAGGGGGCCGAGTGACACCGGCTCGGGGCTGTCGAAGTGCGGGCGGCTGGTCAGGTGGCGCGGGACGCCCCAGGCGCGGTAGTGGCGGGGCGTGGTCAGCAGGCAGGCCTGCCGTGGCGGCTCCACGGCGTCGTCCACGTGGACCAGGCCCGAGTCGATGAAGAAGGTGAGGTCGTCGCGAGGGCCGAAGCCGCCGCGCGCGAA
>NZ_JBFALF010000089.1:0-11390 GCF_040656115.1 Nonomuraea sp. NPDC050202 | reverse complement strand
ACACCTCCGGAGCCAGTCGACCCGTTCCCCGCCCGACCGGTCGAATCCTGGTACCAGCGGGGTTAGCGGGACAAGATGTGTCCATGTAACAACAAGACCTTGGGTATCGGCGTGGATCTCCTTGGGGGCTGCCTCGCTCTCCTGCTCCAGCAGCCCTTCGATGATGTAGACCGCCTCCCACACCCCGCACGGGACGAATCTGGAGAAGAGCGCGATGTAGTTGTCGGCGATGTGGTGGTAGGCGATTCCGCCGTAGCCGCCGTAGCGGATGTGGAACTCGGCGATCAGGTTGTCCACGTAGATGTCGTACTTGGTGCCGTCGGCGGCCACCGCGTTGCCCTCCCCCCACAACTTGGGCAGGTCTAGGCGCAGATAGGCGTTGACCACGTCGGCGATCGCCTTATTCAGGCCGGCCAGCGTGACGTGCTTGCGCACCGTGTAGGACAGTTCGTGTGCGCTGATGCGACCGCCCAGATGCCGGGCAGCCTGGGCGGCGCCCAGGTTGCAGCCGTAGGTGAAGGCGACCAGCAGGTAGCGCTCCAGCGGGTCGGCCAGCTTGGCCTCCGATCCCGACAGTGGCCCGAAGTGCCGGAACCAGCGCAGGTGCCGGGTGGTCCGGGTCAGAATCTCCAGCAGGGAGCGTTCTGGCAGCCGGTCTTTGACGGCCGTGGCCAGCTTAAGCGCCTCGGCGCTGTGCCCTGCGGACTTACGGGCTTTGAGCGAGGGCCGGCCCCGCTCGTCGATGAGCAGGTCGGCGTTGTCCGGGTAGCCCGCGTCCACGGCCGCGGCCACGTCCTTCATCCGCATCTTCAACTGCTCCACGAACTCCGAGGCTGTCGTGGGCAAGCCGACCTCGGCACAGTAGGTGGCCAGGTGTGGCTGGCAGTCCTCCCAGCTCAGCAGCTGGGACTGCCAGTTGGCGTAGGCCTCCGAGCCAACCGCCGCCACATCGCCGCGCACCAGTTCGTCCGCCAGGCAGGAGAAGACGCAGATTTCGAAGTGTCGGCGCACCAGCTTGCCGGGGCGGCGCTTGTCGGCGATCACTTTCTGCCAGGCCTCCGGCGCGAAGGAGACGTCCACGTGCTTGCGCACCGTCACGGTGGAGACCTCGCCCGTCGTCTCATCGACGACCTCCTCCTCGGCGGTGTACTCGTCGCCGATGAGCTCGCTGGTGCGGGTGGCGTTGGTGCGTACGAACTCCAGCGCCTCCAGCAGCCTGCGGTCCGTGCTGGCCGGCTCCAGCACCAGTACGCCGGCCAGGCGCAGCAGCAACCCGCGGTGTGAGCGGTAGAAGCGGTCCAGCAGCGGCAGGTAGTTGTCGCCGTGGAAGGCGGCCAGCGCCTCGTGCTCAGCTATCAGGCTGGTCAGGCCGCCGTTGGTCTCGATCGTCTCCAGCAACGCCCGGCCGGTCTCGTGCCGGTGACGCACCGCCGTCCACGGGTTCGGCGCGTTCCTGGCCGCCAGGTCGACCTCCTTGGCCGCGCTCAGCAGGTCGCCGAGCACCGCCAGCATCCGCTCGTTGCGCTGGCGCTGCTCGGCGCGGATGGTCTCCAGCAGCTCGCGGGCCTTGTTGTGCATGGTGTTCATCCGCTTGCACAGCATGGTCACCAGGTCATCACGGGCCCTCACCCGCGCCTGGTGCAGCAGACATGCCTCCAGCACGATCCGCTTGACCTCGCCGTAGTCGCGCATCTCGGCGGCGTCCAGCGCCCGCGCCTCGGCCGCGAAATGCGCGATCTTAGAAGCGGGCACCCCCTTCAGCCACGCGTCGCTGGCCCCCGCCATGCCATCCAGCCAGGCCAGATGGTCCAGCTGCAGGCGCAGCTTGGTCACCGTGGCCCGCGGCGCGCTCTTCTTGGCCCGGTCATGGCCGCTGCGGCCGGTGGCCGGATCCACTTTCAGCATCGCCAGCAGGCGCGCGTGATCGTCGAAGCCCATACGGCCGTAGGCGAGGGTGAAGATGCCGCCGTTGACCTCCGCGCGCACCTGAGAGGCCAAATCATCCAGAGTGGAGAACGCCGGGAACTCGCAGCTGTTCTTGGCCAGATCCTCCAGCGCCACGTTGATCAGATCGGCCGGGTGGTCCTTGGTCTTGGCCGCCAGCCGGATCGCCTGCTCGGCCAGCTTGCGCGCAGCGGCCTGATCGCCGTCCAGCCCCAGCCGGGCCCGCACCAGCGCCTTGTGGTTGCGTCCCGTCCGCTCAGCCACGTCCGTCATGCCGACCTGCTCCGGCAGACCCAGCTCATCCCGTACGTGCTCGATCACCTGAGCCGGGATCTCGGCCAGACGCGGGAACCGTCCCAGCCGCTGACAGCACTTCAGCCACACCATCAGCGACAGCCGGGTCTCATCGCTGTCGGTCATCTCCCGCGCCCAGTCCATCTCTGCCAGGCTCGGCGAGTACGCCGCACGCAGTTCGCGCTCGGAGATGGTCCGCTTGAACCGCGGGTAGGCGGTCTTGTCGATCGAGGCCATCAGGCACAGCCTTCCCCAGCAGCCCCGATCACCACAGAATGGGTCGTACTGTAGCCGACCAAACACAATGCGCGAGACGGAATGCGGAATCTAGGGTCGGCACTCTCCCGCGTCCCGAGAAGCGGCTTCCGAGATTACGCGCCACCTGTCACGGGAAGTCGGCGCCGGGTACCGAATGCCCTCAACCCGGACCCGCAGGAGGCACGCCTGACGTTCTCAAGATCGACGCATGGCCGGTTTTACCTGTATCTCGGCTGGACCCGGGACCGGCCCGCCCGCGTCCTGTACTGCCTCGGGCTGCGCGCCGAGGAGTCCACCGACCGCGCGAACCAGCCGCCCCTCATGATCAACCAGTCCTGGTCCTCCAGCATCCGGACGATCACCCGCTGGCTTCCGATCCACACCTGGTCCATCCGCGACGTCTGGGAGCAGATCAAGGCCGCCGGACTCCAGCCGCACGCCGCCTACAGCTGGCGACTTGGCAGGCTGAGCTGCGCCATCTGCATCATGGGCAGCCTGGACGATCTGATGCTCGCCGGCGCCCTCCTGGGCGGCCTGCTGGAGGACTACCGGCTTGCGGAGGCTGAGATCGGCCACCGCTTCACCCTCGCCGTGTCGATCGGGGAGATCGCCGCCGCGCTGGCCACCGCCCGCGCCGAAGCCGCCGGCGACCCGGCCGCGCCGGACCTGGCGCTCGCCCTGTACGAGATGGTCCGCCAGTGGATCGCCTCCACGCCGATCGCCCGCGGCGAGGGCGTCACCAAGAAGGGCCACCCGTGCGAGCCGTGGCCCGAGCACAAGGTGTCCGGCCGGGCCGAGGCGCAGACCATCCGTCTCCTGCAGGCGGCGCGCCGCGCCCTGGTCCTGGCCGCCGACGTCGACGTCGACGTGTCCCACTACGTCGCGCCGCCGGTCGATGACGCCATGCTGGAGATGCTGTGCGCGGACTGATACGCGAGCTGGGCGTCACCGAGGACGCCTGCCAGCGATGGGGACACGGGCGCGTGCACGCCTGGCGGTACGCCCGGCTCGGCGGCTTCCGCAAGGAGCGATACGAGGTCGGCCCGGTGAACCACCGCATCGCCCGGGACTGGACAATCGCCCGGCACTACAGCGGGTCCTGGCCGCAGGTGCGGCTCACGTACGGCCTGTACGACCTGTGGCCGCACCTGGCTGACGAAGAGCACGGGCCCGAGCCCGACGTGCTCGACCTCGGCATGCCCCGCCTGGTCGGCGTGGCCGCCCTGTCCGTGCCGCAGCACGAGAAGGTGCTGCCGAAGACGTTCGCCAAGCTCGTCCCCAATGAAGAGTCGCTGGAACTGGGCAGGTTCGTCGTCGGCCCGTCCGTCGCCGGGAACGGGGAGTCTGAGCAGAGTTGCGCCGTGCGCACCATCTGAGGACGCCCGCATCCGGCAATCACGCCTGGGCGCCTTCGTCCCTCTCGCTGGACGAGTTCTATCACATCGGCATCTGCCGGACCTTTCGCTACCTCCTCTATACCGTGCGGCGTTGAACGTGCTACACCTTTGATGTATTGGGTGCACCATCAAGCGCAGCAGGCGGAGGCGAGATGGCAGGCTCGGAACGGGACCACGAGGCGCTGGCGACGCCGATTCGAGGCCTGGCCACGCTCCAGGTGGTTCCTGGAGTGCCGATGCTGCGGCCAGCCGAGGTCGTCTTCGAGAAGCTGCTGGACGGCTACACAGATCACCAGCAGGCCCGGAATCTGCAACCGGACACGATCGCGAGCCGGGTGAAGACGGTGCGGCAGGTCCGAGCGTTCGCGGCCGCCTATCCGTGGGAACCGGCATGGAATCACGTCCTATTCGACCGATGGTCGTCCATGCTGGCCGAGCAGGTCGCGGCCTCCACAATGAGGATGTGCCAGCTCAGGCTCAAGAACTTCCTCGAGTACTTCACCGACGCGGCCTATGAGTGGCCGCGGGTGTGCCTGGAGCTGTTCGGCACCTTCCCCGCTCAGGTGCTGCACGAGTTCAATCGCGTACGCCACGTGCAGGAGTACATCGGCCGACCAAGCCGCAACCGCCCGCTGTCGCGGGAGGAGGTGCGCCGGTTCTTCGGCCAGATCGACCCGGAAATCCAGCGTCTTCGCGCGGCAGGCCACAAGGGAGCCCTGACGGCGGCGCGTGATCTGGCATTGTTCACGACAATCTACGGGTGGGGGCTCCGCCGAAAGGAGGCGGCCCTGCTGGAGGTCAACGACTGGCGGCGTCAGGCCAAACTACGAGAGTTCGGCGATCATGCTGGGCTTGCCGTGAGGTATGGCAAGGCCAAGGCGGGCCAGCCGCCGCGGCGGCGCATGGTGGTGTCGGTATGGCCCTGGGCGGTCACGACGATCAGTAACTACCTGACACATGTCCGCCCGCTGTACTACGAGGACCGCCACGACGACGGCGCCATGTTCCCCACCGAACGCGGTGACGTGCTCTCGCCCCGGTCGGTCAACGACCGCTTCGCGCACTGGCGGGCTATGGGAAAACTGCCCGAGGCTTTATGCGTCCACTGCCTGCGGCACACCTACGTCACCAGGCTTATCGAGGCCGGCTACGACGCTCAATTCGTCACCGAGCAGGTGGGACACTCCCATGGAGCCACCACCGCGATCTACACCGCGTTGACCAGCGACTATAAGAACACCAAGGTGCGGGAGTTCCTGGACGCCGCCGAGCAAGAGGCGCTGAGCACGGCCTTCGCCCAGGCCGACGCCGAAGCCGAACTGGACCAGCCAGCCGACGATCCGTCTCCCTCCACCACTCCAACGGGCAGGAAACGCACATGATCAAGGCAGTCCCCGACCCCGAGCCAGACGACGAGGCGACGCTGGCTACCTTGCAGCCTCGCTACGAGTGGCGCCTTCGCGAACTCATGGCGGTCCGCAAGAACTGGTACACCACCACCAAACTCATCCCCGAACTGCGGAAGCACGGCTTCGTCTTCGACCGCAGCTCCATCTTCCGGCTGGTCAAGGCCGACAAGCCGCCGAAGATGCCGATCGAACTGATCCTGGCGCTGTGCAAGATCCTCGACTGTCGGTTCGAGGACCTGGTCGTTCCGCTCGAGCCCGACGACCAGGCCACCACCACGGGCTCGCAACCGCCAGCACGGCCACGCCAGCCCCTGCCCGAGGGCCCGTTGTTGCCTGCCAGCTTCTTCGACGCCGAGAGCTGACCGACGGCCAGCGATGCCAACACCACGCCGAGGACCTTGCGACGAGTGCGGACAAGACCGGTCCTTCGCCCTGAACACCCGTGCCCGCAAGCTGTGCAACGCGTGCTACAAGGCAACCCGGCCCAAGGAGCCGTGCGCCGGCTGCGGGCGGATGGTCGTGCCGGCCGCACGCACCGACCAGGGAAGCTTCTGCGGCACGTGCCACAGTAAGGCCCACCCGGAGCGATGCGGAAGCTGCCAGCGCATCCGGCCGGTGACGGCCCGCCGCAGCGGGCAGCCCTTGTGCAACCACTGCTGGGCGAAGTGGAACAAACAACCGTGCTGCGTCTGTGGTGAGCTGCGCATCGTCGCCAGGAACACCGCCGATGGCCCGCTCTGCCGCCGTTGCCGCGATCGGGCCGCTCCGCCCGCGATGTGCTCGGGATGCGGGAAGACGGCACGCATCAAGCTCAAACAGGACAACCTGTGTTCGACCTGTTCGGCGCGGCTGCGAGCACCGGAACCGTGCCGCGATTGCGGGAAAATGCGGCCGGTCGTGCTACGCGACGACGCCGGTCCGCAGTGTGCGAGCTGCTGGCGTGCGGCCCACCGCTTCACCTGCTCCAGCTGCGGACAGCTCCGCGCCATCATCGCCAACCGCGACAACCGCCGCTACTGCGGATCCTGTTGGGCGCGGCAACGGCCAGGTGTCCGGCTGTGTCACGACTGCGGCCGTTACCCGATGGTCGTGGTCTCGCCCCAATACGGGCATCCCCGCTGTCGAAGCTGCTACGGCAAGCTACGCCTGCCCTGTGCGCGGTGCGGCCTCATCGCCAGGGCCGAGCGTCACTGGCCCGAAGGGCCCGTGTGCCTGGCGTGCGTGGATGCCGTCCGCTTCACCCACGCTGTCTGCTCGAGCTGCCGGCAAAGGCGTCCGGTTTACCGTCACGACGAGCACGGCCCCGTCTGCCCCGAGTGTACCGGCGTTCGCTTCACCTACACCTGCGCCAGGTGCGGCGACATGGGCAGGATCCATGCCCGCCGCACCTGTCCGCGGTGCACGGCGGCGAATCTGCTGCAGTCCGCCCTGGCATCCCCCTCCCAGGCCGCGCGCCGTCTGGAGCCTCTCGCCGAGTTCCTCCAGCAGTACTACGACAACCCCTACAGCCTCATCGCCTTCCTCAAAGGGCGGGGCGGAGCCTTACTCAGGCGGCTGGCCGCCGGTGAGGTGGCGTGCAGCCATCACGGTCTCGATCAGCTCCGGCAGACCCGGAGCGTGTCGCACCTGCGGACGCTGCTGGTCTTGTGCGGCCTCCTGGAGGACCGAAACGAGCAGCTCGCACAGGCCCACCTCCGGCTGCACCAGACGCTGGCGGAGATCCCTCACGAAGGGGATCGCATCGTCCTCGGGCCGTTCCTGCGCTGGTACCTGCTGCCGTTCTTGCACAACCGCACCGGCGCCGACGGCACCCTGTCCGGCAGCGTCCGCTACGTGTTCGGCCAGTTCACCACCGCTCAGGGCTTCCTCGATCTGCTGCGAGAGCAGGAAGCCAGCTTGAGCGACTGCCCGCAGCATCTGGTCGACCGCTGGTGCCGCGACCGCCCCTGGCAGCGTGGCGACCTCAAACGCTTCCTCGTGTGGGCCGGCGCCCGCGCGGTCTCGCGCCCAGCGGGATCGGCGTCGCCGCGATGACCATCACCGAGGACCGGTCGATCATGCCGGACACTGAGCGCGTCCTGCTGGCCGTCCGGCTGGAAGAGGACGACAGCATCGCGCTGATCGACCGCCTCGCCGGGTGCCTGGTCCTGCAGTACGCCCAGCACGTCACGCGCATCGCCCGCCTGACCACCCAACAGGTGACCACGCATCCCCAGGAGCCTGGCGTGCTTGGGCTCCAGCCCGGTACGGACCCGCTGTGGCTGCGTCCGCGCCTGTCCAGGATCCTCGCGCTCTACCTCGACGAGCGCGAGACAGCCGGCCAGGGCGCGGCCTCGCCGTACCTGTTCACGGGACAACGGCCAGGAAGGCCGATCTCCGCCGAGACACTCACCGCACGGTTGCGTCAGGTGGGAGTCCCCAACGCTCGCCGAGCTCGCAACGATGCTCTGCTCGCGATGGTCGACCAGGTGCATTGGAAGCTCGTGGCCGATCTGCTGGGAATCTCCGACAGTGCTGCCTTTCGCTGGCACCTCGCCAGCGGAGGTGACCGGGCCAGCTATGTCGCCAGCCGCATCCGACTGAGCAGGCCCGCCGGTCCCGAATAGCCGGCCGGGGAACATGGGAAGCGCTTCTCATAGGTAGCGACCGTCATGCCAGACCAGCGCTCGGTGGACGGCGTTGAGCGCGTCCGCCTCGCCGGCCACGCGTACCAGCGTGCCGCCGTGCAGGTGCTCACACGTCAACGCGAGCGGAGTCAGGAGGCCTCCAGGTGTGGCGCACTGCCCGTCGTGTGCTACTGCGCGGCGAAGGGCCGCAGCGCGCAGAAGTCGGCGAACCCCTGCTCGCCCAGCAGCCGAACCGCCATCTGATGCACGGCCGCCATCACCTGGTCGGGCAGCTTCTTGTTGATGACGAGCTGGTCGATCACCATGTCGAGGACGGCCATGGTGGCGGCGTCCGGGTCATTGGAGCGGGCCGCGTCCAACGCCGTCGCACGATCAGGCCCAGAATCACCGCAACGTGCGTCAGCGGCTCCAGCACATCCAGCGGCAGATCGGTCGGCAGCTCGCACACCACGCGGCCGCGGAACTTCAGCGGGACGTCTCGCTCACCGCGGCGCTGCGCTCCGCGGCGATGGCGGCCAAGCGCTCCATCGCGCTCAATGTCTAGGTCGATCATCATCCCCGAGGTCCTCCAGACCGTGCGGGCAGGTCGCCGGGCACCGTAGACCAGTCGGGGCTTTGCGTCGCCCAGGTTCTCGCGCTGCTGTTGAGCCTGATCAACATGGGCGCCATGGTCGCGTTCATCGTGCTGTACCGCCGACGGGCACGTGGACGATGCCCCTTATGCGAGTTACGCTCCGCTGGCTACTACCAGTCGGGGGATTATCATCAGCTCGTACGGGGGGGCAACCATGAGCTACACGCTGTTATGCGGCAGTTTCGTCATCAGGTACCCCGATCTGCCACGTCAGGGCCCGGAGCTCGACGGCGACACCGTCAAGTTCCTGCCCGACTCGCCGGGCCTGGTCGAGGCGCTGCCGCGGCGCTCCGGCCGACCGCCGAACATCAACGCCCGCGGCATCTCCGTACGGCTGGAGGCCATCGACGCGCTGGAGACGCACTTCGCCGAGACCCACCAGGAGCTCGACGGGGCGAACGCGGCCCGTGACGAGCTGCTGCGCCTGCTCGGCTTCACGAACGTGCGCTTCTGGGAGGACCTTCCGAACAAGGTGCGCTCCGCCGACCAGGACTCCATCCGCGGCCACGTGCTCACCAACGGCATTGACGCCAACGGCCGCCTGATCGCCTTCGTCTACGCCGGGGACCACCCAGGTGCCGACGGGGCCTCCCTGTTCGTGGACCCGCCGCTGGTGGATCACTCCGTCAACGTGCAGTTGCTGGCCGCCGGGCTGGTCTACCCGGCCTTCTACGCCACGCTGCCCGCCGAGCTGCGCACGCATCTGGCGGAGGTGCCGCAGGCGGCCAGGCGCAAGGCCGTCGGCATCTGGCCGCGCTCGACCGCCGACCCCAACGGCGCAGCCACCGTACGGGACCTGGACGGGCTGGAGCGGCTGGTGATCTGGCCGAAGCTGTTCAGGCGGATCGTGCCGTACCTGGCGGCGGGGTTCACCGACTTCGACGGCTTCGATGCCTGGCTGCGCGCGGACCCGGACTACCGGGACGACGAGCTGTTCCTCATCCCCCGGCTCGAAGGCGGCAACCTGCACGACGTGGTCAGAGGGGCGGGGCAGCAGATCCAGCTCACGATGTGGCCGGAGGACGCAGCACTGTACGCGCAGGGTGCATTTATGGTGCGGGGCTCCGAGTCACAGCAATGGGACCCGCTGGGTGCTCAAGTCGCAAAGCGGGAGGCCAGGGCCGAGGTGGAGCCGCATGCGTCGACCCTGACGATCTTCATCAACGATGAGAATCAGCAGCGGGCCGTCGAAACGGCGGTGAAAGACTGGTTGGCAGCCCAAGGCATCGAGATCTTCTATAAGGGAGATCCCATCATTGGGTCCTTCTGGAAGACGATGCTGACCCGGGTCAAGAAGGGCGCCGAGGAGCACCTCGATGACGGTGCCGCGCTCGCGGTGCGAGCGGCCGGACTGTACGGTCTCGACAACCGGCAGGCCGAGGTGAACCAGAAAGAAGCCGAAGCCTTCGCCAAGGTTATGGAGGCAATCGGGACCTTGGATTCGGCGATCATCCACCACGGGACGCTGCTCGTGGTCAAGCACGCAGGCACGGTCGTGCGCCGAGAGTTGAGCCAGTTGGAAGTGGAGGCGCTGCGTCGGAACCCGATCCTCACCACCCGCCCGGACATCATCCTGACGGCACTGCAGCGCCATACGGAAGTGCTGGCGTTGACGGCTGAGGCTCCGCCGTCCGAACACAACGCGAGCTAGTTGCCGAAGCCGATTAGCCGCCACCGTCGATGGGCCACATCAAGCGACAGCCCCAGGCCCGACGAAGCCTCAACCTGGTAGTGCCACACGTCCAGCGGAGCGTCGAACGGCATGTCTTCCCGCCACCACTCCCGGGTAGTGGCCCACGTCTGCAGGACCGTGCCGACTTCGTACGCGGCGGACGAGTCTGTAAGACTGCTGTCACCCGGTACACGCGATTGCGTTAGAGCAGGTCAGAATCCCCGTGGAGCAATGCTTGAGATCTCTGGATCACCGGGAAGGGTTGTACCTTCCCGGTGATCATGTGATTCCAAGCATGACCGACGCGCCAACGTCGGCCGGAAAGACACACCCGTGCTCACCGTAGTCCCTGACCCCGCCGGCGGCGACCACGCCGCCGCCATGCCCGCCCCGACCCCGGCGCTGATCGACGAGCTGGTCCGCGAGGGAGCCCGCCGGATGCTCGCCGAAGCGCTCAAGGCCGAGGTCGACGCCTACATCGCCGCCTTCGCCGACGAACGCGACGAGGCCGGCCGCCGCCTGGTCGTCCGTAACGGCCACCACCAGCCCCCGGCAAGTGCTGACCAGCGCGGGCGCGATCGAGGTCCGTGCCCCGCGGGTCAACGACAAGCGCATCGACGAGGCCACAGGTGAACGTCGGCGCTTCTCCTCGGCGATCTTGCCGCCGTGGTGCCGCAAGAGCCAGGCCATCACCGAAGTGCTGCCGCTGCTCTACCTGCACGGCCTGTCCGCCGGCGACTTCGTCCCTGCACTGGGCCAGTTCCTCGGCACCGGCACCGGACTGTCGGCGCCGGTCATCACCAAGCTCGCCGAGCAGTGCAAGGCCGAGCAGCGCGCCTTCGCCGCACGGGGAGGTGGTCCTGCTACTACCAGGAAGTCCCGTCCGATGGAAGAGGCGCCCCTGAACGACGAGGCCTCGGCGGCCGAGCATCCATGGCGACATACCTCGTTGAAGGGAACAGCCATGAAGACGCTCATCGTCTACGCCCACCCCGAGCCGCGTTCGCTGAACGGCTCTCTGAAGGACCTGGTGGGCCGGGACTCTACTGGTGAGTATTAGCGCTAGTGCTGTGACCGGAAACGATCACCGGGTTGGGTGAGGGGTTCAGGCTGCCGGTGTGAGTGGTCGACCGCCCCAGCGGAGGCCTTTCTCAC
>NZ_JBFALF010000088.1:0-12287 GCF_040656115.1 Nonomuraea sp. NPDC050202 | reverse complement strand
TGCAGCCCGTCAAAGGCCGGCCATCTCTGCAAGGCCATCGCCGTCCTTCAGAACCATCGCGTCGCTCAAGCCGCGTGAGCCTGAAATGGGTTCACTGTGGTCGGTCCCCGTTCTCGCTTCCTACTCATGTCAGTTAGGGAATAGTAGTCCCGTATATCCCACTTGAGCTTGGCGCAAAGGGCCACCGCTGCGTACGCTGCCCACCCACCGCTCCATGATCGCGTTCATCCGAGGAGCCTGTGGTGCGGTGAGCACCACGCGGATGCCCTCGGTCGTGAACACCTCATCGCCACCAGGCGCATCCGTGTGCTCGGCAGCACCGCGCACCCCACCGCAAACTTGGGTCGCCCAGGCGATAAGGAATCTGGTGATGGACCTGGACGATGCGGGTTGTCGGGCGCGCTTTCTGCTCCGAGATCGGGATGGGAAGTTCCCCGCCCTCTTAGACGAGATCCTCGCCGAGGCCGGCATCAAGACGGTGCTCACCGGCATCCGGATACCGCGGATGAACTCGATCATGGAGCGGTGGGTGCAGTCCTGCCGCCGTGAACTCCTCGACCGCTGCCCCGTTTGGAACGAACATCACCTGCGGCACGCCCTACGCGAGTACCAACGCTTCATCAACCAGCACCGCGCGCACCAAGCCCTAGGCCAGGCTGCTCCGCTGCGCACCGTCCCGGGTCCGATCACGGATCCAGAGCGAATCACCGACCTGAACATACGCCGACGAGACCGGCTCTCCGACGTCCTCCACGAGTACTCACACGCCGCTTGACCTGTATGGATGGTATCTTCAGCAGGCGCAGTGTCATGGCCTGTGCGGTGAGTCCGACTGCCCGGACATGATCGACATGGGCGCGCGCGAGCGGCAGCGCCTCCGTGCGGCGGAGATACGGCTGCCGAACCGGCAAGAGGCCGAACGCCGAGCCGCGCTCGGCCGCCGGGCCGATGCCCGGCATTCACCGACGAGGGGCGGTGCTCGGTCTACCCGATTTCGAGTTGCTCCCGCGCGCCGAGGCCCATGCACAGGTGGAAGTGGCCATCAGGAGCCGACCGATGCCCGGGCCGCGCCTCGCGCAAGCCGCCAGGCGGCCCAGCCCCGCCGTCCGGCGGGGCCCGGCCAAAATCCCGAGCCCCTGCTGGGCGGAGTTGGCCCGCCGGCTCGAACGCCCGACCCGGCGTACGCTCACCGAGCCGGGTCGGCTGGCCAGGGAGCCGGCGGCGGTGCGGGCGCAGGGGTACGCGCTGACGTACGGGGAGGTGACGGCCGGCTCGTGCTGGGCCGCCGCTCCGATCGTCGTGGCCGGGCGGGCCCGTCGCTGCGCTGGGCATCGTGCTGTCCGCGCAGCGCGCCCGCGAGCTGCCCCGCCTGTTGAAGCCCCTGCGCGCCGCCGCGGCCGGCATCGCCGGGGCCTACGAGAGGTAGGCCCTGGCTCCCTGGGACGCTATCCCGCCGGCTCGACGACGGTGACCACGTGATTGGTGCTCGTTCCCTTGACGGTCGAGCTCCCGACCAGCGTGACGGTGTAGGTGTGCTTCCCGGCCGTGGTCGGCGTGTCGGTGAAGGCGAACGTCCCGTCGGTGGCGGCGGCCAGTTTCTGACCCTTGGTGGTGACGGTGCCGTCCGGCGCGACGGCCCTGCGGCTGACGGTGACCGTCGTGGGCGGGTATACGACGCCGTCGGCGGCAAAGGTACCGCTGAACTCCAGCACCTCGCCGACGGCGCCCGTCGCGGGCCCGGTCACGGTGAGCGCCGGTTCGTACCTGGCCACCGTGACGGTCGCGGTCGCGTAGGCCCCGTAGTACCAGGAGTTGCCCGGCCAGGACAGGCGATACCTGAACGCCCCGAGGCCCGGTGGGGTGTCGGTGAACTCGTAGGTCCCGTCCGCTGCTGTGGTGACCTCTCGGAAGGGCCTGTCGGTGCCGTCGGGGAGCCAGCTGTACAGTTCGAGCGTCTGCACGCCGGGGGTCGCCCCGGTACTGAGCGTGAGCCGTCCGCTGATGGTCAGCGGCTTGAGCGCGTTCGCCTCGGCGGGCGCCGTCAGGGTCAGGGCCGAGGAGTGGTAGGGCGCGGACGGCAGCCGCCAAAGGTGCATGCGCCCGGTGCCGGGCTCCTTCAACACTGCAAAGGTGTAGGTGCCGTAGAAGCCGATGCTGCCCGGCACCAGCGCCTTTCCCTGGTGGCCAGCCGTGTAGATCACCTCTCTCGTGGTCGCGTCGTAGACCACAAGCTCCGCCGCGTCACCCGCGGCGGAGTTCCAGCCGCCCACGACGTAGTAGCCGTTCTCGCTGGCCGCGACGGTGGCGGCCAGGTCGTGCCCGGTCGGCCCCTTCTCGTCGTAGGCGTGGGCCCGGTCGAAGGTCGTGGTGTCCCAGGCGTCGAAGCGGTGGGCACCGGACGGCACCGGCAGCACCGCCGACCCTTGGTAGGCGAGGGCCAGGTCCTCCAGGGGCGGCAGCCCGTCCGCGTCGCCGAGGATCTCGCCGAGCGGGTTGCCCGGGTCGCGGTTGACGTCGTACAACCTGACGGTGGCGGGACTGACTCCCGGCTCCGATACGGCGAGGAAGGCGCCGGCGACCGCGACCAGCGGAGGCTGGGTCGTGGCCGGCCCGACCTTGACGAGGATGGGTGTGGCCCGCACCTCGAGCGCGACGACCCCTCCCTCACCCGCCCCGCCGCAGCCGTATCCGATCCACAACCGGTTGTGGGCTTGCGCCAGCGTGGACGGGCACGGATACGCGGACAGATCGATGCGCCGGGTGACGGCGACCGTGGCGGTGTCGATCTCGATCACCTCATGCGTGCCGCTCAGCGTCGCGTACACCTTCCTGGCGCCGTCCGGCGCGGACAGGGCGGTGACTCCGGACAGGCCGCCGATCGTGGTGACGGCCTCGCCGTCGAGGTGCGTGACCACGATCCGGTCGTCGGCGGCGACGAAGACCTTGCCGTGGCCGGCCACCAGGTCCCCGCCCTTGCCCGCGACCCCGAGGTCGGCGACGAGATCGGCGGCCGCAGCGGCGGGGGCTGGGGCGGCGAGCAGGCTCGCCGCCAGGAGCAGGGACCCGGCCGAGGCGACTAATCGGCCGATGCGTACAGAGGCTGATGGACGCACATGCACTCCGTTCCGAAAGACGATCTTCGTTCTTCGAACATATATTCGCATGTTGCGGCATCGCCGTGAAGGGCTGGTCGCCGAGTTTCTGGATGTGGTCCTTGAACAGGGTGGTGGCGATGGCCGCCTTGTGCGGCCGGCCCTTGAGGAAAGCCTGCGCGAAGCTCTTGGCCTGGCTGCAGGAGACCTCGCCGGGCTGCGGCCTGGGCGATGCGGTGGAGCCGCCCGGCACTACGCAGTGGTCCACAGGGCACCAAGGGCGCGCTGACTCTCCTTCGAGGACATGGCGCAGGCAGCGCTGGTCATGTCGCCGGCCAAGGACGCCGGGACGGACGACGCGGTGGCACGTACACTCCGGGCGACCACGGCTGATCAGGTCGCAGGATGAGCTCATGTGATGGTGCCTCGCTTCCCGCGGCGCAGGGGATCACGGTCCGCGACATGAGCGGCTACGGCATCGACGCTGGGTCGGGCCGCGGGAACGCAGCCACCGGTCGCGAAAACCCTCCCACCCTCGATGGCTCAGGCAAGCCGTTCAACGATGGCACGACTGATCCGCTGCAGTTCCTCATCGTTGCCGATGCTCGCGAACCGGCCTCCACGTCGGGGACGGATCAGTTCCGAGCGAAGCCGCGGCAGGGCAGGCGCAGCAGCGGGGCCCATCCGGTCCAGGCACGCCACCACACGATTGGCCGTTGCCGGATTCTGTTCCCATGCCTGGAGCAGGGTTTCCAGAACAACCCGCATCTCCGCCTCACCACCGATCTCCCCAAGCACATCCGCTGCCAGTGTCTTCCAAAGGAGATGCTGCTCCCAAGCAGAGCATGAGGGAGCGGCATCACCTCCTCCTGGTCGCCGCTGACCGCCCACAGCGTGCCAAACGCAGCGTGCCGCACGTGAGCGTCGGAGGCCGCGGTCAGTGACCGGATCGCCGGGAGTGCGGGCGCCGCCGCGGGACCGAACGCCGCCGATGCCTTCAGAGCCGAGCACGTGGTCGACCGCTGCTCGTGACGTACGGCCGCAACGAGAGTGTCGATGATCTCGGGCAGCGCTGTCTGATCGCCGAGCGCGGCCAGAGCAGACAACAATGAACCGGCGCTCATCTCCAGCAGCTGCTGAGCATGGTCGATCGAATGCGAGCCCTAATGGCTAGGCGCGTTCTGGGGGCAGGCTGGAGCGGCTGACGGCCCGGTACGTCTCCGGCGTCGCCGCTTCAAGAAGCCCTCGTCACTTCCTAGGTCGAGTTCTGGTTCCTGAGGACCGCGCAGCAGATCACCCCAGTCTCTTGTCGCTCCTCGCTCGTAGGCGTCGCGGAGCCGGGGACGCAGTCCGGGGCGGGCCTCCTCCTGCTGCTCGTGGAAGATCCGCCGCCGCATGCGCCGGCGTTCTTCCTGAGCGTCGTCGCTGAGTTCCTGCTCATCGGTCGGCTGGTGTGGGTGCCAGATATTGTGTCGCCTCATGCGACCTGGGCGTATTCGTGGAGGAGGCCGCCGAGCCGGTCTCGTCGCGAGACCGCGATGTCGGCGTCGACTGGATCGGGTAGCGCCCGCAGAGGGCTGGCCTGCTTCAGGGCTCGCTGCGGACGATGCCTATTGAAGTGGGTCTCGTACTCGGCGAGAACCTTGCGCAGGTGACGTTCGTTCATGATGAGGATCCGGTCGAGCAGCTCGCGGCGCACGGTGCCGACCCACCGCCCCATGACCGCGTTCATCCGAGGAGCCTGAGGTGCGGTGAGCACCACACGAATGCCCTCGGACCTGAACACCTCATCGAACAGAGCTGTGTACTTACTGTCCCGGTCTCTGATCAGGAATCGGAAGTCGCTGATCCGATCGCCCAGGTCGAGCATCAGGTTGCGGGCTTGCTGGGCTACCCGGCCGGCGGTGGGGCGCGCCGTGACACCGAGCACGTGGACCCGTCGGGTGGCGTGCTCGACCACGGCGAAGCAGTACAGTCGCGCGAGCATGACCGTCTCGACGCTGAAGAAGTCGCAGGCCAAGATCCCGGACGCCTGGGCCTTGAGGAACTGAGCCCAGGTCGGACCGCTGCGCCGGGGAGCTGGATCGACGCCGGCCTTCTTCAAGATCGCCCACACGGTGGCCGGGGACGCCTTCCGACCCAGGCCAGCGATCTGCCTGGCGATACGCCGGGACCCCCAGTCCGGATTCTCGGCGGCCAAGCGCAGCACCAGGGCTCGGATGGTAGGTCGGATCGGTGGTCGTCCCCGCCCGTGCCTGAGGTAGGTCCAGCGCCGCTTCACCAGGTCGGCGTGCCAGCGCAGGAGCATCCGCGGTGTGACGAACAGGTGACATCGGCGGCGTCGAGGAAGGAGTCGCGCGAGCGCGGAAATGATGGCCCGGTCCGCCCACGACGGCCGAGGCACGGCCACCTGGCGGCAGAGCACAGCCAGCTGATGCCGCAACACCAAGATCTCCGCATCCTTGGACGCCTGTGATCGCGCAAGCAGCGCGATCCAGCCGAATACCCGTAAGACGATCAAGTGCAGCAGCCGCAGAGCCGCCCTGCGATCTTGCCAGAGCCGAGCCCGCGAACACGGCAAACCCCAGATCAAACCCTGTGACGCAATATTCGGCACCCACAGGCCCTGGTCGGGTTCGCAGGCTCACACCGGGTTTCCTCTCGCGTTCCCGATGCGACCGGGCAGTCCGCAGCCAGCCGCGCGCCCCTTCACGGGTCGAGCCGAGCCGGCCCTCTACTTGGGCTCAAAGGCCCAGACTGTGCTGGCGTCGGTCGCGCCGGTGTTCCATTTCACCTCGCCCGCCGAAGTCGCGTACATGTAGTCGCGGCTGACATGGCCGTTGGTCAGGCGGTGGCCTCCGGGGGCCGACTCGAATCCCCAGAGCGAATCGGCGATGATTTCACCGGAGTTCCAGATGACGGCGTTGTTCGTCGCGTCGCTGTCCAGGTAATACCTCCCTGTTCTGGCGTTCCTGATCGTCCACGCGCCGGAGGATTGCTGCGTGACGACCCAGTCCTGGTCGTCGTAGGAACTCGGGGCCGCGACGATCAGCGCGCCGTTCGCCTCGGAGTCCAGGTATCTGCCCGTTGCCACGTTCCGGATCTTGTAGGTGGCGCCGCTCACGATCGGCACGTCCGCCGCTTTGCGGTAGGCACGGAAATAATCGACGACGAATTCTCTCGGCCTGGGGTCCGCGGGATCGACGTTTCCGGTCCAGCCGGCGTTCTCGTAGATGCCCAGCAAGAACACCGCACCGTAGGCGGGAGACGCGTTGATGGTTCTCGTCAGGACATTGTCCACATACAGCTTGAGTTGCGTCGGTGTCCACTCGAGACCGTAGATGTGCATCTCGGTCGTCATGTCGAATCCAACGGAGATCGTGTTGCTGGATTCCACCAAGTTGGGGTCGGACCACTTGTGCAGGCTGTAGAGAAAGCTGCGCCCCATCCGACCCGGGTGCTCCATGACGTCGATCTCCCCCGTCTGGGTCGACGTGTCCTGCCTGCCTGCCGTCCAGAACGCGGTGTGGATCCCGCTTCTCGCCGAGCTTTTCGCGCGGATTTCGAAGTACCCGTACCGCGGCGTGTACTTCATGATGGTGGGGATCGAGTGATGGAAAGGAGAGGTCTTGTGCAGACCGGTCCTCTGCCCGGTCTGGATGCTGGAGACCTTCATCGGGTTGCCGTCGGCGTAATAGGCCGGCTGGTCGTCGTCGATGCGCAGGACGAGGGCGTCGTCGCGGAATCCGTACCGCGCCCTGGATCTCTCCTCGGTCGTCCGCGACTCGAAGTAGTTGGTGATCCACAGGCTCGTGTCGAGGCTGCCGTTGAACTCGTCGTTCCGATCGAGAATCCAACCAGGTTTCTCCAGCGGGTTCGGCGGAATATCAGCTGCTTGGGCGGGTTGCGCGGCCGTGGCGTTGAAGATGAGAGCCGAGGCCAGCAGCGAGAGGATGATCCCTGATCGGGTAAGTCGTTGAATGCCTAAGTGCGTACTCACCATGGGTTGCGACCGCCTTTCGATGGTCAAACGGCTGCGCAGCGAATCACCTGGACATGCGCGTTGCTGCAGTAGCCGTGTGGCCAGGGACTCCGGGAAATCTTTCGCCGCCTGGGGCGGAGCGTGCTCTCAACCGCGTTGGGCGTGAGCGAAAAGGCGTTGGATGGCTCGCCCGCAGAGGCGGCGGACAACGTCTCTGCAGGTGCCGCATCGGACCGGTCAACAGCTCGGAAAACGCATTCCGCATTGTGCAAACAGACAGCGGCGATGTCAAGAGCCGACGTTGCCGACAGACGGCGTTGCCGACCGACCAGCGATCGCAGGGGCGCCAGGCTTCCTGGGAAGGCTGCTGGCACCTCCGGCGCGCCATACCGGCGAGAGGCGCCTGAAGAGCAGTCTTTGGGAGCGTTCACAGAGCAGAAAGTGGCTCTTTCATCGGCTACATGCTCGCTATCAGGGCTTTTACTGCGAATCCAAGAGTGGGCCTTTCGATACGTCGGCCCGTGCGTTACTGTGCACGTTCACAGAACCTCATTCAGCCTGTGAGGAGGGCATGTGGCCGCGCTGCCAGCCCATCTGCGGCTTCGCACGAGATCACCGCCACGCCCGCCGCGGGGCATGCGGCGACACTGCATCCACCTGACTGCGACCGTCGGTACGGCCGGCGCAGGGCGACAAGAGAGCGGCTCGTGCGGACACGCCGCTCCCGAGGTACGGGCACAACCGAGCTGTCCGCCTTGCCCGCAATCGGCGGAACACCCCCTGCGCATAGTTAGCCACGCTGCCTGGCCCGGTCTGCGCCTGCCGAACTCCCCGACAACCTTTCCACCATGGCCGCCGCGGTGTTCTTCCTGAGGCCCAGTACGGCACGCCGGTCAGCCCGGATCTCTCTCAAAAGAAAGCCCCACGACGCGTATAGCCCATCGAAGTCCGACCCTCGCGGCCGGCCGACGTCGCGATATTTGCGATTAAAACGATATAACGACCGCGAGACACGTGCGTTAGCGTCCAGCCCGCCAAGGAGCCTCGCATTCCAGTGGCGCGTGGATGCTCACGCCGGCAAGGGATAAGTCGCTGGGAACGTTCACAGACCCTCATCAGACCTGTGAGGAGGACACGTGGCCTCACCCTCACCCCTGCCTGCGGCTTCCCAGCCGATCCCGGTCACGCCGCATCGCAGACCACGTAGTGCCATGGCCTCCGCTCGACCGTGATCGTCGACACCGGCCCTCCGGCACAGCGACACCAGGGCTGCTCGAGCGGACTGATCACCCGCTCGTGGCGCAGAACGCTAGCGCGAACGGGTCAGTCTGCTATGCCCGTCCTCCGCCCCTGAGCACGACCTCCTTGGAGGGTCCCATGAAAAAGATCTCGGTGGCGTTTGCGTTACTCGCCGCCGCGACCGTTCTCCACCACAACTGGAGCGAGCACTGTGAACGCTCATAGCGAATTCCCACTGGTTGGCGGAGGGAAGCCCATGTTTTACGGACGTATCAGCCGACGCCGCCTCCTGAGCAGCTCGGCCCTACTTGCTGCCGGCGCCGCGGCGGCGACACCATTGCTCGGAGCGTGCAGCGCCAGCTCAGGCCGCTCGGGCGGCCCGTCCGGCAACAGCAAGACCGTGACGCTCACCGTCATGTACAAAACCGACGAGCTGACGAAGGCGCACATCGCCGACTTCGAGTCCAAGAACCCCGGAATTAAGATCAACTTTGTTGAGTACGACAGCACGCGGCTCAACGCGATGCTCGCCTCGAACGAGCCACCGGACTTCGTGCGCGCGGTGGCGGTCGGCAGCTCGAGCGCCAACGCCCAGGAGCTGTACACCGCGCTGGACCCGTACATGGCGAAGAGCAGCGTGTTGAAGCCGGAGCACCTGCTGTCAGTCAACGACAGCTTCCGATGGGACGGCACGCGGAGCGGCCAGGGCCCGTACTACGGAATCGTCAAGGACTGGAGCCAGGACGCCACGCTCTGGTACAACCGAGCACTTTTCGAGGAAGCAAAGATCCAGCCGCTGAGCACGACCGAGCCGATCTCGTACGACGAACTGTTGGAGATCGGGAAGAAGCTGACCAAGAAGAGCGGCGGCAAGACCCAGGTCTACGGCCTCGGCGTGGAGTGGGCCTGGGGCCTGTCGGCGCCGATCATGATGATGATCCTGCAGCAGGGTGGCCAGCTGTACAGCGCGGACCTGACCGAGACCGACATGACCACACCGGAGGCGTTGCGAGCACTGAGGTGGTACGTCGACTTCGCCCAGGCCGGCGTGGGGCCCAGCGCGCTCGACCCGGCGCCGGACGGTGCCGACCTGTCACTCTTCCTCGCCAAGCGGATGGCGATCACCCAGGACGGCTACTGGTACGGCGGCAACTTCGTCGAAGAGTCCGACGAGATCAAGAACAACGTCGCGATGGCGCCCGCGCCGGTGATGGGCGACAAGCGCATCAGTCCCACCTACGTGGGCTGGGGTGCGGCCATCCCCTCGAAGGCCAAGCACAAGGACGAGGCGTGGAAACTCATGGAGTACTTCATGGCCGGCCCGCCATCCGAGGAACGGGCGAAGAGCGGCTGGGGCATTCCGGCCTTGAAAGCGCAGCTGACGATGTTGCCGCAGGAGCTGCCGTACCAGAAGCAGGCGTACCAGACCCAGCAGGCCGAACTGCAGTACGCCGGCCAGTTGCCCGACTCTCCCTACATGGTCGCATCCGACGGCTGGAACACCGTGCTCGACAAGCAGCTTCAGCGGGCCATCAAGAAGGAGATCACCGTCGAGCAGGCCGGCAAGGCGATCACCGATGAGGTCAACAAGCTGCTGAAGCAAGGCAAGGACCAGATCGGCTAGTGGTCGCCATGGCAATGGAAAGGGCGAGGCGTGGGCGGCCCAGCTGGAAGCGGCATTCCAGCGGGACGTTCTACCTGTTCGTCTCGCCCTGGGTACTCGGCTTCGCGCTGCTCACCGCGCTACCGCTCGGCTACGCGCTCGCGATCAGCCTGACCAACTTCAACGGCCGCAGCGACCGTTGGCGCTGGGTCGGCTTGCGCAACTATGCCGAGCTCATGGGTGACGCGGAGGCCATCGCCAGCCTGGTCCGCACGCTCGCATACACCGCGATCGCGGTGCCGCTCATGGTGGCCGGCGGGCTCGGCCTGGCGGTGCTGCTCAACCAGCGATTGAAGGCAGTCGGCCTGTTCCGGACGATCTTCTTCCTGCCCTCGGTCGTCCCGATCGTCGCCATGGCGATCATGTGGAAGCTCATCTTCAACCGAGACGCCGGCATCCTCAACGCCATCCTCGAGAAGATCAGCATCGGCCCGATCGCCTGGCTGGTCGACCCGAACGCGTTCTACGCGCTGATCATCCTCACCCTGTGGGGACTCGGCGGCGGGATGGTGATCATGCTTGCCGCCCTGCAGGGCGTCCCAGCCGAACTGGAAGAGGCGGCGCGCGTCGACGGCGCCACCCGCTGGCACGTGTTCCGCCACGTCACCGTGCCGATCATCTCCCCCGTCATCTTCTTCCAAGTGGTGACCGGCATCATCGCCTCCCTGCAGATCATCATCCAGCCACTGCTGCTGGCCCAGACGGGCCAGGTCGGCAACGTGGGCGAGGTGCCAGAAACCACACACCTGTACATGGTGCAGGTCTATCAGGAGTTCTTCGTCAACAGCCGGTATGGCTATGGCTCCGCGATGCTCTTTGTGTTCTTCCTGGTCATCCTGGCCATCACGCTCTTCGTGCAGCGGTCGAGCCGGCTATGGGTCCACTACACGGTCGACAGAGAGGCCGACCGATGACCATCACGAAGATCCCCACCCCAGCGCCCACAGTCAGCACGCGGCGGCGGGCCCGGCGCCCTCGGCGGCCCGCCAAGACGGCCGGCGCCTACCTGCTGCTGATGACGCTCGCGATACTGTTCGCCGGGCCGTTCGCCTGGCTTGTGCTGGCCGCCTTGAAGACCAAGGCGGAGTGGGTGTCGAT
The DNA here is from genome assembly GCF_040656115.1 of Nonomuraea sp. NPDC050202. NCBI lineage: Bacteria > Bacillati > Actinomycetota > Actinomycetes > Streptosporangiales > Streptosporangiaceae > Nonomuraea > Nonomuraea sp. NPDC050202. Next base: position 1,213 of record NZ_JBFALF010000088.1, on the reverse strand, counting down.
CCCAGCCAAGCTCCTGCCCGAGGCGCCGCAGTGGGACAACTTCACCCAGGCTCTCACCGAAATCAACTTCGCGGCGTACCTGGGGAACTCGATGTTCCTCTCGTTCCTGTACGCGATCCTGGTGACTTTCTCCAGCGCGGCGGTCGGCTTCGGTTTCGCCCGCCTGCGCGGGCGCGGCAAACGCCCGCTGTTCGTGCTGTTGCTGTCCACCATGATGCTGCCGCAGATTCTGACGCTGATCCCTACGTACGTGCTGTTCGCCCGAGTCGGGCTGATCAACACGTACTGGCCATGGGTGCTGTGGGGCCTGGCCGCCTCGCCCTTCCTGGTGTTCCTGTTCCGCCAGTTCTTCGCCGGCATCCCAGCCGAACTGGAAGACGCGGCGATCATCGACGGTTGCGGGTACGGCCGCATCTTCCTGCAGATCTTCCTGCCGCTGTCCCGGCCGGTGCTGTTGACCTCCTTCCTGCTCTCGTTCACCTGGATCTGGGGCGACTACCTCGGACCGGCCCTGTTCCTCGACCCCGACCAAACCACACTGTCCGTCGCCATCTCCGCCTTCTACCTCGACCCGCATGGCAACCCCGACTCCACGGTGCAGGCGGCGGCGGCCGCCCTTTACGTGGTGCCCGTTCTAGTGATCTTCCTGTTCGCCCAGCGTTACTTCATCCGCGGCGTTGTCAGTTCGGGTTTGAAGGGATAACCCACGACGCGCCTCACTTCGCTTCTGGTGGCGACGATGACGGCCGCTGCCATGACCGCGCCGTCGCCGGCTTGTGGTCACACATAGGGGCTGGTGCTCGTGCCGATGACGGTCAACGGCATGAGCACCTCACCGCAACCCCACATCTACGTCCGCTGAGCACCAAACGGTGAGGGTGCCTGGGGCCGCCCCACCTCCGCTACCCCCCACACGGAGGCATCATGTCCATGCCACGACGTACCTTTCTCACGCTGAGCGCCGCAGCAGCGGGCGTTACCCTGCTCGGTTCCAGAACGGCACACGCAGATCCCGCGCCAAGCACGCCGTTCGCGGTCGGCGTGCGCCGGTATGACTGGACCCGGGGCAGCCGCCCGTGTACCACCTACGTTACTACCGCTTCACGAAGGACGAGCGAAGCACATCGCAGACCCCGTGCGGCAAGTTCATCCTCGCGGAGAAGTCGGCGACCATGCTCAACCGCACCTACTCCTTCGTCGCAGACTGCCTCGG
>NZ_JBFALF010000087.1:0-13264 GCF_040656115.1 Nonomuraea sp. NPDC050202 | reverse complement strand
GGGTCAGGCTGCCCCCAGCTTCATCACCCTGCTGCGACAGGGCGAAGGTGGCGGTCTCTCACCTCCACTCGATCAATCAGCGCCTCACGGCGCACTTGCTCCACGACCCAGCGTTGTCTGCCCAGGCCAAAGCCGTGTTCAGTGCCGCGGCGGGCGATCAGCGGACGGATCTGCAACTTTCGTACCAGGCGGCGGTACTTGTCGTGGTCGTAGCCGCGGTCGGCGAGCACCACGTCGGGACGCCGGCGTGGCCGGCCGCGCTTGCCGCGCACCTTCGGAATGGCCTCCAGCAGCGGGCGCAGCTGGGTGACGTCGTCTGCGGTTGGCGCCGGTCAAGATGACGGCCAGGGGAATACCCGTGGCGTCGGTGATCAGGTGGTGCTTGCTGCGGGCCCGTCCTCGATCGACCGGGGACGGGCCGGTCTGCGGCCCCCCTTTAGCGCTCTGATCTGCGAGGAGTCCACCGCGGCGCGGGAGAAGTCGAGGGCGTCGGCGGCCCGCAGCCGATCGAGCAGCACCTCGTGCAGTCGCTGCCACACGCCGGCCTTGTTCCACTCGGCCAGCCGCCGCCAGCACGTCATGCCCGAGCCGTAGCCGAGCTCTTGCGGCAGGTGCTCCCAGGCGATCCCGGTGTGCAGCACGAACAAGATGCCCTGCAGTGCCAGCCGGTCATCCAGCCGCCTGCGCCCCGGATGCCGGAACCGGCGCTGCAGCTGCGGCAACAACGGCTCGATCACCGCACAACAAAGATCATTCTGTTAGGAGCTCTAAGGTCCAACACTAATGAAGATAAATGCCGGAAATATCACAAGATGAGGCTTAATTACCTTGACGCTGTGACGGTTGTATAACGCCGTGCAAGTCGTTGCATATTGGGACATGTTGCACTAGCTTGTCGATCGACCATATTCGGCACGCTTGCCAGGGGGCACGCAGAGCATGGAGACGGACAGCCGGGCGGTGCTTCGCCGTCGAGTGGGAGCTTTGCTGCGCAGGTCGCGCGAGAACGCCGGCTTGACGATCGAGGACGTGGCGGCCCACCTGGAATGCTCCTCCGCGAAAGTGAGCCGGATCGAGAACGGCCAGGTGGGGGTCCGCCCGCTGGAGATCCGCGAGATCCTCGGCCTCTACGGAGTGCCGGACGCCCGCCGCTCCGCGCTGCTCGACCTTGTCAGGAGCAGCCGGGAGAGCAAGCCGAAATGGTGGCACGAATACGCGGACGTCGTGGGCCCCGACTACGAGTTCTTCGTCGAATTGGAAGACCGAGCCACGTTGATATGCGACTACCAGGCCTTTCTGATTCCGGGTCTGCTGCAGACCGAGCCCTATATGCGGGCGGTCATGGCAGCCCACCGGGTTCCCGCCGACGTTGCCGCGCAGCGCATCAGGTTCCGCCAAGAGCGCCAGTCACTCCTGAGACGCCCCGGCTCGCCCGCCTTCCACGCCGTCATCGAGGAGAACGCCCTGCGAAAGAAGATCGGTGACGGCAGCGTGATGCGCGAGCAGCTCCGGTGGCTGGTGGAGGCCGGGGCGCACAGCGAGGTCTCCTTACAGGTGGTCCCCGCGACGACCGGGCTCCACCCGGCCGAGGGCCGCGCCTTCATCATGCTGGGCTTCCCGGATCCGGAAGAGCCCAAAGTGGTCTACCTCGAACACCTCAACGGCTCTCATCTGCTCGACACGCCCGCCGGCACCGACGCGTACGACCGGGCCTTCGCCGACCTTCAGGCGATCGCGTTGTCACCCGAAGACTCGGCCTCGTTCATCGAGAACATGGCGAAGGAGTGACCGTCGCGGATTCCCTGAACGAATGAGGTCCACTCGGCCCTCGTGAGGATCAGACAGTGGTCCGGCTGATTTGACGATCGCATCGCGACAGTGCCGTCGTCGAGCATCGCTACTTCCACACATGCTCCGGTTGCACCGCAGTAACGACTGCGCTGCCACGTCGCTTTTGCCGGGTGGAATTCGTCCACTTTCGCACCGCCTTCAATGGGCAGGGCAGACAAGGGTGATATCACAGATACCCATAAGCAGCGGAGAATACTCGATCCAGCCGCAAAGGCGCGGCTGTCACCAAAGAACATATGGAATGTACATAAAGAGACTTTCCCGTGAGCCGAATGAGAAGCCCTGCACTCTCGGCCCTCTGTCCGTCGATCAGACGACGCTCATGAAGATCGTCCGCGCCGCTTCCCGGCTCGGCCGCACGAGCGTCATGGCCAGGGACTCGGCCGGCGAGTGGTTCGCCTTCTCGAAGGCCGAGGGCTTCGTGGAGCTGGCCGGTGCGACGGCACCGGAATTAAGGGACGTCAGCATATGCGTGCACCAGCACGGAGAAATAACGCCGGCGCTGTCGGTGGAGTTCACCCGGGAGCGGGCCGAGCTCCGCTACGCCACCGGCTCGGCCGAGGTCGTGGAGGCGGCGCAGGAGATCATCGGCCTCTGCCGCCCACGCGTCCGCCGCTGGACCAAGTTCGTGCTCAGGCACACGACGGTGACGCAGGCCGCCGTGGTCGGCCTCGCCGCCGTGGTCGGCCTGCTCGTCACGCTGGTAGCCAGGATAGAGCTCGTGTGGTGGCACGTGCCCGCCGCCGGGGTGGCGAGCGTCGCCCTGGTCTGGGGCTGCCGGTTCCTGCTGCGCCGCCTCATCACGCACGCCGTGATCCGGAACCGCCCCGAGCAGGAACAGCCGGACTTCTTCGCCCGCAACAAGGACGCCCTCATCGTGGCCAGCATCGGAGGGGGCGTGGGGTCGGTGATCGGGGCCGTCGTCGCCACGATCCTGGCCATCCTCACCAGACTGTGGCAGTGAGCCGGGACCCGCGATCGAGCCTGTACCGCTTCAAAACTCGTACGTGTGGTCTGAGCTGGTGTTTCTTCGGGTTGGCTAGGCTGCTCGGTGGTACTCGTTGATCGCTCCGCTGAGCACCCTTCGGCGCTGGATCCGGCCTTCCAGCGGTACCACAACGTGGTCGTCTTGATCGGGTGGGCGTTGTTGGCGGGACTGGTGCGGGCGGTGCGCGTTGTCATGCTCGGCGTTACTCCTCCAGGACCGATCGAAGGTGGCGTTCGTCGTAGATCAGCATCCGGTTGGTGCATTCGGCTCTGACGGTGCGCACCCAGCGCTCGGCGTAGCCGTTGGCTCGGGGCGTCCGCGGCGGCGTCTTCATCACCGTGACATCCTCTCCGGCGAAGATCTCATCGAAGACGGCGGTGAACGTGGCGTCCCGATCACGGATGAGGAACCGAAACGAGCCGGTCCTCCGCCCGAGGTTCATGAGCAGGTTGCGGGCCTGCTGGGCCGTCCACGCGCGGGTGGGGTTGGTGGTCACGCCCAGGACGTGTACGTGCCGCGTCGCCACCTCCATCACGAACAACACGTACAGGCGTCTCTGCCAGTGTCTTCCAAAAGGAGACGCTGCTTCCAAGCAGATCATGAAGGAGCGGCATCACCTCCTCCTGGTCGCCGCTGACCGCCCACAACGCGCCAACCGCAGCGTGCCGCACGTGAGCGTCGGAGGCCGCGGTCAGTGATCTGGGTCTGGGGCTGTTCCTCGATGACGCGGATCGGGCCGGGGAGGTGCTTCGCCATCGGCTGTCGGCCGAGGCGGGGCTGGTCGAGCGATTGCTGATCGTGGAGGCGATGGGGACGCTGGCCCTCCGCCGACCCTGATGCCTGGAGCAGGATTTCCAGAACAACCCGCACCTCCGCCTCACCACCGACCTCCCAGAGCGCCACCGCGCCATGGACCCGCGGCGGCGTTCGGTCCCGCGGCGGCACCCGCACTCCCGGCGATCCGAGCGGATGTGGTGGGGGAGATCGGCCCCCCTTGTATGGCTGCGCTGCCGAGCCTACGGGCGCTGCTGACCGACAGCTATGAATGGGTCCCAGGCCAATCGCGGTCGGGACGACGTCCTCGCCGATCTGTTCCGGGGCGCAGCGGGCCCGCTGCACCACGGCCGCCAGCCTGACCCCCGGGTCCACAGTCGAATCGGCAGCCAGCCCGGCGAACCACGCCATCACCTCATCCACCGACCGGTCCAGGCACGCCACCACATGAACGCGTAGTAACCGGAAAGTTGGTCTCGCCGGTGGCTTGAACTCTCGGTCTTCAATTCGATCATCCACAGTCGTTCCGTCCACAGCACCGCGTAGTCGGGTGCTCCGCCCTGCTCGTCGTCGTGGCGCGGGCGCAACTCGAACTCGTCCACGAACAGTGGCTGCCCGTTCCACCCACTTCGTCCGAATGACAGCTCATCCAGCGACCGCAAGAACCGGGCACCTTGGGGTGACGGGAGGTTCCTACACCACCTGATACACCAATCGCGCTGAGGTGGTACGAACCATCAGCTAATGGCACGGCGCGACACTTAACGATCTTGCTTCTAATCCGATGGCCTGCGTCCTCGTAAATCCGAGACTGCGGCTTCGAGGCGAGTCGAGATGATGCTTGATCTAGTATTTATGTTCGTTCATGCTGATCGCCAACGCTTGACTTATCGAAAGCGTCGCGGTGCTAATGCTTTGCTCAATATGTACAGAACGCGGCGTCTCGCGCTTCGGTAGCGCCAGCGTAGGAAGTCTTGTGTCATCGACTGTGCACTCCGATGGTCGCGCCGTTCGAAGACTGCTCTGTATGTCTTAGGAGGCATCCTGACCTGCGGTGATGTGCGCACGAGCGATGGGGATATCACGGGGTTGAAGGGCTGATGTGCTCGGTATGTGCTCGTGTCGGCAGGACCGCACCCACCGCTCCAGGATGAAGTTCATGCGCGGCATCCGGATGCCGGTGATCACGGTTCTGATGCCAGCTTATTGCTCCCGTGCGATCCGCTGATCGCCTTCGAGTGTGAACAGCCAGAGCGGCGGCTCACCCAGGCCCACGAGCGGACCGGCCTCCCGCCAGCCCAGGCGGTGATACAGCCGGGCGGCGGGTGCTTGCGGAGAGGTGATCAGCCAGGCCTTGGGCCAGCCGGCGACGGCCTGGGACAGCAACGCGGAGGCGATTCCTTTCCCGCGGGCCTCGGGGTGGACGAACAGCTCGACGACCTCGAAGGAGCCCGAGGTCATCCTGGAGACGGCGGGTGCGCCGAAGGAGCTCTTGAGCAGGTCGTAGATCCGGCTGCCCGACAGATCGGCGGGGGTCGGCCAGCCGTAGCAGATGCCGAGCAGCCTCCCTTCGTGGTCGCGTTCGACCCACGCCCTGAAGAAGGGATGTTCCAGGGCTTTCGACAAGCGATCGGGGTAGGTGTCGAGTTGTTCGGGGGTTTCCGACCAGGGCGGGTCGGCGTAGCAGCGGCGGTACAGGGCGATGATTTCAGCGGGGTTGAGCCGTGTCATGAATGCGCCGCCTTCTGGAGCCGCGTGATGGGCACGATGGTCAGCGTGGCCGCTGCGGCCAGGAGGATGAAGGCGAGGCGGAAATCGGCCGTGGCGTCGCGCAGGATGCCCACGAGCATGGGGGCCAGGGCGGCGCAGCCGTATCCGACGAAGAAGGCCATCGCGCTGATCCTGCCCGCCTCGGCGGAGTCACGGCTGACCGCCACCGGCACCGTCAGCACCAGGGTGAACAGGCCGCCGTGCCCGACGCCCAAGGCGAGGATCCACAGCCAGGTCACCGTTCCGGGGGCGAGGGCCAGGCCGGCGAAGCCGAGCGCGGTCAGCGCCGCCGTCAGCGCGAGCCCCAGGCGCAGGTCGCGCTGTTCGCCGAGCACGGCCGGGACGGCCAGCATCGCGACCACCTGGATGCAGATCATCACGGTGAGCAACGTCCCGGCTCCGGCTCCGAGCCCGTTCTCTTGAAGCAGGGGCACGATCCAGGCCAGTTCACAGTAGTACAGGGCGGAGTTGACCGCCGATAGCGCGGTCACCCGCCAGGCCACCCCGCTACGCCAGGGCAGCCCCGTGGTGAGCGGCCCCGCGGGGGCCGCCACCCGGTCCAGAGCCAGGGAACGCCGGGATGCCGCCCACGCCACCGCCCCGGCCAGCGCGAGCACCGACCAGGAAGCCAGCGCCCCCGGCCAGGAGCCGAGGAAGTCGGCCAGCGGCGTGCTGACTCCGGCCGCGACGGCACCGCCCGCGCCGAGCCCGGCGGTGTAGATACCGGTGGCCAGGCCGGCCCGGTCGGCGAAGCGGCTCTTGACGATGGCCGGCAGCAGCGTCTGGGCGATGGCGATGCCGGCCCCGACGACCGCCGCGCAGCTCAGTTGCAGCCAGGTGGACCCGCCGGCGAGGCGGGCGGCGGTGGCCACGGCGATGACGACCAGGCCGAGCAGCACCCCGCGATGGAGCCCTAACCGGCGGCCCGCCACGGCGGCCAGCGGCGCGCACAACCCCATGGCCAGCGTGGGAACGGTCGTCAGCAGGGCCACGCCGGTCGCGGTCAGATCCAGGGCGGCGCGGATGCGGTCCACCAGCGGCGAGACCGCCGCGATCGCCGGCCGCAGGTTGGCCGCCGCCACGAACATCGCCAGTCCTGCCGCCCCGAGCACCTGCTTGTCGGGTGGCGAAGAGGTCAACATCATGAACACTCCCTATGATCTCGGACAAGCTCTGTCCGAGTTCTATCACAACTCGGACAATCGGCGTCCGAGTTGGGTAGGCTGGTGACCATGAAGTTGTCCAACGGGGTGGAGTGGGCGCTGCACAGCTGTGTCACTCTCAGCCAGGGCCGCGAGCCCATCCCCGCGGCACGGCTCGCCGAACTGCACGGCACCCCTCCCGCCTACCTGGCCAAGCACTTGCAGGCGCTGTCGCGCGCGGGCATCGTGCACTCCACGGCCGGGCAAGTGGGCGGATATGAGCTGACTCGGCCCGCCGCCCAGATCTCGGCGCTGGAGGTTGTGCAAGCCATCGACGGTGGCGAGCCCGCCTACCGGTGCACGGAGATCCGGCAGCGAGGCCCGCTCGCCCTTCCGGCCGAGCGATGCGAGCGGCCGTGCGCGATCGCCCGCGCCATGGCCGCGGCCGAGGAGGCCTGGGCGGACGCCTTGCGCCAGGTCACGATCGCCGACCTCGCCGCCCGCATCGACGCCGACAGCGAGGGGACAGCGATGGCCGCTGTCAGCCGATGGCTGGCCGCGACACGCTAGGAATCCGGCAAATAGGAGACGCCACTTCCTCCACCGTGCTCGGCACGGCGGAGTACCGAGCGCCCTGCCCACTCAAACCGAGGCGCTCGCTTGGGTTCATGCGTGGCCGTGTTCCCAGGCCCAGGCGGCGATGCCCACGCGGTTGCGCACCCCGAGCTTGCGCTGGACGTTGGCCACGTGGGTCTTGGCGGTGCCGGCCGAGATGAACAGCTCGGCGCCGATCTCGGGGTTGGACTTGCCTGCGGCGACCAGCTTGACGATCTCCAGCTCGCGGTCGCTCAGCGGCTGTTCGCCGGGCACGCCGGTGCGGGCGGGTGACGGGGTGAGGTGGCGCAGCAGGCGCACGGTCACCGAGGGGCTGATCAAGGCGTCGCCTGCGGCTGCCGCTCTGATGCCCTCCACGAGGAGCACCGGCCCCGCGTGTTTGAGCAGGAAGCCGCAGGCTCCCGCGCGGAGCGCGGCGTGCACGTACTCGTCGAGGTCGTAGGTGGTCACGACGATCACTCGCATCGGCGCCGCCGCCTCGGGGCCGGCCAGGCGCCGGGTGAGTTCGAGCCCGTCCATGCGCGGCATGCGGATGTCGGCGACGACCACGTCCGGCCGCAGCTCCTCGGCGAGGTCGAGCGCGGTCACGCCGTCCGGCGCCTCGCCCGCCACCTCCAGGTCCGGCTGGACATCGAGAATGGTGCGGAAGCTGCGCCGGATGGCCGGCTGGTCGTCGGCGATCAGAACCCGGATGGTCATGGGAACACCGCCTTCACGACCCAGCCGCCGCCGGCGCCGCGGCCGGAGGTGAACTCGCCGCCCAGTGCCTGCACCCGCTCGGCCAGCCCGGCCAGGCCGACGCCGGTGCGTTCGGCGGACGGCAGGCGCGGCGGGGCCTGGTCGCGTGCATGGTCGGCCACGGTCACGACGACCGCCCGCGTCTCGTCGGTTACCTGAATGGCCACGCTGGACCCGGCCGGCGCGTGCTTTCTGACGTTGGTGAGCGCTTCGACGACGATGCGGTAGATCGTGGTCGCGACCTCGCGCGGCACCGGGCCGGAGGGTTCGATACGCAGCTCGGTGCCGGGGAAGCCCGCGTCGGCGAAACGCCGTACCAGATCAGGCAGGCCGTCGAGCCCGGGCAGCGGCTCGGCGGAGGCACTTTCGCCCTCCAGCTCGCGCAGCATGCGCACGGTCCGGTCCATCGACGCCAGCGCCCGCGCGCCGTCCTCCTCGATCGCCCGCAGTGCCGCCGCGGCCTCGGACGGATCGCGGTCGAGCAGGATCTGCGCCGCCTGGGCCTGGAGGACCATGGCGCTGACGTCGTGGGCGACGAAGTCGTGCAGGTCGCGGGCCAGTTGCACGCGCTGGGTACGGCGGGCCTGCCTGACCGCGTCGACCCGGCGCCGGTCGAGGGCGCGGAGATAGGCGCCGAGACCGACCGCGCCCGCCGTGCCGACGGACCAGAAGAGGGTGAGGGCGACCGCGTCGAAGCCCGAGGGCGGCGGCTGAGTGATCTGCATCGCCAGCAGCGCCTCGGAGATCGCGGCCACCCCCACCGCCGGGACTGCCTGCCGCACGGCGGCCCAGCGCACGGTCAGCGTGATGAGCGTCAGCACGGCGACCGTGTGAACGTAGGTCGACGGACCACCGGCGACGCCCGGATCGGCCAGCCAGACGAGCGTGCACGTCGCGCCGAGCACACCGGCGCCCGCCGTGATCGCCGCGGTGCGAGGACGTGCCCGCGGCCACCACACAAGCGACATGGCCGCGGCCGTGAGCATCGCGGGCACGACGACGAGCGGGCTGGGGAGCGGCCGGAGGGCGAGTGCGAGCGCGAACGCACCGGCTGCCACCAGCCCGCCTGCAAGGAACCTCATGGCGGCACCTTAGGGCAGTGGCTCGCGCCGGCGAATCGGCCGATCGGCAGATGTCTTCCTGCCCGCGTGAGCGCAGTCTGGGTCCCGACCCTAGAAACCAGGAGGCGACGATGACGATCAACCTGCTGCACAAGGCTCCAGCCGCCAGTGACACCGAACAGCCCGTCCCCCGCTGGGCGCTGCGTGCCGCCTACGCGCTTCCCTGGCTGCTGCTGCCTTCGTGCCTGTGGAGGTTGCCGTTCGCCTTTCACTTCGAGATGGGTCAGCTCGACGACGCGCCTGTGTCGCCGTTGTGGATCACCATCCCGTACGTGTTCGGGCTCAGTGTGCTCACGGAATTGGCGGCGCTGCTCAGCATCGGTCTGGTGCGCCGGTGGGGCGAGGTGGTTCCGAGTTGGATCCCGGTCATCGGCGGCCGCCGCGTGCCACCGATGGCGGCGGTCGTTCCTGCCGTGACCGGTGGACTGGTGCTGAGCGTGGTCTCGGTGTGGATGGTGCTGACCTGGCTCGGCTTCTCCGAGCGTATGGCGTACGAGAACGGCTGGTGGCAGGCGCTGGCCATGATCTGCATCACCCCGCTCGCGCTGTGGGGCCCGACCGTGCTCGCCCTGGCCTACGCCTACCACCGGCGCCGCCGCCCCGCCTGAAGGTTCCGTGCGCCCGATCGATGTCGGTCATCAGCGCCTTGCTGAGCCGCTTCAGCCGGAGGGCATCAGGTCGCGGCGGCGCAGGAACGCCAGCCCCGCCGCGCCCAGGGTGACGGACAGCACGGTCAGCCCCAGCAGGGGCGCCACCGGTGACGAGGAGCCGCCCAGCAACATCGCCGGCACGTGCACGAACGGCGAGAGGTCCAGGACGATCCCTGTGGCCAGCTTGAACTCCGCCAGCAGATCCACGACCAGGAAGAGGCCGAGCGCGGTCCAGCTCACGGCGGCCGCCAGCCGTGGCAGCAGGCCGAACAGCAGGGCGGCGAGCCCGATCACGGTCCAGACCGCGGGCAGGTAGGCCAGCGTGGCCCCGGTGACGCGGGCCACGTCGCCGTCGTAGGTGAGCCCCGCCGCCGCGCCCAGCGCGCTCAGCAGCAGCACCGGGCTCAGGAAGGCGAACAGCAGGTGGCTCAGTGCCCAGCGCAGCCGGCCGATGGGGGTGGACAGCAGCAGCTCGGCCCGGCCCGCCGCCTCCTCGCCGCGGGCGCGCAGCGCCGACACCAGCGCCGCCCCGGCGACGAGCTGGCTGAGCACGTACATCACGAAGGTGAAGAACACATCCGAGATCGGTGCGCCGGCGCCGCCGATGGTCGCGGCCAGCTGCTGGAACTGCGGGGTGTCCAACTGGGCGTCCAGCCCGCGGGCCGCCACGCCGAGCAGGGCGCCGAGCGCACCGAAACCGATCGCGAAGCCCGCGAGTGTGCTCCGGTGCAGCCGGGCGGCCAGGCCGAACGCGCCCGGCAGCGTCCCGGTGGCGGGTCCGGGGCGGGCGGGGATCAGGCCGCCGGCCACGTCACGGCGCGTGGACAGGGCGAACGCGACCGCCGCCAGGGCGGCGACGAACACCGCGATCAGCCCCAGCACCCACCACCGGTCGTCGGCGTAGGGTCTGGTCAGCCGGACCCAGCCGAACGGTGACAGCCAGGCCAGCCAGCCGGCACCGCCGGTGTCGGCCAGCGAGCGCAGCGCGAATAGCAGGCCACCGAGGGCGATCGCGATGCCGCGCGCCGTGCCGGATGACGCGGTGAGCTGCGCGGTGATGGCGGCGACGGCTGCGAACGCCCAGCCGCCCGCGGCGGTGGACAGGCCGAACAGCAGCGAAGATCCCGCGGGCAGGCCGCTCGCGACCAGGGCGGGCACCGACAACAGGCCCAGCAGCAGGTTGGCGGCCAGCACGACCGTGAGTGCGGCGGCCAGCGGGGCGTGACGGCCGATGACGCCCGAGGACAGCAGCTCGCGCCGGCCGGTCTCTTCCTCGAGCCGGGTGTGCCTGATCACCAGCAAGATGCTGATCAGCCCTCCGATCAGCGCGAGGGAGGAGCCGAGCGTCCAGGCGGTCAGGCCGCCGACGCTCGCGTCGTGGATGGGGCCTCGCATGGCCAGCTGCGCGGGATTGCTCGCCGAAGCCGCCGCGAAGGCGTCGCGGGCGGCCTGGTCGGCGTACAGGTCTGTGGTGGCAGAGGCGATGCTCGCCGGCAGCAGCGCCGTGATCGCGATCCACACCGGCAGCAGCACCCGGTCCCGGCGCAGGATGAGCCGGATCTGGGTCCAGGTGCCGGTCATCTGGCGGCTCCCTCGTAGTGGCGCAGGAACAGCTCCTCCAGCGTCGGCGGCTGCGTGACCAAGGTGCGTACGCCCGCCGCGGCCAGCTCGGCGAGCACCGCGGTGAGCGCGTCAGCGTCCACCTGGCAGCGCAGCCGCGCGCCGTCCACGGTCACGTCGTGTACGCCGGGCAGGGCGGCCAGGCCCGGCGCGGGCCCGATCAGCTCGGCCGTCACCGAGGTGCGGGTGAGGTGGCGCAGGTCGGCCAGGCTGCCGGTCTCGACGGTACGGCCGGCGCGGATGATGCTGACGCGGTCGCACAGCGTCTCCACCTCCGACAGGATGTGGCTGGACAGCAGCACGGTGCGGCCGTTGCGCTTCTCCTGCATGACGCACTCGTTGAAGACCGCCTCCATCAGCGGGTCGAGGCCCGAGGTCGGCTCGTCCAGCACCAGCAGTTCGACATCGGAGGCGAAGGCGGCCACCAGCGCCACCTTCTGCCGGTTGCCCTTGGAGTAGGTGCGGCACTTCTTGCGCGGGTCGAGCTCGAAGCGCTCCAGCAGCTCGGCGCGGCGTTTCGGGTCGAGGCCGCCACGTACCCTGCCGAGCAGGTCGATGACCTCGCCGCCGGTCAGCGAGGGCCACAGGGTGACGTCGCCGGGCACGTAGGCGAGCCTTCGGTGCAGTTGCGTGGCGTCGCGCCAGGGATCGCCGCCGAGTAACGTGATCCGGCCGCCGTCGGCGCGCATCTGACCCAGCAGGATACGGATCGTCGTGGTCTTGCCCGCGCCGTTGGGGCCGAGGAAGCCGTGCACCTCGCCGGTTGCGACGGTGAGGTCGAGCTCGTCCAGTGCCCTGGTCCGGCCGAAGGTCTTGACCAGGCCGTCAATGTGCACCGCGGCGTTCATTGTTGTCCCTCGACTTTCTCCAGGCCCGTCCGCGCCTGGTCGAACAGCTCGCGGCCGAGGAATTCCGGTCTGATCAGGTCGAGCTGGGCCTTGCCGACGCGCACTGCGGCCTGCGGGGCGTACAGGTCTGTGCCGAGGGCTCGGGAGACGTGCTCGTGCAGCACGGTGATGCCCAGCTTCATCGCCGTCAGTACGGTCGCGCGGGCGCGGTGGTCGGCCTCGGAGTGCTCGCCGCGGGCGAGATGCTCCTCCGTCACGTTGACGAGTTCGTCGAACATGGCGGCGGCCGCGGGCGAGCCGTCCACGAGCGCGCGACCGAGGTACTTCATCAGGGGCGGCGCGGTGCGGTGCACGTTCTCGATGAACTCGGGCTTGGCCAGGTTGCGGTCGGTGACGCCTACGTTGACCTGCTCACGCATGTAGCTGAGGACGTACTCGTCACAAGCCTGTCTCAGCGCTTCCTTGGTGCCGAAGTGGTGCTGCACCAGGCCTGGCGAGACTCTGGCGGTCTCGGCGATCCCGCGGATCGTGGTGGCCTTGACCCCTTGCTCGGCGAACAACGCCATCGCGGCGTCGCGGATGCGGGCGCGCGTGGTCAGGTCTTCTTCAGATATTGGTCGCACGTACAAGAGTCTATACAGATGTATTGGTTGCCGTGCAACTGTTCAATGCATCGCATCGCATCCACGACCACGCGCTTGGTGCACCGGTTCGGCGGCGACCTCGTACTCTGGTCCGGCTTTGGCCGTGAGCCGCCACCTGGAGTTGGACGGCGTCCCCTGCAGCCGCCCGCTGAAGCTCCCCGGCACCTACGCCCCCGGCAGGGCCCCGGCTTCCGTGCCTACTCCCTGATCGACCGACGACGTGCCCAGCCCTGGTTCCGTTGCACACGCCTGGCCTCTGCGATGAGTGCAGCAGCCGCTTTGGATCTTGTTCTCGTCACACAGACATGATCACGAGCGGCTGCTTTCGTTGTCTGGGAATCCCGTCAGAATCCGGTACCGACCAGGCGCACATCATCCCAGCTCACATGACAAATGGCGGCTGCCGTACTAGGCCGTGTTTCAGAAGTGGTCTGGAGTGGCGGTTGCGCGGTGTCGTAGGTCGACAAGAGAGGAGGTCTCCGGTAGATGAGTCAACGACCAAG
>NZ_JBFALF010000086.1:0-13655 GCF_040656115.1 Nonomuraea sp. NPDC050202 | reverse complement strand
GCCCTGGCTCGCCAGGCCGCCGACACCTACGTGCTGGCCAGCTCGGAGAAGATCGGCGCGGCCTCCCGGTTCACCGTTCTGCCCTTGGCGGACGTCGCCGGGATCGTCACCGACGCCGGCAGCGAGAACGCCACCGTGCGGGCGCTCAGCATGCCCATCATCCACGCCACCTGACGTTTCGGGGCGCCCGGTCGGGTTGTGCTCGATGGCGGCGGCGAACGGGCTCGGCGGCGGCATCGGATTCATGTACGTCGTGTTCGAGTACGCCGGCCACGTGCCGAGACCATCGTCGCTCAGGCGCACCCGAGCCGATCATCTCGCTCGCGCTGGACCGGGCCGCGATCCCGCACCTCCGACCGTCAGTTGCAGGCGCAGGTTGGCAGGACGGCGCAGAGCCTCGGTGGCACGGTCGTGCCACCAGGTCAGGTTGTTTTCGGTCGCCAGTCGTTGCAGCGTCCTGAGGTGTTCGGTGGCGGCCTCATGGTGATCGGTGGTGGTGGCCAGCAGAGCTAGGTACCAGTCCACCGGACCGGTGCAGATGATGCCCGAAACTCCGGAGATACGCCCTCTGTAGGGCAGGAGCGTTCGGTACAAGGTGTGGCATTCAGGCTGGTGGTCGAGTGCGGCCATGGCGGCGGCGCGCAGGCATGTCGCTGACAGCCATGACCAGTCGATCGGCGGCCGCGCATGCCGGCCGGCGTGCAGGACGCGGGCCTCGGCCAGGCGGCCCTGGGCGCAGAGTTGGAGGATGCGGGCATCGTGCCCGAGATACAGAGCGCCATCAAACATCAGCAGCCCTTGGTCAAGGCCGCCGACAAGATCAGAAGTGCGGTGGAGAACGGTGGCCTGCCGGCAGGCTACTCGGGTATCGAACTGGCCGGAGACCGGGTGGTCGTCTGGTGGAAGGACAAGATCCCGGGGCGCGTACAGACCGCCATCCGTCAGGCTCGTGAGATCGCCGAAGTGGAGGTGCGCTCTGCCATACACTCCCAACGCGAATTGGAGAAGGCCGCGGACCGGCTCTGGGCCGCCTCAGGGGTGGAGAACGGCGGTAAGGTCCACGCCGTCAAACTGTCCTTTGACGGCAGCGGTCTCACCGCCTCCGTCAAAGACGCCAGCTTCGCCCGGCAGGCGCTGCCGGACGTGGGGGTTCCGGTTGAGCTTGCCGTGCAGGAGCCGATGAAGACCACAGCGTCCCGCTGCAACGACGACATCCCGTGGTACGGCGGCCTGGCGATCCGCAACAACTCCTATGGCCCCATCGGCGGCTGCGGCGGTGACTCCGGCCTCGACTACCACTGCACCGGAGGCTTCCCCGTACGCTACAACGGAGCTCGGTTCATGCTGACCGCCGGCCATTGCGGTGACCCCGGCGACCGGTTCGCGGACGGAGAGGGCCAGGCGATCGGCACCGCCGAGTTCAAGCACACGGAGCACGACCTCCTGCTCATCAGGATCACAGGTGTCGTCTCGGTGAACGAGGGCTCGGGCTGGATCTGGGACGGCACGCCTGGCGTGGACGACTTCCTGAAGCCAGTGATCGGATGGGGATGGACGTACAAGGGGCAGTCGTTGTGCGTCTCCGGCACGATCACAGGGGCCACGTGCGGGCACACCGTTGACGGCAAGTTCACGAAACTCTGCACTGACGATTATGTGTGCCTCACGGACCTGATCTCCGCCAAGAGGCCGAACGGAAGCACACAGGGCGGCGACAGCGGCGGCCCTGTATTCCAGCTGACCAGCGACTTCGGCATGGCGCGAGCCATGGGCACGCACACGGGCCACATCGCGGACGACGGCATCTTCGGCAGGACCGAGTGGACACTGTTCCAGGACTTCGGCACCGCCACCCAGGACTTTCCCGGGCTCCAACCGTTCCTCGGGTTTGAAGGGGATCCCATGTAATCGTGGATAAGGCCGCCCACAACGCCGAGCCACGCCGGCTCCGCGCCGTGGCTCGGCAAGAAGATCTCAAGCGGTCATTGTCGACAAGCCACGAGGCGATCAACGACAACTCCTCGCGCGCCCGCCCAGCTGAGCCCCAACTCGTCCGTAGAGCCGGGATCCGTTGGGAACAGACGAACAGGCCAGCTATGCGCCAGGACGTCTTTTCTCGCCGATCTGAATCCGGCAGGAGTGTGCCGGTGACGTCGAGGTCGAGGTCGTAGACGGTGGCGGCGCGGGGTGCCGCAGCAGTGCCGGCGGTGGGTGGGCCGTCGTCTTCCGGGGCGCGGTGCAGCATGGAGCGGCCGACGCCGAGTTCGCGGCGGTCTGCGTAATGGGCTGGCCACGCACGGCGGGGGCCCGGGTGGCGGCGAGCACCTCGTCGGTCACCGCGACCGGCTGGCTGGCCGTGTGGCCCTGGGCGCGCGCCCTTCAGGCCCTCCAGGATGCGCTCGGAGACCAAGTCTCGCTCGAATGGGTCCCTCCAGGTCTCTGGAACCTGTGGTCGACCTCCACGTTCAGCGCGTGCATGGCACGAGGCAATACTTCCGTGGCCTCCGTGGAGGCAGCCTCGAATCCTTCGCCCAGCACCCGTTCAACCAAGGCGAACAGTCGCATCGAGGGTCGGTGAGAAGGCGACGGTCCTGAGCCGCAGTGGCATGTGGACCGTCGCCTTCGACGACCGTCTAGCTGGGGCGGAGCTTGGTAACCGTTGTCGCCGTCAGGTGCTGCCTGTAGAAGATCGCGGACACGCCGCTGGTCCCGACTCTGCTTCCCAAGGCGTAGCATTCCAAGGACACCGAACCAGGGCTCTTGAGGGTGAGCGTCCTGGTGAAGGCTCCGTGCCACTGCTGGCCTGCGGCCAACTCGGCATCTTGCCCAGGCACGCCGCCCCCAGAAGAGGCGGTCACCATGCAATCCACATCGAACGGCGCCGGGGTTCCGGACCGCTGCACGACCTGCAGGTCCGCATTGACGACGTAGGAGCCCGCAGGCAGGTTGTTGAGCACCGCCACCTTCTTCCGCGTGATGTCGGGCTCGCCGCTGATCAGGTATTCGACGGTGTTGCCCCAGGCCTCGTAAGCCTCGGCCCCGGGGCCAGGCGGACCCGCAGGGCCCTGGGGCCCGACGGCGTTCCAGGCAACGGTCTTTTCTCCTGCGCTGCACGTGGCAGAGGGAGACGGGGAGGGTGAAGGGGCCGGAGCGAGGCGCAGGACGTTGTCCTCGCCGGCGCAGGCGACGATCTCCCCGCTCGCTACCGCGGCGGTCACAGCCGCGACCCCTCCGCTGCCGACAAGCAATCCAGCCATCACTCCCACTGACAGTAAGGCACTGCTTCTCGCTCTGCTGCTCATATGTCTGTCTCCTCATCTTGAGCATGACCAGTAAGGTCCTGCTTCCTGTTTCGGATTCACCGGTCCCGGATTCCGCCACTGATCTTGTCCGCAGGGACTTGTGATGTGCTTGAGAGGTCTTGTCGGCAACCGGTTGAGACCTTGAGCTTGCTCCGCTTCCGCGGACACCATCGTTGTGGTGGTCAGGCCGCCGCGGCGGCCTCGTAGTCGGCAGGGCTACGGTAGCCCAGGCTGCTGTGCGGGCGGTGCAGGTTGTACCAGCCTTCGATGACCCTGTTGCCCAATTGCGTGGCGCCTCTCAGGTTCTCCTTGTTGATCGTCATCATGGATGATCTTGGATGCGGCGATCCTCCTGTCAACGCCGCAGGATGAGGTGAGTGGTGTCGATGCAGCCGCGTCCGTGGCCGCAGGTGCCCGAACTGACGGCGGCTGTGGCGCAGGCGGCCTTTCCCAAGGGTTGCCTGGCGATGCGGGTACGCGACGAACTGGGGGTGCTGTTCGCTGATGAGGAGTTTGCCTCCGCGTTCGGGCGCCGCGGGCGTCCCGGGATATCACCTGGTCTGCTGGCCTTGGTGTCGGTGATGCAGTTTGCTGAGAACCTCACCGACCGCCAGGCGGCCCACGCGGTGCGGTCCCGCATCGACTGGAAGTACTTGCTGGGCCTGGAGTTGACGGATGCGGGATTCGACTTCACCGTGCTCCACGGCTTCCGCAATCGCCTGCTTGGCCACGGGCAGGAGATGAAGATCTTGGATCTGATGCTGGCGAAGCTGGCCGAACTGGGGTTGCTCACCGCCGGTGGCCGTCAGCGCAGCGATTCCACCCACGTGCTGGCCGCGGTGCGCACCCTCAACAGGCTGGAATTCGTCGCCGAGACGCTGCGGGCGGGGCTGGAAGCACTGGCCGCGGCCGCACCGCAATGGCTCCTCGCCCATGTCGAACCGCGCTGGATCGAAGAGTACGGATCCAGAGCCGAAGGATATCGGCTGCCACGTGAGGAGGACGAACGCGCCGCGCTGGCGCGACAGATCGGAGCCGACGGCTATCGGCTGCTGGAGGCGCTCCACAATGCCGGCGCACCGCGTTGGCTGCGTCAGATCACGGCGGTGGACACGTTACGGATCGTGTGGATCCAGCAGTTCCAGCGCGTCTCCAGGGCTGACGGCGAGCAGGAGGTGAGCTGGCGCAAGGGCGAGGACCTACCGCCGGGACGGGACCTGATCAGTTCGCCCTATGACATCCAGGCCCGCTATGCGACCAAACGCGGATCCGGCTGGACCGGCTACACGGTGCACCTCAGCGAGACGTGTGACGATGCCGCCCTTGGCCGCCCCCATCTGACGGCCACCGACATCAACGATCACGACCAGATCGTCGGTGAAGCCAACCGCGAGCCGACGGATGCGAAATACGCCTACCTGCTGGAGCCCGGCAGTCCCCGCCCTGTCATCAAGTCCCTCAGCCTCGAAACGCAACGCTATCCCTCGGAGGAATGGACCGAGGTGCCGGACGGCCAGGCGAACACGATCGACGGCAATCGGGTCCGCATCTCCGTGACGGTGCGCAATCCCACCCCGTTCCGCCTTTCCCGCAAGCTTCGGATCTCGGAGATCCATCGGGGCAAGCCCCTGCCCGGCGGAGAGATCGACATCGACCTCGAACCACACGAGGTCAACACCCAACGGATGACCTGGGACACCGCCGGGTTCGCCTGGGGAGACGGCTACGCGAGCGGATATCGCAGCCTGTTGGCCGAACTCTTCACCGTTGGGGGCAAGCAGGAGTCGTCCGACAGCGAGTCCATCCGGGTGCAACCCAAGCCCGTGGTGTTGGTGCACGGCTTCCGCAGCAACGCCAAGCAGGCGTGGGAAGGCTACGACGCGATCTTGCGGCGCATCAACCCCCACCTGCACGGATTCGCGGTCGGCGACGGGCAGGTGCCCGGCCGCATGAACACCGACGGCGACCAGAACGAGGGCCGCCGCACCTTCACCCTCCCGCAGAACGTCGAGCAGGAGGGGCTCTACATCGAGGGCGTCAGAAAGCGCACCGGTGCGTTCCACGTCGACGTGCTGGCCCATTCGATGGGCGGCGTCATTACCCGGAGGTACATCCAGGCCGGTATGCCGTCCTCGCCGGACGGCAAGCCGGTGATCAACCGGCTGCTGCAGCTGGGCACCCCCAACAGGGGAACGCCGTGCGCGGACATCCTGGTCAACTGGTACGGCGGGATGAACAGTGAGATGCCCTTGACGCCCGCGATCGAGGAGCTCACCACGGATTCCATGAACACCTTCAATACCGAGTACACGGATCTGAAGGGTGTGAAGATCTCCAGTCTGGTGGGCGTGGGCAACAAGTCGATATGCACCCACTACCCCCGTGACTTTGACGGCGACGGTGTCGTCCCTGCGGACAGCGCGCGGCACGTCTACACCGACGTTCCCACCACGCTGACCACGCATGTGAAGATGACCAAGTCGGTGGCGGATGCGCAGGCCTACGTCGCGCCGCGGCTGGCGTCGCTGCTGGCGGGAGAGGGGGAGCCGGCCCCGCTCAAGAGCGCCGGATCCGTGAAGGCCACGAAGGGCGATGCCAGTGCGGTGTTCGCCACGCTGTCGGCGACGGCTGAGACGGGCAAGACGGTGAGCGTGCCCTTGGAGGTGCCGGACGGGTCGCATTTCGGGGTGGTCGGCATGCTGCCGCAGACGGTGGGGATGGTGCTGCGGGATCCCTCCGGCAAGCCCGCCGCATCGTACACCGCGGGCAGTGAGGTCGCCGTGGAGCCGTTCCAGGGGCTGAGCGTCGCCCAGCCGCAGGCCGGGGCGTGGAAGGTGGAGATCTCCAACACCGGCGCCGAACCGGTCACCGTCGACCTGGGCGCATGGGTGGCAGGCAGCCCGCTGAAGGTCGCGGTCGCGGCTGAGCAGGTCTCCGACGATGGCCGGGTGAAGGTCACAGCCACGGTCACCGACCACGACAAGCCGGTCACCGGCGCGACGGTGAAGGCGGTGCTGTCAGCGTTGGGCGGGGCCCGCCACGAACTGGTGCTAAAGGACGACGGCGGTGCCGGCGTCTACAGCGCGACGAGTGAGGCGCTGGCCGACGGGAGGTACCACGTGGTGGTACGGGCCGAGACGGCACAGGGCCTGCGGACCGGTCAGGGCGTCGTGGAGGTCGCCGAGGGAGACCAGCAGCGGTTCGAGCTGACGCTGTCGGCGCAGCCCGGCGGCTCGGTGGCCGCCTCCCCGGAGCAGGACAAATACCGCCCCGGCACCAAGGTGAAGGTGACCGCGACCCCCGATGCCGGCCGGATGCCGATGGGGTGGATCGTCGACGGCCAGGAACGGCACAGCGGCGGGACACTGGAGCTGGTGATGGACGGCCCGCACACCGTGGTGGCCCGGTTCGGGTCCTATGCGGTGACCGAGCTCGGCACGCTGCCCGGTGGGTATGCCGGCCTGACCAAGGCCGTGGCGATCAACGACCGCGGCCAGGTCGCGGCCACGGCGGGGCTGACCGACACCAAGACCCGGGCGGTGCGCTGGCAGGACGGGAAGCTGACCGACCTGGGCGTCCTGCCGTGCACCGATGCGCCGGTCATGGTGTGCGCGGCGACGGCGACCGGCATCAACGAGGCCGGGGACGTCTCCGGCTGGGCGATGACCACGACCGCCCAGGGCAACGAGCAACACGCGGCGGTCTACCGCGACGGCCAGGTGAGCGACCTGCATCCGGAGTCCGGCGAGGAGCTTCACGACAGCATGGCGCTGGGCCTGAACGACAGCGGCCAGGTGTTCGGGTTCAGGGACAAGCGGAGCGGCTCCGGCGCGTACGTGATGTGGAAGGGAGGAACGGCCACACCCTTGGCCGGTGACCTGGAGCTGTGGACGAATGATCAGCCCAGCGGCCGGATCAACGCGCGCGGCGAGGTCGCCGCGGCCTACGTAACGTCCCGCACTCCCGGCGCAATCTCGCGCAGCCCCGCCTTCTACGACGGGACGAGTACGAAGGCGCTCGAACTGCCGGTCCGCGTCGGCCCGCTGACGTGCACAGGCGTCGCCGGTGCCGCGCACGGCGTCAACGCCTCCGGCTTGGTGGTCGGTGGCGGGCTGTGCAACGCCAGCAACGAAACGGTGGTCCATCACGCCTACACCTGGAAGAACGGCGAGCGCACGGATCTGGGCGCGGGCATTGCGACCGCGGTCAACGACCACGGCCTGGTGGCCGGCTTCGCCGGCGCGCCCGAGAGCGCGGTGCCGGCGCTGTGGCTGGCCGGGGTGACGTACAACCTGGCCGAGCTGCTGCCACGTCCGCTATGCCCGGAGCACACCTGGGAGACCACCCAGCCGTGCATCGGCCTGAAGACGCTGTACGACATCAACTCCTCCGGGCAGATCGTGGCGCAGGGTTTCGTCCGTGACCGTTCGGCGAACGTGTACGGGTTCATCGAGGAATCCCGCTCGTTCGTGCTGACGCCGACGGCGGCGGCACCGGCCGACCTGGAGGTGAAACACACCGCGTCGGCGGCCGAACCCGCACCGGGCTCGGCGCTGACCTGGACGGCCACAGTGACCAACAAGGGCCCCGGCACCGCCGGCGACGTGCGCCTGGACCTGCTCATTCCCCACAACGCAGGGACCCCGACCTGCGCGGCCAAGCAGGGGACGTGCAGCCCACTGAAGGAGGGTTTCCGCATCACCGTCCCCGAACTGCCGCCGGGCTCCTCGGCCACGGTCGAGGTGGGAACCGTCCTTCCGGCCGGCCTGTCCGACGGAACCGTCTTGGAGACCCGGGCACGCGCCGCCAGCTTCACGGTCGCGGACCTCAAGCCGGGCGACAACAGCGCCGAGGCCATCGCCACGGTCCGCCCGATGCTGGACAAGACCGGTATCTCCTGGCCGGACCGGGTACGGATCGGCAGCAGCAGCCATCCGGTCGCGGTGACGCTCACCAACCGCGGCAACGCACCGATGCCGATCACGGCCATCGCCGCCGACGCCCCGTTCTCGCAGACCAACGACTGCCCGGCTGAGCTGGCCGTCGGCGCCAAGTGCGTGGTGCAGGTGGTCTTCACGCCCACTGCGGAAGGCAAGGCGACCGGCAAGCTGGCCTTCACCACCGCACGGGGCAGCGCACCCGCGTACGCGGTGACCCTGGACGCCTGGGGGGCCGTGGCCAACGCCGGCCCGGTGATCCAGGTGCCGGACCCGCCGCTGCGAGGGAAGGAGGGCGAGCCGTTCACGCTACGGGTCGAGTTCACCGACGCTGATGCGTCCGACACTCACACCGCCAAGGTGGTCTGGGACGGCGGATCAATGACCGACGCGCAGGTGACCCAGCGGACCGGTGGTGGCACCGTCACCGCGACCACTACCTTCACCGCCCCACGGGAGGATGAGGCGGTGGTGATCGTGACCGACAGCAAGGGCGATACGGTCATGCAGCGGATCGCCTACATCATCGAATAGGGCGCGTTTGGACGTCGGCGCTGGTCAGGCCACTGCGCTGCCAGCGTCGACGGTACAAGTGCGGTGATCGCAAGAAGTGCCAAGCGATCGACAATGGGCGCCGGATATCGTCGGCGCCCGATCGCTTCGCGCCTTGCCTTCTCCAAGGGGTACGCCTTGGACGGCGTTCTGCAGGCGCGGCGTCGACCTTCACATCACAGGTTTCCGGAAAGGTGAACCGTGCCCAGAAAGATTCGTGGTCAACGGGTCGCGCCCTCCCAGGGGTCGAAATGTTGGCCACCTCGCTTCTCGTCGCAGGTGGCGTCGCCTCCCTCTCCTCGGCAGACGTTCCTGCCGCTTCCGGGGTGTGTGGCATCTCTGAATCGTTGATGCCGCGGACCGGCCGGCGGGCCGATGTGGCCGCGATTGCACTTGTTTACTTATGACAGTTAGGCACCTCTCATGAGCAACCCGCTCGTCGTTACCGAGGAATCATCAACCCAGGCGGCTCAGGTCCTGCGCGGGCTTGCGCTGAATGAGAAGGTGAAGGCCCGGACACTCGCCGACCCCGTGCTCGGCCGGATCGTCCGCAGGGTGGCCCGGCGCTACGTGGCCGGCGAGAGCCTGGCGGATGCCGTGGAACAGGCAGCGCAGATCATGGTGGCCGGCCACCGTGCGAGCGTCGAATACATGGGCGGCAGCTGCCGCGACCCCGAACAGGCGATCGCGGAGACGGATGTGTTCGTCGAGGCCGCACGCCGGCTTCCGCCGGGCTGCTCGGTCTCGCTGGCTCTGTCCCATATCGGCCTGGCGATCGACGAGGATCTTGCTTTCGGCAACGCACTCCGCATCGCTCAGGTCACCGCCGAAACGGGACGAGAGATGGTGATCTCCGCCGAGGGCTCCGTCCTCACTGACGCGGTCTTGTCCGTGCATCGCAAGTTGTGTGAGCGTTTCGGCCACGTCGGGATCACTGTCCAGGCGCGGCTGTACCGCACCGCTGACGACCTGCCGGCGCTGCTGGCGCTGCCTGGCCGGATTCGCCTGGTGAAGGGTGCTTTTCCGGAGTCTGAGACCATCGCCTGTTCGCCAGGGGATCCCGCCCTGCCTGCCGCCTACCTGCGTCATGCCGAGTCGCTGGCCGACTCGGGGCACCTGTGCTCGTTCGCGACCCATGACTGGGACCTGATTCACCGTATCGATCAGCATCTCGGCGGAGGGGGGCATGATGACGCGCCGTGGGAGTTCGAGACCCTGCTCGGCTGCGGGCCCGATCGCCTCGCCGCGATGGCCGAGCGAGGACACCCCACCCGGGAGTACGCGGTCTTCGGCACCGAGTGGTGGCTGTACGTATGCATGATGCTGGCGGACGACCCGCAGCGCCTGCTTCAAGCCCTCATCGACGCCGCCTGCCCGGAGCTCAGCCCGACCGAGGCGATGTAGGGCTTCACCACCAGCTAGTAAGAGAAAGGAACTCATGAAAAGGACAGCGTTACTGCTGAGCACGGTGCTGCTCAGCGGGCTGCTGGCCGCCCCTCCCGCGCGCGCCGCCCCTGCGGCCGGAACAGCCGCACTCTCGGCCGCCACAGCGGCAAAGCCGCTCACGACGGCTGTTGCCAAGGTGAAGGCGAGCCCCGCCAAATACTCGGGCGTCTGCCCCACCACCGTCGGCTTCTCCGCAGTGGTCGCGGCCAAGGGAAAGGGAACCGTCCGCTACCGCTGGGTACGCGGCAACGCCAGCAAGAGCGTGATCAAGAGCTTCAGGGTCAACGGCGCCCGCAAGGTCACCGTGAAGGACCGGCAGACCTTCGATCAGAGCACCTCCGGCTGGCAAGCCGTCGAGATCCTCGGCAAGAAGGGGCTGGCTGCCAAGGCCCGTTTCCATGTCGCCTGTGACGGCCCGGCCGAAGTGTGGGACGTGGCCAACCCCTTGCCCGCCAAGCCGGACGAGCCGCTCATCGCCGCCGCCGACGTGGACGTCACCCCGGCCACTTACACGGGCACATGTCCCACCACCGTCACCTTCACCGGCACCATCCAGATCTCGCGCACGCCGGCGACGGTCGCCTACCGGTGGATCGACAGCGCCACCGGCGAGGGCCGGACCGAAACGATCTCCTTCCCGGCCGGCGGGCCCCGCAGCCGCCAGGTCACCCTGCCGTTGAGTGTGGGCTCCTCCACCAGCGGCTGGAAGGCCATCGACGTCCTCACCGCCCGCGGACACGACTCGGGGCGGGCCGCTTACCGGGTGACCTGCACAGGAACGCCACCACCGGTGGATCCCCCGCCTGTGGACCCGCCGCCGGCCGGGCAGAAGCCGACGGTGAAGATCACCCAGGTCCATCCGGGCGACTACAACGGCAGCTGCGCCCAGCCGGTCGATCACTGGGCCGACAGCGAGATCACCCTCCCGGCCGGACCAGCGCAGAAGGTCAAGTACTGGTGGAAGCTCGATGACACGCAGTGGAAGCTGGAGGAGGTGAACTTCCTCGCCAGCACGTACCCGCGAATCGCGAGCCCCACGGCCAACTGGAAGTTCACATCGAAGGACGTCGGATCTCACAAGATCGCACTGATTCTTGAGAACGGCACGCGGGCCGAGCGATCGTTCAGCTTCTCCTGTCCCGGGACCGAGCAGGTCACGGTAACCTTCAGCTCCATGTCGACGCCCGTCTACAAGGGCGAGTGCGACGGCGTGGTCACTCTCAGGGCGGACGCCGTGGTGGTCGCAGACCGGGATACCGAGATCCGCTACCGCGTGATCGCGGGCGACGAGCCGGGGCCGGTCAGGACCGCCCGGCTTGAGCGGGGCCGGGGCCAGACGATTGGCGATATGTGGCACAGTCGGCTGAACGGCAGCGGCACCCGTACCGTCATGATCGAGGTGATCGACCAGAACAGGCCGCGCAAGTACCACGCCTACACCTGGACCTGCGTTCCGAAGGACCCCTCGCCCGGTCCGGTGCGCGTTGCCGCGCTCTGGCCGCAGGCATATCACGGCGATTGCGCCGAGCCTCCGTACATGGTGGCGAACGGCCGCCTGGCGGCTGCGGTCGGTACGGAGATCGGCTACCGATGGCTGATCGACGGGCAGCCGAGAAGTGCCGGCACGGTGACCGTTGGTAAGAGCGGATGGGCGGAGCTGCAGACCTCGTGGACGCGGCCCTCCAAGTCGGACGGGACCGTCGCACTTGAGGTGCTCAGCCACAACAAGCCGATCGCGCAGGCCGCTTACCCCGTGACCTGCGACAGATGATCTGTCCCTGTGGCGGGCTCATCGAGCCCGCCACAGGCTTCAGCGGAGCCCCACAGACTGTACGTGAGATCCAAGGCAGGATCCGTGCCCGCCGACTATCCCGACGCGGTCGTGGCGATACTGGCCGAGAGCTTCTCCAGGTTGGCCGAGCCTTGTACGGCCCAGGCAGCGGTCGATGCCATTCGGCGTCACCTTCGGCGGCCGGACGAGGCGTTCGAGTTCGTGATGGACGATCCGGACGAGGCGAACTGGCGGATTCACATCGACAGGCGCGACCCAGGACGGGTGCGGGTGTCCTGCTTCCGGTACATGCTGACGGCGTTCGACCGATACCATGAGGAACGGCTGAACGCCGCCCTGGCCGCACTGCCGGCGTAGCCCCGATTCCCTCAGATGCGCGCGCATCTCCCAGCGGGATCTCCGCCCCGCCCTGGCCGTTCGCGTGTCCGCGACACGGCCAAGGCCGGCAGCCCGCGATCGCCTGCACGATGCCATGGGGACCCCGCCGGTGGCCCAGGAAGGTCGCCCGGCGGGTGAACCGCCTATCGGGGCCAGGTGGTCTGGGTGACCTTGGAGACGCGGGTCGCGGTCAGGTACTGCCGCTGGAAGACCACCGGGACGCCGCTGGTCCCGTACCTCTTGGTCGACGCGTAGCACTTCAAGGACACCGAAAGCCGGGCTGCTGAGGGTGACCGTTCTGGTGAAGCTCATGGACCACTGCCGGCCCGCGGGCACTTCGGCACCGTCCCAGTGTTGAATCCTCCTGGTGGGGTCTCCAGACCACATTCCGCGTCGAACGGCTGCGGGTCTCCAGACTGCTGTCTGATCCGCAGGTCCAGGTTGAGAACGTACGAGCCCGCGGGCAGGTCCTTGAGCACCGCCGCCGTTTGCGGTGTGGGCGCGGCATCGCTGGTGACGTACCCGAGCCCTGCAGGCGGAACGGACTGGTAGGTCTCACCGGCCCCAGGACCGGGCGGACCTGCAGGCCCCTGCGGCCCGACGGCGTTCCAGGAGTGGGCCTTCTCCCCATCGCGGCACGTGGCCGAAGGCGAGGGGGAAGGGCTGGGGGCCAGGCGCAAAACGTTGTCCTCGCCCGCACAGGCCACGATCTCTCAGCTGTCCACGGCCGCGGTCACGGCGGCAACTCCTCCGCCACCGACCACCAGGCCGGCCATCACTCCGACCGACAGCAGGGCACCGCGTGTCGCCTTATTTCTCATACACCTATTCCGTCTTCCTGTATTGGATTCGTCCGTTAACCCTGCCTACAGATGCTTGTGACGCGCTTGGGAGAACTGGGCGGTCGCTGTCCCGGAAAGGGAATCGGCGGTCGCGGAGGCCACAAGGAGCCACAAGGCAGATGGCCGATTGCGTGTCGCCGCTGGTGGCCGTCAAGCGGGCCACAAGGACGACCGGTCAAGCTCGGGCGGGCGGCATCATTCCGATCTCCGCCACGCAAGGTGGCCCTGAACCAGGGGCCGCCCTCTGCCCAACGGGCGTCGAGCTCGACCCGGCCGGCAGTAGGGAACGATAAGATGAATCTCTCGGAAAAAACAAGGAGAAACGTGCATGCTGGCCGCCCAACGCCGTGACTTGCTCCTGGAACGTCTCAACCGGGACGGCCGGATCATCGCCAAGGACCTCGCC
>NZ_JBFALF010000085.1:0-14387 GCF_040656115.1 Nonomuraea sp. NPDC050202 | reverse complement strand
GCTCGATCAAGAACCATTCCTCATCGGTGAGGTCTCCACGCGCCATGGCGAAGGGGTACCAGGATCGCCGGCCAAAGCGCAGCAAATCCCTCTGACCTCAACTCCGTACAGGCCCTAGGTCGAGGGCGCTCTCCACGCACACATGATCGAACTTTTTGGCGATCTGAGCGGCCAGCCACAGGCCGCTGGGATGGCCGCGGTCGACGGTGAGCTTGCCGGCGAGAGTGCGGGGGGAGGGCTGCGGCTGGTGCGTGGAGGTGGCAGTGACGATGCTGTAGTCGACGATGCCGCGCATGTCGTGGTCGTCAATGAAGGTCTTGACCTTATCGCCGTATCTCTTCGGTACCAGCAGCCGCAAGCCGAAGGTGCGTAGCACCTTCTCGGCCGCGGGCCGCCATCTCTCCTGCTCCTCGGCGATGTCGATCAACTCGGCGGCGTAGACGAGGTCCTCCACCGCCACCTCGGCTCCGCGGGCAATGCGCTCGCGGTGTTCGATGGCCTTGAGCGGGATGAGGGTCCCTGCCTGGCGCAGCGCGGCGAGTTCTGCAGCGCGGTCGCGGTGCCGGGCGGCGGCCTGGCCAGCGCGCTGGCCAGCGTCGCGGCGGCCGGGCTGGATACGTGCCTGCGCGGCGCGGGCTTCCTGCAGGAGTGCACCCAGCTGAGCCCGCAGCGCGACGAAACCGTCTTGGTCACGCGGGGCAGGCATGCCGAGCCGCTGGACGTGGCTGCTGAAGAGCTGGTAAGCCGTCTTGCGGGTATGGTGCTGCGCGGTGGCCTGGTCGTGTTCGCCCTGCAAGGCCATCAGCGCCTTGCCTTGCTCACGCAACTGGTCGTTGAGGGAGGTGTAGGCCCGCTCCGCCTCGGCTTGCTCGGTCCGTTCATCGGCGAGCTGCTCGGTGAGCCGGCCGATACGCTCGCCGAAGCGGGCGATCTCGTCCTGCAGGAGCTGCAAGTGCATGCCGCGCAGGTACCGTTGGGCCGTTTCTCCGTACAGGGCTGCGGCGCGGTCGGCATCGTGTTTGGCGCGGAGGTAACGCTGCCAGCCAGCCGGTACCGACTCAAGGACCTGCCTTTGCGCATGGGCCCGGTAGGCGGTCTGGTACGCCTGGTCCAGCGGCTTGAAGAGCGCGACCATGGTGTTGGCGGCGGTGAAGGTCTCGGGGTCATCCAGCATGTTCTCGCGGATGAACAGGTTCAGGTCACCGACGTTCTTCATCGATTTGGCCTTGCCCAGCAACGACAGGGCCATCTTGGATTCACCCAGGCCGATGCGCGCGGCCAGCTTGCGGGTGTAATCAAGCTCGCCGGTGGGATAGACGGTCGCCGGACCGGGATAGGCTCCCTTCAGCCATCCCAAATCAAAGGGTTTTCGCTGCCGGTGGGCCCAGCCATCCAAGGCGCTCATCAGCTCGAAATGGCCGTCGTGAATCAGATGCATGCTTTTCAGCTCGCCACTGTCATCGTCGGTACCGGTGAACCACTTGACCACGATTCCAGTGGTGACCGTCCCATACCCGTCGTCGAAGGTCGCGGCCACTGCCGACCACGTCGGTTTGCCACCGCGCAGGTACCGCACTTGGGACTGGCCGTGTTCGTCGTCGTTTTCCGACCATGCTCCACGTACGTAAGCGGCTCCGTTGCGGGTACCTTGCTTGGCGCCTTTGGCGCTCAAGTCGGCCGAGGCGTTGAAGCGCTGGTCCCGGCTCGGCAGGAGCGCAATCGATAGGGCGTCCAACAGCGAGGATTTGCCTGATCCGGACGGGCCGGTGAACAGCACGCCGCGCTCGTCGATCGGCAGATCTTTGTAGTCGCAGAAGGTGCCCCAGTTGACGATCTGCAGGCGGACCAGCCGGGATTGCCCCAGGTTGATCGTTCGGGCGTGGCTGTAGTCAGTCATCGTCGTTGTCCCTGTCGCGGTCGTTGCGGCTGTCGTGGTCACCGCGGTCGCCCTTCTCGGCCGACGCGTCTGCGGCATGTGTGGTGGTGATGGGCGTCGGAGCAGTCGGAGCAGGTGCGATGGTGGCCGTTGCAGCTTGTGGGCCGAGGGGACGGGAGCTTGTCGCGGTGGTCCCGTCAGGTGTGGTCGAAGGGCCGTCCACCAGTGCCCGGTATCGGGCTTCGAGCGCCTCGACGCGTTCGGCGGTCAAGACAGCGGTGATCACGCTGTGGATGATGTACCGGCTGGTTCCGATGACGGGCTTGATGATGGCAGCCTCATCCAAGAGCCTGATCGCCGCGTGGATCTTCTTCTCGAAGGCCGCCTCGTCGGTGTCATCAGCAGGCTTGTAGCCGAGCATGTGCTCGACCATGTCGGAGGTTTCGACGACCGGCTCGTCCGGCGCCACCAGATACTGGTTGTAGAGGTACAGGGCGAGCGTGCTGGACGTCAGGCTCAGGGTTCGGGCGCGCAGCAAGACACGGCTGTGCGGGCTGGGGTCTTCGGCCTGGCGGGTGAAGGCATAGCCCCGGTCCCGGTTGATCTCCAAGATCAGACCCAGTTCCGACAGGCGGCTGCGCAGGATGTCCTCGAACTGCAGCAGGACGGGCCAGTGCTTCTTGGACTTGTCTTCGCTGATGTGCGGCGCTGCGACCAGTTCCTGCAACGTCCAGCACGCCTCGGGTGGCAACTGGCTGGTGTCTCCTCCGAAGCGAGGCCCAGGCTGGCCGGGAGTGACGTGTGCGCCGACCTCGGCAGGGCCGCAGGTGGAAAACAGCTCCTCGATGTTTTCCAGCGTGGCTGGATCAGCCGATCCGCCCTGTTCGTGGAAGATGTCGTGGAACAACGGTGAGGCGATCTCACCCATCGGTGGCTCCTTGCAGGTCCAGGGCTGTCAGGGCAGGCGTGTGCAGGTGGCGGTGGCGTGGGGCGGGGGCAATGGGGGCGGGCAGTTCCTCGCCGAAGAAGATGTAGGGCACGATGAGCTCGCGCATGCCCCGGTTGGTGTGGGCCCAGACGTGCTCGCGCGCGGTCTCGTTGACGATGCCGTGCCGGGCGGCCAGGTGCCAGATGGCGATGACATCGCCGGTGCGTGGCGCCCTCAGGTGAGCCATCACCTCCGGCAGGGTGGCGTAGCCGCCGTGTGCGTCCATGGCGGCGTGCACCGCAGCGCGCACGGCGATCCAGTCGATGGCTTCACGGGCGGCCAGGGCCTCGGGTTCGATGGCGAATTCCCCGCTGGAGTCGGTTATCGGATCGGGTGCGGAGCCGGCGCCGTCATTGAGGCGCAGCCGGCCCACTGACGTGGTGACGGCCGGGCTCATGGGCACGGGGAAGCCCGTGTCACGGCCGCTGTGACTGGTTTGGAAGGCGCGCGAGGCGGCGGCCTGGGCTTCGGTGATGCGAGTGCGCATGCTGCGGTAGTGCCGGGCGTCTCCGCCTCGGACGAAGTTGCTGATGCGTCTGAACGCGCCCTTGCGGACGTCTTCGACCTCCCGCATGCGCTCCCACATGGTGTCGATGAAGGCGGTGAGGGCGTGTGCCAGGTGCGCGGGCAAGGGCTGCACATGCAGGAGGATCTCGTTGATGTCGCTTTCGAGCTGGGCCCGCTGGGTCGGGTTGCCCAGCAGGGTGGCGAAGGCTCGAAAGGCTTGGCCTTCGGGGGAGGCCGCGATTACGTCATGCCCGTCGAACATGTTGATCAGCGTCTCGGCGAACTCGGCTGCTTCCCCGGTCAAGCTCTGGCGCAGCAGGGCTGCGGTGTTGGCGTGCATGTGCTCGCCGTAGCGCGCTACATCGGTGGGGATGCGTTCGATGAGTTGCGCCAGGGCGGCCACCTTGTCGACGAGCTCGCCGAGGTTGATCTCGGGGGCTGCGCCGGCTTCCAGCTCCTCGCGCTGGGCAGACAGCATCGCGATCTGCTCATTGAGGGCCTTCTTCCGCGCTCCGGGGTCGGGGTTGGCCGCGACGGCGATCTGCCGCAGTTCTGCCATCACCATCGACAGCGCCGATTCGGTGGCGATGGAGGTGTGATGGCGCAGGCTGCGCATCTGCCGGACGGCCTGCGCGGCTCCGGAGGCCAATTGGTAGCGCTCGAGCCGGGTAGTCGGGTCGAGACTGCGGTGCACCCATCCCTTCTTGGTCCACTTGCGCAGAAGGCTTTCCGCGGCCGCCTCGCCGTGCCGATCGCCATCGGCAGGACCATTCTTGACAGGCAGGGTGAGCAGATCCTCGCCGATCGCCGCCACCAGGGTCATCCCATCGACGATCTGCCCATCGCCCAGGTGCGCGGCCATGAGCGCTACATGAACCATCGCATCTGAGGAGCGCAGCAGCGACATCGCGGCATCGGCGGCCGCGTTCGTCGTGAACTCGTGGAAGTAGTTTTCGGCGCTCTTGGCCATCGTTGGCGCACCTCGCCTTTCGCACGCGGTTGTCGGCGGTTGCCGGCGTT
This sequence comes from Nonomuraea sp. NPDC050202, assembly GCF_040656115.1. Taxonomy (NCBI): domain Bacteria; kingdom Bacillati; phylum Actinomycetota; class Actinomycetes; order Streptosporangiales; family Streptosporangiaceae; genus Nonomuraea; species Nonomuraea sp. NPDC050202. Next base: position 9,996 of record NZ_JBFALF010000085.1, on the reverse strand, counting down.
GGTTGCCTCGCTCTGCGGCAGCGTCTCGGCGATCGCCGTAGCTGTTCACAAGCGGAAGGCGGTCACCCGCTCGGGTACGACACAGTCTCACAAATGGGTCTGACAAATAGTCGTGGTATGAGTCAATGAACGGCTGTTGTCTCCTGGCAAATCGCAGTCTCCTGGGCGGTGTCCGCCCTGACGACGAAGCACTTCCAATGCCCCCCGTGCCCATGCCGCACCTGAGCGCCAGTGGGGTGCCCAAGCCGAGGACCGCCGAAGGTGCAAACAGCGTGTCGCCGTCGTCGATGCCACATCGGGTCGATGGCCTCTGCTGCCTCACCCGGCGGCACATGGTAGACACCGATACCCGAACCAGGCTCAGCTTTGCCGAGCACAAACTCAGCTGACCAGCCCATCGGTGACATCGGCCCGCAGTGCCCATGGCGGATCGCGGTCAGCGCAAGCGCGAGCAGCAGCATGGATGAGCACGGTCAGTCATGATGCCTCCCGATTTGAGGACCCTGGTGATCAGTTGGTCTCCTCTGTCGTAACCTGCGCCTCTATATCCGGTCAGGTAAGGCACGGGCCCGTAGGAGAAGCTTTGAGCGGGTCGTTGCCGATTGCGGCCTTCCGAACAGCCGATGCCTGGCCCACGACCACCTGACTGTGTGTCTCCTGGGGTTCGGCCGCCATCGTTGACACGGCTTACTGATCGAGATCGGCGCCGCAAGGTCTCATTCATCGCCCCACGGCATCTCCGGCTCGCAGAACGGGTCTCATGCGCCGTGGAAGTGTCGGTGGCGTCGGATACCGTGCCGGTGCACGACCCCCGCACGCGGCACCCCCATGGGACATGCAGGGCGGAAGCTGTCACCTCATGGCGAGTTCCGTGTCATTGCCAGGGCAGCGCGCTCGCGTGCGGGAGACCATTCGGGGGACACCCCGCGCCCCCACCTTCGGTGAAGGAGATCTTCGCATGGTCGACGTGGCCGATTGGATCGCCGAGCGCTACCAACGCGTCCAGGAGTGGGCGCACGAGCGGTTCGCTGACGATCCGCGCGAGGCTGAGATCGCCAAGTACTCCGTCCTGGCCGTCTGCGTCGCGGCCGTGGCGTTCATCGTGATCACGCTGCTGTGGCTGGCTGTCACGATCCTCAGCGCCATCGTTCAGGGGGTGGCCAACGGCCTGGTCACCGGCGGGGCTTGGACGCTGGAGCGGGTAGTCGACTGGCACCTGACCGAGGTCGTCACCACGCCGGTCCATGCCTACATCACCGCCCACGCCGCCGGCCTGCCCGCAGGAGCGGAGGCCATCTGGTCGGCTTGGGCGGTGACCGGAGCGATCCTGTGGCTGCTGTGCTGGCTGACAGGCTCCTCCTGGAGCCTCCGCCTGGCCTGGGTCCTGTACGGCGCCGGCACTGTCGCCATGGTCTACAGCGCCACCCCCGCCAGCGGGCGCATGCTCGCCACGGGCATCGCCATCCTGTACTGGGGCTTGCTGTCGGTGTTCGCCCTGCGAGGCATCCACCGCCGGCCCACCACGCACGTCCACCCGGCTCCGCCTCCCACCACCGCACTGGAACAGCTGCGTACGCGCCTGGACGAACAGTTCGGCGAAGTCCAGACGCGTTTGACCAGCATGGAGGCAGCAGTCAACGACCAGCTTGCCGCCCGCAGAGCAGAACAACGCGATCGCTGATGTCCCGTCTCAAAGAAGATCATTTGAGACGGGACATCTTCGCGGCAGGCCGGCGCCCGGGCCCGCGATGGTAGCGATCCCACCAGGCCAGGAAGGCGGTGGTGTTGTAGACGCGCCGCCGGGCGGCCGGATCGGTGCTGAACGATGGCCACGGCTCCCCGCGCCGGGCGGTGCCGGACAGGGCCCGACTGATCGCGCTGCGGTCCACGCCCAGCAGGCGGGCGAGCTGGGCGGCGCTGCGCGCCGCCGGCATCGCCCTGGAGTTCCTCACCGGCGAGCTGCAGGGCTCCCACGACCCCTCCGGCGTGGTGTTCACCGTGCTCGCGGCGCTGTCCGGGATGGAACGCGAGTACATCCGCGACTGGACCCTGGAAGGCCACGAATCCGCCCGTGCCCGCGGCAAGGCCATCGGCGGCGCGGCCGTCACCGACGAGAACATGCTCGCCATGGCCCTGCATCTGCGCGGACAGGACCTCAGCCTGCGCGACATCGCCGCCCGGCTCGTCATCACCAGCGGCAAGAAGAAGGGACGTCACCCCTCGGCCGCGACCGTCCTGCGCATGCTCCGCGACCACGACCAGCACACCGCGACCTGACCGGCCGACCCCATCAAGGCCCGGGGGGCTGAACAGGGAGCTATTGCAGGCGGATCACCTCGGGCGCGCGGCGGCAGACCGGGGTACACCGGGGTTCATATCCGCCCGATCTTTCCCGGAGTACTACGGCAACCCCGTGGTTTCGCGTCTGAAGTGGCGACTTCTCACGCGACCTGGCGAAACATGTGGCGAGTTCTCACCTGATCTGGTGAGGATGTCACTGCGCTTGGAGTGGTTCCTGGGGCTGTCGGACGCCTTGGAGGCGACGTGTCACCGTTGGTCATCGAGTTGGATCCGCTGAGGGCTGCTGGACCGGTGCTGCTGGGGGCTTCGTTCGAGGAAACAGGGCGGGTGCTGGCGGCGTGGGGCGCGCCGCAGCCGTACGCGCCGTATCCGGGTGCGGAGCCGCTGGATTGGCGGCTGATGGGATCGGGAGTTGACGTGCACGTATTCTGCGGGTCCGCAGGAGTGGTGCAGACGGTCGAGATCTACCGAGACTTCGACGTGGAGCCGCGGGCGCAGGTGTTCCTGCTTGGTGTGGATCTGTTCTCGACGCCTGCCGAGCAGGTGATCACGGAACTGCGAGCCCGCTTCGACGTCGAGGTTGACCAGGGCGACTGCGGCTTGGTGGTGCCGGAGTTGTCCGTTGGGATGTCCCGATCGGGGGTCCCGTATCCGGGGGCGGATCAGGAGACCATCGACCGCTACACGTGTTTCGAGAGCGTCCTGATCGCGAGCCGGGGCTACTACGACCCGCCGCCTCGGAACGGGGCATCATGAGCACGCAGCTGGCTGCGATGGACGAGTTCTATGCGATCTATGTCGGAGAAGACGGCACAGAACGGCGTGTCCCGTGGGCGTGGCTAGGCGAGCTGGCTGATGACCTGGTTCGGCCGGTGCGGTCGTTCCCGTCCTATACGGGCAGCGGAACTATCCCGGCTGGTACTGGTCGGCCACCATGGGGCGCCACATCGGGTACGAGTCATGGGTCGAGCGCGACCACCTGGTCGCGCTCGACTTCGACCCCGCGGTGACCACGATCGTGTCGCAGCCGTTGTGGCTCCTTTGGTCTGCCCGCAGGAAGATCCCCCGGCACGCACCCGACTTTCTCGTGCAGACGGCCGGTGGCGTCCCGATGCTGGACTCTCGTCCGCTGGACCGGATTGCACAACGTGATCAAGAGGCGTTCGACGCGGCAGAGGCAGCCTGCGGGCAACTGGGCTGGCGCTACGCCGTCTGGGGGCAGATGGATGGGGTGCTGGTCGCCAACCAGCGGTGGCTGGCTGGTTACCGACATCCCCGATATTTGACGAAGCGCTGGCTGCGCGGCTGCTATCCGTCTTCGCCCGTCCGCGCGCGTTGATGGCGGGGGCCGAAGAGGCCGGAGATCCCCTCGCGTCCCTGCCGGTGCTGTTCCATCTGATGTGGCGTCACCGACTTCTGGCCGACCTATCGCTGGTTCTCAGCGATCGCACCATCGTCGAGGCTGCTTCATCGCGAGTTGGGAGCTGGCATGGCTGAGCGGCCAGGCGTCCTGCGAATCAATGACCGGGTGGTCTTCAGCGGCACCGAGCATACCGTCGTGGCCTTGTCAGGCAACACGGTGCGACTCCTGTCGGCTGGCGGAGAGACGACCGTGGTTGCTTTGCCCTATCTGCTGTCGGCCGAGGACTTCAACGTGGTCGGGACTGGCCAGCGGGTCAAGATCTCCCCGCAAAGCCTGTTGGAAGCACTGCCCGCGCACGTGACCGAGATGGCGCAGTTCTGGGAGCGGCACCTGGTCGAGATGGAGACCGGCCTGCCCCCGAACGCTCCCGAGGGCACGACGCCCAAACCCGAGTACGACCCGCTCTCCCGGCCTTCGCCCTCATCCCCGCCCGCCGCAGCTGGGCCGGATCCTCGATCGGAAGCATCCGCGAGACCCAGGAGATGCTCGACTTCTGCGCCGAGCACGCAATCGCGTCCCAGACCGAGGTCATCAGCGCCGACGACATCAACGACGCCTACGAGCGGGTACTGAAGTCCGACGTCCGCTACCGGTTCGTCATCGACGCCGCCACCATCTGACCGGTGACACGTGGGCGGATTGCTGGGAAGGAACCCAGCAGTTCACCCACTACCAAGGCTCAGCCGTCCGTGCGAGCTGCCGTCTGCTCCGGCCAGCGGTTTCACAGTCGAATGATCTTTGAGGAGTTCACTTCTCGGTCATAAAGCGGGCAACTCGCGTTTCAAGCGCACCGTCGTAGTCGCCCGTGTACGGTACGAATAACTTGGTCGCTCGGGGTCGATGGAAGATTCGTCGGCGTCCCACCGCCCAAGAGAAGGAGTGGCCCGCCGTGATCCGACCACTGGCATGGTCGGTGCGGAACCCCTCCCGTGGGTTAAGCGGCGGCCCTTGGGCCTTGTCGGATCAAACCGACTTGGTCCAGGGTCGTCAGCTCTTCCACCGGTCAAACAGGTCCAGAGGGAGTCTGAGGTCTGCCCCCTACCATGCCGGCCTGCTTGGGCGGCAGCAAGGGTGGAGGAGGTGATGCGGGCGTTCGGGTGGCACAGGACACGGCCGTTGGGATCGTCGTCGAAGCGGATCACCAGGTGACCATCGCGGAAGCCGAAAATGGTCGCGGGCCAGCGCGTGCCAGATCGCGTTCAGCTCGGCGACGCCGCCGATCGTGGCGTTGGCCACGTACCAGCCGTACTGCGCGTGGCCATCTCCCGCCACGGTGGACCACGCGGGGGCGCTGCACGGCCCGCCATGAACGCCCTTCTCGAGGGGCCCGTGGTCGGGTGCGGCCCCTACGACTTACCTGGACTCGTGGCCGGTGTGTCGATGCGCCGGCACGTTGCCTCGCTCCCACCTTCGCGGCGACGGAAACAGTAGCTGATCCTCGATAAGGCCTCCTGATCCGTACGCTAAGCGAACCGTCCCCAGGTCGTGACGAGCGGACGGTAGCCCTGGCGGGACCAGAAGGGGACGGACAGCGGGTTCGGGGCCGCGTAGTGCACCAGTATGGTCTCGACGCCCGCCGCCGCTGCCTCGGCATGGGCGTGGGCGGCCAGCGCGGCGCCGAGGCCGCGGCCCCTGCTGACCGGACGCGCGTACAAGGAGCCCACGTACGCCACGGGCGGAGGCTTCTGCACGGCGGGCGCGATCCAGCCCGCGTGGTTGGGGTGATGGATCGCGAGCATGCCGGCGACCGCACCGTCCGACTCAGCCAGCCAGCACCAGCCGTCGTCACGGGTGAGCTTTTCCTCGAGCTCGGCCCGGGCCGCGGCGGGCGACGACCTCGGTCAGCACGGCCAGGCGCTCAGTATCGCCGGGAATGGCGCGCAGCGCGGCGACGTCGTACAGAGCCCAGCCCTTGTAGTCGTCGACCACGCTGGCCAGACCGCGCTTGGCCAGTTCGCCGATGTCGGCCTGGTCGACCTGCAGGCCGGTCAGCTCGGCAAGCAGCTCGGCACACCGGCGGGCGCCGAGCGGCTGCGGCGGGATCTGCCCGCGCAGCTGCCCGGCGTGCTCGGTCAGCGCGTCGGCCTGCGTCCTGGTCCAGTACGGCGGCCGCTGCGGGCCGGGGATGAGGCCGGCCTCGCGGGCGCGCCGCCAGTCGCCGAAGCCGAGCTCGAGCACGCCCATGAGCTGGCCTTCGTCGAGCAGGTCGGGGATCATGGCCGCCAGCTCGACGCGGCGGGCCACCAGGTCGTCCACCACGCCGCCGGACCAGCGCAGCGTCTTCATGTCGCAGGGCGGGATGACGCCGGCAGCCACGGCGCGGCCGAACTGGGCCTGGTTCCAGCCGAGCGCGGTCTGCAGCTGGGCGGCGGTGTGCGCGGTCGTCCGGCGCGGTGGCTTGGCCACAGCCGTCGTGCCGGGCTCGGTGGTCGGCGTGGTCTGCTGGGTGTCGGTCACAGGAAGCTCACCCGCCCGACCACCGCGAACAGCTCGCCGGCGTCGCAGGCGGCCTGCAGGGCCGCCTCGCTGGAGTCGGTCACCGGCCCGGACAGCCCACGCTGAGGGCGTCTCCGAAGTGACCAACCGCCGCTCCTTGAGCGGCTCTGGAAGCTCAGCCCGGACGAACCGCTGCGGGCATCGGGCGGTTCCCCCGAGATGGACGACAAGGAATAGCTGCGGCACACCATAAGACCCGGCCGGATGCGTGGGTGACCATCGCGGCACGCGACCGTTCAGGCTGCCCCAGGAGCCCTCTGACATTGCGGCGGCTCGTTCATCTGGAGGGGATGGCGTGCGTTCCGAAGCGGCCGACCGCTAGGACCTCTAGGGTGATCGGATGGTCGTCCCCAGCATTTCAGCGCTCGACGAAGGGCTGGGCCCCTGCCTGCAGCGCCTGCGGGAGCAGCAGGGTGTCTCGCTCGATGGCGCTGCGGCTCGCTTGAATGTGTCGACGGCGAGTATCCGGCGGATGGAGAAGGGGCAGACGGTTCCCCGGCCGTCTGACCTTCGAGCCTTGCTCTGCCTGTACGGGGTCGGGAGCGTTCGCGGGGCCGCCCTGGAGAACGCCGCGCAGCGTGAACGGGCGGCACGGCAGCGCGGAGAAGCGGCGCCGAGCGTCGGCAGTGGCCTCCAGCGTGGCGAGGCCGTTTTGGCCTGCCTGGAGCAGCAGGCGACCGCCATCGGCGACTACCAGGGATATGTGCTGCCCGCGCTGGTGCGGACCCGCGCTTACATGCGGGCGATCTACCTCGCCCGGGGGCTCGCGGACGGGCTGGAGGATGCGCTCGGCCTGCACGAGCGCCGGGTCGCCGACGCGCTCGAGGGCCGTTACCGCCTGGCGGTCGTCGTGGAGGAGAGTGTGCTGCGCCGCCCGGTCGGCGACGCCGGCGTCATGCTGGAACAGCTCGGCCATCTGCTCGAGGTGGCGGCGCTGCCGCACGTCACGGTGCAGGTGATCGCGGCGGACGCGGGCGTGCTCGCCACGCAGGTGGCCTTCACGCTGCTGCGCTTCGCCGCCGAACCTGCCCTGGTGCATGGGGAGACCATGCACGGCTACCAGCTCGTCGACGAGCCCGCTGCCGTGACCCGGTGGGCAGGCGAGTTCGCCTGCCTGCAGGCTGCGGCCGTGTCCGGTGAAGGCAGCAGGCAACTGATCGCCGCGGCGCGGGCACGCGCGCTGAAGCGAGACTGACGGGTCGGGATCCAAGGCGTGGGCTCGGGCCATGTCGAACGGTCATCTCTCCTCGGTCCTGATCGACGTCACCCTGGGCGTGACTGACGCTGACCGACGACGCTCGCCACGTGGCTGCCGCCCGGCATCGCGGCACGCGCTCACGCTCCGCGATATGCGCGGCATCCGGGACGTCGGACGCTACGAGTGACCGGGTACACCCGGGATTCGTCGGGGTGGTGGCCCGCCGCAGCTGTGCTAGGTCCTGGCCGATGTCACCCCCCTGGGCTGGCGCGCCACCTGCTGGATACTGGCCAGCGAGATACGCACCCATCGTTATCTAGGGTTGGAGGATCCTTCCAGCAGGTCAGAGGATGATGATCTCTTCTTTCACGTAGGCCAAGTTGACCGAACGCAGATCCGCATGGGTCAGAATGTGCCGATGACGATCTCCGCTGACGACTCCGGTCCGGTCCGGATCGTGACGGCCGTTCTTCGCGACGGCGATCGGGTGTTGCTGTGTCATCGAAGCGCCGGACGCCGTTGGTATCCCGACGTGTGGGACCTGCCGGGCGGTCATGTTGAGGAGGGGGAGGATCCGAGGGAGAGCCTTGTCCGCGAGCTTCGGGAGGAGTTGGGAATCACGGCGTCGGAGCCGTCCGGCCCGCCGCTGCATGAGATCCGGACCGCGACGTTCGACATGCAGATCTGGTTGATCGACAGGTGGACCGGAACACCCGTCAACGCCGCGACGGACGAGCACGACGCTGTGGCGTGGTTCGAGACGTCCGATCTTGACAGCCTGCGTCTCGCCCACGAGTCGTATCTCTCGATGCTCACCGCCGTGCTCGTCGCGTGACGTCGCTCCGGAAGCCAGGAGTGCGCGCTCATCGACAGATCCGGACACCACCTTCGAGGGTCGTCTTTCCTGGTCGCAGCCGGGTGACAGGTGACAGGAACCGGGCCCCGGCTCGAGGACCTGGCCGAGTTGGCTGTGATCGTTGATCCGCAGTCCGTCGGCCGTATATGCACATCGGTCACGCCGAAGATGTCATGCTTTTCTGCGACACTCCCAGGATGCTGAACGTGGAACTTCTGCGGCCGTTAGTGCGGGCCGCCTGGGGGCCCGACACCTGCGATCCGGTAAGCCGTGAACAGTGGCGGCCCGACAACCCGGCGAGGGGCCAGTGCGGCACGACGGCACTGGTGGTGCAGGACCTGCTCGGGGGTGACCTGATCCTTGCCGAGGTCCATGTCGGTGGCGCCAAGGTCTGGAACCACTATTGGAATCGGCTGCCTGACGGCACCGAGGTGGACCTCACGTCCGATCAATTTCAACCCGGCGAGGTCGTTGTCGGTGGTCGCGTACAGCATCGGCCACCGGATGCGCCTCGTCGGTGCCGCGAGGAGTACGAACTGCTCCGGCAGCGGGTCCTTTCTGCTCTGGCCTCGCCGCGAATCGACTGAAGAAGGCCTGCCAGTGGCTGCCCAACTTGCCGTACGGACCCCCAGATACTGTGCGTCAAGTAGCCGCCCACACTACTTGATGTACTTGCTGCACGGCTGAGAGCCACCGAAGATAACACCGGAGACCTGGTGGCCAGCGTAGTGGTGACGAGGCGGCACGACCTCACTGACGCGCAGTGGGCGGCGCTGGAGCCGTATCTGCCTGCCGCGTTGGGCAAGGGGCGTCCGCCGAAGTGGAGCAGGCGGCAGTTGATCGACGGGATCCGATGGCGGATCCGGACCGGAGCGCCGTGGCGGGACGTGCCCGTCTGCTACGGCCACTGGTTCACCGTGTACGGCTTGTTCCGGCGCTGGCAGCGGGAGGGGATCTGGGCGCGGATCCTGGCCGCCTTGCAGGCGTGTGCGGACGCCGCCGGGAAGATCGAGTGGACGGTGAGCGTGGACTCCACCATCACCCGGGCTCACCAGCACGCGGCCGGAGCACGCCGGGACGGCGATCTGCAAAAGGAACCACCCGGCGGGGTGCACAGCGAGCCACCCGATCACGCGCTGGGGCGCTCGCGCGGCGGGCTGACCACCAAGACCCATCTGGCGTGCGAGCAGGGCCGCAAGCTGCTGGCCGCACTGGTGACCGCCGATCAGCGGGGCGACAGCCCGCAGTTCATCCCGGTACTGGGCAAGATCCGGGTGGCCCGCTTCGGCGGTGGCCGTCCCAGGACCCGCCCGGACCGGGTCCTGGCCGACAAGGCCTACACCAGCAAGGCCAACCGGGCTCATTTACGCCGGCGTGGGATCAAGGCATGCATTCCGAGCAAGGCCGACCAGGACGCTCACCGACGGGCCAAGGGGGCGAAGGGAGGCCGCCCGCCCGCCTTCGACCCCGCGTTCTACCGGCTGCGCCACGCTGTGGAGTGCGGCATCAACCTACTCAAAGGCAACCGCGGCATGGCAACCCGCTACGACAAGCTCGCCGTACGCTACGAAGCCGTCGTCACCATCGCCGCGATCAACCAGTGGCTCAACGCCTTATGAAACACGGCCTAGGAATGTCCTGAAGATCTTGCTGGGTGAGTCGGCATGAGCTGGCTCACCCTCTTGTCATGGGGTGATCGGGGCGAGATTCCAGGTGCCGCTG
>NZ_JBFALF010000084.1:0-14400 GCF_040656115.1 Nonomuraea sp. NPDC050202 | reverse complement strand
GCTCGATCAAGAACCATTCCTCATCGGTGAGGTCTCCACGCGCCATGGCGAAGGGGTACCAGGATCGCCGGCCAAAGCGCAGCAAATCCCTCTGATCTCAACTCCGTACAGGCCCTAGGCCCGGCCCACACCGCCGCCGACTCGGTCGTGCACGTGCCGGACGCGGACGTGCTGTTTGCGGGCGACCTGCTGTTCGTCGGCTGCACCCCGATCGTGTGGAGCGGCCCGATCGCCGGCTGGATCGCCGCCTGCGACAGGATGATCGCCACCGGCGCGGCCACGATCGTCCCCGGCCACGGCCCGGTCACCGACCCCGACGGCGTCCGCGCGGTACGCGGCTACCTCGCCCACGTGGCCGAGCAGGCGGACACCGCCCACGCCCAGGGCCTGTCCTTCGCCGAGGCGATCGAGAAGGTCGACCTGGACGAGTACGCCACCTGGCTGGACGCCGAGCGCATCGTGGTCAACCTCCACCGCCGCTACCGCGAGCTCGACCCCGCCGCCACCCCCGACCTCGACCAGCTCACGCTCCTGGCCATGATGGCCGAACGGGGCCTGTCATGAGACTCCCCACGGCCGCGCACACGTCCATCCCCCGGCGCATCCACGAGCTGCGGATGGCTGCCCTCGTCAAGCCCAACGGCGGGTTCCGGCGTCTCTACAGGGCTGCCATCGCCTCGTTCCGGCACCTCGCCGTCTGCCCGGCCCTGACCCGGCAACGAGAGCGCGCCTGGCGCGCCCACCTGGAGAGGACGTCGCGATGAACACCGGAAAGCGGCTGCTGCGCTGGGCGAGCGGGATCATGCTCGTGCTGGGGATCGGGCACCTAACCCTGCTGACCCTCATCAGCCGGGACGACGTCGCGGGCTGGGTCGAGCGGGGGCTTTGGGCGGCCGTCCCGCTCTCCCCCGGCACAGGGGGGAACCTGGAGAACCAGGTCGCCTTCTGGGCCGGTCCCGGCAGCTTCGCCGTGCCGCTGATCCTTCTGGGCTGCCTGGTCTGGCATCTCGCCGGACGCGGGGTGGCCGTGCCGGCCGGGATTGGTTGGGGACTTGCGGCGTGGTGCCTGGTGGGCGCGGTGCTGCTCGTTCCGTCACCGTACGTCGCCGGGGCCCTTGCGGGGGCCCTGATCGTCGCGGCAGGGCGGAAACCGTCCAAGGGACTGCCCAGGGAGCGGGTGGGAGACGAATAGGCGGCCTTCCGCCGCTGAAGTGGCCGCCATGGTGGAGGAGGGGTGCCATCCGGTACGGCACCACCATGGACTCGCATGGGGAGTCGGAGCCTGGTTTCGGAGTCACCCGGCTGCTGAACGTGGACTGCCGCCGCGCATCAAGCAGATCAACCGGGTCAAGCTCCACCAGGCCGATTCCGGCGACCTGCCCCGGTACGGTCTCGCCGATGGCTGAGGAGAGCCGGTGGACGATGTCGTGCTCGAGAAGAAGTGGCCCGTCCTGGAGCGGCACCAGCAAGCGGCCGGGTGGCTGCGGATCTGGACCGATCCGGAGGGCAACCGCCGTGATCTGCCTTCGCCTCACCCATGCGGCGCCCTTCGCGCCGGTTACGGCTGTTCTATGCTCGCGGGCTGGTGTAGCGGGCCGCGAGGGTCGGCTGGTTTCCGCCGGTCAGCAGGGCGATCTCAGCGGCGAGCAAGGCGTCGAGGGCGGCGGCCTGATCCTCCAGGCCAGGGACGCAGACGGTCTCGCCGAGGCGAAGCCCGGCCAGGCTGGCCGAGACCACGTCCTCAGGCGACATGGCCCAGGGGATGGCTCGGCCGGCGCCGCTGTTCCACTCCGTGGCCACCACCCCGGGGCACACGACCTGGACACGAACCGGGGTGCCGGCCAGCTCGCAGGCCAGCGTTCGGGTGAAGCCCAAGGTGGCGGCCTTCGCGGCGACGTACAGCGTGCGCCGGGACGGCGGCTCCATGCTGCCCGCGCTGAAGGCGAGCAGCGAGGCGACGGTGACGATCGTGCCTTCGCCTGCCGCGAGCATGGCGGGAAGTGCGGCACGGACCAGCCGGATGGGTGCGACGGCGTTGAGGGTGAGCAGGGGGTCGATGTCGGCCGGGTCGACCTCGGTGAGCGGGGCGTAGCCGCTGGCGCCGGCGTTGCTGATCAGCATGCGGACGTCGCCGGCGGCCAGCCGGTCGGTGACGGCGGTGATGCCGTCGTGGGTGGCGAGGTCGGCGGGCAGCACCTCGATGCCGGCGCCGCCGGCGCGCAGGTCCTGCGCCAGGGCGTTGAGCCGGTCGGCGCGCCGGGCCACCAGGACGAGGTTGTGGTCGGATGGACATGGCGGTGGCGCACTACTCGCTCCTGATCTCGGTGCACACCGAACCCGGGTTGACCGGCGCCGAGCTGGCCCGACGCCTCAACGTGACCCCGCAGGCGGTGGCGTCACTGGTGGCCCGGCTGGAAGGCCGCGGCCAGCTCGAGCGCCGCGAACACCCGCGCCACCGGCACGTGCAGGAACTGCATCTCACCGACGCCGGGCGTGAGGCGCTGCGCGCTGCCGACATGGTGATCGCCGGGGTCGAGCAGCAGATCACCGATGACCTCGGTCCGGACGCAGCCACGCAGCTACGGGCACTGCTCGGCCGGGTGGCCAAGACGGTCCGCGATGCCTGACGCCCGGACTCGATCACCGCTGGCGCAGGCCCGCGTAAGGAGCCTCCATGGCATCCGCCGAAGACCCGCCATCTTGACGTGAACAGCAGAAACGACGGTGTCGCGGGTGGAGGTCTTCTCGGAGAAGACGCGGGTGACGCCGGCTGCTTCGAGCGCGCCGAGCAGGGTGCCGAGGGACTGGCGGACGGTGGAGGCGCGGGCGTAGCCGATCCGCGCGTCCCGGCATCCCCAGCGTCTCGCGAGTGATGCGAAAGCGCTCGACGTCCTGCTCGGCCGCCGCCACCTGCTCGTGGAGCTCCTGCAACCTGCCCGCGCCACTCCGACCGCACCTGATCAGCCCCCCATGCGCCTGACGCGCAACCCCCTCGCCCCGCTCTTCACCGCGGCCACCGGACTCGCTTCGCTCCTGACGCTCATCGAGGCGAGCACTCCCGGCCTGTCCTACTGGGCGTTGGCACTGGCGCTGTACTGGCTGGTGCTCGCCATCGCCATGGCCTGGTTCGTACGGATGCTGGGCCCTGGCGAGCGCCGGCGGGCGTGGAAGCCCTGGATGTTCGTCCCAGTCGCACTGGCGCTGGGCACCGTGCTGCTGGTCGAACTCGACGCGCCCCTTCACGCGCGCTTCGCCCTTTCGGAGCCGAGCCTGGAGCGCTACGCCCGGTCGGTGCGCGATGACCATGACAGCCGTCGGTGGTGGGGCCTGTATTGGGTGGACGACGTGGAGAAGATCCCCGGGGGAGCGAGGTTCATGGTCACCTCGCCCACCATGAACTGGAAGAGCTACGGCTTCGCCTACATCCCGGATCGGGTACCGGGCCCGGAAGAGGGAGTGTATGAACACTTCAGGGGCCCTTGGTACACCTGGACCGACGGACCCTGAACCCCCGATGCATGACCTCGCGGTTCCACGCGGAACGTCGAAGTGATCACGGCGCTTCCCTGCGAGCTACGCCTCCGGCGGCATCTCGTGGACGCTAGAGGCGGTAGACCGTGATGATCGTCTTCTCGTTGTCGTGGTCGGTGGTGGTGGTCGCCACCCAGCCGTCGCCCAGCCCCGCGCTACTGCCCTTCGCCTCCCCGAGCGGTTCGCCGGTACCGACGTCGTAGGCCAGCGTCGCATCCGAGTAGGTCAGCAGCACCCGCTCCTTCGTCAGGAAGGACCGGGTCTTGCCGGCGTGCAGCGTCCACGTGCGCGCCTTGCCGTACAGCGTGAGGACCTCGTCGGAGCTCACCAGCACGTTTCCGCCGTCCGCGGCGAGGATCGTGCCGCCGGGTTGCTCGGCCTTCCAGGTGACCTTGCCGGTGGCCGGGTCGCGCAGCGTCAGTGTGCCGTCCCCCGTCACGCGGGGAAGGCTGCTGCCCTCCCAGCGTTGTCCGTACTCGCAGCCGGGGTCCTGCCAGGCGGCGTGCCAGACTCGCTTCCCGGTGCGCACGTCGCGGGCGGCCTCCGTGACGTCGCAGTTCTCGGCCTGCTGGTTGATGCGGCTGGTGACCAGGACCACCCTGCCGTCCGCCACGTAGGTGTCGGAGAAGTAGTCGCCCTTCACGGGGCGCCCGCCTGCGAACCTGCGAGCGTCGACGCGCAGGCCGAGCCGGGCTCCGGTCCGCTTGTCCAGTGCCGTCAGCCAATACTTCCCGCCGTACCCCTCCGGCCGGGTGCCCATCGCGAGCGTGGTGCCGTCGCCGTCCACTATGTACGGCATGTGCTCTGTGGGGATCGTCCAGAGCACTCGCCCGGTCTGTGCGTCCCGCGCGCTCAGCATGCATTCGTCCCGCCGCCCGGTCTGCTGAGCGCGGCAGAGCGCCGTGTAGACCGTGCTGTCGAGCACGGTCACGAACAGTGAGATGACGGTCTTCCACAGCGTCCGGCCCGTAGCCGGGTCGAGCGCTTCGATCACGTTGGTGACGAGCGGGCCTGTCTCGGCCCGGATTGTTCTGGCAGGGTGCCGGTACGACATGATCAACACGCCGGCGGTCTGGATGAGCTCCGCGGAGTGGTGGTTGGAGGAGCCGGAGGTCCGGTCGCGGGGGACGTCGCGCTGCCACTTCTTCTTGCCGGCGGGAGTGAAGCCGCGGACGGACAGATCAAGCCGGATCACGAAATTTCCGGACGCGTTGAGGACCTCGATGTCACTCCAGGATCTCTTCTTGAGGTGCTTGGCCGGGTACGACCAGCGCTTCGCCGCTGCCTTCACCGTCGCGGCGGGGGACGGAACAAGGGCCGGCGTCCGTGGCGGAGCATCCCGTGCTCAGCACGAGCGCCCCGCTGATCACTGTCAGGGTTCGCTTCACCGCAGGCCTGTCTCGGTATGACTTTCTGGGACGAAAGGGATGCTAGGAAGCTCGGGTATGTTTCCGGTACACCGGGGGCCGCATCGGCAGTTCCCCCATCACGTGGGCGGGGCCGTTCCGTCGGCGTGTTCCCGCTCGGCGGCCGCGGCGCAGGCGGCCTCGAGGCGCTCGAACGGACCCGGACCGTCGTGCGGCCTCGGCGGGGCGCCGAGGTGGCGGACGCGGAGCTCGTCCATGAGCTCCTCGATGAACGCCGGCCCCTCCTCGCGCATGAACTGCTGCCGGCTCCGCGGCCCGGCGCTGCCCGGGCGCCAGTCGAGGCCCCAGTCGCCGAGGGCGCAGATGATCGGAAGAGTCCGGATGCCGGCTTCGGTGAGGCTGTAGCGGGCGCGCTGCCCCCGTACGGCGGTGCCGCGGGTGAGGATCCCCGCCTCGACGAGCCGTACGAGGCGGTCGGCGAGGATGTTCGAGGCGATGCCCTCGATCGACCCGGTGAGCAGCGCCCGGAAGTAGCGGCGGTCGCCGAAGATGACGTCGCGCAGCACGAGCAGCGACCAGCGATCCCCGAGCACCTCGACGGCGGCGTTGACCGGACACCCGGACCGTGGTTCCACCATTCCTCCTTGACAGGTGTTTCGCCCTACCTATAGTAGTTGCAAAATACAATCACTCCTGGGAAGAGGAGCTGATGGGCCGCTTCGTCTATTCGATGCAGGTTTCCCTCGATCTGCGGATCGAGCAAGTTCCCGGTGACAACGGTGCCGGCGAGTGGCTGCGCATCGGTGAGGAGCTGCACCGCGCGGCCAATGCGCTGACGCGGTCGCTGGCGCTCATGGTCCATGGCCGGATCTACTACGAGGTCATGGAGGAGGCCTGGCCACGGGCGCACGAGGACGCGTCGCTGCCGGACTTCATGCACGAGTACGGCGAGATCTGGACCGCCAAGCCCAAAGTGCTCGTCTCCCGCACCCGCCGCAGCGCCGATCACAACACCAGGATCATCGGCGGGGACGACGCGATCGAGCAACTGGCCGCCCTTCGGGCCGGGACCGACGGGAGCATCAGCGTGGGCGGCGCGGCACTCGCCACGCAGCTGCTCCGGGCGGGGCTGCTGGACGAGCTGCTGCTCTTCACCCATCCCGCGATCCTCGGCTTCGGCAGGCCGCTGTTCGACGACTACGACATGCCGATCGATCTCGAGCTGATCGAGCAACGATCGTTCGAGCAGGGCGTCACGATGCATCGCTACGCCGTTTTGGACGCCAAGGAGGCGAGCTCGTGCTGAGGCAGGTCGCGGAGGGGGTGCTGGTCCACGAGAGCGCGTTCGTGCAGAGCAACGCCGTTGTGGTGCAGGGCCGGGACGGAGTGCTGCTGATCGACCCGGGAGTGACCGGCTCCGAGCTCGGCTGCCTCGCGGGCGACCTTCGCGAGCTGGGCCGGCCCGTCGTGGCGGGGTTCTCCACGCATCCGGATTGGGATCACCTGCTCTGGCACGCCCGGCTCGGCGAGGCGCCCCGTTACGGCACCGCGCGCTGCGCGGCCGCCGTCCGCGATCAGCTGTCGGACGCGGGCGCGAAGGAGCGCATCGCCGACCACCTGCTCGAGACGGAGATCGCCGGGCAGGTGCCGCTGGACCTGCTCGGCCTCATCACCGGCCTGCCCGCCGGAACCGCGCGGATCCCTTGGGACGGCCCTCAAGCCCGGCTCATCGAGCATCAGGCGCACGCGCCGGGCCATGCGGCGCTGCTGATCGAGGAACGCGGGGTTCTCGTCGCCGGCGACATGCTCTCTGACGTCCTGGTCCCGATGCTCGACCTGGACGGCGCCGCGGACCCGATCGAGGACTACCTCGCGGCGCTGCGGCTGCTCGAGGAGGTGGCGGGCGAGGCCGACGTCGTCGTCCCGGGTCACGGGTCCGTCGGCGGGCCCGGCCAGGCGCAGGCGCGGATCGAGCAGGATCGGGCGTACGTGCTCGCCTTGCGGGACGGCCGGGACCCCGATGACCCGCGGATCGGCCCATCGGCCAAGCCCGGCTGGGAGTGGGTGAGCGACGTGCACACGGGGCAACGGCAACGCCTCGCCCGCAGAAGCGAGGGCGACGGGACGCCCCGCTAGCGATCGGCGGGCCAGCCGGTGACCCAGTCCATGTGCTCGATCCAGTGGCCGAGCAGCGCCCGATCCCCCCTGTAGTTCCAGCGTGGGAGCCACATCCAGGGAGGGCGACGCCTGCTGATCACGAGTACGCGAAGACCGGATCGTACGTCCCCAGCTTCGGCAGCAACTCCAATGCATCCCCCCGTGGAGGTCCGAAATCCGGCCGGGAGCCACGCGCCGCCGGCCCGGCCCGGTCGGGATCGTGCTCGATCGTGGTCATCGCCGCGTCCGTCCGCGGGAGCAGGCCGCTGACCAGCCAGGCCGGCCCCACTCCCACGCCGGTGCCGATCTCCAGCACCCGACCGCCCTCCGGCACGCCCGCGGCCAGGGTGGCGGCCGGGCGGCCGACGGCGGGGTCGCAGGAGTACGGGAACCCCGCCGCCCGGGCCCGTTCCATGGCCGCGCGGACCGGTGGTCGATTTCTGGCCTGCCCACGCCCGGGATGTCACCGGAGTTTCCATCGGGGTTTGAACACCGACAGCGCGGTCGCGATCAGCAGCATGGCGATCTGTGTGCCCAGCACCGCGACCTGACCCCACTGGCGGGCCGCGACGGCCTGCCTGGCGCCCGCGGTGGCTGCGGCCATGCCCTCGGGATCGAACAGGAACATGCCTACGCAGATGACGGCCACGAGCAGGACCAGCTTGACCGCCACCCAGTAATGGCGAATCAACCCCCAATGGCTGCCCAAGCCGAGCGTGATCCCGGTGGCCAATGCGGTGAGGCTCAGCGGTATGCCGCCCGCGAACACCAGGGTGGGCATCAGCCGATAGGCCGTGTGCGCCAGCTCGAGGTCCTTGGACAGGGTGGCGGCCGTATTCAGCGCCACCAGTCCCCATACCTCGCCGACCAGCGCAACCGAGGCGACGATGTGGATGACCAACAGGGTCTTGCGGATTCGCGGCGCCATGGTCTCACCTCAGCTCTGGGTCCAGCACTCACCGCCATCGTCGCGGCTTCGTTCGCGCGCGGCGTCCGCCCGTGGATGGCGCTCCAGGTACGCCGAACGGCGTACCGGGATGCTCAAGGGTTCGGGTGATCATTCCCTGTTGAGCGGTGCGAGGTTGCCTCCCGTAGGTCCCGCCGCCGGCCAAATCGAGGTCCATTTGCCATGCATGTCCTGGCTGCCGCCGGCGCCGCCCGAGCAAGTACTGCTCCGCGGCCTGCCGCAGCAAGTACCGGACCAACCGCCGCAAGGCGCAGGAGCAGGAGGCGGCTGAGGCCACCCGGCGGGCGCTCGCGCTGGACGAGCGATTCCTGCTGGTGCTGGAGCAGCCGCAGGAACTGGGCGCCGACCGGCGCGAACTGCTGCGCGCCATAACGTCACCCAGGCGCAGATGCTCGCCGACGCCGAGGAGGCGGCCGCTCCGCCGCGCAGCACGAGGCGATCGCGGCGGCGGCCGAGGCCGCCCAGGAGCAGGTGGGAGAGGACCGCCGCAAGCGCGCCGCGGACGTAGCCGCGCAGCGCGAGGCCGACGCCCGGCAGGCCCGGGCGGAGACCAAGGCCGTACGAGAAGAGCTCAAGGACACGAGCGCGAAGCTCAGCGCGAAGCCGGCGAAGCGGCGACCGCGCCGGCTGTGGCCCGGACCACACTCGAGGAAGTTCAGGAACGGCAGCGCAACCTCGAGCGCCGCCTGACCGCCGCCTGACCGCCGCCGACCAGAAGACACCGCCCGCACGACCTATCGACACGAAACCGCACGACCGGCAGTGAACCGACCCCGTGCCCAAGGCGCGCCGCCTTGCGCAGCCGTCAACCATCGGGAGACACGGCGGCGCGACGACTACTTCTGCGACGGTCCGGTAACGAAGGACCCACCGATCTGCGCGATCGTCATGAGCTGTCGGACGCCTGTGAGCCGGAACGGGAGTCTCTGGTCCAGAGCACGGATGAGCCGGCGCAGCTGGTTCAGCTGCGCCGGTGCGGGGAAGCGAACGCTCCCGCGCTGGCGGATGTTTCTCCCCCGCCAGCGCGTCCGTCATCCGGCGCAGAACAGATCGTTCTGGCTCCGGTGCACACCCTTCATAGCCAGATTGACGCCACAGACGTGCATTCTCGGATTGTTGATTCCGTAGATCGTCGACTGGGTCCCGTCGTTGCCGCGTCCGTCGTGCACGAACGCCGTCAGATCCAAGGCATTACCTACCGAGTCACGCAGTGACACACAGGTCAGGTATTCGCTCTGCAAATTGATGCCCTGGATGAGATAGCTCGTCGGACAGCCGTGCATGCTCGGGTTGCTGGAGACCTGCGTCGACCCGAAACCGCTCGGGTCGATGATCGTGCTCGCCACCCGGTACCCGAAGTTGAGCTGTGCGCAGGTCGCCTTGCCTTGTGCGAAGTGGATACCGATCATCACCTCATTCGAGGCGCAGTTCAGCGTGGGGTTGGGCGTCGATACGACATGCAGGGAAACGAACGCGTTCGGGGAGATCGCGACAGCCGCCGCCGGTTGTGCGGCGACGAGTTGAGCCATGACAATCGCGATCACCACCGCCGCCGTTCCCACGACACCTCTGAGCCTTCTTGTTAGCTGCCGCCACTGAGGCATGGAGCGTGATCCTCTCTGCCGGATCCGGAGTGCAGGGCAGGCATGGTCGCCTGACCAACAAGGAGGCGTTCCATGCCGTTCCATCGAAGGCCAGTCGGCGACACGAGCGTTCGGCTCGACCTGGTTCGCGCCGGCGGACTGAGGAGAGCCGGTCGCGCTGGGACCCGGGTGTTCGGGCGACGGAGCGGTACGGGGATGGTAGGCCACCAGCGCCTGTCGGAACTCGGCTTCGGCCGATGTCCCAGTCACCCACGAATTCAACCTGTGTAGTTCGCAGTACCTTGATTACAACCGGACCGATCGAGTCTATTCCGGCCGCCTGAATCGGGAAGTCTTGACAGCTGCTCCCCTGTGATGCTTAGTAAATCCATGGTCACAACGAGAGGTCGACTACATCGCTTCCTGACAGGCTTATCGGTCGTATCCGCAACCGTGCTCGTCGTGTCAGGAACTATTACCGCTCCAGCATCCGCTGACCCTCCGGAGATCAACTGCTTCACGGAGACTTCACCGAGCAACATTCACGATTTCAATGAGCCTGGTAATTCCAATTTGCTCTACACCAGTCCCGAGGGGTTCGTCGCCGGCGACCTCCTGCGTTTCCGGGCCGTTGGGTCTGTGCAGATTCAGCCCGTGTTCGGCGCGTGGAAGGGCGCCGACGGCGATCCCGTCGATGCACCTTCCCTGGGTGGCTGGCCTGCTCCAGGAGTGCGGCAGTACGCCATGCTCATGCGCATCACCGACGGCCAGGTACGTTTCGAATCGACGGGAAGCGTGCCCGACTCCCGCTCCATCGACGGGACCATGGTGCACTGGCGCTGGTACGCGGCCGGCGCGGACAGTGGCTGCCTGCGTGTCCTGACTCCGCCGTCCGACATCGAATTCATGATGAACGAACCCAACATCGGCGACAACAGCGGGCACTGGGCCGTCACGCTCAGGCAATGGTGGTAAATGCAGTCACCACCATTCCCGGTTGAATTCGCAAAGCCTGGCCGTGAATCGCCACATGGCGTAGTGGCCCGCGGATGGGCGGGCTACTGAACATCAGGCCGGACGGCGTCTGCTACCTCTCGATGTGAACATGAAGGTGTCCTTGAACGCTTCCCTGCCGAAGCGGATGGCCAAGAGAACGGGTTCCTCGTAGATGGGGTGCCAGATCGTTGGTCATCCGGGTGGTGGGCGTGCTCGCGCCAGCCGGTGACAAGGCGCGAGATCAGGTCAGGACGATGCTGCGGCTCCGCCTCGACGTCCGTGACGGTCACCGGGCCGGTTCTCTGAGTTCCTGCGAGGCGGGTCGCGCTCCTTGCGCGGACTCCGGAATCGCCCGCTCCAGCAGCCGCATCGCCAGCAGCATCAGCAGGTTCAACACCCCCAGAAGGAGCCAGGGAAGCCAGCTGAAGACGTTGAACAGCACCGTGAAGAGCGCGGGGCCGAGCATGTTCGCCACCAGGAACGAGTACTGGAACGACGCCAGATATCGCCCTCGCGACGCGGTCGGTGACATGGCCGTCGCCAGCGCCATCGACACCGGAGCGTGGATCAACTCCGCACAGGTGAACAGCGCGGTGGCAGCGATCAGGGCCAGAATCACCCCAAGGCCGCGCCCGGGCGACAGAAGCGCGAACAGAAAGGCCCACAGCGTCCAGAGCATGGCGGCCGCCATGAGGACCGGGTTCGCCGGTACGGGGCCAGCCGCTTGGCCACCGGCGCGGTCAGCAGCGACAGAGCGATCGTGTTCGCCGCCAGGAGCGTCGGAGCCAGCCATGACGGCCCTGCAGTCCATCGGCCATGAAGATCGGCAGGCCGAGTGCCAGCATCGTCATGGTGGTCGCGAAGATGGCGTTGATGCCCGTATACGACAGGAACGGCCCATCCCGCAGCATCCCGCGGTAACCCCCGGCCGCGGCGCCGTCCTCGCCGGTGTCGTGCGCCCGACGTGGCGCCCGGACGCCGACGCCGATGACCATGCCGGCCACCAGGAAACTGACCGCGGCCCCGACCGTGAGAGCCTTGTACGCCGCCTCGTTCGCGAACGAGATGGCCGCCGCGGTGATCAGACTGCCGATGCTGAACCCCGCCGTACGCGCCATGCTGGCCCAGGCGAACCAGACGTCCTTGCTCATCGAGCTGGTACTGCCGTCGGCGAAATCCGCGATCGCGGTGAACACGGTGGACCAGAAAAAGCGCACGCCCAGCGCGACCAGACTCGAGCTGAGGAAGATGCCGACAGGATCACCCGCCACGGTGTAGATCAGATAGCCGGTGGCCTGCGCGATCTGCGCCCCCACGACCAGAGGAAGCGGCCCGACTCGGTCGGCCAGCCAGCCGGCGATCATCGGAATCGGCAGGGTGAGCGTGTTGGCAAGGCTGATCAACAGGCCGATCCGCCAGCGGGACATCCGTCGACGTGGTGAAGAACAACAGAGACAGCGGCAGCAACATCCCGTTGCCCACGGAGTCGATGATCAACGCTGCGACAAGGGTGCGCCCGCCCCGGCTGCGTGCTCGCGGAAGGCACTCATGGCTCGATGGCATCAGGGTTTCCTCCAGCACCGGCTCTCCTGCGGCCACAAAGGTTCCGCTGGTACGCCGCGACTTGGGGATTCACAACAAAGATCGTCAGAACGATTCCGTCGCGGGTCATCGGATGCTGCAGGTCGTGTCGCCGGCGGTGTGTGCGAGGGCGCGGATGAGGTCGGTCTCGGTGGCGGTGCGCCACACCAGGGCCCAGCGGGCGAGCGGGGCGTCGTGGATGGGAACGTAGGCGATGTCGGACCGCGTCATGTAGCGGGCGGCGTGGATGTGCACGGGCGAGACGGCCTCGCCGCTGGCGATGACCGGGATCATCCCCATGAAATGGGAGACATGCGGCCCCACCGGGATCGGCCGTCCGCTGGGGGTGTGGGCGGGAACGAGCGCCTGGCGCCAGTAACCGGGGCGGGCGCCGCCCAAGACGGTGTAGTCGGCGAGATCCTCGTACGACACCGAGTCCTTGCACGCCAGTGGGTGCGTGGGTGAGAGCGCGAGCACGATGGGCTCGGTGTAGACGATCGGACCAACGGTGAGGTCGGGTTCGTCAACGGGGAGCCAGATGAGCGCGACGTCGATATCCCCGCTGCGCAGCGTGCCGAACGGGTCGCCGAAGTCGACGCTGCGGATCTGCAGGTCGCATCCGGGATGACGGGCCTTGAAAGCGTCGAAGAGTGGTCGGAGGTCCTGGGGGTTGTGGCCGACCATGCCCAGTCGCAGGATGCCGGTGGTGCCCTGGGCGGCCCGGATGGCTCGCTCGATGCCCTCGCGCAGCCCCCGGTACATGGGTTGGAGATCTTCGTAGAGTTGCCGGCCGATCGGTGTCAGGGCCACGTTGCGGTTGTCGCGGTCGAACAGGGCGGCGCCGATGCGGCGTTCCTGTTTCTTGATCGCCTGGCTGACGCGGGCCTGGGTCACGTGCAGCCGCTGAGCTGTGCGGCCGAAGTGCAGCTCCTCTGCCAACGTCAGGAAGATCTCGATGTCGCGAAGCTCCACCTGCATGCTCCCTTTCAACTGATTAGCGGAGGTTATGGCATGTTGCCGGACATGACGGTTGTTCCTGGAGTTTCGGGCGCCCGCGCTTAGGGGCGCCCGAAACGCCCGATTCGTCCGTGCCGTGCCCGCCTGGGGGTCATGGTGGGTCACGGGAATTGATCATGAAGGGGAGACAGGTGATGAGTGACGTGAACGAGCTGGCTGGGCGATACCTTGGCGGTGGAGGCGGTTCTGGGCCGCGACGGCGGGCTCGGTTCCCGGCACCGGATTCTGCCGTCAGCAGGCTTTTGGGAGGGGGCTCATCGGCTGGGAGCGGTTGCGCATCAGGTCAGGTCGCGACGGCCCGGGTAGGAACTCCTCATCGCGCCGAAGTAGGCCTCGGGAGTGCCTTCGAGGTGCTCGGGCAGTGCGTTCATGAAGGTGCGCAGCAACGGGGTGGCGTTGTGCCGGTCGAGGTCCTCCTGGGAACGCCAGACCTCGTAGAGGAAGAATCGGCCGTCCTCCTGTTCGTGGAGGTGGTACTGGAGGCTGCCCTCATGTTCTCGCGACGGCTCGACGAGGTCCATCAGGAGCTTGCGGAGCTCATCGGCGTGTCCCGGCTTGGGGGTCAGAAATCCGTAGAGCGAAACGGGTGCTGATGCAGTGGATGTCGTCGTCATGTGGTCAACGTTAGAATATGACACGGATGTGAGATTCAAGCCGGTGCGCTATGAGGTGGGTCACATGAAGATCGGGGAACTGTCGCGCGAAACGGGTGTGGCCGTACGCCTTCTCCGCTATTACGAGGACCAGGGGCTGCTCACCTCGCACCGCAGCGAAGGCGGCCATCGCCGCTTTGGGCCAGAGGCTCCCGTCACCGTCGAGCGCATCCGCACCCTGCTTGCCGCCGGGCTTCCCACCAAGATCATCCGCGAGCTCATGCCCTGCTTCGCCGGCGACGGCACCCAGCTCCAGGCCTGCGTTCTCGACCACCTCAAAACCCAGTACGCCGAGCTGGACTCCCGCATAGCCGACCTCACCCAAGCTCGCACGGCGCTGGGGCACATCCTCGAAGCCTCAACTCGCGCACTCGCCGACGCCTGAGCCGACCGCCGGCTGACAGAAGGCGTAGCGGTGCCCGGCAGCGCCGAGCGGTGTCAGCTCGGTTGGGTCGCCTCGCCGCACCCTGTCCGCCTGCCGGCCGGCGAACCCGCGGCTCACCCGTACGGAGTCGTCCGACGGCGAGGCGATGGTCACCAGGGGCACC
>NZ_JBFALF010000083.1:0-15503 GCF_040656115.1 Nonomuraea sp. NPDC050202 | reverse complement strand
GCTGCAGCCCGTCAAAGGCCGGCCATCTCTGCAAGGCCATCGCCGTCCTTCAGAACCATCGCGTCGCTCAAGCCGCGTGAGCCTGAAATGGGTTCACGGAAAGGCGCTTGCCCGTTACAAAATCAATATTCACTGCGATTTTATGGTGTGCCGCTCGAATATTGAGTTACGGGTCCTGAGTTGCGGTTAAGCGGCGTGGTGGTATTCGTTGATCATGCCGGCAACGACGGCTTGTCGGCGGACGATCCGCTGGCCGCTGAGGTCGGTCACGTCGTGAGCGGGCTGAGCTGCGATAGCCGGGGGACGTTGCTGCCGGGACTGGTGCGGCCGGTGCCGGTTGTAGTGGATCAGATACTTCTGGAGCACGCGGGCCAGATGGCGTTCGTTGAGGATCAGAATCCGGTCCAGAAGTTCACGGCGCAGCGTGCCGATGACGCGCTCGCAGATGGCGTTCCTCCTCGGCGTCCGCGGCAGCGTGGTGATGATCCGCAACCCTTCAGCTGTGAAGACCTCCCTGAATGCCGAGGTGAAGAGCGGATCCCGATCGTGGATCAGGAACCGTAGCCGGGTGATGCGGTCGCCCAGGTCCATCGCCAGGTTACGGGCTTGCTGGGCCGTCCATGCTCCGGTCGGGTGTGCGGTTACTCCGGCCAGGTGCAGGCGTCTGGCGCCGGGCTCGACAAAGATCAGCACGTAGAGCCGTTTGAGCGTGATCGTCTCGATCACGAGGAAGTCACAGGCGAGGATCGCGTGAGCCTGAGCGGTCAGGAACTGCCGCCGGTCGGCCCGGCTCGGCGGGTGCCGGATCGATACCGGCGGCGTGCAGGATCTCCCACACCGTGGAGACCGCGATGTGGTAGCCCAGCCGGGCCAGCTAGCCTTGGATTCTCCGGTGTCCCCAGGTTGGGTTCTCCCGCGTCATCCGCACAATCAGCGCCTTGACCGGTCGGCGGGTGCAGGGCCGCCCCGGACGCCGCCTGTCCGTGAAGGTCCACTACGCGCTACGAGACTGCGATGCCAACGCAGGATCGTCGCCGGGGTGACCGGGAACACCTCCGCCACCGGCGGTGGTGGATCAGGTGCGACAACGCCGCAAGCCAGAGCCGGTCGGCGCCACCCCACCGAGGCCGGCTGCCGAGCTGACGGCGGAGGACCTGGTTCTCGTGACGGAGCACCAGTACCTCAACATCTTTGGACAGATCGGAGTGGAGGCCAGCACGTCAGCAGGCCGAACAAGCCCTTCACCAACTGGTAGACAAGCGACAGCAACACCTGGCGATGGTCGCAGCCGCTGCCTTGATCATGAAGCAATCCCCAGTTCAGAGCACGGAACCGTATTTTCGAGCGGGACACCGCCGTACGAGCGCCCTGCCCGTCAGTCGTATAGTTGCTCGTCGTCGGGCCAGGAGCACTCATCTGACTCGCCGTTGGCGCAGTGGTCGGCGACGCGCACGATATACATGGTCTTGACATAGTCCTGCTTGAGGAGCTTGCGAAGAAGCGCTGGATTCTCCGCCTGCTGAAGGTAGGCATGAATCCTTCCGGCCCGTGCGGCGTCTTTCAGCCGGGCGAGGCCCAGCCCGAAGTGCTGAAGCGCGGGTTCGTCGGACGGCAGTAGGGAGTCCACCCAATGACGAAAGTCTTGCGTGACCGCATCGCCGTCGCCCCCACAGACCTGGCAGAACGTACCGACCTGGCTGTCCCAGTATGCCAGCGTCCCGCCCAGTGGGGGAGAGAAGACCCCGTTGTTTACGGGCAGGTGTTTACGGCTGCGGATTTCGTCCATCGTCAAAGGCCGTGTCAATTCCACGACCGCGGTAACCTCCTTGGCACGGCTCACCCGCCGTAACACGGCGTCGACGTCCTCTTTCGCCGGCCCGCTGCCTTGCCCGACCCGGCGCAGCGCGGCGGACAACGCGTGGGATTCGGGGGTGTCGAGGCGCCGGACGGCCTCTCCAAGCGGCACCGGTTTGCGGTCGCCGCCGACCGTATAGGAGAAACCTCCCGAGTCCCGGTCCTGGCGGATACTGAACGCGGCCACAGCGCCGCTGGCTTCCTCGTTCGGCGAGACGTGCAGATCGATGGCCATCTCGCCCGACCGCCGCTCGAAGGCATAGTCACCGGAGTCCACGACGTATTCAGGGTGAGACGCGCGGAAGGCGTTGGCCATGACATATCCAAAGTGGTCAATGTCCGTGTACCGCGGAATAGAGTCTGCAGTGCCACACGCCGTTAGCAGCACCGCACACAACCCGGCCGTCATCGCTATTCCGCGCACTTCTGGCATCACGCCTTCCATGATGGGCCCAGGACGGGGTGCGCCCGCACCCCGTCCTGGATCGCGTGCGTCAGAGGCTTCTGACGCAGTTCTTCGTCAGTGAGCCAGCCTGCGTGCCGTTAGGCACCGCCCAATTGCAGGAAATGCCGACCCGCTCTTCTTGATAGGTCTTCTTTTTGCCATCCTTGTCGGTGTAGTACGAGAAGGTGAGATGACCGGTCAGCTCAGATCGATAGCCCACGATCAAGCAGTTGCCCGTGACATCCGCGCACTCACCCCGCCCGAGGTAAGGGTCGAAGGTGACGGGCTTGTTCGCGTAGCCGCGCTTCCATTTGGCGGTCACGCTTTGGCAGACGTCATCCATCGACGTCGATACCTGGAAGCTGCCGTTGACGTCGCCTGTTCCCTGTGCCCCCTCGAAGCCTACCCTGAACCCAATCGTGGATGTGGTGGTCTTCTTCGCCACCTTGAAGCAGGACGTTGAGGTGATTGAGGCCGAGGAGTTCTTCAGAATGTACTTGGCGAGCGCGTTGGTCCAGCTCGCCTTCGGCGCATTCGGGCCGGTGCCCCAGCTACGACTCCCCGGGTAGAACTTCATGGCGTTTCTGACCGGGTCGAGCTTCCACTGGACCACGTTGTTCGAGCACGAACTGGGCGAGCAGTTCGAGAACGGCTCCCAATGGGAAGCCATCGCGATACCGAGAATCCAGTTCTTCTTCAGCGGTATTGAGTTGAAGCCGTACTGCCAGTGCTTGTCGCTGGCGGGAGGCGGCGGGATGTCGGCCACCGCGGCGGCCGGCGACAGGCCGTCACCGTCCCGCGCGGAGGCCGTTGGGGGCCCGCTGCTGTCCCAGAGGTAGGCCACATCGAAGTCCCCGAAGTCCGTCGAGTCCTCCTCCACCTCAAGTGGCACCTGGATGATCGTCATGTTTCCACATCGGTCGAACACGTGCACGTCGATCGTCGGGTCGCTCGGTTCGACCTGGCTGTTCATCGTGCTCAGGCCGCTCGCACCGGTCGACGGGTCGGGCTCGGTCCACGCCCTCTTCACCGTCGTCAGTACCCGCACGGTGCCATCAGGCATGGCCTGGACCACACTGTTGTCCAGCGTCACCGTCGAGTTCGTCCGGCTCTGACCGAAACTCTCCAGAGCCGTCCGCTGCTCGACCAGCGCCGTGTTGAGCAGGGACAGCTTGGCCGTGCTCGGCGCCCTGGGCGTCACCCCGGACACTTGCCACACCGTCTCCGCGCGCCCTTCCAGCACCGCGTCCTGCACTTCGTAGTAGCGTTTGACACGATCGACGTACTCCTGAGCGCCGGACTCAGCGTTCGCCTTGGCGCTCGCTGGTGGCGTGTCCAGGAAGGGGATGCAGGCCTCGTTCTCCGCGGGTGGAGGGGTGACGGCCTTAGGAGTGACCGCTGTACTCTCCCATGCGCTGGTCCCAAACGGCGTCTTGGACCGCACTCTGATCGTGTAGGACTGGCCGTTCGTCAGTCCTGTTATGGCCGCGTACGGATCCTTGATTTCCAGAGATTTGACGACCGTCTCGCTGCTGTCGGCTACCTCGACGTCATAGCCGGTCAGAAGGGCGACGCTTCCATTGCTCTCAGGAATGCCCCAACTCGCGGTCGCACTCCCGTCCCCCGCTTGCGCGGCTAGGTTGAGGACTTTGCTCGGAGGTCCCGCAGAAAGGTAGGTGAGTGCAATCGAGGGCTGTTCCGCCGCTGAGACTTCCCCGAAGCTGAGAACAACATCCTTGTTGGAGGTGAGGAGCAGCCAGCGATCCTCGTTGCCGGCGACGTCGGCCTGCGGTGCACTGATCGGTAGCGTGTACGGTTCCACGTCGGGATCGACGTCGCCCGCCAGGTCCGGCCCCTTCGTCTCCGACGAGACGGGACTCTTCAGCGGCGCGGCCGTGATCACAGTGTCCGGCGGGCAGGCGCCTCCGTCACAGGTGGGCGTACCGAGCTTGAGGATGCCCTCGGCCACTCCTGCACCGCCCGGAAGCTCGTCTAACTTGAACCCAACGACAGCTGCCATGCGAGCGGCGCCGGCGCCGCCCATCCGCAGGGTGGTGGAGTCCGTCACCGTGCATGGTGAGCCGTTGCAGGCGGTCGGGTCGGTCTTGGCTGTCTTGATGACGAAACTGTCCTTGCCCAGGGTCAGGTGTCGGACATCCTCCACTGGGGGCGGCGGGGGTGTGCCCGGGGTGGTGAAGGAGACAGGGGCGGTCTTGGACGTGCAGATCTCCTCGATCCCTTCGCCGCTGGCCGGTGGCGTGGTGCTCGTAGCGGTCGGCGTCGGTGTCTGCGTTGCCACCGGCTCCGGGGCGGCGACCGGGGTATTCATGTCGGCTTGGATCTCGGCGGCGGTCTGCGCGCGCTTGTAGAGGCGCAGTTCGTCGATGACGCCGCTGAAGTATTCGGCCCAGTAGGTGTTGGCGCCGATCTGTAGTGCGCCGCCGCTGTCTTCCAGGGTGCCGATGGGAGCGGAGCCGGCTTGGGCGCCGTTGATGTAGAGGCGTCCGGTGGACCCGTCGTGGGTGATTGCGACGTGGGTCCAGGTGTCCAGCGGCAAGGCGCTGGTGCCGTTGACTTTCTCGTGGGTTCCCCCGGTACGCATCCAACTGCTTGGGACGGTGCCGTTGGATGCGTACAGTCCGTAGCTCACGCCGGTGGTGTGGTCCTTGAAGGCGATGGTGCGGTAACCGTTGAGGCTGCTGGGTTTGACCCAGGCTGACATCGTGTGTCCGCTGGGCAGCACCAGGTCGGCGGCGTGGTTGATGGTGACCTTGCTGGAGGAGCCGTTAAAGGACAGTGCCTGACCGTACTTGCCGGTTGTCCAGATGGTGTTCTGAGTGGTGCCGACGTGACCTTGGCCGGAAGTATCGCCCACACTCGATCCGGCGCCCTCGTTCATGCCGTAGGCGGCGACGAGGCCCTGAGGGAGCGGAGTCGGGGTGGGCGTCGGGGTGGGCGTCGGGGTGGGTGTCGGCGTGGGCGTGGTGGTGCCGCCCTGGCCCACCGCGCAGGCCGCCATCTGCCATTTGTACGTGGTACCAGGTCGCACGGTGTCGGCAGGAACCTGCAAGGAGGCGCGTTCGCCACCGTGGACGCTGCGGACTCCGAGCGGTGCCGTGCCCACCGGTGTTCCGCCATTGTCGTAGAGGTAGTACTTGGCGATTACCGGGCCGCCGGAGGGACGGTTCACCATGCCGGACAGAATCGGCTGGGTCGGGTCGGCCATGCCAGTCTCGGTGTCGGTGGGCAGCATCGCCGCGTCGGAGGTGATGCGGTAGGCCGGGCTTTCGTTGCAGGATGGCGGTGTCACGCCGGTGCGGCACGCCTTGACCACGAATTTGAGCTGGCCGGGTTGTCCAGGGAGAAGGTTCTCTCCGGGGTCTGGCCGGCGGGCACGTTGTTGTTGGTGGTGGTACCCGGCGCGGTGACCATCGTGCGTAGGTCCGCGGTCGACAGGACGCGTTGGTAGACGTGGACGTCGTCGAGGGCGCCGGTGAATGGCGTGTGGATGCCGGCGATCTGGCCTTGGCCGAATTGGAAGGGGCCGCGGGCATTCCAGTTCACGGTGTGGTCGCGTTCGTCGGACAGCTCGCCGTCGACGAACAGGCGGATCTTATGGGCGGA
Source organism: Nonomuraea sp. NPDC050202 (assembly GCF_040656115.1). Classification (NCBI taxonomy): domain Bacteria; kingdom Bacillati; phylum Actinomycetota; class Actinomycetes; order Streptosporangiales; family Streptosporangiaceae; genus Nonomuraea; species Nonomuraea sp. NPDC050202. Next base: position 9,580 of record NZ_JBFALF010000083.1, on the reverse strand, counting down.
CTGGTCGTATTGGATGGCCAGGTGAGTCCACAGGCCGACCCTCGCAACGTTCTTGGACGCCGCCCACAGTTCGCGGATGGTAGTAGGGTCGTCCTGGGTGACCAGGTCAAAGGCCCACCGCTGATCCATCCCCGAGTAGCCGGAGGCGCTGAACGCCAGGGTGAAGGCAGGCTGGTTGACGCCCTTCTGGGAGAAGACCACCTGGTTTTTAGTGCTGTCATCGAGGCGGACCCAGGCCGTCACCGTGTAGCTCTGATCAGTGTTGAGAACGGGACCAGAGGTTGAACCGGACGCTCCATTGAGCTTGAGGGCGTGGCCGACCTGCCCGGGCACCCGGCTGTAGTCGCCCGACAGTGTGATGGGCAGATTGCGGCCGGAGGCGTCCGCCGCAGTGGCACCGGAGGTCTCATCCAGTTTCCAGTAGGCCGCTTCACCGGTGGGGAGCTGCGCGGGCGGTGGAGCCATTGTGGAATCGTTGACGCTGACCGTGTAGTCCAGCGGGGTGGCTTCCGGCACCCGGGACTTGTACGTGACCTTGACCGCGGTGGAACGCGCGATGGCGTCGTTGCCGGTCAGCGAGTCGATCGACTCGGCAGACACGGTCGGGATCTCCGGCGGCAGCACCCAGTCCACGCTCAGCTTGGGCACGTTCTGGCCCCACATCTGAGCCCAGAAGTAGAAGGATTCGGAGGGGGCGTTCAGGGGGAGTGCGGATTCTTCGGTCAGCTGGAGCATCAGGCCGTGGTTGGCTGCGCCGCCTGCCCATGCCTGGGTCATCGCGGTCAGATCCCAGCTCCACACCGCGCCGTTGGCGCGAGGCAAATCGCAAGCGCTGATAGAGGTGCGTCCCTCTGCGGTGGTGGCGGGTTGCCTGCTCCAGAAGGTCTGGTCGGGCACCCATGCGCTGGTGATGCGGTTGGCGAATATCGACTGCCAGCTGGCCTGGCAGGCGCTGGCGGCCTCGCGGAGCGTCAGCTGCATGGTGGCCCTGACCACCTGGCGCCCGGAGATCGGCGTGGTGTCGAAGGCCATCAACGCCCGCCTCGAACGCGGATTAGGCGTGCACACCTGGTTCGGCCAGGTTCCCGTGCAGGTGTTGTAGTTCTCCCGTCCCACCATGCCGGGGGCGATCTGGGAGCTGGGCGACATGATGCCCACTTCTTGAGTGATGCCCAAGGTGGTGGTGGGATCCACAGTCACGGGGTACTGGGTGGCCGGGTCTGCCAGCCACGCCGAATCCGGCTTGAGCACCAGGATGGTCTGCCCATCCCTAGTCTCCACGCTGGTCTTGACCTTGGCCTCACGGCCCGGCTGGTTGTCTGTGGCGTTGGCCGCGGCGGCGTCCCACATCCGGGGCGCCGGCGCCGACAAAGCGGTCTTGCCCTTGGTGTCCTTCAGCGCCAGTCCGCCGCCCTTGGCCATCGAGAGCGTCAACCCGTCGGCCTGCACCGGCAGGCGGTACTCCACCGGCTTGCTCGGCCGCTCGCGCAGCACCACATCATGCTGGAACCCGGTGGGCAGGGCCGTGACGACAAGATCGGCGCCGGGACCGGCGGCGTCGACGTAGCGGGCGGTGTTGCCGGTGATTTCCGGGCGCGGCAGCGGCGCGTCCCAGGACAGGGCCATCCGCTGCTTCTCGTCCCGTTGTAGTGAGGCGAAGGGACCATCGCCACCCAGGGAGAAGCTCACGTGAGCCTTGGTCAGCTTCGGCTTGAGCACCCCGTCGATCTCCACCAGGCTGGTATCGACCCAGGCCCAGCTGCCATCGGCTTGCTTGAGCTGCACCGGCCCGCCATAGGCTTGCGTGGTCAGATGGCCATCGGGGAAGGCCCATACGCGGGAGGACTCGGTGAAGGCGGCCTCCGCCAGCACCGGCTGCCCGGACCGGCGCGCTTGATCTACCGCCGCTCGCAGCGGTGCGTCGGGGTCCTCCGGCTTGGGGAAGGTCGTCATCGACGGAGGCGCAGGTGTGGCGGTCGGAGCCGGTTCAGGATCGGCTGACGCCACGGTGGTTCCTGCCACCAGCAGCGATGCTGCCACCGTGAGCATCGTCGCGATTGCGATTCGTCGGCGGGATGGCCGACCGGCTCTCGCCGTGCTGACTAACTTGTTCACTAACACCCTCGATCTGTATGGGAAATAGCGAACAAGCTTTACCGTTAGTCAAGATCGCAATGCAACATGATATTAATCACCCTAAAATAGCCATAAATAAGTGTAACGCCATCATGGCAAAATGCGATGATAATGATACAAAAAAGCGGTAATTGGCATTCTCGAATTGCGGTAGCGTTCGATCAGCGACCACATCCGATACAAGAGCAGCTCGTCGTCTCTTCTGGCTGGTGTCAGGGGTTGGCGATCGGGTAAGTGGCGGAGCCGTCGCTGGCAACGCCTCGACCAGCGGATCGCGGAGGCGGGCTCCAGCCAGCTGGCGACAGTGTAGCCCTTCACCTCAAGGACACTGCGTCTGCCGATAATTTCATCCGTGCAGGTCAAGCGGCCGGTGACCCCTGCACCATGAGGCCCAGTGTGAACACCTTATCCCTAAGCATGGCGCCCTTGACGGCGTCATTCATGGCCAGGGTAATGACGTCGATTTCAGTCGTACGGGAATCGTTGGAGGTGCGTCCGATGGTCATCAGGACGAACTCCGCCTGATCGGTCACCTTCCAGCCGAGCTTCGTCTTGACCTCCACGGTGAACTTCGGCTTCTGGCTGACGCACCAGTCGTGGGGACCCGGCGTCCATCCTCGCTCGTTCTTTGGCGGTACCCGGACGGTTGCCGGGCGGTAGAAGGAGTCGTTCCGGGACATGCAATCCGCGGGATCGATGCGGTGGTAGACGGGGGTGACGACGGGGGCTGCAGTGGTTGCGCGGTCGGTCTTGGCGGTAGGAGAGGCGGCGGGTTGTGGAGTTCCACCAGCTGCGACAACAGCTTCATCTGTGGTGAGAGCCTTGTCGTAGATCCAGACGTCATCCAAGGCGCCGCTCATTCGGGTGCCGAGGGTGGTGAAGCCGGTGGCGCGCCAGGCGGGGAAGCTGATTGTCTCCGACTTGATCACAGCGCCATTGAGGTACAGCGTTGCCTTCTTCGACGCGGCCTCGTAGACGCCCGCGAGGTGGAACCACTCGTTAACGGGCGGCTCGACCTGCGAGCGTACGCCTTCGGTCGTGGCTTCTGGTGAGTCGGCGCTGGTGAAAGTGAATACCAGGCCGTCCTCCGGGGTGTTGCCGAGGTGGAAGGGAGCCTGGTGCAGTCCCTTCTGCTTGACGACGGTGTAGGCGCCGTCCTTGTCGTCCCAGCGCAACCATGCGGTGACGGTGAAGTTCCCATCGGTTGGGATCAGAGCTGCGGCCGTATGAGCAAGCGCGTCATCGGCCGGTTGGATCACGGTCACCTGGAATTCTTGCCAGTCTGACCACGCCGAGCTGGTGCTGGCGGCGGTGTTGAGCGCGCGGGTGCGCCAGCGCGCCTTCCAGCCGTCCTGGAGCCTTCCTTCTGCCACTGTGATCCTGGCCGGGGCCCCGGAAGCGACGTTGTCCAGCGCGCCGGTCCAGATCTGGCCGGTCCCTTGCTCGGTCGCGGCCGGGTCGTGCTCGACCTCGTACTCCACACGCAGCGGCTGGCCAGCTGGGTCGGTGACCTGTGCCACCAGCGCCGGTGTGAGAGTCGTAGTCACGGTTTGGCCGTTGACCGGCTGGGATGGGTCGATTTGCAGGGCGGTCACTGTCGGTTGGCCGCCGGGGTCGGACACATCCACCGTAGCGGCCAGCCAGTCTGACCATGCTGAGGTTGTAGTAGCGCCGGTGTTGACAGCACGAGCTCGCCAGCGGATCTTCCAGCCGTCGGTCAGTTTTCCTGCGGGAACGCTCACGGTGGCTTGGCCGCCGGAGGTGACCACCGGGGAGGCGCCGGTCCAGATCTGGCCAGTGCCTTGCCCGGCTGCGGCCGGGTCGTGCTCGACCTCGAACTCACCGGTGAGGTCGTGGCCTTCCCCTCGTAGCGTGGAGACCGAGCCGGGAGAGGTTTGGTCGTGGCAGCAGTCACGCGGCGGCGCTTTGATCCGGAGTTCCGGGCGGGCGCGGTGCGTATCGTGAAGGAGACCGGCAAACCCATCGCGCAGGTGGCGCGGGATCTGGGAATCAGCCCGTACACGCTGCACAACTGGGTGCAGATGGACCGGCTGGACGAGCAGTACAACGGCAACGGGAGCGGAACGCTGGAGGAGTCGGAGCAGGAGGAGCTGGCCCGGCTGCGGCGGGAGAAGGCCGCGCTGGTCAAGCAGCACGCCCAGGAGAAGGCGGCCTGGGAGAAAGAACGCGCCGAACTGGAAGACGAGCGTGACGTGCTCAAGCGTTCCGTGGTCTTGTGGGTCAAAGAGGCGATGGGCCGATAAGCGTGGTGGCCTTCATCAGCTCCCAGAAGACCGAGCACGACATCGACCACGTCACCTCCTGCCGGGCGCTGGGCGTCTCGCAGTCCTGGTACTACAAGTGGAAGAACCGCATCGGCGACGATGCGCCGACCGCCCGGCAGCGCCGGCGGGCCGACCTGGATGCGGAGATCACCCGCGCGTTCGAGGCCTCCGGCGGCACCTACGGCTCGCCGCGCATCACCCGTGATCTGCATGCGGCGTGCTGGCGGATCTCGGAGAACACGGTCGCCGCCAGAATGGCCGAGCTCGGCCTGGTCGCCCGCAAGCGGCGCAAACCGCGCTCGCTGACCCGCCAAGGCAAGCGGCCGGCCGCCCCGGACCTGGTCCGCCGCACGTTCAACTCAGTCGCACCGGACGTGCTGTGGTGCGGCGATGTGACGCAGATCGACACCGGCGAGGGCAAGCTGTATCTGGCCACGGTCGAGGACCTGTTCTCCCGCCGACTGCTCGGCTACGCCATGTCCGAGCACCACGACGCCGCGCTGACCTGCGCCTCACTGCAGATGGCGGTGGCCACCCGCGGCGGCGACGTGGACGGAGTGATCTTTCATTCGGATCGCGGGTCGGAATACACGGCTGCTCGCTACCAGGAGCTGTGCCGGCGCCTGGGCGTGGTCCAGTCCATGGGGCGGGTGGGCTGCGCGCTCGACAACGCCGCGGCCGAGGCGTTCAACAGCACCCTCAAGGTCGAGTACGTGCACCGCCACCGGTTCCGCACTCGGGCCGAGGCCCGCCTGAAGATCGCCACCTGGATCGCCGACTTCTACAACACCACCCGGCGGCACAGCGCCAACGACGGCCTGCCGCCCATCACATTCGAACGTCTGATGATCGAGAAGAGACACGCCTCATCGGCCCTGCTGGGGACCGCTGTGGCATAGAACCGTCTCCACGCTTTCAGGGGATTGACACCGGCGCCGTAACCGGTATGGGCGGCCGTTGTCGCCGTCGACGTTGCAACGAAATCACGCGACCCTGCGGGCGACCCTGAACGCGGCGGTCCATGAAGGGCTGCTGACCAGCAACCCTGCCCGCCACGTGCGGTTGCCGCGACCACGACGTCCGCATGCCGTGGTGTGGTCACAACGTCGGGTAGCGGCCTGGCAGGCCGATGGACAACGGCCAGCAGTGGCCGTGTGAACCACGCAGCAACTGAGAGCGTTCCTCGCGTTCGTTCACGGTGATGCCTTGTTCGCACTGTGGTGGTTGGCGGCGTTGCGCGGGCTGCGTCGCGGGGAACTGTCCGGACTGCGCTGGGCGGAGGCCAATCTGGAGGCCGCCGAGTTGACCGTGGCCCAGCAGTTGACCCAGCACGGCGGTCAGATTCGGGTCGTGCCGCCCAAGAGCGCGGCCAGCCAGCGCACCGTAGCCCTGGACGGTGAGACGGTTCGGCTACTGCTCGAACATGAACGACGTCAGGCCGAACAACAACAGCGTTGCGGCTCGGAGTGGAACGCCGACGGGTATGTGTTCGTCCGGGATGACGGCCGTCCCATAGCACCGGACTACTTGACGCAAAGGTTCAGGCAGCTTGTGCTGGCCAGCAGACTCCCACCGGTGCGGCTCCACGACCTCCGTCATGGAGCCGCCTCGACCGCGCTGGCTGCGCAAGTGGATCTGCGTACCGTTCAGGGGCAACTCGGGCACGCCAGCATCGTGCTGACCGCGGACACCTACACGTCCGTGCTGCCGGAGCTGTAGCACAAGGCGGCGGAGGCAACGGCCCGGTTGGTGCTGACGACGGCGCGCACGACCGCCAGAAAAGTCCGAAGAATCCGGTTGCCCCAGACGTGACCCGAGCATGACCAGATCAAGAACCAGGATCTTTCACAGACCAATAACCCCAGGTCGGAGTGGTGTGGCGCCCGGGGCTCGAACCCGGAACCTACGGATTAAAGATCAAATCGTGTCTCGTTGTATTGCGGTGTCACGGATTGTCTGCTTCTGAAATGTCCAAGAATGCCGCCCAGTGCTATGCCGCATCAGGTGCCGACGAGCATCCAGCGAGCAACCATGGGACGGATGGTATCCCTTGAACGTCCTTACTTTACATGCGATTGGCGAGCTAACGTCCCTGGTGGTTTGTGGTCCGGGAAGGGTTTGATGCGCTCCTCAACGGACCTACGATGATCGTTCAGGAGCGAGCGAATCCAAGATGGGGGTCGCCACACACAGCTCGACACCACGTAATGACGCTCTGGTCGCCGATCAGCCGTCCGGCTAGGCACTGGCACCAGGTGGCGATGGCCTCCTGAATGTTCTGCGGTGCCTGGCTATACATGAACAATGGCCGGGCAACAGTGCGATGGCGCTGCTAGTTTGTGATTGACATTGTTCGATGGCATCTCTCCATGCGGCGACGGGCTGAGGAACTCCTTCGAAAATTGCTGCCGGTGGTCGGGTGGGGCAACGGAAAGACGATCAGGGCCACGTCGGTCTGCACGAGCCGCTGGCGCGAAACCTTGAAGGCATTCACCAGCCACGATCTTCTGCTGGTGCGGATGAAAGACTGACAAGGGGAGGAGGACGACCGCATGGCCCCCGAGGACAAGCTCAACCAACCAGATGGCGTCATCGAGCATGACGGCCTGCTCTGGAAGCCCAAAGAGGGCGCAACGTCGTCCGTGGAGGAGTTCCTTGCCGCGCGGGCGCTGTGCATAGAACTTCATGACGACGCTGACTGGAACCCCTGGGTCCTGAACGACCGGGCCAAGGACCTGGAGAGAGCCCAGCAGATCATGGGGGAATGGACACGCGCCGAACCAGGCCACCGCCCTATGACCAAGAAGCAGATCGACGCGATGATGGCTCGTCAGGATCGCGAGTTCAAGGCGCGGCAGGCCGCCGACCGTGAGCGTTGTGATCGTGATCGCTTGCGATATGACCAGAGCGCGAGCATGCGAGGCTGTCTCTGCTCGAACATCAGTCTCGGATGGAGTTCGAACTGCATGAAGTTGCCGGACTGCGCGATGGCACACGCTTTCCGCCAATGGACCCGCGCAGACGCGCTGAACAGGTGGCCGAACACGACCGCACCATCGCACAGCTGAGATTAGAGATCGAACGGCTCACCAACCTCGTCGGCGACCCCGAGGACGTCGTCGACGCGCATGGCCGGCTGCCCAAGGATCGGCGCGAAATCACATTGTTCTACTACCGTCTCCATCGGCAGTCCGAGGTCAAGGAATTGCGGGCCAAACTCCCCGAGATAGACGCCGCTCTGAAGACAGCCACAAGCCGAGATGAACGCTCCAAGCTCCAGATAAAGTTGGGCTTGGCGCGTCAAAAACTGGAGAAGCTCCTCGCCGTCCCGCCGCTTGCGTCCGAGGACATGTGTGCGGACTGTCCGGCTCCCTTCTCCAGTCACGGTTGGTCCACTCCGCCTTGGGATGGTCCATGTCCGGCATGGCCCAGCTGGGCTGCTCGGCTCAAGGAAGCTCGGAAGATTCTTTACAGCGCCTCCGCTCCGAAGCAGCCGGTGGCTCCGTCGAAGCTAAAAGCCTGGACCGGGTGGAGCCCTTCCACCGGAACGTGCTGCGCCGGGTGCTGGGTCTGCAGGGCGGTCCGGCGCCCGACCGGCTGGCGATCTCGGTGGCCTCCCTGGCCGTGCTGGCCGCCGTGGCGCAGGACGGGCCAGTGCTGATCGCGGTGGAGGACGCCCACTGGGTGGACCATCCCACGCGGGAGGTGATGATGTTCATCTTGATGCGGCTCAAGCCCTACGACCTGCGGGCGACCTTCGCACGGCGGCCCATGACGGCCAGCGAACGCGTCACGCCCGGGATCAACATGCTGGAGGTCGGACCGCTTGAAGAGGAGGCAGCCGGGGAACTGCTGGATCTGCTCCACCCGGGACTGCCCGAGTCGGTGCGCCTTCGGGTGCTCAGCGAAGCCGCGGGTAATCCGCTCGCGCTGACCGAGCTGGCGCAGACCTCGGTCGGGGTGGAGCTGCTGCCCACCGACGCGCCGTTGCGTACCCGGCTGGAGACCGCGTTCGCCTGCCGGGTGCTGGAGCTGCCGCCGCAGATCCGAACGACGCTGCTGGTGACCGCGCTGGACGGCGACCGGCTGGAGCACCGCGCCGAACTGTCACCGCACGACCTGCTGGAAGTGGAGCGGCTGAGCCTGGTCACCCGCGACTCGACCCCGTCCGGGATGCGCTTTCGTCACCCGCTGGTCAGATCGGCGATCATCAACACGGCCAGTCCCGAGGAGACGCGGCAGGCGCACGCGGCGCTGGCCGAGCAGCACCGCGCCGATCCCGAGCTGCGGATGTGGCATCTGGCGGCGGCCACGGTCGAACCGGACGAGCAGGTGGCCGCCGAGATCGAGAAGGCCGCCCGCGCGGTGAGCCTGCGGGGCGGTACCGGGCTGGCGGTCAAGGCGCTGCAGCGCGCGGCCGAGCTGACCCCGGACCCGGCGGCGCGCGCCGCCCGGCTGGAGCTGGCGGCCGAGCTGGCGGGCGAGTCCGGGCAGCTCGATCTGGCCCAGAGGCTGGTGGACGAGGCACGGCGCCACTTGGACGACCCGGGCAGGGCGCTGGCGGTGCGGGCGCAGATTCTCCTGCTGCGCGACGGCGACCTGGACGCCGCCCGCCGCCTGCTGCGCGCCACGCCCGGAGCCGGTCCGCTGGTGCGGGTGATGGCCGCCTCCTACGCCCAGGACCCCGAGGAATGGGCGGAGGTCACCGACGTGGTCGCCGGTTGCGACGATGAGCACGTACGCCTGTTGCACGACGTGTTCGTGGGCGTCGGCACGGTGGCACGGGTACGCGCCGCGCTGGACGAGCTGCCCGGCGATGCTCCGCCCGGCCGGGTGGCCGCGTTGTGCCGGGCGGCGACCTGGATGGACCTGCTGCCCGACTACCGCGACCGCATCCGTGCGTTGACCGAGGGCGAGGCCGGGCAGGGCGGGGTGACGCACGCGGCCAGCGGCTACTGGCTGGCCGCGCACGATCACTTCCTGGCCGGGCAGTGGGAGGCCGCCGAGAGCGCCGCCAACGCCGGGCTGGATCTGTGCGTCCGCCACGACCTGGAACTCCTGGCTCACGACCTGCGCTGCAGCCTGGGCTGGATCGCCGCCGCGCGCGGCGACGCCGACAGCGCCCGCGCCTACAGCAGGACCGTCGAGCAGTGGGCCGC
>NZ_JBFALF010000082.1:0-15599 GCF_040656115.1 Nonomuraea sp. NPDC050202 | reverse complement strand
AAGCAACGCAACCTGGTCGAGCGCTGCATCGGCAAACTCAAGCAATGGCGCGCCATCGCCACCCGCTTCGACAAGCTGGCCAGCCGCTACCTGGCAGGTGTCACCATCGCCTCGCTCATGCTCTGGCTCCGGCAAGCCGAATTGTCAGACACTCCCTAAGGGCGTCGCAGTAGTACTGAACGTGATCGAGCGTGAAACCCGTGCGGGTCAGCGTGCGCCGCTCCACCGGCAAGAAGTCGACCAGGAACGCCGTCTCGCTCGACACCGTCGCGGGACGGCCGCTCTCTGCGACGCCTTGTTCCCACCGCCCGGCCGGCGTCTGCTTCAGCGTGCCGTGCACCTGGCCGTGGTAGACCGTGACCGCCAGCGCCAGCCACTTGTTCAGCTCCGCCAGCGTCAGCACCGCGCTGGCCTGGCTGTCGTACCCGCCGCGCTCGGGGGGGTTGGAGAACGTGGTGCCCGGCAGCTCGTGCACCATCTCCATCATCGTGCCGATGAGCCGCTCGATGATCCCGCCGAAGTGCGGCTGCCCCGGCGGCCGATAACTCTGCTTGATCCCGTGCTGGTCACAGCCCCGCTGTAACGCCTCGCTCGTGAACTCCGCGGCGTTGTCGGTGAAAATCTCGCGCGGCTTACCGCTCATCGGCCAGGCCGCCTCGACCCCGAGCCGCTCCAGCCACGGACGCTTGTCGGTCGCCATATGTGCCAGGCACAATCCCACCGACAACGCCGACGGCGCCTCCAGCGTGACCACCAGACCTACCACGCAGCGGCTGGTCACGTCGATCGCCACCGTCACCTCCACCCGCCGACCGCAGCGCCCGAGCGGCGTCCGCGCCCTGCCGGGCCGTGACCGAGGCCACCGGATCCAGCCGGCCGATCCGCCGCTCCAACGTCCCCCGCGACGGCACCGCCAATCCCCGGATCCGGCACTGCCGGACGACCTCCGCATAGACCGCGCTCACCGTCCGACGCTGCCTGGTCAGATACCGCGACCGGATCACCTCCAGCAGCAGCGCCTCGACCTCCTCCGGCAGCCGACCACGCCCACGGCCACCACTCGAGCGGCGCGGAAGCAGATTAGACGCGACCTGCGAACCCGCCCGCCAACGCTTCAGCAATTCATAGACCTGGCGGCGAGAGATGCCCAGCTGCGTGGCCGCCTCATCCGCTTCCGCGATGCGGACTTGCGGCTCCCACGCCAGTCGGCCGATCACTCCGCCCGGCGGACAGCCACCGACCATTCCGCCGCCGAAGCCGTCAGCACACCCAGCTCCGCCACATCCGCCACGTCGTCGACCATGCCGACCTCACCGTAGTGAACACGAGTTCAGACAAGGCCGACGATAGTGAAGAGGAGTACAGGAATCAGGGGTTTCCGAAGTCCTCTGCAACTGGCCCTATAACCCCTGGACGTCAGTGAGCACGACTTCGAGAGCCGACACACCGTCCGGCGGGTCGGCGCGGCGTGTCAGAACTCCTCATTTCTGCGAATCGCGCATGTGACATAAGGGACGGGCGGGCCTGACGGTTGCAAAGCCGGTGGTGACCTTGGAGCATCTCCTTACCGACGCGTGCGACGTTCCTGGAGCGCCCTGTGATCATCGAGGATCTGTTAGAGCCGGAACGCGCCCTCTGGGAGGCGTTTCCCACATCGCGTCCTGTGGATCTTCCTGGCACGCCTGTTCGGGCTGCGGTCATCACAAAAATGCTGCTCGGCGCCCGGGAACACCTTGCAGGTCAAACGCCTGGCATGCACCTGTCCGGAGCCCTGATCACCGGCCGGTTGGACCTGTCGTACGCCGAGGTTCAACACCCTCTGATCTTGACCAAGTGTGATTTCGAGGAAGCGCCGGTCTTCACCGGAGCCCACACCGGCGTGGTCGACCTCGCCGCCTCCCGGTTGCCCGGACTGAATGCTGCAGATGCCGTGATCGGCGGGGGCCTGCGCCTTGAAGACTGCGTGATTGATGGTCCGGTACAGCTCGGTGGAGCCCACGTGTCCGGGACGATGAATCTCAGCGGCACGGTGATCCACGCAGATCTGGCCGTCCAGGCCGACGGACTGATCGTCGATCGTGATCTTCTGTGTGCGAACGCCGTCGTCGACGGTGAGTTACACATCGTGGGCGCCAGGATCGGCGGGATGATGACCCTGGACGGCGCGCGGGTCGGGCGGTCAGGCGGCTGCAGTCTCACCGCCGAGGGGATCGTCATCGACGGCGGGTTGTCGTGTGGTCACGGCTTCCACTCCTACGGCGAGCTGAGCGTGCAGGACGCCCGGGTGGGACGCAGATGCGCCTTCAGCGGAGCCCGGCTGTCCAACCCCGATGGCATCGCCCTGAACGCGGAAAGGCTCACCATCGAGGGCGGGCTGCTCGTCAATGAGAGCTTCACAGCCGAGGGCGAAGTCCTATTGCGTGGCGCTCACATCGCCGGTTCGCTCTCCTTCGCGCTGGCGAGTCTGGTCAATCCGGGAGGACGCGCGCTGAACGCGCCGCTGATGGAGATCGGCAGCGGGCTGCGAGCCACGCCGGGCTTCGTGGCGACCGGAGAGGTCTTCCTGGACTCCACCCAGGTCCACGGATCGGTCAATGTCGATGGGGGGAAGCTGTCCAACCCGGGTGCGACGGCGCTTTCACTGCGGCGGCTGGGGGTCACCGGCAGGCTCAGCTGTAGCAAGGACTTCAGCGCCGACGGGGAGATCGTGCTCAGCAGCGCCAGAGTCGAGGGCAGCGTGGACTTTCACGGCGCAGCCCTCAGCAACCCCGGTGGTCGGGTTTTGTCCCTGTGGGAGGTGAACGCCGGCGGTGGCATCGACTGCTGCGAAGGCTTCACGGCCGAGGGAGCCCTCTCAATCAGAAATTCCCGGATCGCCGCCACACTGTGCTTTGCGGAGAGCACCATCGACGGCGAGCTGCACCTACGTGGCGTCGAAGCGGCTTCGCTGAAGATCGGGCCCCAGACCGTACTGCTGGGCACCGTCGACCTTCGCCACGCCCGAGTCGGCGTGCTCGATGACGTTCCCGGCCAGTGGCCCGCCCACTTGCTGATGAATGGCTTCACCTACGACAGCCTGGAGGCTCCCCTGCCTGTCCAGGAGCGCCTTGACTGGCTGGCCAAGGAGGCCTACCAGCCCCAACCGTATGAGCAGTTGGCCACGGTCTACCGCAGGCATGGCCACGATGAGGCCGCTCGGGACGTGCTGCTGGCCAAACAGCGTCGCCGTCGCAGCGGGCAACGGCTCGGGGCACGGCTATGGGGGTACCTGCAAGACTGGACCGTTGGGTACGGCTACCGCCCATTCCGCGCCGCGTTCTTGCTCGCAGCCCTTCTCCTCCTTGGCACGGTCGTTTTCACCGTCCACCAGCCACCGGCCTTCAAACCAGGCGAGGCGCCCCCCTTCAACGCCTTCCTCTACGCCCTGGACCTTCTCCTCCCGATCATCAGCTTCGGACAGGAGACAGCCTTCGGCCCGCGCGGCTTACAGCAATGGCTCGCCGCCGCGATGATCACTGCGGGGTGGATCCTTGCAACCACCATCGTGGCAGGCCTCACTCGCGCGCTCTCCCGCCAATAACCCGGCCAGAAGCATTGACCTCGGCACCCTAGCTCCAGCCGCAGCCGGGTGTTCGGGCCGCGTCACGCGCTGCACCGCCTCGACGAACAAGGCATCGAACTCGGCCACGACCAGCGACTGCTCGGCGGTCGGCAGCGTGCAAGCCGAAAGTGGCCACCCCAGGTCAAAGGCAACGTTGTGTGTCATACCTCGACGGTGAACCTGTACGTAGGTACCGGATACAAGTCCCTATCGCGTAGCGCCAAAATTCGGTCCGATCCTCCCCGAAGGCCAAGAGGCCTGGCTCGCCGGGCAGCAACGAGCCGCCGACCGGTTGAAGGGATTGATCCCATGAAGTGGAACCTGCGCCTGGCCGCCGCCAACCGCGGCGTCTGGAAGGCCAGCGAGCTGCAGCGTCTGCTCGCCGAACGCGGCATGGTGATCAGCGCCGGGAAGATGTCCGGCCTGTGGTCGGGCCATCCGGCCAGCGTCAAGCTGGAGGATCTGGACGTCATCTGCGCTGTGCTCGGCTGCGGCATCGCAGAGCTGCTGATCCCCGAACCGGAGCTCGTGCCCGCTCCTGCCGAAAGCGGCCAGGCCCGCGTCACAGCGGTGGGCGAGACCCCTGTGGTGACGCCCAAGCGTCGGGACGGACGGTCGCTGCCACCTGCCTGATGGGCGTCATCTCCCCGACCAAACCGGCCGCGACCTGCGTGGGCTGCTATGCCTGGGGCGTGCTCCCGGGCCGATACTGCCGCGCCTGCTACACCTTCGGCCAGCTCCACCCGGTCGGCGAGTGCGCAAGCTGCCACCGAGCAGTCCCGATCAAGAAGGGGTACTGCCGGCTGTGCTGGCTACAAGCCAGCCTGGAGGCCAAAGACCAGGTCACCGTGCTGGAACCGTTCCTATGCAGGCTCACCTGCCAGCAACTGTTCCTCAGCAATATGCACCGGCAGCGATCCCAAGGCCCCGGGCCGCGCATCGGACGGCAGGGACGCCGACGCCTCCGTCCTCAACCGCCGCCTGCTGAACCAGTAACCGCACCTGTCTGCTGGACTCAGCTACGGCTGCCCATCGCATCGCATCGCGACTACACCAGATTCAACCGACGCCGGCACGCCGACCCGACCAATCCGGCCTTGCGCGCGGCCCGCGCGGCGGCGGTTACTCTTGCCGAGGCTCGGGGCTGGACCCGGCGGGTCATCAGTGATGTCGACCGGGCCCTGGTCGTGCTGCTGTCCACCCACACTGCCGACGACATGATCCGCTTCTCGGAGCTGTTTCCTGCGCTGCGTCATCACGGCCTCAGCATCGGACGCACCATGGAGGTGCTCGCCCGCATCGGCCTGCTCGACGACGACCGTGTCCCCGCCTTCGACCGCTGGCTGGCCGGCAAGCTGAGCGGCCTCGCTCCCGGCATCGCCGCCGACGTCGAGGCATGGGCCCACCTCCTGCACGAGGGCGGGCCGCGCCAGCGAGCGCGCAGCATCCAGACCGTCTGGATGCTACCTCACCGAGATCCAGCCCGTCCTGCTCGCCTGGTCAGGCACCTACGATCACCTTCGCGAGGTCACCCGCGACGACATCGTGGCCATCAAGGACACCCTGCAGGGCGCCAAACGGGAGAACACCATCGTGGCGCTGCGCTCGCTCATGCGCTTTTGCAGGAAAACCGGACGGATCTTTCGCGACCCCACCCTCCGCATCCGCATCGCCCGCCGGCCGGACAAGGTGATCCTCCCCCTCGCCTCCGGCGAGATCGACCGCGCCGTCGCCGCCGCGACGACCCCGGCGATCCGCCTCATTCTCGCCCTGGCTGCCATCCACGCGGCGCGGCCCAAGATGATTCGCGACCTGCGGCTCGACGACATCGACCTGGGCAACCATCGCATCACCATCGGCGGTCACCCTCGGCCCCTCGACGAGCTCACCCGTCGAGCACTCCTCGCCTGGCTGGGCTACCGGCGCAGCCGCTGGCCGAACACCGCCAACCCCCACCTGCTGCTCACTCAGCACTCCGCGATGGCGAACTCCCCGGTGGGCAAGCTCTGGGTCACCAACGCCGTCCGGGGCCTGACCGCCACCCTGGAACGCCTTCGCATCGACCGCCAACTCGAAGAGGTTCTGACCCGCGGCCCCGATCCCCTACATTTGGCCACCATGTTCGGCATCGACGACAAGACCGCCATCCGCTACGCCAACGCCGCCCGCCACCTCCTGCAGACCACTGCGGAAACGCCCGAACCACCGTGACACCATAGGCGTCATGATCTCCGGTGATGAGCTCGTCAGCCGAAGGCTGCTCCAGGTGACGGTGTCCTGGCACGCCCACACCAGCGACGATCAAGCCTCACTGGTGCACATGTGGTTACACATGAGCGATCTCGGCCCGGTCCGCGTTCACACCGCCCCCGACGCCTCACTCGAGCTGACGCTCGATCAACCACACAACTCCTATGACATGGACGAGTACGGCCAGGTCACCGTCGGTCCCGCCACAGAGGACTTTCTGATGAGCCGATTCATCGGCCAGTCGATCCGAGCCGTTCACCGCATCATCGACCACCGGATCGAGACCGAGATCGGCCTCCGACTCGAACTCGATCACGGAGAGGTGCGCATCCTCAATCTGGGCGACGACCTGGTCATCACCGACACTGCTCTGCCGGAGGCGCTCGAAGCCGCTCTCCGCTGACACTTTTCGCAACGTTCAATGCGCCGAACCCGCGAGGCGAACAGGCCTTGAGATGCCGAACTCACGTGAGTTCCCGCTGAAGAACCTTCAGTTCGCGTGAACTCTGGGCTTTCTAGGCCCTCCACTCGGGTCAGCGCGATGAGCCCCAAAGTAAGGGGTACGGTACTGGCGGAGCACCGCGTCCCGGCGGTTCTGGGCGCGAACATGGCGGGATTATGTCAACCGCCCGCCGCTGCGTCCGGACCGTCTTCCACCGCCTGGCCGCCGTCCGGCGCCGCGGCCAGACGCAGCGTCTCCCACCCGTCCAGTCCCGACGCCACCTGCCAGGCGCTAGGCCACTCCCGCCGTACGCCCTCGGCCACCGGCGCCAGGCGCACGCCGATCAGACTCGCTGCCTCCAGCCCTGTCGCCCCGTTGAACCCGGCGCCACTGGCGAAGGTCGCCTTGTCGAACAAGGCGCCACTGGAGAAGACCGCCCCGCCAAACTCGGTGTCGCCGGAGAAGGCCACTTTGCGGAACCGGGTGTTGCTGGAGAAGGTCGCCGCGCGGAACCCAGCGCAGCCACAGAAGACTGCCTCGTCAAACACGGCAAGACCGGAAAAGGACGCCCCATCGAACCGGGCGTCGCGGGAGAAGAACACCCCACCGAATGTGGCGTCGCCGGAGAATGCCGCGTCCTGAAAGTCGACATTGCCGACACGACAGGCGCTGAGGCTGAAGTCGATGAGGACGGCACCGGTGAGGTCGAGACGGATGTCGGGCCAGTGGCGCGGGTTGGGATCGATGTGACCCGCTGGCCACCAGCGGCGTGGGGCTGGGGAGTCGTCGTAGCGGAGATGGGCGGTGACAATGCGCTGAGCCGTCAGGCGAACCTCGTGTTCCTCCTGAGGATCGCGCTTGATGCTGGGTGAGGATCGATCCGCCACGCCGCCGATGGCCGCACGAGGCACGCCAGGATCGAGATCCTGGCGATCGTCCTGCGGTAGTTGGTAAGGCATGCGCAGGTAGGAACAGATCACATTCACGATGGTCTGGCGCAGGGCCGGGGTGTCCTGGGCCAGGCGTTCTAGGGCGTACAGGCCGGCCAGCCGGACCGGTGCCTGGTCGTTGCCGAGTTGGTCGGCGGCTTTGGTGTACAGCTCGGTCACCCGACGCTCGGCGGCGTCGTGCGTGGTGTGCGCGGTGGCCAGCTCCTGGTGGCGCTGCCGCCGGACGGCGAGCATCAGCGTCACCGCGGCGCCGACGCCGGCCGCGGCCGCCAGCGCGGTCCGGGCCGCCGCGATCCGGGCTGAAATCTGCTCGGCGATGGGCAGCTTGTCCAGGTCCTGCAGCAGCCACTCGGTGGTGGCCCACGCCGCTGCGCCGATCAGCAGCGCGGTCGGGAGCACCCACCACCACATCGAGCGTGGCGATCGCAGCTCGGGTGGGCGGGTGGACGGCTGGGGAGAGCGGGGGAGGAGACTCATGACCCATTCCATCCCGCCGTACCGCTGTTGCCGAGGCGAATGCCCCAAATCGTGATCAGACCGCTCGCGGCCTGCGGTAACGCTTCTACTTTGGGGCTCATCGCGTCAACCCGAGTGGAGGGCCGTGCCTGCTGGCGCTTCGCCACGCACCTGGACCTGCTGGCGCACCAGCTCGGCGAAGCCGCGCTCGAATCCGGCGAACGTGAGCACCTGGCCGACGCGCTGGCGGCGGTGCGCCGTTCGGTCGACGTGGTGAGCGCGGCCACGGTCGAAGGGCAGGGCGCATGAGCAAGCTCACCCGCGTTCTCGTGCGGCTGAATCTCATCGATCCGAGCCCGGTCGATGTCCAGTGGTTCGTCCGGCGGATGGCGCTGCGGGCCGCGGTGTGCGGAATGCTCGAGCACCACCACGACCCCAAGGCCGACCAGGCCAGGCGCCAGTACGACAAGGCCGTCGGGGCGGCATTCCGGCACACCAGGCTGGCCTCGGACCGACCCCTGCAGCGGGACCTGGTCGAGTCGGTCGTGGGGATGCGGGAGGCGCTGGAGATGATCCGAGAGTTCACCATGAGTGGTGCGCTGCCGCCTGCCGACGACGATCCGTTCGCCGACGTGCTCCGCTCCGGGGATGGCTCCACACCCTAGAAAGGGGCCCCGATCATACGCCCGCCAAGCGCCACCCCGTGATCACTCAAAGTGTCGGAGAACTGTCGGTCTACGTGAGCACGCGGGGCAGGTGCGACTCCCAACGTGCACGGTGCGCGAGGGCAGCGTGACGCTCCCGGTGGCGATGCTTTCGAAGGGGCAGATCGGTTGTGAGGACTTTAGCTCCTGCGCAGGCGGCACGAACCCGAGGGTTCAGACGGCCCAAGGGTGGAGAGCAGATCGTGCGCTTGATCATGCCCGAATGCCTCCACAGCTCTTTGGTGGAGATCCATGACCTTGTCTCGGATGACTGCCGCCTCCATGCTGTCCGGGCGATGGACTGCCTCATCCCCGACAATCACCTGCGCATCCGCTAGAACCTGTCTCTGTTGAGTTGAGAGGCCTGGGTGAGCGCTGAGATATTGCGTGATTTGCTCTGTCCATAAACGTGACCTCACTGCTGGAGGGAGCTCCTGGTAAATCGCTCGACGGTAAGCGATGCTAAATCTGCTGAAGTCAGCATAGGTGTGTGGCAGGTTGTGCTTGTTGGCCTGCACCCAGGCGTAGCACTGCGCATCGTCCTCACTCGGCTCTGGTACGTCGCCCGCCCAAGCTCCGTGATTCGCCATGCCGTCATGTTCGCCCAGAATCGGGGATTTGGAAAGGCGTCAAGATCGGAGCTTCGGTGGTGGAAAGACGCCGGGTCTGCGGCATGCGACGGGCCGCCCGCTGCGCGACATCGACGAGGGGCTCCGGGCCTGGGCAAGCAGACCTTCAGCTAATTCGCAGCGCAGCAGCCCTTAAGGGTATCCCATGGGCGCCATTGATGATCACCAGTACAGACAGCCACCGTTGCACGGTGTGACCCAGAGAGGGCCGCACCCTGCAGTAACGTAGCGGCAATCGACCGTAGGCGGCTCATAGCACTTACCGCCACCACCGCAGAAGTCGAATGTGGTGTTGCAATGGCATTGAATGATAGGGGCGGCGAGCTCGGACGGCCCTAGCGTGGCGAAGACAGCGCCAGCCTCGTCCTTCCCAAACTCGGCGATTGATGCACTTGTCAGGTGGCTTAGTCTTGCCTGCAGTTCTGGCGTGGTTACCTTCGCGGGATCATGGACAGTCGCATCCCTCGCCAGCGATTGGGCCTCAGCGACGACTTGCTGCTGGGCGCTTGACAGTTGCGGGCGAGTGCGGAGATAGGCCTTGAAGTGCTCATCCCACAGATGCGCCTTATCCGACGCGGTCAGCTCCTGATACACCGCTTGACGATAGGGCATGCTGAGTTTGGAGAACTCGGGATACATCTTCGGGAGCTGATCCTTGTTGGCCTGCACCCAAGCGCGAACCTTGTTGTAGTCGTCCGCCAGCGCTGGTGTCCTCCCACTCACAACGATGCCGAAAGCTACTACAGCCCAGCACCAACCTTGAGGAATGTTCTGCGGCTGCGACCCTGCTCGCGAGGTTCTATCCCCCTTTGGCGCTGCCTCAGATCGGCAAGGGCTCGGAACAGGGCGATGGTAGAACGTAGACCGAGTTGGCCGAACAGGCGGACTCCGAGCGCTCGGCCGGTCCAGGCACTGATGCTGTCTCCGTTAATGCGGATGAGCGTGGGTGCCCACGGGGCGAGTGCCCCAATGGCCTGCGATCGCCATTGCTGGACTTCCGGGTCTGCAAGCGGGCGTATCTCGATTTTTCCCTTAGCCGCATCTCTGGTCGCTTCGGCAAGCTCATTGCAGCGCATACAGGAAGCGTCGAAGGCGAGAATCAAGCGCAGGCGAGATCCGGCTGTCATAAGAATCTCCTACTTATTTATGCCTCGCGGATGTCTACCGCGGCGAGCGTGCGGCATAGCGTACGGATTATCGAGCACCGTCATTTCATGGGGCGTAGAACACCAGCTCGCTGCCTCAGGATGGAATCGGGCGGCGAGTCGACTCCCCACAACAGAGATCTCTGAAAGAGAGAAGACCACATCTATCCACCTGTGTCGAGCCTTTCAGCCTCGCTTCCATTTGTGGAAATACCAATTTTCGAAAGGGCGCCCTCTCGCGACATAGGTGTGTAGTGAGAGGATCACACAGGGGCATGGTTGTCAGCCTCGAAGCGGTGCAGAGACATCCCTAAGAGCCTGCTGACAAAGGCTTAAGTGCTGGCGGGCGTGGGCCCGTAGAGAGCCGGTCCGAGCTTGTTGATGTAGCCCTGGTGGGACCATTGGGATAGCTGAACGCGGAAGCTGTTGACGTTCTCGATCTTGAGGATGGCGGCCAGCTCGCTGCCTCGCCAGACTCGCCACGGCTGAGCGGCCAGCAGTTGCAGGACCTTGCCGCGCCGGTCGGGGCTGGACAAGACCGGTAGCGGCGGCGGGCCGCTCCAGCGGCTTGGGGATGGCAGGCCTGCCAGCTCGCGTGTCAGGCGGCGGGTCATCTGGTGCACGGTGGCCCACCAGATCATGGCCTCGTGATGGGCAGGCTTGCGTTCGTAGATCCGCGCCAGGCGGCGGTAGCGGACCAGCCAGGCGAACGTTCTTTCCACCACCCACCGGCGGCAGCACCACGAAGCCGCGCAGGTCGTCGCTGCGCTTGACGATCGTGACCGCCAGGCCGAGGACCTGCCGGGCCCAGACCTGCAGCCGTCCGGCGTAGCCGCCGTCGGCCCAGACCAGGCCGATGGTGGAGAACTTCTCGCGCAGCAGCGCCAGGACCGGATGCGCGCCGTCGCGGTCCTGCACGGACGCGGCGGTGACGATCACGCACAACAGCAGCCCGAGGGTGTCTACCACGACGTGCCGTTTCTGCCCCTTCAGCTTCTTGCCCGCGTCGTACCCGCAGGCCGCCGCCCCGACGGTCTCGGCCGCCCGGACGGTCTGGGAGTCGACACACCCAGCCGTCGGCAGCTCACGCCGGCCGGCCAGGACACGCAGCCGCCCGCGCAGCCGCGCGGCCAGCTGTTCCGGCAGACCACGCCGCGACCAGCGCAGGAAGAACGCATACACCGCCTCGTGCGGCGGGAAGTCGACCGGCAGGGCCCGCCACTCGATCCCGTACCGGGTCACATAGCCGATCCCGTCCAGCACAGCTCGCAGGTCGTGCACCATCGGCCGGCCCGCGACCGCGACCAGCTCGGCCATCACGCCCCGCGCCTCGCCCTCCAGCACCAACCACTCGGCATCGGTCAGATCCGACGGATATGCCGGTTTCCGGCCGCGACATCCGCACCCCGGTGAGGCGCAACCGCTGGCGTTCACGGCCACGGGCGTGTAGACAGACAACTACGGGCTCCTGGCCGCTGAGCTGCTTAGACAACACCTCAGCTACCGGGAGCCCGCTCGCGTTCACGGGTCAACAGCCCAATCATGACCACAGCACGGCGCTCTTCTGACCCGAGCCCCAACACCAAATCCCTTTGTCAGCAGGCTCTAAGGCACGTTGGCTGACGGTGGGCCCGGGTGCGCTGGCAGACGGGGCCGTGCTGACGCTCCAGAGTGAGTCGGCGTAGCGCACAGTTCAGCATCGCAATCATGTCCTCCCCCGCCGCAGCCATAGGAGCTCCATGCCGCTGGATCGGTTGCCCGGGCGTACGGCCCTGTGACCACGCCAACGCCTGGTCACCCAGGGGCGCTTGGCGGCGGCGTGGGCCACTCCTGCAGCTGCGGACTGTCTGGCCAGACGGGGAAGGGGTGTTGCTCGATCTCCACGAGCAAGGCCGGAACGTCCTCGCCCGAGCCGGTGGCGTCGTCGGACGCGGCGCCGGTCTCCTGTTCCTCCACGGCTTGTGCCTCGGCTTGCGCCGTTCTGATGGCCACGGCCAGGTCCATCACGGACTGCCAGGCCGGCCCGTACCGAGCCTGTGCAGCAGCGACGGGATTAGGCATCAGTCCGCTGGAAGCGGGTGGTGCGCTGGCAGGACCTGGTTGTTCCGGCACCGGCTCGATCACGGGCGGCACCTGCTGCCACGGCACGCCGAACCGGCAGGACAAGTGCTCGGCGCAGATGTCGTCCAGAGCTGATGGAAGGTGCTCGGTGAAGGAGTCGTCGGAGGCAGGGGCAGCCGGGGAGGTGCCCGGCGGTTCTGTGGGCGGCGCGGCCGTGCTGGTGATCTTCGCGATGGCCTCGGGGTGACCGGTTTCGGCGGCGAGCTGGTAGAAGCAGCGGGCGATGCCGGCTCTGGCGGGGCCGCCCGCCTCCAGGTCGCAGCCGTGCTGGTAGGCGACGTCGGCGGCCTGCAGGCGCAGGTCGTCGGCGTCCTGCAGTGCTCGCGCGGCTTCGTGGCCGGCGTCGACGGCACGGCGGAGCCAGCCCATGCCGTCGTGGCCCCAGCCGCGCAGCAGGGTGAACAGCGCCAGGTGAAAGCAGGCGTCAGCGTCGCCGTTCAGGGCCCTGCGGTGCGGGTCAGCCGAGCGGCGACACGGCCGTGGATGTCGAGGTAGCACTGGATGATCTCATCGGCGGTCAGCCGATCAGCAGACAGCATCGTGGCGGGGCCGGCCAAGGCAGGAAGGACGGCGGCTCGACCGTCCGGGGCGGTGAGCGGCCGGTCACCCTGCCGGGCGTGGAGCAAGCGGGTCCTCCAGATCTCCATGTCCATGGGGCCGAGGTCCAAGTTCCCGTCCCGGGCCGCCTCATGGCATGCCGCGACGTAGGAGACCACCCAGCTCCACGGAGGCAGACGACGCCGTTTGCCGCTGAGGATCTCCTGGGTGGTGCTGGCGGCGAGCTCGCGCCCCTCCCTGCCGTTGGGCAGCGGATTGCGAGACAACTTGCGCAGCTGGGACAGGGGCGGCTTGCCGGCCTGGTCCCTCAGCTCATTGAGCTGGTCGATGAAAGCGCGATGTGAGGCGCTTTGCTCTTGGGTCATCACTTGGTCGATTCGTGATCTTTGATGGGGGGGAGTCACGCCGTGATTAGAGGGATCTACGAATCGTGACGGCAGTCATGTTGCCACCGATACGGGGCAAGCCGCCTGCCGATCACCCATTCGAGGTTGTTCGACATGGTCTGCAGAACGGCAGGCCATGCCCGTACCGGCAGGTTCAGGTGGATCTCGACGAGCATCGAAGGAAACCGAACGAAGCCGAACGTCCTTCCGACTCCGGCACCAGGCCGCCCGGGAGGCGTTCGGCTTCGTTCCCGTTCGCACTGGCGTCTGGCGTGCCGCATCGACATCGTTCGACCCTGTTTGAACCGCTGGTGACGGCACGCCGAGAGCAGGCAAGGTCATCGTCGCCGTCCCGCATGCGTGCATCACGGGACGGCGCGCCCGATGACCTTGCCCCCCTTCACAACGCCGTGAGGAACGCCATGAACAACACCCGGGGACTCTGGATGGCCGTGATCGTCACCGCCGGTCTCATCGTCGCCTTCGCCGGCGGCGGCCTGGCCTGGCTCGGCGGCACCCCCGCACCGCTGGCCGTGCTGGCCGGCTTCGCCGGCTTCGTCAGCCTCGCCGTGGCCGTCATGACGTTCCTGACGCGCGTCCAGGATTGACCCCGTGGCCGCCGTCGACCGTTCCCATCCCGCCAGAAGGTCCACCCGCTGCCGGAAAGCCGCGATGAGCCCGCCCACGTTCGCCTGCCAGCACATGCCCGGCGTCACTGTGATCTCGGTGGCCGGCGACCTGGAAGCCGCCAACGCCGACCAGCTCGACGCCTTCATCACCCGCACCCGCCGCCGGCCCGGCGACCACGTGGTGCTCGACCTGAGCGAGGTGCCGTTCGTGGGCCAGGCCGGCCTGCGCGTGCTGCTCAACGTCCGCGCCCTGGTCCGCAGGCACGGCGGCGACCTGCATCTGGCCGCCCTGCAGGAATCACCCGCCCGCGTGCTGAATGCCACCGGTGCCACACCCGTGCTGACCGTCCACCACAGTGTGCAGCAGGCCATCCTCACGGCCCTGCACGCCAGCCACGGCCCGCGGAACAAGCCATAGCCGCTGCCCCCGTGGTGCAGGAAGCCCCGGGCTCCATCGTCGAGGGCCGCGGTAAGGGAGGGCAGGCCGGGCCTGGGCGTCAGGGACGACGACGAGATCGCGCTCAGGCAGCGCCGCCGCGCTCGTTGAGCCCGTCGTCCATCCACCCGGTGGTGAGGATCACCGGCAGGCTGACCACGACGGCGATCGCGACGACCGGCGCCAGGACGTGCAGCATCAGCGCCCAGAGGCTGAATGTGTCGGCGACCCAGGGCAGGTGGGGCCAGCCGCACAGCACGAGCATCACCGCGAGGAAGATCCGCTCGGTCCGTATCAGCGTCGGCGAGCGGGTCGGCTGACCGCGCGTGATCAGGTAGACGCGGGCGCCGAACACGGCCAGGACGAGCAGCGACATCGCCGGTCCGATCAGCCACCCGGTTACCCATGCGCGCGTCCAAGGGGCGGACCCATCTGCGGCGATGCCTTGAATTTCGACGCTGGTCCAGGCCATCGCCAGCGTCAACACAATCATTCCTGCGGTTGCCAGCCGGGCGGCGGCGTTGGCGGGGGTCATGCGGCCACCTCAGCACACGCGGGGCGCTCGCCGAAAGACGATGCTGGCGGGCCGCGCGGACAGGCTTACGCGCCTCGCGCGCGACGGGTCATGTACCACTCTCCCCGCCGCAGGCCCCGCCCCGCGCGCGGACGGACGGAGGTCTCGCGGACCCTGGTGGGAGAGGAAGCGTCAGGCCGCACTGGGCGCTGCACGACGCTGGCGGGGCCCGTAGGGCCTGCGGCTACAGCAAGTGCGAGCGGCCGCGTGGTCTACACCGGCTCCGGCCGCCCCCGCGAGTACTGCGGCCCTCCGGACCGCGTCTGGGACGACGGCAAGACCTGCAAGCAGAAGGCCCAGGAAGAGCGCCGGGCCGCGCACGCCGCCGGTGTCGACGGAGCGTTGGACCTGTTCGACGCCGCGGCCGCGCCGGTGCTGACGGCCACCGGCACGCTCAGCGCCGGCCTGGATGAGCTGCAGCAAGCCCTGCAGGCCCACGCCGAGGCCCTGGGTGCCGTACGCGAGGGCGCGCTGGCCCGCGTCCGCGCCGCCGAGACTGCGGCGGCCGCCGCGCACACCACCGCGGCGGCGGCAGAAGCCGAGCGTGACCGCGCCGTGCGGGCGGCGGCCGCCGCCGAGCGTGAGCGTGAGCAGGCGATGGAGGCCAAGCGCGTCGCCGAGCGCCTAGTAGTACTTTGTTAGTTCGTTAGGGTGGGCGCTGATGGCAGGTGGGACAGCGTCCACTCCAGGTGGCTAACAACACCTGGAGAACGGCCAG
>NZ_JBFALF010000081.1:0-16138 GCF_040656115.1 Nonomuraea sp. NPDC050202 | reverse complement strand
AGGCGAATCCGGCCGTCGACCCAGACTTCAAGTCCCTGACCTGCGCGTTCAGGTCGCTACGACCTCCAGGAACCCCGAATTATGCGGAACGCGGGTCGGTGATCTTGGCGATGGCCTCAGCTCCGGGTTTGACGTAACGCATGGCGGTGCGGGGGTTCTTGTGCCGGGTCTTGCCCATGATGAGCTGCAGGGGCGGGCGATCCTGTCGGTGACCGTCGGGGCGCCCGGAGTCCCACTACACCGATCGCGGGATCCACGGCCCGATCGAGGACCTGCTGTTCCCGATCCACCACGGGATTCTGTATTACCCGGGCGTGGAAGTGCTGCCGCCGTTCGTGCTGTACGGCACCGACAAGATGACGCGGTGACTTCAAGGACGCCGCGAAGGCGTGGAAGGAGCGGCTGCTGGTGCGCCCGGCAGATGGTGGAGCCCACGCCGACCTGCCAGCCGAGCAGGCTCTGGGCATCGGCAATCGCTTGCAACCAGGTGAGGATCTGCTGCCAGATGCCCGCCCGCTGCCAGCGGCGGAACAAGCTGTAGACGGCCTGCCAGGAGCTGTAGCACTCCGGCACGTCCCACCAGGGCGCGCCGACTCGGACCCGCCAGCGGATTCCATCGATCAGCTGGCGCTTGCTCCACCGCGACGGGCGACCTGGCCTTTTGGGTGCGGGCAGCAGCGGCTCCAGCCGCGCTCACTGCGCATCGGTGAGGTCGAACCGCCGCGTCACCGGCAAGGTGGCCACGAGGTCCCGATTACAGGTTCTTCTTGGTTACCGGAGACCTCTTCGCTTGTCCGGCTCCGACGCGCCGTTGATCAACACTTCGAGACAGACCTTAGTCGGCTACGGAGGTGACACCGAACGGGTCTCCCTGCTGCTGACGGAGAACTCGGGGCCGACCCGCCAAACCCGCTTTGAGCTGGTTCGCGTGAGTGGACGAGACGGGAGCGTGGGTGGCGTAGCCGGGGGCGGGAAGCTTGGTCAGAATCGGAATCATGACGGCTCTGTCGCGTGTCTGGATCTGGACGATGTCTGAGGTGATCTGCGCCGATCGCCTCGTGTCCTTGCACATCTCCGATGGGGAGCCCTTGGTCGGCTGGGGCTGGGGACGCAGGAGGGGTTGCTGTGGGCGTACGTCGACGGCCGTGATGAGCCGCGGACGAGCACACCCGGACGGCTCAGTCCAGATCGGACAGGTCGAGGACGAAGCGGTAGCGGACGTCGTTACGCCGGAGGCGGTCGAGGGCCTCGTTCACCCGCGACGACGGGAGGATCTCGATGTCGGCGCCGACGCCGTGCGCGGCGCAGAAGTCCAGCATGGCGGCGGTCGCGGGCCTGCCGCCGCTGCCCGCGGAGCTGAGCTTCTTGCGTCCCACGAGCAGATCCATCATCTCCACGGTGACCGATCCGAGGTGGCCGAGATGGCTGAGCGTCCCGTCCATGGCGACCAGGCGCAGGTACGGAGCCAGGTCGTGCGGGGCGGAGATGGTGTCGATGACGACGTCGAACGAGTCGCGGGCCGCCGCCATCCGGTCCCGGTCCGCGGAGACGAGGAGCCCGTGAGCGCCGAGGCGGCGGGCGTCCTCGGCCTTGTCCCCGGAGCGGCTGATGACCCAGGTGTCGGCGCCGAGCGCCACGGCCATCTTGACCGCCAGGTGGCCCAGCCCGCCCAGTCCCGCCACGGCGACACGGGTCTCCGGCCCCACGCCGAGTGCCCGCAGCGGCTCCCAGACGGTGATCCCTGCGCAGAGCAGGGGAGCGGCGGCGGCCGGGTCCAGGCCGGCGGGAAGAGGGTAGGCGAAACGATCGCGGACGACGCACTCGCGGGAGAAACCCCCGAGGGTGGTCGAGCCGTCGTGCCGGTCGGCGCCGCCGTAGGTCAGGGTCGGGAACGCATGGCAGAAGTTCTCCTGGCCGGCGCGGCACATCGCGCACTCGCCGCAGGAATCGACGATGTTGCCCACCGCCACCGGATCGCCGACGGCGAACCCGGCGACCTCGAATCCGACCTCGGTCACGACGCCCGTGAACTCGTGCCCCGGCACCAGTGGCGCGTCTCCCGCGCCGTCGTGGACGTCGAGGGCATGCAGGTCGCTGTGGCACACGCCGCAGTAGTCGACGCGTACGGCGAGATCATCCGGACGTAGCTCGCGCCGTTTCAGCGGCGTCCGCCGCAGCGTCGCCGCCGGACCCGCCTGCCAGCCGACTGTGGTCCTCACCATGCACTCCTCAAACAGACTGTTCGGTTTGTTCACCGTAGCTGGATGAGGCGCATCAAGGCAAACCAACTGTTCTGTTTGGTACGGTGGCGTACATGCCCGACCTGTCCCTGACCTCGCGCGGAGCCGCGACGCACAAGCGCATCCTCGAGGTGGCGACCCAGGAGTTTGCCGAGCACGGGATCGCCGGGGCGCGCATCGAGCGGATCGTCGCCGCCGCCCGCACCAACAAGGCCCAGCTCTACGCCTACTTCGGCAGCAAGGAAGGGCTCTTCGACGCCATCTTTCTCGGCTCGCTGGAGCGGATCGTCAACGTCGTCCCGATCGACGCCACCGACCTCGCCGACTGGGCCGTGCGTCTCTACGACGAATATCTCCGCCGTCCCGACCTCATCCGCCTGGCCACCTGGGCGCGCCTGGAGCGACACCCGGCGGGTCACCTGGTGGCCGACCCCGACCGCCTCGACGACGGCAAACTACGCGCCATCGCCGAGGCACAGGCCACCGGCCTGGTGCGCGAGGGAGATCCGTTCGACCTGATGGCCATGGTCATCGCCATGTCGATGGCGTGGTCGCCGGTCAGCAACGTCTACGCGGCGACCGCCGAGGAGCCCTCTGAGCTGCATGAACGGCGCCGCGCCCTGCTCCGCGAGAGCGTCCGGCGCGCCATGGCCCCGGACAACCGATGACACCGCCATGCCTCCTGCTCGCCGTGGTCGAGAATCGGCGTGGTGAGCTGGGGTGCCAACATCATGGTGTCGGCCGATCTGGCGGATCGGCCCAATGTCGAGTTCCGTGAGGTACGGCAACTCGTCCCCCGATAGGCCCTCGAGGATGCCGCCGGCCACCTTCCCGACCTCGTCCGGGGCCGTCACCAGCAGGTTGGCCTCTTGCAGGACGAATCCGCCGACATGGCTGTCGGTGAGCGAGACGGCGTGGGCGGCCATCGGCAGGGTGAACCCCGCCTCCCGCAGGACGCCGAGGACAGCGTCGTGGTGGCGTAGCGTCGTCGGGCCCGGGTTGCGGCGGGAGTCCTTGGAGGTCGAGCGCCCAGCTGTGCCGCGACATGACCGTACGCGCGGAGAGGGCGCGCCCGGATCGCCTCGCGCCGGCCGCCGCACTCGGCGTTGGGCAGCTCGATCGCCGCGAACACCAGGTCGACCACGCCGTCGAGGATCGCGTCCTTGTTCGGCACGTGATGGTCGAGCGACATCGCCGCCACACCCAGCTCGTCGGCAAGGGAACGCTCTCCGCGCGTTCGGCGACCGCGCCGGCCTGCCCGCACCCTGTACGAGGCGCGTCTCGAACCGGCCAGGGAAGCCGTGGAGACCGGCCCGCCGCCCCTGGGTCCCGTCACCCCTCCCGAGCAGCGCGTGCTCGACCAGATCCCGGGCCTGGCCGACAGCGACTTCACCGCCCGCGCTCCGCTCGCCACCGTTCGGGCCGACCTGGTGGAACGCCTGGCCGGCCAGGAGCGTACGACGCCCGAGAGGTTGCGGGCGCAACCGGCGGACTTCGTCAACAGGGTCCTGGGCACCATTTGACGGCGCGGGGCTCTCGTCGGCGAGAGCCCCGCGCCACCGTTCACTTCATGTACGTGCCGAACCAGTCGAGCATCTGGTTCGGGTCCTTCTGGAAGTAGGTGTATCCGTCCCAGCGCCGCGTCGTGCCTTCAATCCAGAACAGCTTCTTCTCGGCGACCGGGATGTTGTCGTACATGGCCTGGACGTCCTCAGGCCGGGTGTACAGATCGTCGTGGACTTGGTAGAGCAGCGTCGGGATCATGACGCTCTTCGCCCACGGCACCGGCGAGAACTCCGCCAGCTTGAAGCTGGTGTGCAGCCTGATGCGGTCGTCCAGGTCGTCGATGTAGCGGGCCGGGATCCCGAGGAGCTCGAGCGCCCGCTCCAGCGCGACGCCGGCCGACAGCGGTTGCGGCGAGACCATGCACCGCACGCCCTCGAACTCCTCGGGATGCGTCCCCATCGCGAACATCGTCGCGTTGCCGCCCACACACCGGCTGAACAGGCCGATCGTCAGGTCCTTGGTGTCGGGGCGGCTGCGGACGTAGCGCAGCGAGCCGATGACGTCGCGGGACTCGAAGCGCCCGACGGTGAAGATGCCGCCGTTGGCGGCGCCGCTGTGGCCGAAGTTGCGCAGATCGTAGGCGAGCACGTGGTAGCCGGCGTCGTGGAGGATCTTGTAGTCCGGCACGAAGTTCACCTCGAAGTCGTTGCCGGTTGCGGCGCCGAGCGACTTCCACGGCTCAAGGTGCGCGGGGAGCCCGGAACGGCTGAACCAGCGCGGATGGTTCGCGACGATGATCTTGTCGGACCCTTCGGCCGGGATGAACCAGCCCTCCAGCGGCACGCCGTCCTGGGACGGGAACGTGACGTCCTCGAAGTCCAGGCCGGCCTCGGCCGGCGTGTGCAGGATCGGCGAGCGCAGCGACTCGCGGAAACTGCCGGCGATGCTCTGCAGGATCTCCTCGATCTGCTCGGGAGTCATGGTCTGCGGTGATTGAGACATGTTCACTTCCTCGGTTGTGATGGCGGCTGCCGGTCCGGCTCGGCGGTGCCGAGTACGTCGAGCCAGTCGTGCAGCAGCGCCGTTTCTGACGCTCTCAGGGAGGCCACCGGTTCTGACGCTCTCAGGGAGGCCACCGGGCCGCGCGGCAGCAGGTCGCGCAGCCGGGCGGCGGCGGTGATGACGTCGGGCGAGGCGGCGGTGGGCCGTAGGCGCGAGGTCCGCTCCATCGTGGGGCGGCCGTACATGAGCTCGTAGAGCGCGGAGTTGTCCACGCGGACCTTAACGTGCAGGTCCCAGCCGCGCCGCAAGTCGGCGGCGTGACGCCGGTGGCGCCGACGCTTGCGCCCCCGATGGCGCTCGAAGGCGTCGGTGGCCATCGCCTGGACCAGGCCGTCCTTGTCGCCGAGGTGGTGGTAGTTCGCACACCGCCACGTCATGGCAGGCCCACAGCCGGTGGCTGCAGAGGGTCAGGCCGCGTACTGATACGCCGAGTAGGTCAGGTAGCCCCTGTCGCCGCCCTGGTAGAACGTCTCCTCGTCGACGGGCGCGATCGGGAGCCCGTTGCGCAGGCGTTCGACCAAGTCAGGGTTGGCGATGAAGGCGCGTCCGAAGCTGATGAGGTCGGCGCCCAGCCCGAGCCAGTGGTCGGCCTCGTCGCGCCCGGTCTGCTTGGGGGAAGGCGGCACGCTCGGGTGCATGATGAGGGTGCCCGGCCACGCGCGGCGCAGGCCGATCAGGGTCTCCTCGTCGGTGGCGGTCACATCGATGTGGCCGACGGCGGTCACCGTATGGCTCGCGTGGTGTCCTTGCCTGCTGGACCGCTGACCACATCGCCGTCGTGGACGGCGCCGTGGCACAGATTCCGGTTCCCGGACCGCCATGAGTCGCCGCTACTGCCGGCCGTCGGCTCCTGCGGCCTACTTGGATTCGACAGAGCCGATATCGAGCGCCGCGACCGCGTGCTGCCAGGCCGGGTCGGCCGGGTAGAGCTGCGAACACAGATACACCCAGACCATGGCGCGGAGCACGGCGACCCGCGCCGGGTTCTCGTCGGAGGTCTCCGCCGCGTCATAGCCGGAGATGCCGCCGAGGATGTGCTCCGCGCCGTGCATCATCAGCAACGTCTTGGGGCCGGGGGCCAACGTGTACGCGTCCCAGCGGTAGCGGGGGTCAGAGAGATTTGGAACGGAATCCGGCGTTAACGGGGTTCTCCCAGGTCAGTAACCCCTGCCGCTGTGGTCTTCCGGACGTGGTTAACGCCGGATTCCGTTCGGTCTCACAGCACGACTTTGATCTACGTGGGGTGACGGTAGGTAGCGGTTGATAACGGTTGTGTTGCTCTGATGACGCTGTGTCTGTTGGGTCATACGTTGCGTACATGCCTGTCGACTTCCTGAGCGACTCAGAAGCGGCGAAGTACGGCCGTTACGACGGTCCGCCTTCACGGGCCGAGATGGAGAAGATCTTCTTCCTCGACAACGAGGACATGGCCCTGATCAAGGGGCATCGCGGCCGGCACATCCGGTGCGGCTTCGCCCTCCAGCTCGTGACCGTTCGTTACCTGGGGTGCTTCCTGGCCGACCCGCTGGAGGTGCCGAACGAGGTCCTGGACGTCGTCGCCGGCCAACTGCAGATCGAGGATCCATCCTGCGTGAAGCGCTACACCGAGCGGGACAAGACACGGCTGGAACATACCTGGGAGATCGCCAAGGCGTTCGGGCTGAAGGATTTCGCCTCGGCCGAGGTCGAGTTGGCGGGTAAGGTGCGGGCGCACGCCTG
Organism: Nonomuraea sp. NPDC050202; assembly: GCF_040656115.1. Taxonomy (NCBI): domain Bacteria; kingdom Bacillati; phylum Actinomycetota; class Actinomycetes; order Streptosporangiales; family Streptosporangiaceae; genus Nonomuraea; species Nonomuraea sp. NPDC050202. The sequence continues at coordinate 9,611 of NZ_JBFALF010000081.1, read as the reverse complement.
GAACACCGGCGACGGCCCGACCGCGTGCTTCCAGTACGCGGTGCGCTGGCTGCGGCAGAACGACGTGCTGCTGCCCGGGATCAGCACGCTGACCCGGCTGGTGGCGCGCGAGCGGGAGCGGGCCACGCGCCAGCTGCACGACACCCTGGCCGCGCTGCCCAGCGCGCAGCAGCGGGCGGTGCTGGATCTGCTGCTGGAGGTGCCGCCGGGCAAGAAGGTCTCGGATCTGGAGCGCTGGCGGAGTGGCCCGTCGAAGGCGTCCGGGCCGCAGATCGTCAAGTCGCTGGACCTGGTGGCCGAGATCGGCGGCACTGAGCTCGGCCGGCTGGAGCTGGACGCCGCAGTGCCGCAGCGGCGGCTGGACGAGCTGGCCCGCTACGGCCTGACCGCGCACTCCTCCCAGTTGAAGAAGCATCCCGCCTCGCGGCGCCTGGCCACGTTGCTGGCCACCGCGCAGCGGCTGGAGACCAAGACCATCGACGACACGCTGGAGCTGCTGGACCTGCTCATGGTGACCGAGCTGCTCGGCAAGGCGCAGCGGGAGGCCGACAAGCAGAAGGTGGTCAAGCATCCGCGGCTGGCCAAGGCCTCGGCCTGGCTGGCCCAGGCGGTGGAGGTGCTGCTGGAGGCCGAGGGATGGAGCGAGGACGTGCGGCTGTTCGAGGTGTGGGAGATGATCGACGCGGTCGTGCCGCGTGCCCAGCTGCGCTCGGCGGTGGCCACCGTGATCGGGCTGGTGCCGCCGCCGGACGCCGAGGACGACGGCGGCTGGCGGGCGGAGATGGCGAGAAAGTATGCCACCGTGTCGGGGTTCGTGAAGCTGTTGACCCCGGTGATCGCGTTCGAGGCCAACGCCGAGGGCGCGCGGGTGCTGGCCGCGATGAAGGCCCTGCCGGACGCGCTGGCCTACCGCTCGCGCCACCATCCGGTCACGGTGCTGCCGGTGCGGCTGATCGACCCGCTGGTGGTGACAGGGCCGTGGAAGCGGCTGGTGTTCGGCCATCCGGCCCGCACGGATGGGCTGATCGATCGCAACGCGTACGTGTTCTGCGTGCTGGAGCAGTTCCACCGCCACCTCAAACGCCGCGAGATCCACGCGCCCGCCTCCAGCCGGTGGCGCGACCCGGACGCCCAGCTGCTCAAGGGCGCGGCGTGGACGGCGGTCAAGGACAGCGTGCTGACCGACCTGGGCCTGCCCGAAGACCCAGCAGAGTTGCTGGCCGAACACGCCGAGCGGCTGGATCGCGCCTACCGGGTGGTGCGGGCCGGGCTGGCCGCCAACACCTCGGTCACCATCGACGACGACGGCAAGATCCACGTGGCCAGCGTCAAGGCGATCGAGGAGCCGCCGTCTCTGATCGACCTGCGCAAGCGGGTGGAGGCGATGATGCCGCGGGTGGACATCTCCGAGGCGGTCGTGGAGGTGCTGGGCTGGTGCCCGAAGTTCATGGAGGCCTTCACCTCGATCGCGGGCACCGGCCCGCATCTGGACAACCTGGACATCTCGGTGGCGGCGTGCCTGACCGCGCAGGCGCTGAACATCACCTACGGGCCGATCGCGGTCAAGGGCGTGCCCGTGCTGGAGCGGCACCGGCTCGGCTACGTCGACCACATCTACCTGCGCGCCGACAACTACGGCGCGGCCAACCCGCACTTGATCGCCAAGCAGGCTGGGATCGGTTTCGCCCAGGCGCTGGGCGGCGGCTTGGTCGCGGCCATCGACGGAATGCGGTTCGTCGTCCCGGTGCCATCCGCGTACGCCCGGCCGAACAAAAAATATTTTGGACCGAAACGCGGAATCACATGGTTAAATATGATTAATGATCAGGCGTTCGGTATCGCGTCGAAAATCGTGTCCGGCACCGACCGGGATTGCTTGCACGCGCTGGATGTCATCTTCGGCTCGGGCGAGGGCCGCCGGGCTGACGTGATTGTCACCGATACCGGATCTTACAGCGATCTGGTATTCGGGCTCGCGCATTTGTTGGATAAAGAGTACCGGCCGGCGCTGGCCGACCTGCCGGACCAGAAGTTGTGGCGGGTGCAGGCCGATGCCGATTACGGGGCGCTGAACGCGCTGGCGCGCGGGCGACTGGACCTGGGCAAGGTCATCCGGTGGTGGCCGGACATCCTGCGCCTGGTCGGCTCTATCTACACCAGCGGCGTCAACCCCTACGACGTGGTACGGATGCTGCAGCGCGACGGCCGGCCGACCGCGATGGGCGAGGCGATCAACACCTACGGCCGGATCTTCAAAAGCCTGCATGTGCTGGCGCTGATCGACGACGAGGGCATGCGGCGCGGCATCAAAGGCATCCGCAACCTTCAGGAAGGCCGCCACGACTTGGCGCAGAAAGTCTTCCACGGCCGCAAAAGCCAGGTGTTCCAGCGGTACTACGAGGGAATGGAGGATCAATTAGGAGCTCTGGGCATTGTTTTGAACTGCCTGGTGCTGTGGAACACGGTCTACATTGACGACGCCTTGCGTCAGCTGCGGGCGCAGGGCTATCCGGTGCTGGATGACGACGTGGCCCGGCTCAGTCCCTTTGTCAGACGGCACATCAACGTGCACGGCCGCTACTCCTTTCAACGTCCGCAGCTGGGCGGCGGGCGGCGGGCCTTGCGTGATCCTGACGCCGACGACGCCGACGACGAGGATTGATGGGGGGGATGCCCCGGCCCTGGCGACCTTCCTCCTCGATTCCCCGGTGATCTGGAGGCCGGTCCGCGAGGTGGTGTCCGCGAAGGCCCGAGGCTGTCTTCGACCATGCCGTGCGCCGCTTCGATGGCGGTCAGCAGTTCAGGGCACTGGCGGTCAGCAGTTCAGGGCACTGTGAAGTCGTCGGCGGAGACCGAACGGCAGATGCTCCGGCCGACCCTGACCCTCGATCAGGAGAGGGCCATGCCCGCGCCACAGGCAGCCGTGATGGCTCGCTGCAGCAGGGCGTCGGCGGCGGGGCCCGGCCCAGGAAGCCGTCGATGCGGCACACCCGTTCGGGGATCTGCCACATAGCAAGACGCGCCCCGCCCTCTCAGCAGCGCGCGTCTTCTCGCACTTCCAGGAGTGGCAGACCCGCCGCGTACCGCCGGAAGAAACCGGCGGTCGGAGTGTCCGCGGTCGCGACGGCGTCCGGGGTTCCCTCCGCGATCACCGCGCCCCCGTCCGGACCGGCTCCCGGCCCCAGGTCGATCACCCAGTCCGCGGACGCGGCGACGGGGATGTCATGTTCGGCCACGACGACGGTGTTGCCCGAGTCGAGCAACACATCGAGCGCATCCACCACACGCTGGATGTCAGACGGGTGCAGGCCCGAAACGGGTTCGTCGAGAACGACAAGGCCGGCCTTGCGGCCCGCGGCACCGCGCTGGATCGCGGACGCCAGCTTCAGCCGTTGCGCCTCGCCGCCGGACAACTCTGTGGCGCTCTGGCCGAGCTGGAGATAGCCAAGCCCGACCTGGTTCAAGGCTCCCAGGATTTCCGCGAGTTGCCGGGGCTCGGCGAACCGCTCCACAGCCTCGGCGACGGTCAGCTCCAGCACCTGATCGATAGCCAACCCCTGATACCTGATCTCCAAAGCCTCCGGCCTGTAGCGCCGGCCCTCGCACGCGTCGCAGACCACCCACACATCCGGCAGGAAGTGCATGTCGACCAGCTTGCGGCCATAACCGGTGCAGACCTCGCAGCGGCCACCACCCGCGGTGTTGAAGCTGAACCAGGAGGCATTGACCCCGTATCCGCGCGCCACGTCGGTTTCGGCGAACAGCTTGCGGACAATGTCGAACGCCTTGCTGTAGGTGGCCGGGTTGGACCGCGGCGTGCGCCCGAGCGGTTCCTGATCGACGACGGCGACCCAATCGAATCCCTCCAGGCCGGTCACCTGTCGCACCGTGTCGGTCATCGTCCCGTTCAGGGCGGCCTCCACGCTCGCCGCGAGCGCGCCGAGCAGACTGCTCTTGCCGCTGCCGCTCACCCCGGTCAGGCAGGTGAGCCGACCGGCGGGGAATCGCACCAGGTTCGCGGTCACATTGTGCGCACGCAAGCCGTGCAGCTCCACCCAGCCGGTGTCCTCCCCGGCCGGACGGCGGGTCCGGCGCAGCCGCGGCCCCTCACCGGCCAGATAGCGGCCGGTCAGTGACGTCGGGTGGGCGGCCGCGTCGGCGGGAGGCCCCGACACCAGAACCTCACCGCCGAGGCGGCCCGCGCCGGGCCCCATATCGATCACCCAATCGGCCCGGGCGATCAGTTCAGGGTCGTGCTCGACCAGGAGCACCGTATTGCCGGCCTTGCGTAGCTCCAGGGCGATGTCGAGCAGGTGCGCCTTGTCCGCCGGATGCAGCCCGGTGCCGGGCTCGTCCAGGACGAAGACGATGCCGCTCAGCTCGGTGCTGAGCTGCGCGGCGAGCCGGGTTCGCTGCAACTCACCCCCGGACAGCGTCGCCGCGCTTCGCGACAGCTGGAGATGGGCCAGGCCGAGCCGGTCGAGTATCCCGAGCCTGCGGCCCAGGTCTTGCAGCAGCGGCTCGCCCACCTCGCGCTGCCGGGCGCCCAGGTCGCCGGCCACCCGCTCCGCCCAGCTGCGTACCTTTTGTACGTCCACCTTGAGCAGGTCGGGATAGGTCAGCCCGCCGAGCCGCACCGACCGGGCCACCTGGTCGTACCCGCTGCCGCCGCAGGTGCCGCACGGCTGCTTGCGCATGTACGGCAGGTAGCGCTGCTTGGCGCTGGAGGTCTGGGCGTTCACGAACACCCGCTCCACCTCGGCGAGCGCGCCCCGCAGCGGCTGGCTGGAGGTGTAGGTCACCTGGGCCGTCTCGTTCTTGTTCGTCATGTTGACGGTCGCCTCGATCTTCTCCTCACCCGTGCCGTACAGCACACAGTGACGGAACTCCTCCGGCAGCGACTGCCACGGCCGGCCGAGGTCCACGCCGCGTTTCTCGGCGAGCGCCGGCACGAACGCGTGCTCCCCCGACCGCCACTTCGCGTACCAGGGCGAGGCCCCCTCGAAGAGCGGAAGCTCCGGATGGGTGATGATCAGGTCCTCCTGCGCCTGCCATCGCCCGCCCACCCCGTGGCAGTCCGCACAGCTCCCTTCCGGCGTGTTGCGGTCGAAATGAGCGGTCGTCAGATGCCCGTCCCCGCTCTCCGCCGCCGGGTCCGCGCCGATTCCCGGAAGGCGCGAGTACAACAGCCCCAGATGCCCGTCGATGCCGGTGATCGTCGCGACCGTGGAGCGGGGGTTGCGGTTCAGACGGCGCTGGTCGACCGCAAGCGTCGCGCCGAGTCCCCGGATGCGGTCGACCTTCGGCCGGTTGCGCTGGGTGATGTACTGCCGCACGAATGGCGAAAGCCCCTCCAGATACCGCAGCTGCGCCTCATTGTGCAGGGTATCGACGGCCAGCGAGGTCTTGCCGCTGCCGCTCACTCCGGTGAACGCGACAAGCTGCCCTTTGGGGATGCTCACCGACACGTCCCGCAGATTGTTGGTACGAGCCCTCACCACCTCGATGGTCTCGCACTCGATACCCGCGACGTCCCGTACGAACGCAGTCAACCTTCCTCCATCCTCTCGCAACACAGCAGAACATGGGCAGGCAGACACCCCCCATGCCGAACAAACCGATCACGCCACCACGCGGCCGCTCGTCACGATGGCGAGCGGCCGCTTCACCAAACGCCTCAGCACGTGGCCGGTTTTCGATGCGGCCCTGCTGCAGATCAGGACCGCAGCACCGAAGTGAGCTTGTCGACGCCGGGGGCGTAGGCGGTCATCCAGTGCGGATGCAGCCGGTAGTAGACCACGTCGTTGTCCCAGTCGGAGAAGTCGCCGTAGAAATCCTTGAAGTAGGCGAGCAGGTCCGGCCAGTCCTCGGCCGGTTCGCTGTCCTCAGGGTTGAGGATCTCCACCGTGCCGTGGGTGAACACGCCCAGGTCCTCACCGCGCATGTGCGCGGCGCTGACGGCGGGGCGGGCGGCGAGGTGGCGGGCCTTGGCGGCGCCGCGCGCCGTGCCGAAGTGCCACTTGCCGTGCAGGAAGTGCCCGTCCACGCCGCTGATCCGCGGCTCGCCCTTCGCCGTCACGGTGGACAGGGCGAGGGTGCACATTCCGGTCAGGATCCGGGTGAGCTGCTCCGCGGTCAGGGTGTTCTCGGTGACGATCGAGCGGAGGTGCGAGGTAGAGCGGGAAAGGGAGGCTTCGAGGAGAGCCTGAAGTTCCTTGAGCTCCTCGGGGGTTTCGCGCATTGAGGTCCTTGTCTATCCGTGGGGCCCCGGTCCACGCGCCATCGGCGCTGACCGGTGAACCGATGATCGCTCTAAAACCCGACGTCTTGTGTCATGTTTTTCGGCCGTCCTGCGAAAACCGCCGGGGCGCCCGGCCGGCGTCCTTCCTTCGGACTTGTCCCAGCCGCCCGGATTGGCGAGCGGTCAAGTCGTCTCGACGAAGACCCCCAGTCGTGTGGCTGGAGTTGTGGCCGTTCGTGGGTGTTCGTGGGTGTTCCGTTTGGGAGTCCCCCATCGGAACACCGGCGGCCCGGATGGCCGTCTGTCCGCTGCACTCAACACCGCCACCGACAGGATGATCGGCAACCTGTCGGCCCGTCACCGCGCCGTCGACTTCCGCGACTTCCTGGACGAGATCGACCGCCAGGTCGAGCCGGGCCTGGCGGTCCATCTCCTCTGCGACAACCTTGCCCCGCATAAGGCGCCGGTGGTGCATGCCTGGCTGCTGGCCCACCCGCGTTTCGTGCTGTACTTCACCCCGATCTACTCCTCCTGGATCAGCCAGGTCGAACGCGGGTTCGCCGAGCTGGAGCGACGCAGAACTACAGTCTGGAGCAAGGCAACTTCTGCTCCTTGGATGCTCTCAAGACCGCTGTGGAGGAATAGATCAAGACCTGGAACGACAACGCCAGGCCGTTCAGGTGGACCAAGACCGCGGATCAGATCATCGACCGCATCTGCTGCTACTGCGACCGCATCTCAAGACCGGCTCACTTGGCGAAGGCGGCCAGGTCGATGCGAAGGGTTCGCCCACACCCTGGCGGCGCGGGCTGGTGAGGTGTTTCACAAACGAACACCTATGAAACACCGCCTCCGGCCGGGCACGTGCAGGGCGAACGCTGTTTCATGAGTCGGTGCAAACGAGTGGCCCTCTGAAACAGTCTTATGAAACGATCTCGGGGTGCGCGACGACGACTTCCTCCGCGTGGAGGCCCACGACTGCCCGATGACCTCCTGCGCCGCTCCAGCCGGCTCGCCCTGCCGCACCGGCCGGGGCAAGGTGGCCGTCCAATACCACACCGCCCGCTTCCGGCTCGTGCCCGCGTTCGCCAAGGCGCTCAACGTCCCAACCCCGGCCATCCGCAAGCCGGGCTCGGCCTGGACCGAGCTGCCTCGCCCGGCCGCGGCCGACGTCGAGCCCGCGGGGCACGCGCGGATCGGCTACGCCCGCGCCTCCACCCTCCGCCAGTCCCTGGACACCCAGCTCGACGCCCTCAAGGCCGCCGGCGTCACCCGCGTCTTCGCCGAGAAGATCTCCACCCGCGCCACCGTCCGCCCCGAACTCGACAAGGCCGTCACCCTGGCCCGGGAACTGCGCGCGGCCGGGGTCGCGGTCACCCTGGTCGTCCACGAGCACAAACGGCTCGGCCGCGGCCTCGACCTGGCCGCCCTCGCCGAGCAGCTACGCGCCGCCAGCATCGGCCTGGAGTTCCTCACCGGCGAGCTGCAAGGCTCCCACGACCCCTCCGGAGTGGTGTTCACCGTGCTGGCGGCCTTGTCCGGGATGGAACGCGAGTACATCCGCGACCGGACCCTGGAAGGCCACGAATCCGCCCGCGCCCGCGGCAAGGCCATCGGCGGCGCCGCCGTCACCGACGAGAACATGCTCGCCATGGCCCTGCACCTGCGCGGCCAGGACCTCAGCCTGCGCGACATCGCCGCCCGGCTCGTCATCACCAGCGGCAAGAAGAAGGGACGTCACCCCTCGGCCGCGACCGTCCTGCGCATGCTGCGCGACCACGATCAGCAAACCGCGACCTGACGGGCCCGACCCCGTCAACGCCGGAGGCACGGCTGAACGCGGGAGCTATCGCAGGCGAATCGCCTCGGCCGTCCGGCGGCCGACCGGGTACACCGGGTTCCCACCCGCGTCCAGCCCCACGGCCAGGCGGTCATCGATCATCACGATGTCCCACTCACCCGGGGCGACCATGCCCACCACCAGGCCCGTCAGCCACGGCCACGCCGCCTCATCAGTGTCGCCGGCCGTCAGCGGGTAGCGACCCGCACCGGCGACGCGTCCGGGAACGGGTTCACCTGCCGAGCCAGCGCCCCCGCCACCGCCTCCAAGCCCAGCTCCAGGTCCGACTTGGCCAGCGTCGCCTCACTCGTGCCCGCGGCCAGCTCATCGGCCAGCGCCAGGAGGACCGTGTTGCTCGCCGCGAACGCCTCCACCGCTGCCACGTACTGATCGACCTTCGCCGCGGTGGCTGCGGTCAGGTCCTGGGCCTGCCAGCGCTCGCCGGTCTCGACCCACAGCCACATGTCATCGCGCTGCTGCCCGAACACCTGCTTGATCCGCTCCACGGTGTGGTCGTCCAGCAGATGTGGAGCGCGCCGCGCCGGCTCCAGGGTCCGCAACTGATCACGGTTGGCACCCAGCTGCTCCAGCACGACCGCGGTCATCATGTCCACGTCGGTCACCGGCCGCCACTCGGGCTCGCCCCGGCCGTCCCTGCCGCCACCATCACCACGCGCCATGCCTCAGATCGTCCCAGACCCTCACCGGCCGCCCGCCGCGTCTTCACCACATCGAGACCCGTCCCTACCTTCCGCACCATGATCATTCTCAGCGCCAACCGCTGTTCCTGGGTTCCTCAACCCCGTTGTCCCACGAGCGGCTTGGCCCGTACACAGTCGCCGACCTGCTGGCCGACAACACTGTAGTGGGATCGGCCGGGCCGGAGATCGCGCTGCCGCTGTCGCAGGAGGGCGACGACGTCATCCGCCAATACCTGAAGCTCGGCGACGACGCCGACGCCATGGCCGGCATCATCGCCGCCGAGAGGCTGGTCGGCCTGCCTACCCGCGGTGTGTTCGCCGAGTCCAAACTGGGCCGGTGCTCGGCCTGCGAGGTCAAGGACGACACCCGCTTCTGGGACTGGCAGACCTCACCCGTCCCAGAGGAGGCGCCGCAGATCGCCCCGGTCGACGCCGCGTCCCGCTATCAGCAGCCGGGAAACCTCTCACCGTCGGCCTTTCCGGCCCCGATCGTCGGCATCGCGACGCCGCCGGCGGCACCGGACCCGGTCGCGATGGCGAACGCATTGCAGCTGCTCGGCAAGGGGGATGTGTTCCGCGACATGTCGGGCAAGGAGCAACTGGGAACACTGCTCACCAGCATGTCTAAGAGCACCACTGACGCGGTGTCGGCGTTCAGCGGCAACCAGCGGGAGAACCAGTTGGCCGACAAGATCCTCGGCTCGGATGCCCTCTCCGGTGATCAGAAGGCCGATCTAGAGCCTGTACGAAGTTCGGATCTTTAGACTGGGCGGAGGCTTCGGATCCATAACACGGCTCCGCGTAGGTGCAGGCCGGCCAGATAGCTGTC
>NZ_JBFALF010000080.1:0-16309 GCF_040656115.1 Nonomuraea sp. NPDC050202 | reverse complement strand
CCCACTGGCCGAGGGTGGCGGTGTCGGTGGCGGACGGGTTGGCGGTCCAGCCCGTGGCCGTCTCGAACGTGTCCGACCAGACGGTCACCGGCGGGACGGCGGTGCCGATCGTCCACACCGCGTAGGCGATGGCGTCGGCGTTCCTGTCGAGCGCGGTGTCGTTGATGTTGGCGGTCGTGTCGCAGGCGCGGTGGTAGCAGACGTCGAACGCCTGCCCGGAGGTGCCGCCCCACAGCGTGGCCTGGGCGGCGCTCTTGATGCCTTCCGCGCCGGTGAACGTGCCGCCCGCCGGGATGCCCACGGCGATGAACGGCCCGTAGTCGGAGCGCCCGTCGAAGTCGGTGCCCCGGGTGGGCACGCCGATGGAGGCGAAGTAGTCCTGGAGGGTCCGTTCGAGCTGGGCCGAGCCGGCCGGTCCCGGTCCCGACCCCGTTCCGTCCGAGTTGTCGCCGTCGTAGATGAAGTATCCGGCGTTCGGGGAGCCGACCATGTCGAAGTTCAGGTACCCCTTGATCCGCGCCCGCTCGGCGGCCGGCAGGTTGCTCACGTGGAACTGCGAGCCGCGCAACCCCAGCTCCTCCGCGCCCCACCAGGCGAAACGCAGGTGCTTGGCCGGCTGTAACGCTTGGCGGGACACCTCGAGCGCGGTCTCCAGGATGGCCGCGCTGCCCGAGCCGTTGTCGTTGATGCCCGGCCCGGCCGTCACGCTGTCGAGATGCGCGCCGACCATGAGCACGTCGTTCGGATCGCCGCCCGGCCAGTCGGCTATGACGTTGTAACCGGTCGCGCCGTTGTAGGTGAACGACTGCAGGGTGGTGGTGTAGCCGGCGGCGTCGAGCTGAGCCCTGACGTAGTTCGCCGAGGCCAGGTAACCGGGCCGGCCGTGGGCCCGGGTGCCGCCGTTGGCGTTGGCGATGGCCTGGAGCTGGGACAGGTGGGCCTTGACGTTGGCCAGCGGGATGTCCGGTGGCGCGGCGGCCCGGGCGGCCGGTGCGGCCAGGGCGGGGGTGAGGGAGAGGGTGAGGGTGACGATCGCCGCGACGATGAGTGATCTCATGCCGTTTTTCCAGGTCGAGCGCCTAGATAAGAGCATGGCGGCGCCTCCATCCGAGGTCGAGGGTGGAAGATCCCGAGATGGTGCTTACTGGAACGTAACGCCGCAAATGGGGTTCGCCTAGGGCCTGGCGCGGGATGCGCCGGGACAGGTCAGGACCGGGCGGTCTCCCCGCTCCGCAGCGCCGCCAGGACGGCGTCCGGCGAGTCGGCGAAGAACCGGATCGAGGTCACCTCGGCCCGGCGGCCGAGCGGCCGCACGACGGTGAGCGGCTCGGCCAGCTCGATCGCCACGTTCACGCGCGAGGAGACCGCCACGGTCAGCCTGCCGTCCTTGACCGTGACCATGCTGTCCTCGTTGTACGACCCCGCGGCGCGGACGGCGGTGACCAGGTCACGGGGCACGCGCAGCTCGAAGTAGGCGCCGTACCTGATCAGCAGCTCGTCACGGGTCACCACGTGCGGCCGGGTCGCGCAGGCGGCGGCCATCGTGGCCACGTACAGCAGGCCGTACAGGTCGGCGATCAGCACCCCGAACCGCAGCCACGCCGGCACGTCGAGCGCGACCAGCAGCAGATCGATCACCACGGTCTCGACCGCCATGGCGAACGAGAACAACGTCAGCACGAAGGCCTGCTCCTTGGCGTACGTCACGGCGGTCGCGCCCGCGGGCACCCCGTGCTTGCGCCGAAGCACCCACAGCCCGATGGCGGCCAGGCCCTTGAGCTCGAACCCCAGCAACCGCAGCGCGACCCGGACCATCACGTTCCTCCTTCTCGGTGGCCTCGCCCCCGATTAGAAACGTTGACGTCGCGTCAAGGTCAAGCCCAGAGGATCCGGTCTTCCTGACTGGTCAGGGGAGGTACAGAAAGTCTTATTGATCTTTGGGAGCCAAACGGGGAGCCAGTGCTCTACCCGGTCTTCGACTTGAAGATCTTGTCCATCACGACCGCACCCTCTGTGAGCGCTGGTCGGATCTCGTGCCGGTAGACGGTCTCGGTTACGTGCGTTGACGAGTGGCCAACGAGGCGCGCGATCTCCTCAAGGGCCACGTTGTGTGCGGACAGCAGGGACACGAAGCTGTGCCGCAGTTCGCGTGGGCACCAATTCGAGCCGATGCCGGCCGCCTCGGTGATGAGCTGGAATTCGCGCCATACGTACCAGCGGTTCATAGAGGTTCCGTCTTCGCGCCGGAATACGTGCGCGGTGTCTTCTCCCCGTTCGCCGGACGCGAGGCGTTCCGCTTGCCTGGCCGTGTGCAGCTCTTTCAGGACGCGGAGACCCTGTTTCGAGACCTTGAGGACTCGGCGTGATTTCCGTGTCTTGGTTTCTCCCTTCACTCGTTCGGAGCGGTAGACCGCGATCGTGCCCGCCTTGAGATCGACCTCCGTCCATCGGAGGGCGCGGGCCTCCTCCGTTCGTAGCCCGCTGAGAAGACACAGGATCACGTATGCCTTGAGGGGACTGGATAGAGCAGCGCGGATAACCGCCTTTGCTTGTTCCAGGTTGAGGGCTTTTGACGGGCGGCCCTCTTGTCCCTCAGGGGCGTCAACGAGACTCGCGACGTTCCGTTGCACCTTGTCTCTCCGCTCGGCGTGGCGTATTGCTCGCCGGACGATTTGATGGATCAGGCGAAGTGACCGGGTCGAGAGCACTTCTGCCCGATCCTCCAGCCAGTCATCCAGCTCGTCGGCGGTCAGCCTCTTGAGCTTCACCTTGCCGATGTAGGGGAAGATGTGATGGACGGCCATCGACCGGTAGTTGCGTACCGTGCCCTCCTGGTCGCGCCCCTTGAGGCCCTTCTCAAGCCAGTCGTTGATGCATTCTTCGACGGTGTAGCCCTCCTCCGTCTTGATGCCCGACTCCAGCTCTTTGACTGCCTCGATGAGTTTGTCTTTGACTTCGGCCTTGGTCCTCCCTTTGCGCTTGATCCGTTGCCGCTTGCCCTGGGTGTCGAACCCTAGTGACAGGGCTCCTGTGTACCCGTTGCCTTCTGGGTAGATGCTCGCTCGATGCTTTCCGATGTAGACGGTGGCCATCACACTCCCTTCACGTGGTCCTGTTGGGGCGTGTCCCGGTCTGCTGTTGAGGCGTACCACCGGTTTCGTGGTGACCGGGACTTTGTGCCGTGTGGCGGCTTATGTATTCATCAATGGCCTTGCGGATGACGTAGGCCATGTCTCGATCCTGCTCCTCTGCGATCTTTTGCAGTTGTCGCCGGCGTTCCGTGTCCAGCCGCAGCGTGTAGTTCTCTGTCGGCAACGTCTTCTCCCTTCCGTCTCGTGTTCGACGCGGTTCTGTTCACGGAGTATGCGCCGGGGTGCATTGCACTGCAATGCAGTCTGCGGAATCAGTCTTGATCGACTGGTTCGAGGGATGCGATGAAGTCAGCAAGATGCTGATCGGTGATGCGCCTCAACCGGCCGATCTTGATGCTCTTGAGCTGACGGGTTCGGATCAGCTCATAGATCTTGTCCCGCCCTACGTGCAGCAGTTCGGCTACTTCCTCGACTTTGTACGCCTTCAGATGCCTCACCTCCCTCTCTGCGGCTCCTGTCGTCTGTAGGGATTACGCTCCGTGCTTGTCTCACTGTCTCGTCTCAGCGCGCCCACCGCCCCTAAGGTGCAGGCGCGCGTGAGACTGAGACATTGAGACGATTACGGAAAGTGGCAGATTACTCCGGGTCGCTGTCCCGTCGTGAGCGCCAGAATCCCCGGCTTATCTGGCGGACGCGGCCCTCTCGTTCGAGGTGACCCAACCGCCGGTACAGCGTGGGACGGCTCATGCCGGTTGCGGTGATCAGATCTCCCACCGATGCCCCCGCGTCCGGAGCGGTGTCGAGGGCGGTGATGAGGGCCACGTCCGCGTCCTGAGGGAAATTGGAACGGGCGTGCCGCGGTGATGGCCTCACCGCGCTCTGGGAGGTCTTCAGCGCCTCCTGAGCCTCCAGCGCGGCGGCAGAGATGGCGTCGAGTGGGGGGCGGTTGGGTGCGTGCCGCTCGGCGGTGCGCTGTACGCCTTCATCGTCGAGTAGGTAGGTCCGTGCGCGTCGGGGTACGTCGTGTTCCGGTGCGCTGATCAGGAATTTGCCGGGGGCGTCGAGGCGGTGGGCGTGCCATCCGGCTTTGAGCATGCCTTGTCCGAGGATGAGATCCACGTCGCGTTGTTCGCGTATGCGGAAGGACAGCCGGATGTCCATCTGGGAGCGCACGGCTCCCTTGCCCATGGCGCGTTGTGAGGGGCGTTGGGTGGCCGCTACCAGGGTGACGGCGGGGGCGCGGCCCCGTCGCGCGATGGAGTCGGTGTAGCGCTCTGCCCCAGGGGCTTCCTCGATCAGTTCGGCGTACTCGTCGATCAGGATGATCAGGGCGGGAGCGTCGGGGCTGGGTTCCCAGACGCGCAAGCCCTGTTGGGTGAGGTGATCGACGCGGCCGTCGAGGATGGCGACGGCGTCGGCCAACAGTGCGTCGGCGGCCTGTGGTGTGGTGGCCAGGCGATCGAGGCAGGATGCCCAGGGCATGAGTTCCATGCCGCGTTTGAGGTCGATGCCCCAGATGATCGCGTCGGGGCAGGCGGTGAGGTCGCCCAGCAGGACGTTCACCCCGCCTGACTTGCCTGCGCCGGCGATCCCGCCGAAAAGCCCATGCCGCCGCAGGAACAGCACGCGCACGGGGCTACCGTCCTCGAACAGCCCCAGCTTGACGGGTTGGGTCACCGACGTGATGGATGGGCCAGGCCAGGGGATCGCGTCGGCGTGCGGGTCCTTTTCGACTACCCGCATGTCGGCGCGGTTGGCCAGTTCGGGAACCGGTTGGATGCGGATCGCGCCGCGTCGGGTGCCCAGGGCGGATTCCAGTGCCGGCATTTGCTTGATCGCGTCTTCTACGGTCTGGCCGCGTCCCAGTTTGAGGCGGACGCGGTATCCCCAGAGGTCGACCATGGCGGATTGGATGCGGGATCCGGCCAGGCCGACGGCTTGGGCGATGTCCGGCCAGGCGGCCAGCGTGCGTTCTACCCGTACGCGGGCACGTCTGCGGCGGTGTGCCCACCATGGCACGGCCAGCACGAACGAGCCGATGCCCAGTACGGCGGGCAGAGGTGTCGTGAAGGGCCCGTAGTAGGCGGCCAGCGTGAGCCATGTTCCCGCGAACGCTGTGGTGAAGGCGGCATAACCGCGCTCGATCGGACGAGGCAGGTTGACCCACCGGCCCCCGATAACCAGTGCGATGGCCATCCCGATCGTGCTGATCAGGACGGTAGGCCACCATTCAGGAAACCAATGGCGAAGGACCATGCCGTTGAGCAGGACGGATCCGGCGACGGTGAGCGGGGCGAGTTCGGATCGGTAGCGCCAGATCAGGCGTGCGATGCTGACGATGACCAGGGGCGCGACCTCCAGGTCATTGACCGTGACGACGGGTTGGATGCCGTAGCGGCGCATCCGGCGTGCGTTGCGGCGCATCTCATAACGCGATGTCCGGTGCCTGCTCATCGGCCCTCACCAGCCGGCCGATCGGCAATGGTCTGGCCGTGCAGCTCGTCGCGCACGTAGTACAGGGGATCGTCGTCCCCGTCGCGGTGGGCGGCCAGGGTGGCGCGCATGGCCGCTAGGGCGTTGGCGCGTTGGTGGCGGACGCTGGCCAGCTCGGCGCGTAGGCCGCTGATCTCGTCGATGAGAGCTTCGATGTCGTCGAGGGCGGCGATCACGTGCGCCCAGATGGGGAGCAGGGGCAGGGGGTCTCGGGTGAGTGCCGCCAGGAGTTGGGCGGCGGTGTAGTTGCGGGTTGCAACCTCCTGGAGATCGGTATGCGGGTAGGGGTGACGGTTGGGCACTAGGCATCCCTCCTTACAGGTCGGGGGTCATTGGCCAGTGATCCACTGCGCGATGCCGTTAATCACGGTGCGGATGCCGGGCGCGAGCGTGGTCGCGGCCAGCAGGAAGCCGAAGGCGAGCGCGATGATCGCGTGCCACAGGCGCAAACCGAGGTAGCGCCAGGAGATGAACACGATCACGCCCACGATCACAACGAGTGGGACAGTCACTTCCATGAGGTTCCTCACCTCCTCTCGTCGGGGAGTGGGGAGTCGGCAGTGCGTTCCAGGGGGGCGGCGCGGTCGCCCCGAACGCTGGCAGGCAGGAACGGTTCAGATGCCGCCGTGGTGCGCCTTGCGGCGATGCCAGCGGGCACGTGCGTGGCACTTGGTGCACCGCCTCTGACCAGGGCGTACGGCGGCTCCGCAGGCACAGCCGCGCGCCAACGGAAGCGTGATCGGCAGGGTTCGCATCAGACTCTCACCTCCGCTCTGCTCACTCGGTGGGAGCGGTGTGCGTAGGTGCCCAGAACACGGCGGCTCATCGCGCTCACGGGGGAGGCGGCCGTGTCAGGGAGGTGGCCCTTGTCTTCACGCTTGATCGCAACGACCAGCACGGCGAAGAACAAGAGAGCGGAGATCAGCAGAAGCGTTCCCGCGAACATGACGAGCAGGGCGATGTCCATGGGTCACAGCTCCATGCCCTGATCGAGAACGATCGCGTTCTCGTAGGACCTGCGCGCTCGGGAGCGGGCGTGCGCCTCCTCGGTGACGACCGTCACCTCATAGCTGACGGTGCCGAATTCCTTGGTCGCGACGTGGTGTCCGCCCTCCACCGTGACCGGGATGTTCAGCAGGGCGGCAACGCGCTCGACCTCCGCGATCGCTTCGGACTCGGTGGCCGCGTCGGTGTCGTACAACGGGTGAACCGAGATCCTGATGCAGCCCAAGCGCGGAACGGGTATCTGCGGGTGTGCCGCCAGGTAGTCAGCGAGGCTGCGCAGGTCTGCGATGACCCGGGTTCGACGATCAGTTTCGTGTCGGGTGGTCATAGTGATCAGCTCCCTTCGCATGGGTCGCGCTGACCGGGCCTACGGTCAACGTAGTACGTTGAACGTTTACAACGTTACGGCCAACGTAGTACGTTGTGCAAGAGTGCTTATCAAGAAAGCATCGTTAAGGCCCGGGGCACCCGCGTAGCCCCAGCTAGGAGCCTCACATGGTGGAGATCAAGGCCCCCGTCTCACGGTGGAAGCAGGTAGCCGAGTACCTCAAGGAACGCATTCTCGACGGCACTTTCCCCGCTGGACAGCCGCTTCCCTCCGAGCAGCAGCTAGCCGAGGAATTTGGGCTCTCTCGCCCGACCATCCGCAACGCCATCAACGAGCTGAAGACCGCCGGCCTGGTTGAGGTGCAGCGCCCTCGTGGCACGTTCGTCAAATCACCCACGGCTCGTCCGGCTCGTGCCGAGCAGCGGAGTCTGATCCGTACTCCGGAGGGCTCCTTTGAGGATCTCGATGGGGTGGGCTGGCAGGATGTTGAGCCGCCATCTCACGTGCGTGTCAACGCGGTCCAGGGCCAAGCGGAACTCCTCGGCATCCCGCCCGGTGAACCCATGCTGGTTCGTCTGGCAGTCCAGAATGCTGAGGGCGTCATGCGGACCCACCGTCTGATCGTCCCGTTCAGCGTGGCGCAGGACACCCCATGGGCAGACGATCCGTCTCTGCCGTCGCCCTCCGAGGTGTACGTGCACTTCGACGCGCACGGACGTATGGCATGGCAGGAGCACGTCCGGGCACGAATGCCGCTGCCTGACGAGGCGGATACGCTCAAGTCGGTGGCGGGAATGCCGGTTCTCCACATCACACGAGTCGCCACCCTGGACAAGCGCCCGGTCGCCATGGAAGAGATCGTTGTGCGAGGCGACGCGCTGGAAGCGGTCTACAACATCCCTGTCACCCGGCTCAAGGGGCGGTAGGCGCTATACACCGTTGAGATGGTCATAGCGGAAGTGCGCCGCACAACGGCGCCCTACGCATCGGGGCTGATGTGATGAGCCTGCCAGTTGTCGCAGGGCGGGGAGCAGGGGCACAGCCCACCAAAGCGTTGCAGCGGCAAGAATCATAAGCGCCGTCCCCGCGCCGCCTGC
Source organism: Nonomuraea sp. NPDC050202 (assembly GCF_040656115.1). NCBI lineage: Bacteria > Bacillati > Actinomycetota > Actinomycetes > Streptosporangiales > Streptosporangiaceae > Nonomuraea > Nonomuraea sp. NPDC050202. The sequence goes on along the minus strand of NZ_JBFALF010000080.1, from coordinate 8,294 downwards.
GACCTTCCTCCACTCACGTTCGGCCCGCTCCTGCGCTTGACGGCGTGCCCGGCATCCTCCGCACATCTGCGCGGGATCGCGCCTGGTGAGCCGGGCTCTCGCTTCCAGCGTCGGCAGAACGCTCAACGCGGTGCCCGTGACCCACAGCATGGCGACTACGCGGATGGCGTCGCCGATCACGACGCTGTCCTTCCCACATGGCGATGTCTGGCGGCGAGATTCATCCAGGCTCTCAGTACGTGCCCGTAGCCTCCTCTCGCAGTCTCCTCGTAGCCCCCGCTCTCGGCGCGGCGTCGAACGAAGAATTCGCCGCCCTCGTAGGAAAGGATGAACTCCTCACAGCAGGACGATTCGAGCACGCGAGGGAACACGCGGCCCGGTGGGACGTACGAAACCCACTGGTACATATCTGATCACTTCCAGGTGGCGCGGCGGTGGGACCTGGGGTGTTGGGGGCAGCGCCACCGCCGCGCCTGCTTATGACGTCGTGGTCCCTGGCACTTCGCGCTGACGGGCCGCCCTCTGGGATCGCGTGGGCCTGGCCTTCGTGCGCGGATGTGTTGGGGCTGGATCCCCGGCCCGCCGCCCGCGGCACCCACAACCGGCGGGCCAGGGCGGCTCTAGGCGGATCGCGCGTTGTGCAGCAGGGCCGACTGCCAGGCCAGCGTCGAGGCAAGCGCAATGGCGTCCGAGTGCCGCACGGTCTTCATGACCCCGGCCGCCGCTATCTCGAACGTGAACGTCTGCCGCAGCTCAGCCGTCCACCACATCAGGCCGGACGCGTCCTCCGCACGGTCGATCTCCCACGCGGGATAGGTGTTGCGCAGCACCGAGAGCTGACGGGCCGGCCAGTCCTGCAAGACTGCTGCCCCTGCCACGACCTCGCGTAGGTTCAGTTCGGCGGCTCGAAGGATCGCGTGCAACTCGGCGTCGGTCATTCCCGCACTCGGTGTGCTGGGGTCGATCATGCCGCGCATTCGTCTCGCCTCTCGTCGATGGCCAGTTGCTCCAACGCGTGAGCGATCAGCGCGGCCGTCTCGGGCGATACGCGTCCAAGCTCTACGAAACCCGCGCCGAACTCGTTCACGTCAGCGCGCAGGTAGGGCATGGTCTCGCCGCGTCCGAGGTTGGCCAAGCCGTCCTTGAGGCTAGTCACCGCCTGCTGCGCCTGCGCCCACGCGCGTACGTAGCTCACCCCTTCCTCAAGCAGGTGAGCCGGGTCCCCCTCCGCCCAGCGCAAGTCCGATTGCTCATTCATGAGAACCGCCCCTTTCCGCCAGTACGTGGGAGCAGGGGAAGGGAAGGATTCTCGGGTCGGTCGACCTCGCACCACACGGCCTTGCCGTCCTTGAGGATGCGCACGCCACACCTGTCGGCGATGCTGTGCATCAGCGGCACGCCGTACCCGAACTCAGAGAGTTCCGCGGGGACTCGCCAGACCGGGAGCCTGTGCGGATCAGGGTCACGGACCTCGATCCGCAGCGTGCGCGCCGTGTACATCAGCAAGAGACGCACCGGTAAATCCGAGTCGTCCCAGCCGGCGGCGTGCTGGACAGCGTTCTTCACCAGCTCGGTGGCCAGCAATCGCGCGGATTCGACCAAGTCGGGCAACCGCCACACGGTCAGCACCTCGCGAATGCACTGCCGCGCGGCATAGCTTGCCTCTGGGGCAGGCGGGAGCAGGAAGACGCGAGATTTCAGGTCGTCCGGCACTGTCGAGTGTGCTGAGTCGGTGACGACCTGGAACACGGGTCTCATGCGATCTTGCCCCCTTCCCTTCGCCTACGGTCAAAGTGCGCTTTGACCGTAGGGCGGGAGAGGGCCCCGAACCCGCGCTGAGAGCGCGGGTTCTCTCCCAGCGCGGGTTACTCCAGCAGGCCGACTCGTCGGGCGATGGCTTGCACCTGGGGTTGGAAGGTCGGGCGGGCGCGCTTGAGCAGCGATCGCACCAGGTCGCGGGCGAGAGTGTTGTAGCGCATGTCTTCTGGGCCGCTGGCTTCGGCGTTCATCAGGTGCAGGATGACCGCCGCGTCCTCCTGGCGCTGGTCGTAGCAGCGCGCGACTTCCAGCGCGAAGGTCATGCGGCGCTCCAGGGACGGGCACTGGTTCACGTCGAGGCGGTCAGCGACGTACAGCGCCTCTGCGACTTCTCCCGCCTGCATCTCCACGCTGACCGTGTGCAGACCGACGTTCAAGGGGCCGAACACCGTCCAAAAGACGTTTCCCTCTCCCGCCTCGCGCGCTGCGTCCGTGGCGGGCCCCTGCACCCTCTCCCGCGCGGTCCAGTGATCATGCCGCCGGCCTGACGCGATGGCCGCGACCAACCACAGCGCACCCTCTAGCGCTGCCTGATCAGGGGTGCGGGTGGCAAGGTCTCGCCGGAGATCTTCAATGGATCGGAGGGCCACGTCTTCCGCGCCCTCCGCTTCTCCCTGGGAAAGGAGGATCTGACCAAGGTTCCATTTCGCGGCGGCGATCCTCAGCGGGTCGTCGGCTGACTCGGCGGTTGTCACGGCCCGGTCGGCGACCATCAGGGACAGGTCCATGCGTCCCACGCGCTTGGTGAAGGTCCGCAAGAGGAAGTACAGGTCAGTGGCGATCTGGTACGCTTCGCGGCGGGCCTGTGCATCCGAGGATACGCGGAGAGCGCGCACGGCACCCTGAACCTCTCGTGTGAGGTCCGGTACGAGCTTGCTGACTTCGGTAAACCGGTTCGTTGACCCTTGCCACAGCCCCCACGCGGTGTCCACCTGTCCTCTCAGCGTGGCAAGGTCCGGAGCTTCGTCGGGTGCGCTCTCGTGGGCTGTCAGGACGCGTTGCAGGGTTGCGGCTACCGGGTGAAGGACACTGTCGTCCTCGAAGGAGGGCTCTCCGATCAGGACGGCGATCGGAACATCGAGTACCCGCGCAAGTTGATGCAGCTTGTCGATGGTGGGGGTGCGCAACCCTCGTTCGATCTGGCTCAGGTAGTTCTCACTGATGCCCGCCAGGCCGGCCACGACGGCTTGCGACTTGTTGGACGCCGTTCGGTAGAACTTGATCCGTTCACCGATGGGGATCTCCGGCGAACCCATGGCATTGGCCTCCCGTACGTCAGGTCACCAGCGCGCCCCGAATCATCGCTCTCCACGGTAGGCCGGAAAGCCCGTCTACGTGAGACTCTTGGAGCGCATGGTCTAACTCAGTCGGAAGGGCGGGTCCTGTGGCCACGAACCGGCTCGTTCTCTGGGACATCGATCACACCTTGATCGAAACGGGTGGTGTGGGGCGGGAAGTCTTCGCTGACGCCTTCGCCCAGGTGACCGGGGCGCCCATGAAAGACATGGCTGAGGTCAGCGGGAGAACCGAACTCGTGATCTTTGCTGACACCCTCGACCTCCACGGCATCCAGCCCTCTGACGAGTACTCCGTGCGCTTCATCGATCTCCAAGCGCGAGGGTATGAGGAGCGGGCACACGAACTCCGCCTACGCGGCCGTGTCCTACCAGGAGCGCTTAACGCGCTTCAAGTACTGGAGCGAGTACCGGTCATTGCGCAATCTGTGCTGACCGGCAACACAAGAGCATCAGCCCAAGCCAAGCTCAAGGCTTTCGGCCTGGAGCGATACCTAGACCTGGAAATCGGCGCATACGGTGAGGACGATCCCGTTCGTGCCCACCTCGTTGCGATCGCCCGTGACCGTGCCTATCACAAGACCAGGCTGACCTACACGCCGGCAACGACCGTGCTCATTGGGGACACACCTCAGGACGTGATCGCGGGCAGGGACGGCGGGGCGCACGTGATCGGAATCGCCTCAGGTAAGAGCAGCGCCACCGACCTCAAAGCGGCGGGCGCGGACATCGTGTTCCCTGACCTCACCGACAGTGCCGCCCTTATCAGGGCGATCACTGCGTGAGCCCGCCAGTTTGCCCATCGATCCATTTGAGGTATTCGTCATCGCCGCCCACGATGGGGGTCACGACGATCTCGGCCACATCCTGAGCTTTATGCGCTCGGATGTGCTGCTCGATCACACGAACATGCGTGCTCACTGTCCGCAGGAGAAGTTGCCATTGCTGGGCCTCAACCCCGACACCATCGTGCCGATATATAGACACGAGAGGCCCGTTCACCTGGACTACCGCCGCATACCCCTCGCTTACAAGTCGATGAGCAAGCTGGTACGCGTCCTCACGGCTCTCCACAGTCGTCACGACTTGTACGTATCCCGCCATGGAGCCTTCCTGAGTGTCCTCGCGGCCGTCAACCTGTGTTATGAAGCGCCTACCGTTCCTCTTGGTACTGACCGTGCGCATGCGATGCTACGCCCCCAACGGCACACCGAGGAGCGACTGTCACGGAAAGAACGTTGCCGAGCAGCGCTCAGCATCCTCAGGCGAGACAGGCAGTGATCGAGAACTGGCTCCCTGCCCGGGTACGGCAGCAGTACCCTGGACGTTCGCAGCATCTAGCGCGATTCGGCTCTGGGCCTCCATAGCCTGCTCACCCGAGGGTCCCCGCCGTGGCTCAGCGCTCCATATCCCTCATGCTGACAGAGCACCGGACCGTAGCTCACGAGTTGCGTACTCTAGATGCTGAAACTGTCAGAGACACGCCCTACGTTGTGCCGATACGGATGCTGCGTAAGCAGCGGACCAGAGGCGAAGCAAGTCGGATACGACAAGGACCGTCTTATCCACCACGCAACACAAGATCGCAGAGTCTACGGCGAGCAATTGGCAAGGATGAATCATGAGCCCAAGGCCTGGGGGTGAAGCCGACAAGTTCGGCAACCGATATGAGGGCGCGTGGACTGTTCGGCAACTGTTCTATGTGCTTAACGGTCAGCTGGACTCGGTAACGGTCGAGGAGGTGGACGAAATTGGACTAGGATCGGAGTTTACCACTCGAAAGAATGGTGACGTAGATGCTTACCAAATTAAACGACAATATGGCAACGCGAATCTCTGGAGCGTGACGTCCCTACGCAACAATGGTGTGCTCGCCGCGGCGCGCAAGCATGCAGAGGCAGGGCGCAATTTTCACTTTGTATCGACCATCCCGGCCCAGCCGCTCTCGGAGTTGGCCGATCGGGCGCGGCGCTCAGCTGACGTCACGGCATTCGTCAATAGCTGGTTGACAGAAACTCTTAGGCCAGTATTCGACGAATTGTGCGCAGAAGCCATCTTTGGCTCCCCTAAAACAGCTTGGGTTGTTCTTCGCAAACTTCATGTGCATTGGCCGAATGAGGATGATGTACGTGAAGTGAACGCAGCTCTCGCCAGCTTCCTTATAGAAGGTGCTGAACCCTATCTTGCAGCCGTCGGACTTGGCGATCTCGTGCAGAATAGCTTAGGGGTATGCCTCGATGGATCTGCCATTGAGGCACGGCTCAAAAGGTACGGCCTAAAGCGGGCTGAACGCAATGGAAGTCCGAGTCTGGTTCAGGCCGTAGCTGATCTGACGGCGAGCTGGAAAGCTAGCATAGCCCAGCAAATCCTAAGGCCGGAAATAGAGCGTGCCGAAACCAGCAAGGTACTGGCACATCTTGAGGGTGGAAAGGAGTTAATTTTTGCGCTTGGTGCGGGTGGAAGTGGCAAGACCGTAGTTCTTCATGACGTTATCACAACCCTGGAAGCGCAGGGCTGGATAGTTCTTGTATTTCGTTTGGACCGCCGTGCCCCGTCCTCTACAACGACCGAACTTGGACAGCAGCTAGGAATCGACCGATCGCCAGCGTCTGTTTTGGCCAAAGTCGCGGGAGAGCAGCGAGCGCTACTTGTTATAGATCAACTTGACGCTATTAGTATGGCTTCTGGCCGGATACCGGAGACATTCGACGTAATTGATGAATTGATTCGAGAAGCCCGAGCATTCCCAAATCTCCAAGTACTGCTTGCGTGCCGGCAGTTCGACGCAGACAACGACCATAGGATCAGAGCGCTCGTCGAGCATGCTGAGACAGCTCGTGTCGAAGTGCGCAAACTCTCCGAAGCGGAGGTCCTACATGCCGTTTCCTTCATGGAAATCAGTAGCGAATCCCTAACCAGCCGACAGATCGAAATACTTTCATCCCCGCTAAATCTTGTCCTACTCAAAGGTATCGTGGGCCGAGGGCAAGCACTTACGTTTGCCAGTACAACCGAACTGTTCGATGCATTCTGGCAGCGAAAGTTTCTCGACTCCCAACATCGTCAAAATAACCCACCGAGATTTAATGATGTTATTCGAACGCTGACGGAAGCCATTAGCTCGCGTCGGCGTCTCACTGTACCGCTCTCGGTATTCGATTCTGAGAACCTGCTAAACGATGCGAACATCCTTGCATCAGAACACGTGTTGACCCGGACCTTCAGCGGACGCGAGATTGGGTTCTTCCACGAATCCTTTTTCGACTATGCCTTCGCCCGAATCTGGATCGAGCGCGAAGAAACCCTTGTCGAATTTCTTGTCACCGGTGAACAGGAGCTCTTTCGGCGTGGCCAGGTACGTCAGGTTCTTGTGCACCTACGAGAGCAGGACCCGGAACGCTTCACTAAAGAAACTGAAGCGCTAATTACGAATACTTCTATTAGATTCCACCTTAAGGACGTAGCACTGTCAGTCCTCCGGTCCTTGCCAGATCCGACTGCAGCGGAGTGGGAATTGGTCGAACGTCTCATAGCGGCAGAATTGTCGTTCGGAGACAAGGTGTGGTCTGTGCTGAGAACCTCACCTTGGTTCGACCGCCTCGACTCAGAAGGTGTAATATCAGATTGGCTCGCATCTCAGGTCAGCCAAGATGAGGTTGGCGTCCTTAACATATTTGCGGCTACGGCAAAAGAGCGGGCAGACAGGATAGCCGAACTGCTTGAGCCTTTCCAGGAAACAGCGGAAAAATATCCTGACTGGCTTCTGTGGGTCGTACGGTTTGCGAACGTACATGAGAGCCGGAAGTTGTTCGAACTGCTCCTCAACGCCATCAGGAAGGGCTCTCTCAAGGACTACGGCCATAGCCTGTGGGTGTTCCTTTACGAGCTGGCCAGGCATGAGCCTGTATGGGCGGTTGAAATATTGGGAGTACACCTTGTACTTCGTCCACATGCGTGGGCCAGAAATACCGATGGGAGAATCGAGGTCCTACTGGACCGCGATGACGCCCTTATTCGTTTGGTCTCTCATGCCGTAGAGGGCGCGCCGATTGAATTCTGTGAAATCATTATTCCGTACATGCTGGCAGTAATGCGCATGACACAGCGAGAATCTGAGCACGGCCTAATGCGCGACCAACATTTTTCTCTCCGGTACCCGAAGGAACATCCACATCGGCTTGATGATGCCCTGATATTTGGAGCAGCCGAAGCTCTCAAGCAATATGTATCAACTGATGCGGCAGCTGCTGAACCACTGCTAGACACGCTGGCTACAGATATACATGACGCAGCTCAGTGGATCCTGTATGAGGGCTTGCAAGGCTATCCCGAACGATTTTCCGCATGGGCGGCAGAACTTATGCTACAAGGACGCGCAAGATTTCAGTGTGGATATGCTTCCAATGGCGCGTGGACGGCCCGCCTCCTTATCGAAGCAATAAGTCCTTATCTTTCGGATGATCTTTTTCGAAAACTTGAGCAAGCCATTCTTGATGTACGCTTTCCGTGGGAGAGGCGTCAGCCTGGCTGGTATGCTTTCAATCTTTTGTCAGCGATGGGCGAAACGAGATTGTCAGCGGAAGGGCGTCGCCGGCTGGGCGAGCTGCGACGGCTTACGAAAATGGACCATCCGCCCGAACCCATGGGAATAGAGTTCCAACAAGTAACACCACCCGTACCAGGCGAGGCTGCTCAACACATGACGGATGAGCAGTGGCTTCGAGCGATGGCCAAGCACAATACAGATCGGGAGGACTGGACTACATTCCGCGGTGGAGCAGTAGAGCAGGCTCGTGTACTGCAAGATGCTACCTCCAAAGACCCGGAGCGATTTGCGATACTGGCTCAGCGCCTCACCTCCGTTATTAATCCTGTGTATGCTGAGGCAGTTCTACAGGGTTTTGCAGATGCTGCAGAACTGTCGGATCCAACTTCGGTGTTCAACGCAATACGGCACATCAGCTCACTCAACCACGCCTCGACGGACCGATGGTTGGGTTGGGCGCTTCGGCGCTATCTCAAGAGCGTTATCCCACAAGACGTGATCGAACTGCTCGTAGATCGAGCACTTCACGCGACAGACCCACCTAGTGCTGTGACCGGAAATGATCACCGGGTTGGCGTGCAGGGTGGCCCTGCCGATTGGATGGGCTGATCACGTTCGATCAGCGCTCGGGAGGC
>NZ_JBFALF010000079.1:0-17356 GCF_040656115.1 Nonomuraea sp. NPDC050202 | reverse complement strand
CTCTCGGTTATTCCGTATTTCCGGAATAACCGAACTATAGCGCCTGGGAGCTGTCATGCAATGGCCCTGAGTCCTCTGACTGTCTTCGGCCTCTCCAGCCGTGTTGGGCGGCATGAGCGGACCCCGCCGACAGGTAGACCTGAACAACGTCACTCGCAACCATCCGGAACCAGATATCGTTCCCCAGGTCAGCGTGTGTCCCTTCCGACAACTTCATACGGAAGGGACAAGTGTCGTGTGGCGATTGCAGGTGAAGCTGTCGGTGTTCGCGTGTTGTTGTCGATGCTCATGTCGGTGTCCGACTGGGGCGCGTCTGGCCGAGCGTGGGTGCCGGAGGTTCGCCCACCTGGGCGTCGTGCTTGACGCTGCCCGGTGACGGGATGGCGGACGTCGCGCGCCCGCCATCCCGTTGTGGTGCTGGCTTATGCGGTGATCGGCGGGTTCTGGTGCACGTGCTGCGTTTGCGTCTTGTTGGCCTCGGCGCTGGCGAGGATGTCGGGCAGGTGCTTCTTGATGATGGTGCGCAGGCGGCGTTCGCTCAGGCCGGACCAGTTCACGACCTCGCGCACCAGCGGCTCGATGTCGGCGAGGTCCGGGAGCGGCGGTGGCAGGATGCCGGCTTCCTCCGCGCGCCTGAGCAGGCGCCCGTACTCGTGGCACCAGTCCTGGTGCTCGCCGAACTCCTCCATCTCCTCACGCGTCATCGGCAGGGCCTTGAGCGCGATTTCCGCGTGTTGGGGGTAGGCCTGCACTTCCGGGTCGGTGACCGGGAAGCGCACCAGCGGGTTGTCCGAGGCGAGCAGGTTCCGGTAGGCGTCGGCCTGGGTCCGCTTGCGTGCTTGGTCCAGCGCGGGGCAGGGCGGAGCTTTGCCGGTCCTCCGCCTGGAAGTAGGCGTCGACCTGGTCGGGGGACATGGTGTGGTCCCAGGTCGGGACCGGATGCGCGCGCCGGACGCGGTCGGCTTCGATGCGGTGGTTGCGGTCGTTGAGGGCGTCGTAGTACGCCTGCACCTCAGGCAGCATGGCGGACGTTCCTTTTGTGGGTCGATGGACGGGGCTGCCGGAAGAGGGCGGTGGTGAGGGCCCGGGGCCGAGGCGGCGGGCTTGCCCTCTTCCGGCAGCGAGCCGTCGGCGGCGCGGCGAAGCGGCCCGGCCACCGGCCGGTCCGGCCTGGTCCAAGATGTTTTGCGCAGCAAAAGATCTCTGGGGTAGGCCGGGCTCGTCCCGCCCCCGGGGGCGGTGCGGTACCAGGCCGGGCTGGGCGGGGCGAGAGGCCGGTTGCGGGGCGCGCCGCCGTGACGCAGGCTGCGAAGCCGGAACGGGGGTGCCGCGTGCTGGCCTGGGTGTTGGCGGCGCCTTCGGCCGCTTGTGGCCGAAGGCGAGGGCGCAGGACGGTACACCGGGATGCGCCGGGGTGGGGCCGTCGCTGCCTCGGCTCCTGGGATTTAGCCGGATCAGAGGTGCTATCCGCTGAGTCGCGGGGGCGAGGGCTCAGCGGATGATGCGCGTCCCGGGACGGGCGCAGTGGATCAGATGGGGCGCGTGATGGCGCGCCCGGTGGTTGCGCTGTGCCCTGGGTGGACCGGCCCTCTTGCCAATGCCGGGCGGCGCAACGGCGGCCGAGGTGGCCGGTGGCAGGTCAGTGGAGACCGGGGGGCGGCGTTCGGCGGCGCGGCGGCGATCGAGCGCTTTCTGGCGCGGGGCACTTGAGCGAGCACACCATGCGCGCCTGTCTTCGCTTGCACGGTGCCGACGTGGCCTGGCTGATCTCGCTGGAGCATGCGGCCACGCGCCCGGATGCCTTCGATGGCGTTAGCGGCGGCGGCGAGGCCGCGTTGAGTGCCTGCGCGCGGCATCTGCTGCAGCTGGGCCGTGCTGGCCTCGACCGACCAGGCGCTGCCCGTGGTCTGAACGTCCAGTGGGCGCGCATGCTACGGCGGGACGCGCTGGCGTAGCCTGGTAGGCCGCGCTTGACCGCGCCGCCGACTGCTGCGGCGTGTGGGACCCGGCCATCGTCTTGGTCTTCCTCTCCAGCGGTGCCTGCGGCGAGGAATGCATCTGGGTGAGCGTGGGGTGTCGTGATCTCCTTCCATCTCGGTGGGCTGCTGGTCAGGTGCGACGAGGTGCGGATCGCGCCTTGTGGCCCGTCTCGGCGTGACCGGCTGGCGGCTTGGCTGTGGCAGGGCGGCGCGCAGCCTGTGGGGCCTTGTCCTGCGGGGTGTGGGTGGCGGGGTGGTTGGGGTTGGCGGCGCGAGGATCGCCGGCCAGAAGCGGAGCGCTAGCGGAGTCTTCTGGCCGGCGAGACGAGCGCCCGCGCGCAGGGGCGGCCGCCAGGCCGATCCCTGCGGGACGCGAGCGTAGCGAGCGCCCTGCGCGCGGATAGATGAGGGCCGGCACCGGGTGCGGCGGGAAAGGGCCGCATCGTGGGGACCGGTCCGGATGGTGGTTTTGTCGAGCCGGTTTGTGCCGGTGGCGGGCAGCTCATCGTTTCCGGGCGGGTGGTGGGAGGGCGAGCTATGGGGTGGGGGGCGGCCGTCGCGGGCTGGGGTGGTGTGGACGGCTTGACCGCTCCCCCACGATCGCCGCTGCGGCGTGTTTGGCGAGTTCGTCCGGTCCTGCTCGCAGCAGGGTGTTGATCGAGCGCAGGTTGATGGGCCGGCTGCTGTGGTCGTCTGGGCCGGTGATGCGGGCGTGGTGAGGGGCGTTGTCGGCGAAGGTTATCTGCAAGAGCCAGGATGGGCGCCGCAGTGTGATCACGGGGGCGGTGGCGGTTTCGACGGTCCAGCCGTGTCGGCGTGCGCGGCGGGTTAGCGCGTCCGGGTGCATGAGGTCGTCTTTCGCGTGATCTGCCGGGGTGGTGATGGGTGGTGCGGTGGGCGGAACGGTCGGGGTTCCGCCCACCGTGTGATGATCAGAGTTGCGGTTCGGCGTCCGAGCTGGTGCCGTCACTGGTCCCGTTGACGGTGGTGGCCAGGGCGGGTTCGGTGTCGGGGCGCCCGGTGAAGGCGTTGGCCCACGGGTCTTCGGAAGGGGCGGCAGCGGGGGTGCGGCCGTTCTTGGCCGGGGTGAGTCTGACCGTGGTGTTGCGCAGGGACGGGCCTACCTCGATGACCTCGAGTTCGTAGACGGTGCGCTTGTCGCCTTCTGCGGTTTCGTAGGTGCGCTGCTTGAGGCGGCCTTCGACGATGACGCGCATGCCGCGTTGCAGTGACTCGGCGACGTGCTCGGCCTGCTGGCGCCAGACGCTGCAGGTCATGTAGAGCGGGCGGCCGTCCTTCCATTGGCCGCTTTGGCGGTCGAGGAAGCGTGGGGAGGAGGCGACGCGGAAGCGGGCGACGGCGTCGCCGGTGGGGGTGAAGCGCAGTTCGGGGTCGTCGGTGAGGTTGCCGGTGAGGGTGATGACGATGTCGTTGGCCATGGTGGGGCTCCTTCGCTGGACGTGGTTCGGATGGGAGGGGCCTCGATGCGTGCGGGGGCGGGTGATCGTCCCGCCCCCGGGGAGGGGGTTAGGACGGGAGGTCGCGGTCGGCGGCCGCGTTGAGGTGGTGCGCTTCGACGGCTTCGGCCACGCAGTCGGGGCAGATCCGGCCGCCGGCGAGCAGGGCCCAGCTGTGTTGCAGCAGGACCGGCTCGCCGCAGCGGGAGCAGGCGGTGACGTCGGTGGCGTAGGGGCGGATGCCGAGGGTGAGGCGCTTCATCGAGGGGTCCCTTCCGTCCGCGGCCCCCGGGTGGGTGGCCGCTTCGTGTTCCGGTGCGGGAGACCCCGCAGGCGGGAGGGAGGAGGGCAACCGAGCGGCCCCGCGTGAGGAAGATGTTTTCCGCGCGGGGTCGGTGAGGTGGCGGAGCCGGTGGGCTTCCGCGTGGAAAAGATCTTGCTTGCGCGGGGTTGAGCCGCTTGGTTGCGGGACGACCGTACGGCTGCGAGGGTGACTGTGCCGGGACGCGGGGTGGCCGCCCACCCGGCCTCGAGGATGGGAGGGAACCCCGCGGGGGGCGCGTCGTCGCTGACCACTCCCCCCGGGTTGCCGCCGTGGCTCAGACCTCTGCGCGGGAGGGTCACCATGCGGGCCGGCTTGGCTTGCGTCTGTGGGGTTACAGATGTTGGCGCTCTTGTGAGGGCTCGGCGTTCGTGGCGGGGTGCTGGTGGTCCTGTCCGTCTGCGAGGCGGCGAGCGGGTGCCGGAGGGTTTGAGCTCGACTGGCCGACGCGGGATGGCGCATGAGCAGCAGGCCGGTGAGACGAACCTGAGGCAGACGCCCGAAGAATTCGATGTTGTGTGCGAAAATGGGATGGGTGGTCCAGTCCATCTGATGAAGGACGCCCTCCTTTGGGCGGTGGTCATCTCGCTGGCGCTCATGGGCGGGTTACACGGGGAGGGGTTCTCGTGGGGAGGTGCAGTGGACGACGGCTCGGATGACGTTGTGTGTGTACGGCTGATGCAGCGCGGTCGGCGGTATGAGCTGGTCGCGCGTCCGTTGGTGGACGGTCGCCTGGCGATCGAGGTCAGCGGCGGTGCCGCTGACGGTGATCCGGTGGCGGTGCTGAGCGGCAGCCTGCCTGCCGCTGATCTTGGTTTGTTGGCTGATCTGGTCGGGTTCCTGAGGGCGAGATGCGGTCAGGAGGACAATGGCCAGATCTCGGTGGTCGAACAGCAGAGGCTCACGCACGCTGACGCCTATCGCGGTTGGACCGCTGAGCAGGACGAGAAGCTGCGGCAGCTCGCCTGCCGGCCGGACGCTTCGGTGAAGGGGCTGGCTGCGGCCCTTCAGCGGAGTGAGGGGGCGATCAGATCGCGGCTGCGGCGGCTGCGCATCGACAAGCTGCCGCATCAAGCCCCGGCCTAGCTCGCCTCAGCACCCGCACCGCCGAGGAGTTCCCGGCTGCTCGCGGGTGAGCGGCACCGGTCCGTAGCGGATAATCGAGGCCGTGATCATCATGGATGCCGTTCTGGAGACCGAGGCGGACGCCGGCTTCGCCGCCTGGCCGGTCGCTGCAGAGGCCCGGGACGGCGTCCTTGTGCTGTCCGGCCGGATGAGCCGGATCGAGGTCGGTGCCGCGATGGCGGTCATCTTCGACTACGGCGGCATCCCGACCGCGCCGATCGGCGATCTGCATCATCTTCTGGACCGGCATCTGGCCGACGCCGGAGGGCTTGTCGCCCCAGGCGGGCTCCGCGTCAGGGACACGACCGCCAAGGCCGAGATCCTGCCGGGCTGCTGCTGCGGCCTGGAGAACTGGCGGCAGTGGCGCGACGTCCTGCATCAGGGGAGTATCTGGCTCGGGCATGATCCCGGCACTGATCTGGCCTACACGGGTGGGGTCGTCCGGCTCAGGCAGGAGCTCGGCTCCGGCTCGCGGCCTGCGCGTGTCAGCGAGGTGGAGATCCAGCTCGACGAGCTGCCCGCGCTCTTGGCCGGGGTCCAGCTGCGGCTGCAGGGATTCCTGCGCCTGGTCCACGCGTGGGCGGGCGAGATCGCGCCTCGTGCCGCCGGCCGTCTCGTCACCGTCCTCGATGAGAACTTCCACATCAACGGCAGTCTCGAACTCGGCTGAGAACAAGCACCACGGCCCAGAGGTAAGGGGCGCGATCTGACGGCGTCACGACGGCGCCGCTCAGGTTCGATGGGGGTGTGCGGCCCTGCGTGGAGTCAGTTCCGCTGTGATGAGCTCTTCGATCCGGCTGGCGTCGCTGAGCCCTGGTACGCAGATGGTCTCGCTGGCGTCCAGGGTGGCGGGTGCAGCGTTGATGACCTCGTTCATCGGCATGCTGCCCTGTGGATGTGTCCATGGCGCGCGTCCGGGCACCGGCTTCGCGCCGGTGGTCAGGCGGGAACTCGGTGGCGGTCAGCTTGGGCAGAGCAGTTGCAGGCGCGGGGCCGTCGGCTGGCTCGGTCGCGAGTGCGCGGGTGAAAGTGGTCACCTACCCCTGGGTTCCGGCGTCCACGGCGCGCTGCGGCAACGGCCCTGGCGGCAGAGAACCGGCGAGAGCTGGCAGCAGCAAGGCCGCATCGACAACGGTGCCACGTCGCGCGCCACCATGTTGGGCACGGCGGCCCTGGTCGCAGTGGCGAGCGTGATGGCGTGGTCGATCATTACGGTTGCCGGTGGCTGGTTGAGCAGAAGCCTGCGTGGCCGCGGCTGGCGGGAGCGACTTCCCGTCGAGCAACGAGCTCCTTCATGGGGTGTTCACGAGTGTGTACGGCCTGGGACGAAGTGATGGGGCGGAAGATCGCTTCCCGGAATGAAAGAGATCGTTTCCCAGGCTGGAAGGCGTCGAACCGACGAGGGTCCACGAGCGACGGCCTTACAGCATGCCCAGCAGAATGGGGGCGGCGTTCATGGCGCCGTGGACGACGAGGACGGGCCACATCAATCGGTATCGGCTCCACAGATAGCCGAGGAACAGCCCCTGCACTCCTTGATTGACGAAGGCCGAGGAGAGGTCCGTGGGAAGGTGTCCCGTGCCTTGGATGCCGACATGCCAGGCCGCCCAGAGCAGGGAAGTCAGCACGATGGCGGGCCAGCGGCCGATGATGTGCTCCCATCGGCTCTGCAACCAGCGCCGGTAGAAGACCTCTTCAAGCAGGCTGTTGACGCTGAACACCACGACGATGGTGAGTACCAGCGTGACGAGATCGACCCTCGCCGCGTAATTGCTGGACGGCACGGCCAGCGGACCTGCGTAGGTGAGAGCGAGCCAGGCGGTCACCGGCGCGACGGGACCGTAGTGCCGCCAGGTCGCGGGCCGCTCATGGATTTGGCTGCGATCCGCGGAATCGCGCCGTGGCAGCCAGAACAGCAGTGCGGGTAGGGCGAGCAGCAGGATGAGCTTCAGCAGCGTGTGAGCAGGTTCACCGCCGCCTGACAACCATGACCCCGCGGCGAAGAGTGTGGCTGAGACCAAGAGGAGGATGGCCTGGAGGTGAAGGCCGCCGCGTGCCGGTGCGGCGCCAGTGGAAGTCGTCCTGGGGGGCAGCAGCCGTATGAAGACCAGTCCAGTGAGGGCCGGGATCCAGCGGTGCCACATGGGGACGGTGTCGACGTGGTCGGCCGAGTAGCGGATGCCGCTATTGCCGCTCAGCGCCAGCCATAACGCCGCTCCGGCGATCAGGGCCAGGCCGGCGACCAGAAGGCCCAGGCCCAGCGTCGGGTGATGCGGAGATGACCGCCATGCCTTATTTCGCACGCTTGTACTTTATAGGGAATCGTACAGGCGTGCTGTAATAGGGGCATGCCGAAGATCGTGGACCACGAGCAGCGGCGCGAGGAACTCACCCGGATCGTGTGGGGCGTCATCAGCCGGGACGGGATCGAAGGGGCCACGGTCCGCAAGGTCGCCGAGGCGGCAGGCGTCTCGGTCGGCGGGTTGCGCCACTATTTCGACAATCAGCGCGGCCTGCTCAGCTTCGCCGCGCAGGCGGTCGCCAGAAGCGTCGCCAAGCGCATCACCGGTCACCTCGATGCGGACCTGCCAGGCATGCAGC
This sequence comes from Nonomuraea sp. NPDC050202, assembly GCF_040656115.1. Taxonomy (NCBI): domain Bacteria; kingdom Bacillati; phylum Actinomycetota; class Actinomycetes; order Streptosporangiales; family Streptosporangiaceae; genus Nonomuraea; species Nonomuraea sp. NPDC050202. Next base: position 9,872 of record NZ_JBFALF010000079.1, on the reverse strand, counting down.
GCGCCCAGCTCATCCTCGAAGAGTTGCTTCCCCTCGACGACAACCGCCGCGTCGAGGTAGACGTATGGCTGGCATGTCTGGTGCGCTCGCATGTGGATGAGTCCCTGGCGGAGCTGCGTGACGCGAGTTGGTCGGGGGAACGCCACATCTGCCGCCTGGCGATCGCCTCCTGCCACGGCCTGCCGCTCCCCGATCGGGTGGGAGAGGAGTTCGCCGACACCGGTCTGGAAGGCCAGGCCGCGCGCCTCCATGTGTTCGTGGACGGCCTGACGCTCCAGACAGCGACCTTCCCACACAACTTCACGCCTCAAGCCATGCGGCGGATCGTGCACGACGAACTACGCCTCATTGAGGCGCAGTCCAAGTCACTGCGGCCTGGCTGACAGCTCGGCGACGTCATCCCGAACGTCGCGCGCGGATGGCGATGACCGTGGAAGACCCACATGGTTGCGGCATGAGACGATCGACGCGGATCTCGGAGTTTGGAGCGGCTGCGGCAGGCGCCCAAGCGGCAGTCGGGCACCGAGATGGTCGAGGCGCTCAAGCGGGTGGACGACGTGCCGTTCAGCCCACATGTCGACGTCGCCTGGCGCGTCGCTGCTGTCAGGCTGGTTTCACTAACGAGTTTGGGACCGCGATTCGTATGAGTTCTGGGTACCAGTTCGCGATCTTCGGGGTGCAGGTCGTCGCGCAGGGCGGCCAGCCGGGCGGGCTCGCCGTCGGCGAGGTCGCGGGCGGCCAAGGCGGCGGCGGTGCCGAGCGCGGCGGCCAGGACGGCGTCATCGCGATTGCCGCGCTGGTCGTGCCGCTGCCTCGGCGGGAAGCGGCGTGAAGAGGGAATGCCGGCCCGGCCCTCAGGCACCTGCTACCACCGCGGCGCCCAGCCCCAGGAGGACGACGCCGGTGGTCACGCTGAGCCCCCGCAGGACGGCCGGCCGCGATACCAGGGCGCGCCCTCGCCTGACGGCCCAGGTGAGCAACATGTACCAGGAGGCGCTGACGAGCGCCCACAGGGCTCCCAGGGCGACGGTCGACAGGAACACCGGGCCTTTCGCGGTCACGAACTGGGGCAGTACCGAGACGGCGAACATGCCCGCCTTGGGATTGCCGAGGTTGGTGATCAGGCCGGTGAGATATCCGCCCGCGAAGCCAGTGCTGCGCTCGCCCTCGCCGGGCGGGCGGGTGGGGACGGTGGTGAGCGCGGTCCGCAGCGTCTTCGCCCCGAGGATCATCAGCACGATGCCGCCTGCGATCCGGAGCACCGCGTACGCGGTGGGGCTGGCCAGCAGGACGGCGGACAGTCCGGCCGCGGCGGCCGTGGACCACAGCAGGAAGCCACTGGCATTACCCGCGAGCGTGCCTTGGAGCGTACGTTGGCCGCCTTCCAGAGCCTGCCGGATCATCAGAGCTTGACTCGCGCCTGGCAGCATCGCCAGCAGCAAGGTGGTGGCGATGAAAACGGGCACATGCGTGGGCATGGGGAAGAACCCCTTCCGGGAGTGCGGCCGATGGGTGTTCCACCAGGCTTCCTGTCTCGCGGCCCTAAGAGAAGTTAAAAGAGAAGGGTGCAGCATTAGAATTAGCGAATGCTGGTGGATCCGGGACAGCTGCGGCTTCTCGCATTGATCGAGCGGCACGGCTCACTGACAGCGGCGGCTCGCGCCCTCCAGCTCACGCCCGCGGCGGTCACCCAGCAGGTGGCCAAGGCCGAGCGTGACTGGCAGGTGCCCCTGGTCATCCGTGGCCCTCGCGGAGCAACGCTCACCGCGGCCGGTGCGCTGCTCGCCTCCCACGGCCGAACTGTGGAGGAGGCATCGGACAGGGCCGGGGCCGAACTGGCCGCACTGCTCGGCCACCTCTCGCTCCGTCTGCGGATCGGCACGTTCCAGGCAGCTGCCCTGCACCTGCTGCCACCAGCCCTGACGGCTCTGCGACACCGCCATCCGGACGCCGACGTCTCCGTCATAGACGTGGTGTCCGGACGCGGAGCGGACGAGATCAGCGCGGGCCGCCTGGACGTGGCCATCGTCGCGTCCTGGGGCACGCCGCTCACGCCACCCCCACACATACGAGCCCACTCGCTCCTGCTGGACCCGATGGTCGTGGTTCTCCCCGATGACCATCGACTGGCCACCGGGCAGCCCGCGGACACCGAACTTCACCTGGAACAACTGCGCGACGAATCGTGGGTTTCCATCCTGGCCGGCCATGCCGCCCGCGAACAGTTCCACGACGCTGCCCACAAGGCCGGTTTCACTCCCACCACGCGGTTCGAGACCGAGTCCTACGACGTCGCCCAAGCCCTCGTCGGCACCGGCATCGCAGTAGCCCTGGTCTCGCGCCTGGCCCTGACCCATGCGCCTGGCACCACCCATCGCGAACTGGCCCGCCCCAGGCCCTACCGGCAGCTCTACGCCGTGACCAAAACCGACGCCAGCCTCACACCACTCGCAGACATGATCATCGACCTCCTACGTGATGTCGCCCGCGACATCACCGCCACCTGGGAGGCCCCCCTGCAACAAAAGCACGGAGCCTGATAGCCACGGTTCTGCATCGGCACCGCCTGGTCCGGAGCCGGCCGGCCCCGCTCCGACCGCCGGCATCGACGCCTCCATCGGCACGGTGGGCGACGCGCTCGACAACGCCCTGATGGAATCGCAGATCGGCTTGTTCAAGACCGAGCTGATCAAACCCCGAGGCCCATGGCGCAGCCTGGCCCACGTGGAACTGGCCACCGCCGAATGGGTGGCCTGGTCCAACACCACCCGCCTGCACTCAGTCATCGGACATCTCCCGGCCCGAGGAGTTCGAGGCGATCTACTACGCTCAACACCCACCCCAACGAAGCCCTAGCAATCAACCGCTGAGGTCTCCATCAAAGCCGGGGCGGTTCAGTCGTGCCGCCGAGCCGCTCCACGACCTGCTCGCCCTGACCGCCTCCAGCCTATGGTCGGCGCCGAGTACCCTCTCGACCAGGCCGCAACCGCCCTCACCGCCCTGACCACCCGCCGCACCACCGACAAGATCATCCTCCGCATGACGCCAAGCCCTTTCCCCGCCCGTGCTGATTCGGGGTGTGTCCAGGGTTTCGGCGTATCTCGATCTTGACTAGTGCCGTATCAGCCAACGTTCGCACTGTAGTGCCTCAGATCGCGGATGGCATGTCTCGGCGAACGCGACGTCTGAAAACCGCCAGCATGCTCGCGGCCGGTCGGGTGAAAATCCGCTCGTGATCGCTGAAACGCAGGGAATCCGCATCCGGCATCGCGGGCATGAACCGCAGGTTCATCCCACCGCCTACGTCGCCCCGACGGCCACGCTGGTCGGTGATGTGCGCGTGGGGCCGAGGGCGCGCGTGATGTACGGTGCGGTGCTCGATGCCGAGGGGTCTCGGATCGAGGTCGGGGAGGCGTCGGTGATCTGCGAGAACGCGGTGCTGCGCGGGTCTGCGGTCGCTGGCGATCAGCCGGTGCTTGTCGGCGACCACGTCTTCGTGGGGCCGCATGCCACGCTGCTGGGCTGCGAGGTCGGCCGGTGCGTCTATGTGGCGACCACGGCGACGGTTCTGCAGTGCGCACGGTTGGGGGCTGGCTCGGTTGTCGCTGTCGGCGCGCTCGTCCATGCGCGCACCGTTCTGCCGGACGAGTACTTCGTGCCGCCGCACACCGTGGCGCTTGACACGCCGGTGCGGCTGCTGGCCGCTGGTGATCCGGGCTTGGCCGAGGCCGTCGGCCGGGTGGGCTTCGCGCAGGTGGCGTTCGGTGTCGATGCGGAGTGGACCGACCGGATCGGCCGGTACGAGCAGATCGCGGAGGTGCGCGTCGCCGAGTTCGGCACGCACGCGGACGATGAGGTTCTGGATCTTGGCTAGAGGGCACCGCAGCGGCCGTAGATGTGGCTTTGCTCGCCCTTGCTCAACCCGCGCATTGGTGATCTTCTCTCAGAATCGTGAGCTCAGGGGCGGGTGGCCGATCCCCGGGTTGCCTTCTCGGTCGTCACTTCCTCAAGCGCCCGGCTCAGCCTGTGTACTGCCTCTGGACGCATACTGGGTGGAATGTCCACCGGGAGGCGCAGACGGCGGTGCACCAGGCGGTCGGGGCTGAAGCGCGCCGCATCGACGAGTCGCAGACCGTGGCGGCTCGCGGTCGCGACGAGATCCGAGCTCGTCACGTCTGGGGGCAGGCGGCACCACAGGCTGGGACCGCTGGCGTCCGGCGACACCTGCAGTGAAGGAGCGGCCGAGGCCAGGGACGCCGTGAGCGTGTGGGCGGCCTCGGAGAGGTGTCGGCGGCGCGCCTTGAGAAGAGCGGGATAGTCCTTGAGGAGGAGGGCTGCGGCGATCTGCTCGAGCATTGGTGTTCCCAGGTCGGATCTGCTCTTCTCGGACGCGAGCCGATGTGCCGTTGCCCGGTCCGTGCGCGCCCAGCCCACTCGCAGACCTCCCCAGACGGTCTTGCTGAGGGAGCCGATGCGTACGATCCGGGCGGACCGGTGAAACCGGAGGATCGCCCCGTCCGAGGGCGGGGCGAGATCGGTGAGGGTGTCGTCCACCAAGATCAGCGCCCCTGTTGTCCGGGTCGCCTGGCGAAGCGCTTCACGCTGCGTCGCATCCATCGAGAGCCCAGTCGGATTGTGCAGCCCGGGCATGAGGTAGGCGAGGCTCACCCTGGGGTTCCGCAACCCTGCGAGCAACGCCGGGAGGGACCATTTGCCGTCGACCGCGACCGCCTCGAACCGTGCGTTGCGGGCACGGAACGTATCAAGAGCGCCGGGGTAGGTCGGAGACTCGATCAGCACCCGGTCGAGCGCATTGAGGCTCGTTCGGATCACCAGGTTCATGGCTTGTTGTGCGCCTGTGGTGACGCATATCTGGTCGGCATCCGTGTCCAGGCCCCGGCTGGAGTAGAGATGGGCGATCGCGACGCGGAGCTCTGCCAACCCCGCGGCACTGTAGCCCGTTCCGGCGAACGCCAGCCGGTCGAGTGCGGCGTGAAAGGCGGCGTGCACTTCTGGCGGGGGCGCTGAGGGAGCCGCCGCGGACCAATCGATCTCCTGCCGGGATCGTTCTGACGTGATGGGAGCCGTCCAGGGCGCCATGGACTCAAGCGTGGCGTCCGGAGGGAGCCTCACGACGGTGCCGGAGCCATGGCGTGTGGTCAGGAACCCGCGATCTCGTAGATGGGCCAGTGCGCCGACGACAGTTGCGCGGCTGATCTGCAGGTCGCACGCCAGCGGCCGCTCGGCGGGCAGCCGGGTGCCGACAGGCAGACGCCCGTCGAGGATGAGGCCCGCCAAGCGGTCGGCCAAACCCTCGGCGAGCCCGGCCGCCGAGCGCCACGAGCCCAGCAGCGTGACGAGGTTTGATGAAGAAATTCGCACCCGACCAGTCCACTATCTCTCAAGTGGCATGTCCAGCGGCGGCTGAGCGGTGACAGGGTGAGGACGTCACAGACAGCAGAGGAGACAGCGGTGCGGGTCATAACGTCGGAACAGGTCAAGACCGCCCTGGAACTGGTGGACTTTGTGGAGCCGATGGGCCGTGCCCTGGCCGCCTACAGCCGGGGAGACGTGCTCGCCGCACCGATGTCGCTTTTCGAGGTGCCCGGCGGGGAAACGCACATCAAGGCCGCCGTGCTGCGCGGCGGGAGTCGCTGGTCCGTCAAAGTCGTCACCAACGTCCCTGCCAACGCCGCTCGCGGTCTCCCCGCCGCGCACGCCACCGTCACGTTGTTCGATGTGGACTCCGGACAGCCGGTCGTGCTCATTCAGGACGACGGTGGCAGGCTGACCGGCTGGCGTACCGCAGCGGTCGGGGCCATCTCGGCGCAGCTGCTGGCACCGCCCACGCGCACTTTGCTGGTCGCGGGGACCGGGCAGCAGGCGCGGCTGCAGGTGCAAGCGTTCGCCTCGGTCCAGGAGTTCTCGAGATTGCTGATCTGGGGGCGCAGGGCGGACGCGGTCGGCCGTATGGCTGCGGAACTGCGCATGATGCTGCCGCAGGTCGACGTCGTGGCCGTGTCCGACTTGGAGCGGGCCGTGGCCGAGGCGCAATCGGTGATCACGGCGACATCGAGCACCGAACCGTTCCTGAGGGGTGAATGGCTGCGTCCGGGCCACCATGTGACTGCCCTCGGCGCCGACGACCTGGCCAAGCGGGAGCTGGACGCCACTGCGTTCGGCCGGGCGGACAGAGTCTACGTCGACTCGATTGCCCAGAACTTGGAGGTCGGGGAGCTTCACGATGCCGTCGATGCCGGGGTCCTGGACGCGGGGAGCCTGGTGGAGCTCGGCACGTTGTGGATGAATCCGGTCCGCAGGAAGCCGGACGAGATCACGATCGCCAAATTGACGGGCATCGGAGTTCAGGACCTCGCCGCTGCGGAGGTCGTACTCGAGCGCGTCCCGTAGAAGCTGTTCACGTTCCACTGCCAGATTGGATGGATATTGCGGTGAGTGCTGAATCCTTCGGCTACCGTCTCGCGGACGTCTTCGCCGAGCGCCGATATGAGGGCAATGGCGTCGCGGTCTTCGTTGACCCGCCACGGCTGTCGCAGTCGCAACTGATGCGGGTCACCACCGAGGTGCGGCAGTTCGAGTCGGCCTACCTGTGGCCGACACCGGATCCAACCACCTTCGAGACCAGGATCTTCGTGGTGGACAGGGAGCTCGAGTTCGCCGGCCATCCGGTTCTCGGAGCGGCTGCCGTCCTTCATGAACGGCATGGCGCCGCCGTTCACGAACAACAGTGGACGTTGCGCCTGGGCACGCGGGCCGTATCCGTACGCACCCTCCCGGACGAGAGGGGCGGATACGACGTCTCCATGGAGCAGGGCACTCCCGCATTCGGCCCCGTGATGGACGACCATTATCGATCGCGGGTGGCGCAGGCCCTGAGTCTGGAGGCGGATGACCTGGTTCCCGAGCTTCCTGTGCAGTGGGTCAGTACGGGCCTGCGGTATCTCATCGTTCCCGTCCGCCCCGACGCGTTGACGCGGGCGCGAATCGGCACGGCCATCTTCGGTGAACTGCTCGCCGAAGCAGGCGCCCTGCTCTGCTACGTCCTGGATCCGGAGAACCGGGAGGGTCGCAACTGGGTCAACGACGGGAGCGTCGAGGACATCGCCACCGGAAGCGCGTCCGGACCTGCGGCCTCCTATCTCGCCCGTTACCGGCTGGCCGACATGAACAAGACGATCGAGCTGGCCCAAGGCCGTTTCCTGAACCGGCCCAGCATCATGCGTGTCGACCTGGCGGGCGAGGCGGACAGGATCGATGGAGTCAGGCTGAGCGGCCATGTGTGCCTCACCGGGACGGGCACCATGGATGGCCCTCCGGCACTCCGTTAGGAGATTCGATTTATGCGGGGCGAGACGACTGACCCACTACATCGGTTCTTCGGCACTGCGGTGGCCCTGATGATCGCCGATAACGGCGTGTGGGAAAAGGCCGACAGGTTTCACGTCGGAGACGCGTCAGGCGTGGAAGCGGTTCGGCATCGGCTGGACCGTGCCGGCGAGGACGTCGCGATCGAAGTCGGTTTCGACACCGACGCCTTTGTCGGCCTGCGGCTGCGCCCTGCCGAGCGCAACCAGGCGAAGGAACTGGTGACAACTCTTCTCACTCAACCAGCGGGTGTTCCTCTGACTGCCGGCGAGGTCATGAGCATGGTCGACCGGCTCGCTGCGACGCGATTCGCACACGTCGAGGCCGATCACGCAGAATTAGGGGTCCTCGATCGTTGGCAGAGCCTGGGCCACATCAAGTTCGATCTCCCGCTCGTGGATGTGAATCCGCTCCGGTTGAACCCGGCCGGATTCGACCTCCACGACGCCCCAGCGCCGATCATGCTCGAGATCGTTTTCGGGCCGAAGGCAGACGGCTGGATCGCCGCCCGAGTGTCGACTCAAAGGGGCCCGCACATGCACAAGTTTGATGCGTTCAGGTTCCGCGCCTTCGCAGAAGCTGTGTGCATGAGCTTGCCGATTCCACATCCCGGCGAGTGTGCGCCACGGGATTCTCGCGGCGGGAAATGATCAGGTCGGCTCCCTGGCCACCGGCCAGACGAGGGCAGACGGCCTGCTGCGGATGTTCGGTCGCGAGGGACGGCCGTCACGATCAACCGCGGGAACACCCGACAGGCGGTCCGTTCCACCGATGTCACGGCACACACCTCCCGGCCCGCTCAAGAGTCGAGACATACCGTAGCGAGACGAACACGCCCCATAGAAAGATCGCAGCTTCATCAACCCGGCCCCTTCACCCTCCAAAATCATCCCAGTGTGGGTTTATACCGATCGAACTACTAAGGGAGTTGAGCATGCGCATCGTGCAGATCGATCACTTCGGCGGCCCTGACGTCCTGACCCTTGCTGAGGCGCCTGCACCTCGCCCGCTGGACGGCGAGGTCCTCGTAGCCGTTGTCGCCTCCGCCATCAACCCTGTTGACCACAAAACCCGTGAAGGAACCATCGGAGATGGGACCCCACCGCTGCCGATGACCTTGGGCTGGGAACTGGCGGGCATCGTCATCGACAGCCGCACCAGCGCACTGCCCGCCGGTGAACGGGTCTTCGGGATGTCTCACCAGCTTGGCACCGGACGAGGGACCTGGTCCGATCTCGTCGTCATGCCCGCCGGTTCTCTTGCCATCGCCCCCTCGACCATCAGCCTGGTGGAGGCCGCGACACTACCGCTGCCTGGGCTCACCGCCCTGCAGACCCTGGACTGGCTGGATGTTCGCGGCGGAGACCGGCTGCTGGTCACCGGAGCGGCCGGCGCGGTAGGCGGCCTGGCCGTACAACTTGCCCGAGCACGCGGCGCGCGGGTAGACGCGCTGGTTTCCAGACCAGCCCACGTCGAGGTCGCAAAGGAACTCGGGGCTGACTGGGCCACAGCAGACCGCACCATGCTTCCCGCGGCCAGCTATGACGCCGTCTTCGACACCTTTGGCGCCTTCGTCACCGACGCCGTCACCGATGAAGGTCGCTACGCCTCCATCGCCACCCAAGCCGGGCCCGTGCCCGATCTGTCCCATCGAGCGGTTCGCACCACGGTCAACCAGGTGCGCGAGGACGGCGCAGGGCTCACCGAACTGGCCACGATCGTAAATGCGGGGCGCGTGAAGGTACGAGTCGACTGCGAATACAGCCTGCGAGACGTGCAAGAAGCGCACGAGCATTTCCGCCGCGGCCAGTTGACAGGAAAGGTCGCTCTCGTCTTCTGAACAAGCAGACATCCGGGAAACGATCAGCTCAGTCGCGGGCAACGAACTCCAACACTCCCCATCGAGCCTGATCACACCCACTCGTGAACACCCCTCATCCTGACCGGCTGCACCGGCCTGGCCCCGAGTTCGGCGCAGTCCTACCGCAGCTTGCCGCGGCACATGCGCGCCACGCTGGCCCGGCTGGAACGCGACGAACAGGCGCCGCCACCGATGAAAGCCCCAAGAAGGTCAGCCCGCCCCTCCTCCCCGGCCCAGCTGGGCCGCCTGCGCGGCTGGGCCGAACGCCTGCCCGGCCAGGCCAGAGGCGACGCGCTGGCGTTGATGGCGCCCGCCTTCGGTTGCGGTCTGACCTCTGGAGAAGTGGCCGCCGTCCGCACCGGGCATCTGCGTCGCCTGGACTCCGTCGCGGTCGTGGTCACCGTCCCCGGCGCCGAGCGGTTGATCATCTGCCGCACTGCCTGGGAGGGACGTCCTGGCCCACGCCGCAGGCCGGCGCGGCGACGCCTTCGTCTTCCGGCCCGGGCGCGCCGCCAAGAACCTGTTCAGCTCCTAGTAGTGCTTTGTTACGTCGAGACCTCGTGAGACGGTCGTCGTATGACTCCGGCGGAGCTGGCTGATGTCCGTGGCTGTCTTGAGGACTTCG
>NZ_JBFALF010000078.1:0-18235 GCF_040656115.1 Nonomuraea sp. NPDC050202 | reverse complement strand
GCTGGGCTTTAAAGCCCCGTGGGGCGTGGCTGAGCTGCAGGGGCTGACCCGCCGTATCAACGAGCCCACCCGGCCGCGGCCGCCGCCCGCGGGCGGCTGCCGCTGCCGGTCGGGTTCGTCTACGACACCGACCATCATGGGGACCAGCACGTGGTCATCGACCCGGACGAGGAGATCGCCACCGCGATCGCCGATGTGTTCGCCGTGTTCACCGCGACCGGGTCGGCCCTACGGGGTCGCCGGGGCGTTCGCCGGACGCCGCTTTCCGCGCCGCGCCTACGGCGGGGTGTGGGCCGGCCAGGTCCGCTGGGGGCGGCTCACCCACGCACGGGCCGCCGCGATCTTGCGCAACCCCGTCTATGCCGGCGCCTATGTTTACGGACGCCGCAAGTCCCGCCAGGTCGTGCACGCCGATGGCAGCGTCCACGCCACCGTGACCGAGCTGCCCCGCGAGCAGTGGGAGGTCCTGCTCCTGGATCACCATCGGGATTACCTGTCCTGGGAGCAGTACCTGGCCAACCAGGCGAAGCTGGTTGCCAACCGCACCAACGCCGGAGCCCGCCCGCCCCGCGAGGGCAGCGCGCTGTGTCAAGGAATCGTGCTGTGTGGTGGCTGCGGCCGGTCCATGCAGGTGCGCTACCAAGACCGGCTACCCCGCTACGAATGCAGCCATTCCCGCGCTGATCACGTTGCCACGCCGTGGTGCGGGTCGATCCGCGCCGACATCATCGATGTCGCGGTTGCCGAGGCGTTCTTGGCCGCGGCTGACGCCTGCCATCTGTCCCTGGCGCTGGCGGTGGCCGAGGAGGTCACCGCCCGCCATGCCCGCGGCCTGCCCGGCGCCGAGCTCGCCGTCGAACGCGCCCGCTATGCCGCGCAACGCGCCGAACGCGCGTTCGTGGCCTGCGAACCGGAGAACCGGCTGGTCGCTCGCACCCTGGAGGCCCGCGGGAGAGCGCGCTGGCCGACCTGGCCGAGGCCACCGCGATGCTGACCATGATCACCCAAGCCCAGCCCGCCGTCCCCGACCCCGGCCAGTTGGCCGCCGCCCTCACCCGACCTGCCCGCCCTTTGGCAAGCCACCACCACCAGCGACAAAGACCGCAAACGACTGCTGCGCACCATACTCGCCGACGTCACCATCACCGCCGACCACGACGACCCCACGCTCGTCCACCTCGGCCTGCGACAACGTGGCCCTGGCCGCCGCGCTGAACGCCGCCGGTCACCGGACCGGCACCGGCCAGCCCTTCGACGGCGTGGCCGCCGCGAACCTGCGGCACTACCACCACATTCCCTACCCCGGCCTGCTGCACGACGGTGAACTCACACCCCGCCAGGTCGCCACCCGCGTCGGCGTGTCGATCGGCACCATCCACTACTGGATCAACGCCGGATACCTGCCCGCGCCCCGTGGCCCCGCCAACCGATGGGCGATCCCATTCCCACCCGAGGTCGAAGCCGCCTGCATCGACCGGGCGTCCGGCTCCGCGCACCAGCACCGCGACCAGGACCATCACCCCCGCCAGCCCCACGAGCTGAGCGTCACCGAGGTCGCCCACCGGCTCGGCGTCAAACCCGACGTCGTCTACCACTGGACACAGTGGGGCCACCTACCGGCTCGCCGCGGCCTGGCCGGACGGTTGTGGAACAACTTCACTCCTGCTGTCGAGGAAACCTGCCTGCAGAAAATCGCCAGCTCACCCAAGCTCCCCGCCGACGTCAAAGCCCAAACCCAACAACGTCGGCAAGCCCTAAGCGGCGCCGTGATCAGAGTCAGGGCCGCTTACCGCTTTCAGTCTCTCGAGCAGAACGCCGAGGCTGGTCCCGCCGCGCTGAGGCTCTTGTGGCGGTGGCAAGTCGGCGATCGCGCCCACCAGGAGTGGTTCGTCCAGCAGGTCGGCGGTGAACGTCACGGGGGTTGAGCAGCATACGAACGAAATGTCGCGTTTGGCGGCCGTAGAGGCCCGGCTTAGCGTGGATGACCGTTCTGGCGTGTTTGACCTGCGGAAACACGCAGTTCACGGGGCCGCCTGAGCTGTTTGCGGATCACAATTTGATCTTGTGCCTGGTCCGCTCTGGTGGATGAGTCCTACTTTCTGGGCCCATGCCGGTTGAGTTCTTGAGCGATGATGAGGCGGCCGCGTACGGCCGTTACGTAGGGGCGCCGACGCGGGCCAAGTTGGAGAAGATGTTCTTCCTCGACGATGCGGACCGGAAGCTGATCGGGCGGCGCCGTGGCGATCAGCACCGGCTCGGGTTTGCCCTACAACTGACCACGGCCCGGTTCGTGGGCCGGTTCCTACCGGATCCGCTGGAGGTGCCGGCCGAGGTGATCGACTATCTGGCCGGTCAGCTCGGGGTGACGGACGTCTCGCAGATCAAGCAGTACACCGAGCGGCGCCAGACGCAGTTCGACCACCAGGACGAGATCAAGAAGGCGTACGGGCTGCGGGACTTCTCGGCGGTCGAGGCGGAGTTCACCGCGTGGGTGGATGCGCGGGCGTGGAACACCGGGGACGGCAAGAAGAGCATCTTCGTCGACGGGGTGAGCTGGCTGCGCACCAACAAGGTGCTGCTGCCGGGAGTGACCACGCTGACCCGGCTGATCGCCCGGGTGCGCGATGAGGCGACCGAGCGGCTGCATGAAGCGCTGTACGGAATCTTGTCGCCGCCCCAGCAGGCGATCCTGGCCCGGCTGCTGGAGGTGCCGGAAGGAGCGCGATCGTCGGATCTGGAGCGCTGGCGCAAGGGCCCGTCCGTGCCCTCGGGCGGAACATGGAGAAGGCGCTGGAGCGCGCCGGGGAGATCCTCAGCGTCGGCCTGGGCGCGATGGAGCTGCCGCCGGGAGTGCCGCACCGGAGGCTGGTGGACCTGGCCCGGTACGGGATGACCGCCACGGCGACCACGCTGCGCCGGCACGGCCCCTCGCGGCAGCTGGCCACGTTGCTGGCCACGGTCATCTACCTGGAGGGCAAGTCGGTCGACGACTGCCTGGACCTGCTCGATCTGCTGATGACGACCGAACCGATCGGCAAGGCCGAGACCGCCACCGACAAGGAGCGCGCCCGCCAGCACCCCAAGCTGGCCCGGCATTCGGCCACGCTCGCGGTCGCGGTGGAGACGCTGCTGGAGGTCACCGAGTACGGCGAGGAGTTGCGGCTGGAGCAGGTGTGGGAGGCGATCGATGCGATGGTGCCGCGCCGGGAGCTGAAGGAGGCGGTGGCCGCGGTGACCGGCATGGTGCCGCCGCCGGACGCCGACGCCGATGGGCAGATGCGGGCCCTGCTGGCCGAGCGGATCGCCACCGTGTCGGGGTTCCTCAAGATGCTGACTACGGTGATCGAGTTCGGGGCGAACGCCGAGGCGCAGCGGGTGCTGGCGGCGATGAAGACGCTGCCGCGGCTGCTGGACGGCCGCAAGAAGAAGGTGACCGAGGACGACATCGACGTCGCGCTGGTGAGCGGGTCGTGGAAGCGGCTGGTGCTCCGGGCCGGAGCGCACGGCAGCACGGTGGACAAGAACGCCTACACCATGTGCGTGCTGACTCAGTTCCACCGCCACCTCAAGCGGCGTGATGTCTATGCTGAGGCCTCGGCCCGCTGGCGGGATCCGCGCGGCCAGCTGCTGGACGGCGCGGGCTGGGCGGCGGCCAGGGGCCGGCGCTGACGGACCTGCAGTTGCCGGAGCATCCGGAGACGCTGCTGGCCGAGCACGCCTTGGTGCTGCATCTGGCGTTGCGGGATGTGGCCGCCCGGCTCGGCACCAATGGGGTGGACGTCACCGTCGATGAGGAGGGGCGGCTGCACGTGGCCAGGCTGAAGGCCATGCCGGAGTCGCCGTCGCTGGTGGATCTGCGCAAGCAGGTGGCCGCCATGCTGCCCCGGGTGGACCTGCCCGAGCTGCTGCTGGAGGTGATGGGCCGCGTCCCCGGATTCGAGGCGGCCTTCACCTCGGTGGCGGGCGGGGTGAGCAAGGTGGCCGACTTCAACGTCTCGGTGGCGGCCTGCCTGACCGCCAGTGCGCTGAACATCGGCTACGCGCCGGTGGTCAAGGCCGGCCCCGCGGCGCTGGAGCGCGCCCGGCTCAGCTATGTGGCCCAGAACTACTTGTCGGCCGAGACGTTCTCGATGGCCAACGCGCCGCTGATCGAGGAACAGGCGAAGATCGGTTTTGCCCGGCAGCTCGGCGGCGGCTTGGTCGCCGCGATCGACGGCATGCGGTTCGTGGTCCCGGTGCCGTCCATCTACACCCGGCCCAACCGGAAATTTTTCGGCGGCAAGAGGGGCCTGACCTGGCTCAATATGATCAATGATCAGGGCGCGGGGCTGGGCGCGAAGGTGGTCACCGGCACTGTCCGGGACTCGCTGCACATGATCGATGTGCTGTTTCGGCGTGATGGCGGGCAGCGGCCGGACATCATCGTGACCGACACCGGATCCTACAGCGACGTGGTCTTCGGACTCGTTCATCTGCTGGGCATGCAGTACCGGCCGACGCTGGCCGACCTCCCCGATCAGAAGGGCTGGCGGATCCAGGACGCCGACTACGGGCCGCTGGCACGCTTCGCCCGCGGCAAGATCGACCTGGCCAAGGTCAAACGGCACTGGGACGACATCCTGCGGGTGGTGGTGTCGATTTACACCGGCCGGATCCGCGCCTATGACGTGATGAGGATGCTGCAGCGCGACGGCAACCCCACCCCGCTCGGGGACGCGATCGCCGCCTACGGCCGCATTTCAAGACGCTCCACATCCTCACCTACGCGGTGGAGGAGCCGTACCGGCGCGACATCAAGGGCATCCGCAACCTGCAAGAATCCCGCCACGCCCTGGCCGGGAAGATCTTCCACGGCCGTAAGGGCGAGGTCTACCAGCGCTACTACAAGGGCATGGAGGACCAGCTCGGCGCCTTGGGCTTGGTGCTCAACTGCGTCACGCTGTGGAACACCTTCTACGTCGATAGGGCTCTGGGCCGTTTGCGGGAGGCGGGCTACCCGCTCGCGGAGGAGGATGTCGCCCGCTTGTCGCCGTTCGGTCGCCGGCACATCAACGTGATCGGCACCTACACCTTCGCGCTGCCCGACCTCGGCCCTGCCGGCGTGCGGGAGCTGCGTGACCCGGATGAACCCGACTGGGACGACTGACGCCGACCGGGCGGCCCGGTCGGCGTGGTTACCTGGGTCGTGACCTGGTGCGTTGAGCGGTGTACGTCTCGGCCACCAACGCGGCGTCCTCGCCCACCCAGCCGAGCAAGGCCGAGCCGCGATTGCGCTGGAAGGGCAGGCCGATGTAGGTGAGGCCGGGCACCGGGCTGATCCCGCCGGTGTGGCGGGGCAGACCGGCGGCCAGAGCACCGGGGATACGCAGCCAGCGGTAGTCGGGGCGGTAGCCGGTCGCCCAGATCACGCTTTGCGGGGCGAGGGTCTGGCCGGAGGCGGTGCGCAGCAGCGGGCCGCCGGCGGTGGCGCCGGTGGCAGTGACGCGGTCGACGATGCGCACACCGAGCCGGCGCAGGGCGCGCGGGCCCAGGCCGATGAGGGGATCGCGGTCGCGGACGAGGCGGCCCAGCCGGCTGGTAACCGGCGCGCGCACCAGGCCGAGCGCCTGCAGCCAGGTGAAGATGTCGGTGCCGCCGATGCGCTGGGGCAGGACCGGTTGCCGCGCGCCGAGGGCGAGGGTGACCGGCCGGGTCGCGGCGAGTTCGGCGGCGATCTGCACGCCGGAGTTGCCGCCGCCGACCACCAGGACCGGTCCGTCGGGAAGCTGGCCGGGGTTGCGGTAGTCGCTGCTGTGCAGCGCGACGATCTCAGGCGCGAGCCGCAACTGGGGGATGTGGGGTCGCTGGAACGGGCCGGTGGCGACCACGACGCCGTCGGCGATCACCACGCCGTGGTTCGTCACGGCTTCGAAGCGTCCGCCGGGGTCGCGGCGCAGCAGCGACACCGGGGTGTCGAGGTGGACGGGGAGCTGGAAGCGGGCCGCGTAGGTCTGCAGGTAGTCGGCTACCTCGTCCTTGCCGGGGTAACGATCCCCGCCGGGAAATGGCAGGCCGGGCAGCGCGCTCAGGCGGGCGGGGGTGAACAAGCGCAGGGAGTCCCACCGCTGCCGCCAGGACTCGCCTAGGCGGGAGTGGGCCTCCAGCAGCATCACCTCGTGTCCGGCCAGGCGCAGCTCGCGGCAGGCCGCGAGCCCTGCCTGACCGGCGCCGATCACGATAATCACGTGAGCGAGCCTGGCGCGCCCACGGGCCGGCTGGCTTGAACGAACCTGCTATCGATGCTGCTTCGGTGCTGCTGGGCGGGGGTGATCCAGTGCACACCGGCGGCCAGCGCGGAGGGCGCGTCACCCATCATGGTGCGGACCGTCCGGGTCATGTGGGCGGCGTCGGCGAACCCGGCCGCGTGCGCGGCCTCGGTCAGCGAGGCGCCGCACGACAGTGCGGACAACGCCGCGCGTAGCCTGGCCCACAGCACGTAGGGCCGGAACGGCAGCCCGAGCTCCTCCCGGAACACGTGGCTGAGCCTGCTCTCGGACAGGTGCGCGGCGGCGGCCACCGCGGCGAGCCGCACCGGTCCTGGCAGGGTTTCGTCGATGATCCGCAGCGCCTGGCAGAGCCCGGGGTGCGTGGGAGGTCGTGGTGGCGTCCCCACCAGTTCGTCGACCAGTGCCGCCAATGTGGGCAGGTCGCGGTGGGCCGGCGGGCGGGCGTCGATGCGCCAGCAGGCCGCCGAACCGACCGCTGTACCGGCCGCCTGGCGAGGACGCAACCGTCCCGTCTGGGCCGGGTCTATCAGGGCGAGCAGCCCGTCGGCCGTGCCGCCTGCGATCGCGTGCGGCGTGTTGGCCGGGATGAGCGCGGCCGACATGGCGTGCTCGGCCCCGTCCGCGCCCCGCAGGACCAGTCCTTCGCCGATCAGGAGTTGCGCGGCGTAGTGGGCGTGCAGCGCGCCCGCGCCGATCCGGCCGCCGTAGTAGAGCCGGCCGGCGGTGATCGCCGCCCATCCGCGCCGGCGCGGCGTTGACTGGCCCGGCGGTGCCGAACCCGTGACGGGCGGCAACTTTCGGCTCGTCACCGCTGCGGCGTGGCGGGCGAGCAGCAGCCGTCCGAACACCCGCCGGAATTCTCATCAGGGGCGCTGAGCGAGGTGGCGGCGGGTACCGCGCAGCAGGCGTCCCCGCGCCAGGCTTCGCGGCCTTCCTTGACCGCGACGGCGGCGATGACCAGGGCGGCGATCGGGTCGGCCCAGGACCAGCCGAACAGGCTGTTGAGCGCCAGCCCGACCAGCAGCACCGCCGACAGGTAGGTGCACAGCAGCGTCTGCTTGGAGTCGGCCACCGCGCTGGCGGAGCCGAGTTCGCGGCCGGCCCGGCGCTGGGCGTACGACAGGAACGGCATGATCAGCAAGGACAGGGCGGCCAGGATGAGGCCGGGGGTGGAGTGTTCGGCTTCGCCGGCGCCGAGCAGGGCGCGGACGGCGTCGAAGGTGACGTAGGCGGCCAGCGCGAAGAAGGAGATCGCGATGACGCGCAGCGCGGTCTTCTCCCGGCGTTCGTGGTCGGCGGCGGAGAACTGCCAGGCCACCGCCGCCGCGGAGGCCACCTCGACGATGGAGTCCAGGCCGAACCCGATGAGGGCGGCGGAGGAGGCGATGGCGCCGGCGGTGATGGCCACGGCGGCTTCGATCACGTTGTAGGTGATGGTGGCGGCCACCAGCAGCCGGATGCGGCGCTGCAGCACCGTGCGCCGGGCCGGGGACGGGCCGAGGCCGGACATGTTGATCGCGCTCATGCCACCACCTCGCCCGCGGGCTGCGCACCGTCCGGGCCGGCGGCGCCGGGGGCGGGGCAGAGCGTGACCGCGTGCCCGGTGGCAGCCAGCAGCTGCTCGGCCGAGGCCAGCAGGTCCATCAGCTCCGGCCGGGTCAGGGAGTAGAACGACTGGCGGCCTTCGGCGCGGTAGTCGACCAGGTCGCAGTCGCGCAGGCAGGCCAGGTGCTTGGAGACGGTGGACTGGGCCAGGCCGAGCTCGGCGACCAGGTCCACCACGCGCGCCTCGCCCCGCGCGAGGCGTTGCACGATGCGCAGCCGGTTCTCATCGGACAGGGAGTGGAACAGCGCGGCCGCCGGGGGGATGCCGGCGGCGATGTCGGCGCTGACACAGGAGCCAGCATCACTATCAATCGCCATATGACGATGATAGCCCGATTTTGTCATATCAGCACAAGAGGGGGCGGTAGAGGGCGTTTGCGCGCTACGCTCATCTCCTGATGATCCAGACGCTGCCGCGCGTGATCGCCGAACCGCCGGGCAAACCCGCGCCCAACGGCCGCGCCAAGCTGCAGCAGCTCGCCCGCCAGATCGCCACCCACCCGGCGGCGTGGAACGCCGGGCTCACCGCCGTGGTGCGGGAGCTGTTCGATCAGCTGGCGGCCGTCTGGGACACCGAGCACGCCACCGGCCGCACCGACTTCCTCACCGACGCGCTGGCCCGCGGCGGGCCGTGGCCGTCCGGCACCTGCCTGGAGCTCGGTTCCGGCACCGGCCAGTACACCCCCGTGCTGTCCGGCACGTTCAACCGGGTGATCGCGCTGAACCTGGCCCGCGAGATGCTCACCCGCGCCCCCGCCCACCCCGCCGCGCGCATCCAGGCCGACGCCGCCCGCCTGCCACTGGCCGATGCCTCGATCAGCGCGGTGGCCTGCGTGGACGTGCTGCTGTTCGCCCGCGAGATCACCCGCGTGCTGGCCGCCGGCGGTGTGCTGATCTGGGCCAACCAGCTCGCCTGCGACGGGCCGCTGTTCCTGGACACCGCCACGGTCATCACCGCCCTCAACAGCGCCGACGGTGGCAACGATGGTGGTGCCGAGGACGGCTGGAGCGCGGTGCAGGCCGAGGCCGGCTGGGGCAACTGGGCCGTGCTGCGCCGCACCGGCAGACCCTGATCCAAGGGCCGGGCGGCTGCCGGGCGGCTGACGCGCGATGGACGATGCGAACGCCGCCGTCACTGACCAGCATGGCCGGAAAGGGGGGCGTCAGCGTACCGGCCCCGGGCGCCGTTCGGGCGGGCGCGCGATGACCTGCGCTCAGGGCGATGCCGGGGCGGCAGTCCCCATCAGGACGGCCAGCAGGCCGCGGCCGGCGTCGGTCAGCGCGTAGATGACCAGCTTGCCCTCACGCCGCGAGGCGGCGAGCCCGGCGGCGCGCAGCACCCGCAGGTGATGGGAGACCAGGTTCTGCGCCAGGCCACACACCCAGGCCAGATCGCACACGCACAGCTCGCCCCCGGCGCGCAGGGCCAGCGCGATGCGCAACCTGGTCTCATCGGCCAGCGCCTTGGCCCGCTCGGCGGGCGCGGCCAGGCCGGCGGCCTGCGGCAGCTGGGCGCGGACCGCCTCGGCACGCGGTAGGTCCAGGCACAGCAGCTCGCATCGATCCTCACGCATCCGCATCACGGTAACAGCGCGCCAAAGACGGCTCGTGCCCGGGTCGGGACCCGAGCCCACCGGCCGGTACCCTCCAAGGACACATCGACATATCAACGTTCATTGCATTGTTCGTAGCCCGTCCGGTGATGACAAGGGGAGAGGCCGGTGCCGGAAAACACCGACCGCACGCAGGCGCGACGCGCCAAGGTCGCGCAACTGCGCGAGCAGGATGAGGCCGCCCGCGCGCGGCGCAGGAACCTGACGGTGACGCTGACGGTGATCGGCGTGTTCGTCGTCGTGGCCGCCGCGATGTTCGCCGCGATCCGGCTGAGCGGCCCCGATCAGCAGCCGGTCGCGGCCGGCGAGTCGCAATACGTGCGCGCCGACAGCCACAAGCTGCAGACCGCCGCCGACGGCAAGGTTACGCTGGTGGAATTCCTCGACTTCGAGTGCGAAGCCTGCCGGGCCGCCTTCCCGGTCGTGGAGGGCCTGCGCAAGCAGTACGCCGGGAAGGTCACCTTCGTGGCCCGCTACTTCCCGCTGCCCGGCCACTTCAACGCCGAACGCGCCGCCCGCGCCGTCGAGGCCGCCGCGGCGCAGGGCAAGTTCGAGGCGATGTACCAGCGCATGTACGAAACCCAGACGCAGTGGGGGGAGAAGCAGGTCCCGGCCGACGACGTCTTCCGCGGCTTCGCCCGCGACCTGGGACTGGACATGGCCGCCTGGGAGAAGGCCTACAACGACCCGGCAACGCTGGAGCGGATCAACAAGGACGTCGCCGACGGGCAGGCGCTCGGCGTGACCGGAACGCCGACGTTCTTCCTCGACGGCGAGCGCCTGCAGCCCCAATCCGAAGCCGACTTCAAGGCGGCCATCGATGCGGCACTCGCCGGCTGACGCCCCGCACCCGGCGAGCACCCCTGCAGCCACCACCAGCCCCGCGGCCGCCCCCGCGGCCGCCCCCGCGGCCGCCGTCGAGGCCGCCGTCGAGGCCTCCGGTGCTGCGCCGGTCGTCTCCGGCCCGGGCGGGCCGTTCCCACGCCTGCTGGCCTGGCTGCTGACGCTGGGCAGCGGCATCGGCCTGCTGGCCGCCTTCACCCTGACGGTGGAGAAGATCGCCCTGCTGCGCGACCCGGCCTACGTGCCGACCTGCAGCCTCAACCCGGTGCTGTCATGCGGATCGGTGATGTCCACCCCGCAGGCCGAGGCGTTCGGCGTGCCCAACCCGCTGCTCGGCGTAGCCGGCTTCGCCGTCGTGGCCACCGTCGGCGTGGCGCTGCTCGGCGGCGCCCGCCTGCCGCGCTGGTTCTGGCTGGGCCTGCAGGCCGGCGTCACCTTCGGCGCGGTCTTCGTGCACTGGCTGATCTACCAGAGCCTGCAGGTGATCGGCGCGCTGTGCCCGTACTGCATGGCCGTGTGGGCCGTCACCATCCCGGTGTTCTGGTACGTCACCTTGCACAACCTCCACCAGCGCCACCTGCCCGCCCCCGCCCGTGCCCGCCGGGCGATCCAGGCGCTGACCGGCCTGCACGCGGTGCCGCTCACCGTCTGGTTCCTGACCCTCATCGCGCTCATCGGCGTGCGGTTCTGGTCCTACTGGAGCACCCTGCTGTAGCCGCCACCAGGCGTGGCGCACCGCAGGCCAGGTGCTCGGGCCTGCGGTGCGCCACGCTCGTGCCGATGTCCTCGTGGCTGCCGGGCATCGGCGCTGCCGAGCATCGGCGCTGCCGGGCATCAGCGGGCATGCGAGACCCGGCGCCGGCGCCTGAGCACCACCACAGCGGCGATCACGGCGGCGATCACGGCGGCCGCGCCGAGGGGCACGGTCGCGGCCGTCCACCCCCGATCACGGTCACGTGCGGCCGATGACCCGGATCGGGTCTGAGCGGCGGACGGGAGGTGGCCGCCCACGGCCGTGGGAGTGCCCAGCGCCGCGACCAGCTCCGCGTCCGCGTGGTGTGCCCCGCCGGAGCCGGGGGCGCCGTCGATCTGCAGGGGGCCTGTGCCCGGGGCGATCGGCATGTTGCCGGCGCACGCGGATGAGGACAGGGTGACCCCCGGCAAGGCGGTGCCGGCGTGGTGGGACGTGGCGAAGACGAGATAGCGCATGCCGGTGGTGAAGGCGTATCCGCACGAAGCGCTGTCGGTGCTGGTGGCGAGCGTGAACTCGGCGGCGGCCTGGCCCTTGTAGACGTTGTCGGCCCGGAAGACGTAGACGGCCCTGGCCGACGGAGCGGAGGAACGGATCTCACCTCCGTGTCCGGCGATCACCGTGCCGGTGAACACGGCATCGGCGTGCTCGACTGCTTGACGCGGGGACATCTGGGCGCACTTACACGCATGGGCGGCAGTGGAGGTGCCGGTCACCAGGGCGGCGACGAAGGCGAAGAGGGCGAGCAGGCGGAGCGTCATGCTCCTGGAAACGTGTGGTGCATCGAGGATGGTTCATCGTCGGTGGCCGCACGCGACCAGCAGGTGGCTCCTTCGCCGCGGTCACCGTCTTCCCTGGCCGGCCGGCAACTGCCGGTCCCAGCCGCAGGGCTAGAGGAACAAGAACCCGATGGCGGCGGCCGCGATGAGCGTGCCGGCGATGAGGGCCCCGGCGATCTGGCGGGTGCTGGCGTGGTGGTGGCGGCGCAGCCAGGTCAGGTAGTAGGCGGTGGCGGGCAGCGACACGGTGGCGGCGGTGACCGCGCCGGGTGAGTAGTCGCCCAGGGCGATCCAGGTGGTCAGGTGGAACAGGGCGTTGACGGCGAACTGCCACTGCAAGGCCGTGGCCGCCACCACC
Organism: Nonomuraea sp. NPDC050202; assembly: GCF_040656115.1. NCBI lineage: Bacteria > Bacillati > Actinomycetota > Actinomycetes > Streptosporangiales > Streptosporangiaceae > Nonomuraea > Nonomuraea sp. NPDC050202. The sequence continues at coordinate 6,020 of NZ_JBFALF010000078.1, read as the reverse complement.
CAGGCGCTGCGGCCGGAGCGGGCGGCCTGCCAGGAGCAGGCCAGCACCAGCAGCATGAGCGGGATGTGGTAGGCGGCGAAGGTGCCGGTGGTCTCGGGGCCGAAGTGGCGGGTGGCCCAGGCGGCGAAGCCGGGCAACTCCTCCAGGGTGTGCAGCACGTACACGCCGAACGGCAGCAGGAACGGCCAGGCGGCGTGCGCCTCGGCAACGACGGGCAGGCGGGCGGCGCGGGCAGCGGGCATCACGATCTCCAGGTGGATGAGCAGGGGAAAGGCAGATGCGGGGACGAGGTCACCAGCCGAGTTCGTCGCAGCCGTTGTGGTCGGCCGGCTCGACCTGCAGCGTCGCGTGGGCCACGCCGTGGCGGTGCCGCAGCAGGTCGCGGGCCTGGTCCAGGATGGCGTGGTTGTCGCCCTGGTCGCCGGTGACCAGGTGGGCGGTGGCCACGTTCATGCCGGACGTGAGCGTCCACAGGTGCAGGTCGTGCACATCGCGCACGCCCTCGATGGCGGCCAGGTCGGCGGCGACCGCAGTCGGGTCGATGCCCTCGGGAACGTGCTGGCCCAGCACGGCGAAGACCTGACGGCCGAGCGAGACCGCCCGCACGGCGACGAAGACACCGATGGCCAGGGCGATCACGGTGTCCCAGAACGGCTGCCCGGTCGCGGCGACCAGCCAGCCGGCCGCGATGACGCCCACGGAGCCGGCCGTGTCGGCCACGACTTCCAGGTAGGCGCCCTTGACGTTGAGGCTCTCGCCCGCGCCCGCGCGCAGCAGGAACAGCGCGACCAGGTTGACGGCCAGGCCGATCGCGCCGACGATCAGCATCGGCCCGGTGGAGACCTCGGCGGGCCCGCCGATGCGGCCGATCGCCTCGATCACCACGTACAGCGCGACGGCCAGCATGAGCACGACCGCCAGCAGCGAGGCGAACACCTCGGCCCGGTAGGAGCCGTAGCTGCGGCGGCCGGTGGTGTCGAGGCGGGTGGCGATCCTGGTGGCGATCAGCGCCGCGCCGAGGGTGACCACATCGGCGGCCATGTGGCCGGCGTCCGACAGCAGCGCCAGCGAGCCCGACAGCAGGCCAAAGACCAGCTCGACCACGAAGAAGGCGCCGATGAGGGCGAAGGAGACGGCAAGGCGCCACCGGTGCCGCCCGCCCGCGTGACCCTGGGCGGGGCCGTGCCCGTGCCCGTGACCGTGGCCGACGCCCATCAGGTGCCTCCCTCGCGCTCGGGGTGCAGCGCCTCGGTGTGCTCGGTGTGCGCGAGGGCCAGGTCGAGCAGCATCCGGACGTGCGGGTCCTCCAGCCGGTAGTACGCCATGCGGCCCGAGCGGCGGGCGGCCACGATGCGGTGGGCGCGCAGCAGCCGCAGGGCGTGGGAGACGGCCGACTCGCTTTGCCCGGTCACCGCGGCCAGGTCGCACACGCACAGCTCGCCGTCCAGCAGCGCCACCAGCAGGCGCAGCCGGTTGGGGTCGGACAGCAGGCCGAATACGTCGGCGGTGTCGGCCAGGTCGTCGGCGGGCGGCATCCGCTCCCGCACGGCGGCGACCCGGTCGGCGTCGACCACCCGGACGGTACAGCCATCCATCGCCAAAACCCTGTCATCTGAAGATCTGTTCATATGAGCAAGATAGTGGGATGTCGGGTTGAGGTGTCAAGACCCCTTTGCGCTCAGGGACGCCAGTTGCGCCGGGAGATGTCCTACAGGGCGGCGACGAGGCGATCCACGTCGTCGGCGGAGGTGCACAGCCGGGGTGATGCGGACGGCGTCTCCGCCCGCCATGCCTGTGCAGCTGCAGCGTGCCGGGGCCGATCTGCACGATCTGGAACAGCTCCAGTCCGCGCACCGTCCCCAGCAGCGTGGCCAGCGACAGCGGCGCCAGCATGACCGGCGTGCCGTCGGGGCTGGGGAAGGTGAGCAGGCCAGCGCCGCGGCCCTGAACACGCAGCGCCGGGCCAGGGGTGCCGGAAGGCACGGATCCGGCCGCATCATCACAGCGTCGCCCAGGTCGTAGCGCAGGATCGGCTGGACGCGATTGGCCAGGTTGATCAACAGCATCGTCTGGGAGACCTCGCGGACGGCACACCGGCCGAAAGCGCTCATCGGCGGATTCGAGGATGGCCCAGTCGGCATTGACGTGGAGCCAGCCTGCGGTGCAGCGGTGACTGAGGAAGGGGCATTCGTTGGCAGCCGCGCAGTGTGGGTGTGGGCCGCCCTGCCCGACGACGCGATCAGCGGCTCAGACCAGCGCGCCGGCCAGCAGGAAGATCGCGGTTCCGTGGGCGAGTGCGGCCGCGATGACGCCGGAGCGCAGGCGCAGGAAGGCGCAGATCAGTCCTTCGTAGAGGGTGAAGGCCAGCAGGGGCCAGCCGAGGTCGGTCACGGTCGAGGCCAGGAAGGCGTGGCAGGCGGCGAACAGCAGGGCCGACAGCAACGCCGCACGAACGGCTCCGGCGTGCTGCTCCAGCCGGCCCTGCAGGAAGCCGCGAAAGAGCACCTCCTCGGCGAGGTTGCCCGCCATGCTGAACAGCAGCAGCACCGGCAGCAGCGTGACCGCGACCGCGCCGCCCCGCGCCGGCAGCGGTGTCGACAGCGACAGCAGCAACGCCGGAGCGGCGGCCAGCACGCCACCGCCGATGCCCCCGGCGAGGGTGACCGGGGTGAAGCGGCCCCAGCGCACCAGCGAGCGCAGCCCGCCGTCAGCGCGCAGCACGGCGACGGTCAGCGCCACCGTGCCAAGGGCGAACAGCAACAGGATGGGCGCCTGGTCGGTGAAGCGCAGCCACGGCATGCCTCCTGCGGCGCCCAGGCGCCAGAATCCGAGGGGGGTCATCGCATCCCTGATCAAGATGAAGCCGAAGATGAGGGTCAGGATGCGCAGCAGCGGGTCGCGTTCGGCGCGCGCGAGTGCGAAGCTTGCGCCGATCAGCAGCAGGCCGGGCAGGATCCGGACGCTGTAGGCCAGGAGGTCGGACAGCACGAAGGCGTCTCCGTTCGGTGGGAGGGGAGGCGGGGAAGGGCGGGTGATGGGCCCGCCCTTCCATCCGAGCCGTGGGGAATGACAGTGTTGGGCTGCCATGGCTTCGCTGGTGTGGCGTGTGGTGGTCAGGGGCCTGCGGAGCGGGCCGGGTCTCTGCCGGTGGCGGGCAGCGGGATGACGGCGCGTACCTTGCCGCCCGCGCTGTGCTGGACCGGCTCGGCGGCGCGTTCGAGGCGCACGTGCCCGAGACCGTGGCGGGACAGCAGGTCGCGCATGCGGGTCTCGATCTGACGCCAGAGGGTCTCGGGGTCGGCGCCGGGGGCGGGGTGCAGCCGGACGCGTAGCGAGGTGGGCGCGGTGTGGACGATCTGGAACAGCTCCAGGCCGGGCACCGCTTCCAGCAGGGTGGCCAGCGGCAGCGGGGCGAGGGTGACCGGCGCCTGTTCCCCCGCCGGGCCGGGGCCGGGGAAGGTGAGCAGGTCGGCGGCGCGGCCCTGGACGCGGACGGCCGGGCCGGGTTGGCCACACGGGCACGGATCGGGCCGGAGCAGGACGCTGTCGCCGAGGTCGTAGCGCAGGATCGGCTGCACGTGGTTGGCCAGGTTGGTCAGCAGCACGGTGTGCGAGGGCTCGCCCGGCGGCACCGGCCGGTACTGCTCGTCGACGGGTTCGAGGATGGCCCAGTCGGCGTTGAGGTGCATCCAGTTCTGCGCGCAGCCGTAGGACAGGAACGGGCACTCGTTGCAGGCGTAGCTGGTGCGCACCTTCGCCCCCAGCGCGGCCGCGATGCGCGCGTACTCGCTCGTGGGCAGGCCTTCGGCGGTGAGCATCACCAGAGCGGGGTCGATGTGCAGCCGTCCGGCTTCGGCCTCGCCGGCCAGCAGCGCGCCGATGCTGGCGTAGGGGGCGAGCACCGCCGGGCGGAAGGCGTTGAGCTCGGCCACCAGGTCGGCCAGCGGCTGGTGCACGCTGAAGGCGGCGACGCGGGAGCGGCCGCGCAGCCGGGCGGCGGCCACGGTGGAGGCGAAATGCCCGCCCTCGGGTATCACCAGCGCCATCCGGGCGCCCCCGCGCGCAATGCGGGCCATGTCCCGCACGCTCAGCCAGCCGGCCAGCATCCGCGCCATCATCGCGGAGGTCACCGCGGCCGGGCGGGCGTCTTGCAGGAAGATGCCGTGCGTGCCGGTGGTGCCGGAGGTGGTGGACAGCGTGTAGCGGCCGGCGAACGGCTGGCCGATGCGCGCCGGGTCGTCGGCGAAGGCCCGTGCCTGGGCCAGGGTGACGGCCGGGTCGGTGACCCAGTCGTCGAAGGCGGCCATCAGCTCGCGCTTGCAGGTGGGTGGCAGCAGGGCCAGGTCGGCCACTACGGCCGGCAGGTCCCGGTACAGGTGGCGGTAGTAGGGGGAGCGGGTACGCGCCCAGGCCACGAGCTCGCTGAGGCGGGCCCGCTGCCGGGCGGCCATCGCCGGCTCGCCGCCCGCCTTGGCGGAGCGGGCGTCGGCCAGCAGCCGCAACGTCGAGGTGTTCATGGTGGGGTGGTGTCCCTTCTGACTGGCGGCGCCGCGGGCGCCGCCGCTGGTGGGTGATGGGGCCGAGCGCGGCGCGACAGGGCACGGCGCAACAGGGCACGGCCCGGCAGGAGTCACGGCGTCGGCGGCCGGCGATTACCAGAGCGCGGGCCGGGTGGCGCTGCGCTCGATGGCCCGAGGCAGGCGGTGAACGCGGGCAGAGGCAGCAGCGCGCACGGTGAGCAGCGCGCGGATCAGCAGTGGGCGCGGCAGCGTGGTGGAAGCCAAGCGGAGGAGTCCTTCCCGGGCGGTGGACGACCCGGCCGGGCATCCGCGAGGGGGCTCGGCCAGGCATGACTGCGTGGCCGAAGGTCTCGCCCACCGGCCGATGACCGGTCCCCGCCGCCGGAGAACGCGAGGTTCTCAGCGTGTCGACGTGCGGGCGTTGCGGACTACTCCCCTTCGGAGTGCCCCTAATCTCCCACACGTTTCGGAAATCGCGCAAGTATCGAAACATAGGGTGAGGGGCAGGCCGTCGCCGGGAGACAATGGACAGACGATGTCGACCTCCCCCGCACCGGGTTCACCCGGCGCCGAGCACCCACCGCCGACCCCCGCGCAGCTGAGGGCGGCGGCCGAGACGTTCGCCCTGCTGGCCAGTCCGGTACGGCTGCACCTGATGTGGCTGATCACCCACGGTTCCTACAACGTCAGCACGCTGGCCACGCACGCGGGCATCAGCATCGCCACGGTCTCCCAGCACCTGGCCAAGCTCCGCCTGGCCGGCCTGATCACCGCACACCGCGACGGCCGCCGGACGCTGTACGCGGTGGAGGACCCACATGTGATCACGCTGATCGGCCAGATCTTCGATCACATCGCCCCCGACGGAAGCCTGGCACCCGATCCTCCCCGGTAGCCTGCACCGGCCGCAGTTGACCCGCGCCGGGCGTGGCCCGCTGAATCAGCGCCGGGTCACAGGTCCTCGATAGGTAGCGGTCGTCGGTGTGGCCGCGAGCCGCCGCGCGATGGTCCTGCTTGGCATCAGCCCGTGCGGAACTGCAGGCGTCGCGGCGATGGTTATCTTGGGTTGTTGACCTCTTCCAGCAGGTCAGAGCCATATGATCTTGTCGGGCACGTAGGCACGTTGGCCGACCTTGAAGGCATAGTGCGTCCATGGCCCATCCCCGGTGCCCGCCCACCACTGCGAAGAGAGCAGGAGGCCGAGATCCGCACTGGAGGATGTCGCGGCGGACCGGCACGCCGCTGACCTGCGCGCACCATGACGGGCCACACCGATCCGGTCTGGGCGGTGGCGTGCACGATGCTGGACGGCCGCCCGGTCGCCGTCACCGAGGTAGCCGCTCTCCGGGGCCGCTGGACCACGCACCTGCCATAGCCTGGGCACCGTTCCAGCGGCTGGGCCCTCGTCCTCGTGGGACCAGGGCCTTCGCGGGCGAGGTCAGCGGGTGGCGGCGTGGGCGGCGAGGATCTGCCGGACGACTGTGTCGGTACGGGACATCA
>NZ_JBFALF010000077.1:0-18351 GCF_040656115.1 Nonomuraea sp. NPDC050202 | reverse complement strand
GAGTACGACCATGACCGGCAAGACCGTACTGATCACCGGCGCGACCAGCGGCATCGGCGCCCACACCGCACGATTGCTCCTCGAGCGCGGCCACCGCGTGGCCGTCACCGGCCGCGACGAGACCAAACTCAAGTCCTTCCTCGACGAGACCGGCCACCCCGACCGGCTGCTCGGCATCATCGCCGACGCCGCCGACTGGCCGGCCACCCAAGCCGCCGTGACCCGCACCGTGGCACACTTCGGCGCCCTGCACGCCGCGGTGGCCAACGCCGGCTTCATCCCCGCCGACCACCCGCGCACCATCGCCGACGGCGACCCGGAACTGTGGGCGCCCATGGTCCTCGTTCATCCTCGACTGCCTGATCAACATCGACGCCGGTCCCAAGCCGGAAGTCGTCACGACTGACCAGGCGTCGGGTTCGGACATGGTGTTCGGGATCTTCTCCATGCTCGGTTTCCGGTTCGCGCCCCGCTTCGCCGACCTCGGTGACCAGCGGTTCTGGCGCGCCGACGTCCCCAGCGGTGACGCCCCGAGCGGGGAGGGGCCGGACGAGGAGACCGCGAGCGGCTACGGGGCGCTGGAGGCGATTGCCCGCAGCAAGAGCAATCGGACGAAGATCCAGACGCAGTGGTCCGGTATGGTCCGGGTCGCTGGTGACCAACCAGGTCCGTGCCTATGACCTGCTGCGCATGTTCTCCCGTAACGGCAGCCCCACCCCGCTCGGGCAGGCGTTCGCCGAGTACGGCCGCCTCGACAAGACGCTGCACCTGCTGAGCAGCCTCGACCCGATCAACGACACCTACCACCGGAAGCTGAACAAGCAGCTCACCGTACAGGAATCCCGACACCGGCTCGCCCGCAAGATCTGCCACGGCGGGGGCGGCCAGATCCGACAGGCATACCGTGAGGGCCAGGAGGACCAACTCGCAGCTCTCGGCCTGGCCGTCAATGCCGTTGCTCTTTGGAATACCCGCTACCTGTCGGCCGCCGTCGAACATCTCCGCGCCCCGGGGGTGCCCGTCAAGGACGAGGACGTCGCACGGCTCAGCCCGCTGGGCCACGCCCACGTGAATTTCCTGGGCCGCTATGCCATCGCTTCGTCCGGGCCTTCCGAGGGACTGCGCGAACTCGGCGAGATCCCCGATCTTCCCGAGATCAACAGCGGCGCGGCGCGAAGGGCGGCTGAAGGACAGCCTTCCCCGTGGGAGCCGATCAGCGAGTCAGGTCTGTGTCGCATACAACGAGGTAGACGTTCGTCAGCTCAGGCAGAACTCGTTGCCCTCGATGTCCTGCATCACGAGGCACGACTCGTTTTCTTCATCGGCGGGCAGGAGCCGCACGCGTTTCGCGCCGAGAGGGATCAATCGTGCGCATTCGGCCTCGAGGGTTGCCAGGCGCTCTGCACCGACGAGCCCGGTGCCGACCCGCACGTCAAGGTGCAGCCGATTCTTGACGACCTTGCCTTCGGGAACGCGCTGAAAGTACAGCCGCGGACCGACACCCGAGGGGTCGCTGCATGCGAACCATGAGTCCCGCTGCTCGGGCGGCAGCGTGCGATTGAAGTCGTCCCAACTGGCGAACCCCTCAGGCGGTGCCGGCGCGACATACCCCAACACCTCGCACCAGAAGCGACCGACACGCTCAGGTGAGGCACAATCGAAGGCGACTTGAATCTGCTTAACGGATGCCATGGGAAAATCCTCCCATAGATCACTATGCATGCCGTAATCGCCCACCGTGTCCCCCAGCCGGATTGGCGAAGTCCTGAAAAGATCCACAACCCCAGCTTGAACGCCTCGCCCGCCGAACGGTTGCGAGATGACCTTCGTTTATCTGGCAAGACCAAGATCGAATGGCCATGGTAGCAGGGAGTCATCCCTCCATGATGGGGCGTTCGATTGCCAGTTATCTGGCAACTCGGCGCACGGGAGGGTGAAGACGTGGATCCGGTGATCGTCGAACACCTCGGCAAGGACCATCCGCTCGCCCGCCACCTCGACGACTTCCGCACCGACCGCAAGAACGCGGGCGCCTCCCCGCACACCCTGCGCGCCTACCGCGGCGATCTCCTCCAGTTCACCGCGCACTGCGACGGCGAGATCGCCGAACTGACCGCGCCGCCCATCCGGGAGTTCCTCACCGCGATCGGCGCCCTGTCCGCGGCAACCCGCATGCGCAAGCGCGCCGCCGTCCGTAACCGAATTACTCAGACGAGAGGGCCAATGTGCGAGTGACAGGCATCCTGCGAAAGACCGCGATCCTCGGGGTTGTGGGCGCGACCTTGTCGATCATGCCCGCGGCCGGTGTCTCGGCCTCGGCGACCTCCGCCTCGGGGCAGCGGGTGCTCAGCGGCAGCTGTACCGGGAACACCAATTCCTCGTCCAACGGCAGGGTCGAGGCCTACTAGACGCCGAACGGTTCGTACGACGTGGTCGACAAGATCACGTACAAGGTGTGGGCTGCGGAAGGCACTAAGCCCGGCAAGAAGAGCAACGTGAGCTTGCGGATCCGCGAGTCCATCTCCGGCAAGCCGGACAAGACGCTGTACAGCTGGGAATTCGGGGACAACGTCAAGCCGGACACAACGCACTCCCACCACCCTTACCGGCAGGTGGCGTACAAGACGAGGTGGCATGTCGACGCCAAGTTCGTGTTCGACTACAACGGCGTCGATCCGAGGTGCACCGCTACCACCAACAAGGCCTGACGGCGGATGACGGGTGTGCCGCGCGCGTCGCGGCACACCTTCTCCTTTCCGGAGCCTCTTCCAGGAGCGGAATCTGTGACCCCACGAGCCTTGCTCGCCGTGCTGGTACTCCTGACCGGCTGCGGCACCGCGACCGATCAGCCGGAGCCGGTGACCGAGCGCCCGCCGGAGATCGTGACGGTGTCCGCGGAGGGCGTCGTGGTGGCTGATAACCGGGCACGGGCGTTCTATGGGCTGGACCGGTCGGGCAGGGAGCTCTGGCGGGATCCCGCCGCGTACGCCGTGGGCGCCGACGTGATCTGCCAGGCACGCTGTCCCGACCCGGTGTTCTCCGGCTCGGCGGAGGGAGCGCACCCCGAGCCACGTTCGCTCTCGGGCGTGTTCGCGCGGTCCGACGCCCGGATCAGGCGGGTGCCGACCGCGCGTAACGCCTCGGACGCCGTGATCGTTGAGAGCGACGGGGCGGAAGAGGACAGTCTGCGGCTGATCCGGCCCGCGGGCAAGGACACGCGCATCCGGTTGAAAGGGGCTATTTCCTGGGCGGAGGACGCGTCCAGGACGACCGCGGTCGCGACTTCAGGCAAGCGGGCGCTGTGGTTCCGGCACGACCGGCGGGGTTGGCGCGAGGTGGCCAGGGACACGCTCGCCGAACCGGTGAGGGTGCTTTGTGCATCAGACGGTACCGCGGTGGTCGCAGGGGAACGCGCCTATGTGCTGACAGGCTCGGGCAAGCCGGTACCGATTACCACGAGCCTCCCGGTCGTCGCCGGATGCGCCGCCGGGACGCAGGGCCTCGTCGTGTACGCCTACTGGCGCGACGGCGACGGCAGGCGGTTCACCGGCGTCCGGGGCGTCGACTCCGCCGGCAGGCAGAGGTGGTCACGCGAGATCGCCGCCGAGGCCCAGATCCGCGCCCATCCGTCCGGCGCGGAGTTCCTGATCACGTATGGCGGTGCGGCCGAGGTGGTCGACCCGGCCGGCCGTACGATGGCCAGGCACCCGGGCACCGCCTCGGCCGCCTACACCACGGACGGCGAGCTGGCCCTTCTGACCACGGAAGGAAGGCTACGCTGGCCGGATCGTTAGGGCGCGTCCGACAAACGGTGCCCCGACGCCGACCAGCGTGGTGGCGGGGCCATGACAAGCATCTCTGCCTTGCGCACCCAGCACAGCGCCGCCAGTAAGGTCAGCCAGATCGGGTCCGGTGCGGCGGCGAAGTCGGACGGGCACCTCGATGCCGCCGTAACCCGGCATCGAGCGCGATCCCCAGCAGTGCGCGACCTTGAAGGTGTCGCTGGACTACCGGGCCCCGCCATGCCGTCGAACCTCTGGCTGTCCGCGGCGTGGCCGACCCGGCCGGTGGAGCTGCCGGTGACGGCCACCGGCAGCGGGCCGCGCAATGTGCTGATCCCGCAGAACACCCGCAACCCGTCCACGTCCCTGCGGAGCGCGCGGCCTGCGCGCCGTGCTCGGCCGGCGGGCCGCCACGGTCACCGTCGATCAGGGTGGCCACGGCGTGTTCGGGTTGGGCAACTGCGCCGACGAGGTGACGAACGCCTTCCTTGCCACCGCGGCCATGGCGATGCCGCTGGCGTATCCGGTCAGGTCATGCGTGATGGCGACCGCCCCAGCCGTCCGGGGTCGGACTTCAACTCCAGCAGGAACCCGTCCTCACCCGTGGCCGGCTCCCACTCCCGACGCACCCGAACCTGCCCTCCACCGACCGTCTCCGACACGAACACGATCAAGCAGGAACCCCATCCAACCAGCCACATTCACCGCTCCGAAACGATCACGAACCGCAAGCGTGATCTCTCATTCCGCTACCTGGCGGCTGGGGACATGTTCGGGAGCAGAGGGCTGGCTCGGGCCGCTCGTAGTCACCGTGCACCGAAACCACGATCCCCTGTCCGTGGGTCAACTCCGCCACATCGCGCACCGGGCAGGCCGCATCCACCAGCTCCCGGATCCGCAACCGCGAGCAGAACCCCGCGGTGACCGGTAATGCTCCGAGCATCTTCTCGACACTGGCCTGACCCCACTGCGCACGCTGTCTCACCGGCCAGGTCATACCGCGACAACGATCACCACAGCAACCCGACGATCTTCAAACACCCTCACGTGCGGAAAGCGGGGCTAGCGGCACGCGATCGGCGGGCTAGGGCTGCCAGGAAGCCTTGGCCTCGTGTGATCTCCGCCCGGTGGGCGGGGAGCCGATCCCTGGAGAAGAGGAATGGGCATGACGTCCGTCTTTGGAAGGCTGAGCGACCGGCTGCTGGCGATGATCGTCCCGCAGGAGAACGCGGCCGCCGTGGAGTGTTACTACATCTACAAGTGCATCTACCCGATCAGGCTGCGCGCCCGCTGCTGTGACGGCAGCTGCGCCCCGTACGTGATCATCAGCGAGAACGGCTGCTGACGATCGAGAACGCCGCTCCTGCCCACCCATGCGGGCGCGCAGGAGCGGCGCCGTCGTTGTCAGGAGAGAGCCGCCTCCTGGTAGCCACTGGCCTGGAGCCGGAACAGCCTGGCGTGGCCCCGCCCTGGCCAGGGCCACGCGCTGCCACTGGCCGCCCGAGAGCACGACGCCGGTCTCCGGGTCGTCCTTGTCGTCCTCGCTGAAGAACATCCGCGTGAGCATGGTGTCGTAGCCCTATGGCAGCGCGGAGAGCTTGCCGTCGATGCCGGCCTCCCTGGCCGCGCCCTGGACGCGGGCCCCGTCACCCCGGGCGGCGACGAAGCCGATGGAGATGTTGTCGACGGCGGACCGGTCGTGCGCCATGTGGTCCTGGAAGACGCCGCTGACGCGCTGCCGCAGATGGTCGGGTGGAGGTGGCGGAGGTCGACGCCGTGGCAAATAATGCTGCCGTGCTGCGGGTCGTAGAACCGGCACAGCAGCTTGACCAGCGTGCTCTTGCCGGCGCCGTTCAGGCCGACGAAGGCGGCGGCCGCGCCGGCCGGGATGAACAGGTTGAACCCGCGTGAACCCGCGCAGGATCCACGGATGGTGGTCGCTGTAGCGGAACCAGACGTCGGTGAGCCGGATGCCGTCGCGCAGCCGGGGCATGGGGGCGGGCGCGACGGGGACCGGCAGGCCGGGCTCCGCCTGGATGACGGTGACGTAGTGGCGGGACATGACGAGGTCCTGGTGGAGCCCGGCGATGCCGGAGACCAGCCCGTTGAGCGCGCGCCCTGCCCCGTCTGCATGCCGTTCTGGGCCAGCCGCAGCCGGTCGTGGAAGACCGGGTCCTCGAACGGGCGCAGGCCGGCGAAGCGCAGGGTGGCGGTGAAGAGCTGGGCGGTCGTGTGCGCGGTGAAGAGCCGGCCGATCTGGCTGCCGAGATACCGGCTGACCTGTGGCAGGGCCGCGACCAGCACCCCGGCGCCGGCCAGGCCGGCCGCGAGGGCCGGCAGCCCGGTCGCCGGGCCGTCGCCCACCAGGGTGTCGACGACCGCCTTGGTCAGCCAGGCCACGGCGATCGGCGCGAGCGCCTCGGCCAGCATGACCAGGACGTAGAGAAGTGTCAGGCCGTGGCCGTGCGGATGGCCGTCCCCGCCGCGACGCGAGCGGCTGCGATCATGTGCCTGCGGCGACGGGCATGACGTGGTCGCTGGAGACCACCGTCCCGTCCGCGCTGATCCGGAGGACGGTCGGGTAGCCGGTGACCTTGAACGCCGACTGCACGGGCCCCCCGGGCGTCTCGTGGACGACCCGCGCCACCTGGGCGAGCTGGTCGACGTACGCCTCCGAGGGTTCGCCGGGCTCGGCGGCGACCACGGCGAGTACCGCGTCCTGCGTCCGGCGGGCGTGCTCGACGAACCGCGGCAGCAGCTTCTCGCACGGCTCGCAGCCCACCGAGAAGAAGCCGACCAGGGCCGGGCCGCCGAGCAGCTCCCCGGAGATCGGCTCGCCGCCGGTGGTGGTGGCGGCGAAGTCCGGGAGCCTGTCACCCGGTACGAGCCCTTCGCCGCGCATCGGGTCGGCATGGGCGTCGGCCTGCGCGGCCTGACGGCGCAACCGCCGGATCACGCCCACGGTCAGCAGCAGATTCACCATGCACAGCAGACCGACCAGCACCACCGCGGCGACCAGGTACGACATCACACACTCCCCGACGTTTGCATGAACCCACGACGAGGGATGCTCCCCGATCCTCCTAGCGCGTCCCTAGCGCGCGACTGGCCTCCGGCGCCGGCCGGCAGGTGGGTTTCCCGCCGTGGATGGGCATGCCGGTTCCCATGGGTCGAACCTTGATCTTCTTCCGGCGTGCGGGCGTGCGTCTCCGTACTCGTCCTCATGGTCCTGCCGGTCACCGCCGCGCTCACCCCCAGCGGGCGGCGGCCGAGTCACGCGAACGGGTGCGGGCCGCGGCGCTGGCCCGCCGCATGCTGGCGCAGCTCAAGGTCGTCCGGCCCTTGTCGCTGCGCGGCTACAGCCGCGAGCGGTTCCAGCCCCTCTGGGCACGGCACAAGGGCGCGTGCAACACCCGCGAGTACCGGGGTCGAGGAGGAAGTCCGCAGGTATTGGCGGTAGCGCACCACGCCGGAGCTCAAGCGGTGGTGTCTCGTTTCCGGGGGCGCAGGGGATCGCGGTCGGCGACATGGGCGGCCACGGCGTCGACGCTGGGCCGGGCGTAGCGCTCCAGGGAGCGTACGGAGGCGTGCCGGGAGCGGGCCAACAGGGCTGGGGTGTTGGTGCTGTCCCCGGCTTCGTGCGTCAGCGCGGAGTGGCGCAGTTGATGCAGCGTCCATCCGCTGTCACGCGTGGGGACGTGGGCGGGCGCCCGGCGGTCGGTGAGGACACGGGCCCGCGGGTGCGATCCTTGAGCAGCCGGGGCTGGAGTTGGGCGGTGCCCGATTGCCAGTGCACCCATTCGATCGCGCCGCCCTTGGGGGTGACGCGGCCGCGTTTGTCGGCCGGCAGCAGATCCGCGACGTCGAGGCAGAGGATCTCCTCGGCTCGTGCGCACGTCTCGTACATGGCCTTCCAGAACGTGCGTTCGCGCACGCTGATCTTGAGGTCGAACAACGCGGCGATCTGCTCGCGCGACAGGGCCCGGGTTCGGTCCGGCGGTGCCGGGCGGCGTTCGATGCCGATGATCGGGTTGTGCATCAGCCAGCCGCGGGCGCGCCACCAGGTGATGGCGGCCTTCATCACCGACAGCTCACGGTTGACGGTGTCGGCGTCGACCAGGCGGGCTCGTTGCGCGAACGCCACCTGCTCGCTACCGCGAGATCGCCGACGACCTCCGCGCCAAGATCCTCAACGGAACGTACCTGCCGGGCCAGCCGCTCCCCCACGCCCAAGCCCTGATGGAGGAATACCAGCTCAGTTCGCAGAACACCCTCGAACAGGTCTACAAGATCCTCAAAGGAGGGGCTGATTCACCGCAACGCTGCCGTGGGCATGATCGTGCAAGCGCCGCCCAGGCCGTCAGCTGCCGCTCAGGGTCGGTTTCCTCCTGAGCGCACTTCCTGCTCGGGGAGGTCTTGCAGGAGGGCGATCACCGGCTGGAGCACCTCCATCGCGGCCTTCGGCGCCGGCGTATGGGCACCTGGCCAGGTCCTGTTGTGGGATGGACGGGAACCGGCGCGCTGACCAGCCGCGAAACTCAGATCATGCGTCGTAGCGCGGTCTCCACGGCATCGATCAGCGGATCACCTTCGGTCCGTGGGTGCCGTGCGAGACCGAGCTCGACGTCCGGCAGGGTGGGCAGGGCATCCGGGTCGTGGCAGGCCATGACCGGTTCGAGGTTCGCGGGCATGAGCGCCGCGACGCCGAGCCCGGCCCGTAGCGCGGCGAGCACACCTACCAGGCTGTTGCTTTCGAACGCCACTCGCCAGGGCCGATCGGTACGTTCCAGCGTTTCCAGCACTGACGTACGCCAGGCGCACGTGTTCGAGAACAGCACCACCGGCAGCGGATCGGCAGCCACGTCCACACCGTGTCCGATCGCCCAGACCAGTGGGCGGCGTACCGTCCAGCGCGGCGGTCCGGGAACGTCCGGCACCTCGTCGAGCACGAGGTGGACGCGGCCCGCGTCGTAGGCCTCCCGCATCGCGGCGTTGGAAAGGCTGAGCACCTCCAGCGTCGCGCCGGGGTGCAGCCGGGCGAGGTCGGCGAGGGCCTGCGGAAGCTGGGACGCGGCGAGGTCTTCGAGCAAGCCGACGCCGCAGTGGCCGGTAAGCGCGCGCCCGGCTTCGGTGAGCGCCTGTGCGGAGAGCGAAAGAATGCGTTCGGCGTACGGCAGAAGCTCCTCACCCGCCCGGGTCAGCGAGACGCCGGACGGCGACCGGTACAGCAGCGGACGGCCGACAACGCTCTCGAGCTTGCGCAACTGCTGGCTGAGCGCGGGCTGGGTGTGTCCGAGCGCGGTGGCGGCGCGGCTGATGCTGCCCGCCCGCACGGCGGTGACGAACGACCGCAGCAACGCGGTCTCAAGATCTCTGGCCATAAGAATTCATTATGTCTGCTCCAACAAATTAACCACTTCCTATGATGTGACGGATGATCTAGCGTCACGCGGGTGACCAGATACCGTCAGGTGCTCGCCGTGCCAGGGATGGCATCGCTGCTGGGCGTTTCGCTGCTCGCCCGTGCCGCGATCACGGCTGACGTGATGGCGCTGACGATGTACGTCGTGCTGGGCCTAGACATGAGCTACGTGGCAGCGGGCGGTGTCGCGGCGGCTCTGACCGCCGGGGTGGCGCTGGGAGGGCCGCTGCTTGGCCGCATGATCGACCGGCGGGGCCTGCGCACCGTGCTGCTGGTAACCGTCATGGTGCAGGTCGTGTTCTGGCTGAGCGTGCCGATCCTGCCGTACGGGATCCTGCTGGGCGCCGCCTTCGCGGCGGGTCTGCTGATGGTGCCGGCCCAGCCGGTGACCAGGCAGGCGATCGCCGCGATGACGACGGCGGGACAACGGCGGGCCGCGTTCGCGCTGGAATCGGTGCAGGGCGAGCTGTCGTACATCGTGGGCCCGGCGATAGTGATCCTGTGTGCGGCGAAGATGTCCCCCGATGTGGTGGCGTGGGGGGTCGGCGCCGCGATCGCGGCCGGCGGAGCCGGGATCGCCTTGCTCAACCCTCCGCTGCGTGCCGAGGACGAGGCGGATGCCGGCGCGACCGGACGGCCCCCGCGCCGGGAGTGGCTGGGCGCCGGCATGATCGCCGTACTGACGATGGCGTTCGGCACCACGACGCTGCTCAGCGGCGTCGACCTCGCCATCGTCGCCACGCTCGAAGAAGCAGGTCAGGTGTCCTGGGCCGCCGTGGTCGTAGCCGTGTTCGGCGTGGCCTCCGTCGCCGGCGGGCTGATTTACGGCGCGCTGCCCCGGCCGCTGCCCACATGGCTGCTGCTCGGCTTGCTCGGGCTCGTGACGATTCCCGCCGGGCTTGCCCACGACTGGCCCTGGTTGTGCGTGGCCATGGTCGGCGCCGGGCTTCTCACCGCGCCGACCCTTTCCACGGTGGCCGACGCGGTGAGCCGGCTGGCGCCGGCCAGCGTGCGGGGTGAGGCGACAGGTCTGCAATCCTCGGCGCAGAGCGCGGGTTTCGCGCTCGGATCCCCGATCGTCGGGGTGGCGATCGACGTCTCCGTGCCGGCGGGCGGCTTCGCGGCGGCCGGGCTGGCCGGCCTCGCCGCCGCGCTGATCGGATGCCTGCTGTCCCGCCGCTCGCCCGCCAGAACGCGGTCTCCGATCTCCTCATCCGTCAGCCACTCATAGCCCGGGACCGCGACCCTCGCTGCGATACCCGCGCCGTCGCCCCGGCCTCCCGAGCGCGCCGGCGTCGGCTCGTCCACCAGCCACCGCAGCATCGCATCAGCTGCGCCAGGCTCGACCAGTCCACGCCGTGGCCACGGCAGTTCGGTACGCATGTGATCGGCGATCGACCAGCCCCCCGCCGTCGTCCCCACAGCTGCTGCAGCTGGGCTCGCTGCTTCCCAAGGAATGGAGCCCTTGTGCTTTCGGCTCACACGGTTGAGCGCGACGGTGGAGCAGTGCCGGTTCTACGGCGTGCATGGTCAGGCCCAGCAGGGCATCGACTTGTATACCCGCAGGCGTGACGGCTCGTACATGGTTGTCCCATGCAAGCGCAGCAGCGACGGCTTCGCACCAGGCGAGGTCACCGACGCAGTGAAGGTGTCCCTGGCTGGTGATGGGGCGGAGACGGCAGAGCTGTTCGTGTTGGCGGTGACCGTGAGCTTTGATGACACGGAATCTGGCTGACCGTGTCGAGCAGGAACGCTGGCGCGATGCCGGGTTTCACCCGGCCAGGGTGACGGTCACGTCGCCGCCCTGAAGCTTCTCGAGCTGTTCGGCAGTGGCTTTGTAGGTGCCGAGGTGGATCACTTGGTCGGAGTGGCCGATGCCGGCGGTGTTGTAGTAGAAGCCGAGGTTGCCCCAGGGCACGAAGTAGATGAGGTCGCCGTCCTCGGGGTCTGATCCGGGCGAGCCGGTGGTGTCCAGCTTGCGCGGGAGGTAGCCGATCTTCTCGCGGCCGCTGAATTCCTCCAAGGTGAGGGTCAGCGGGAGCATCGAGAGGAAGTCCCGGGTGGTGGCGTTGTCGGCGCCGATGACCACGTCCACGGAGACGCCGCGCGCGGTGAAGCGCACGATGCTGCCTTCGACCTGGCGGGGGAGGGAGGCGGTGGCCGAAGACGTACGGGCCGGGGTGGCGTTCGGGATGTCCGTCGTGCCGGCAGTCGCGGGCGAGGAGGCCGGCGGCGTGGATGCCGAAGCGTTCGGCCCGGAAGCCGCAGGGGCCGGGCCGGTGGCGGCGCATGCGGTGAGGGTGAGCAGTATCGCGAGCGACCCGACGATGAGAGTCTTCGATAGCACGGGAATGGTCCTTTGAAGGTGGTCGATGGAGGCGGCCGGGCCGCTGATCTGTGTCTTCCAGCGCGGCTGGACGCATGGCTCCGACCGGCCTGCCGGACGCACGATCCGGGTGAGGGAGTTCTCGTGGCGGCGCGGACGGTCTTCGCGGTCTCCTGGCCGGCAGGTTGGGCTACTGGCCCTGGTGGTGCGGCTGGTCCTTGTGCGGGAGGGAAGCGGCGTCGAGGGTGGCGGCCCAGCTCGCGAGCAGGCGCAGAGCGTCGTGGGACGGGGTGCCGGGGGCGGCGGTGTAGACGGTCAGGTTCAGGCCGGGGTCGGCGTGCAGGTCGATGGATTCGTAGTCGAGGGTGAGGTCGCCGACGGCCGGGTGGCGGAAGGTCTTGGTGCCGGCGTGGTGCAGGCGGACGTTGTGAGCGGCCCAGCGGGTGCGGAAGTCGTCGCTGCGGGTGGACAGCTCGCCGATCAGGTCGGTGAGGTCCTTGTTGTAGGGGTCGCGGCCGGCTTCGGTGCGCAGCAGGGCGACGGTGACGTCAGCGGCGACGTCCCAGTCGGGGAAGAAGTCCGGCCCGGCCGGGTCGAGGAACTGAAAGCGCGCGATGTTGGCCGGGCGGCCGCCGGCCGCGGCCTGCGCGGGAGAGGCGGATGCGCTCTGGTAGACCGGCCAGTACATGGCGCGACCGAGCCGGTTGGCGGCCAGCAGGTCCATGCGGTCGTTGCGGATGATGGCCGGGGCGTCGCTCATGGCGTCCAGCATCCGCTGCAGCCCGGGACGGACCTTGACCGCCGGGCGGCGGGCGGGACGCCGGGGACCGGGAGCCGCGGCGCGGGCCAGGTCGAACAGGTGGGCGCGTTCGGCCTCGTCGAGCTGCAGCGCGCGGGCGACGGCGTCCAGGACGTCGGTGGAGACGCCGCTGATGTGGCCCTTTTCGAGACGGGTGTACCAGTCGGTGCTCACACCGGCCAGCACGGCGACCTCCTCGCGGCGCAGGCCGGGCACCCGGCGGCGGTTGCCGGGGGCCAGCCCGGCCTGCTGCGGGGTGATCCTGGCGCGCCGGGTGATCAGGAAGTCGCGGATCTCGTCTCGGTTGTCGTGCACGTTTTCACTGTATGAAGCGGCCGGAAGCGGAAGGGGGTAGAGGTTGTCCCCCCGATAAACGCGACCTCCCGCCCGTGAATCGCGGCCGGTTGGCTAAACATTGCCGACGCCGGGAGGACGATCGTCGTCCCGGCAAAGGAACGCCATGGAGGAGGTCATCTTCTCCTCGGGCACAGATGATTCGACCGGTTCACGGATACGGGGCGACTGAAGGAGGCGATGCGGATGTCGAGTGACAAGCCGTCCGGCGCCCAGGCCATGTTCGGGGATTTCGCTCCACAACTGGTGCACCTGACCGATGACGTGCTCTTCGGCGAGGTGTGGCCGGATCAGGCCCTGTCACGGCGCGACCGCAGCCTGGTGACCGTGGCGGCCCTGGTGGCCCTGTATCGCGGCAACGAACTGCCCTTCCACCTCAAAACGGCCATGGACAACGGGTTGAGCGCCGAGGAGCTGAAGCAGGCGATCACCCATCTGGCGTTCTACGCCGGCTGGCCGAACGCGATGACCGCCATGACCGAGCTGAAGAAGATCGTCGAAGCGGGGAGCTGACCTGAGGATGGAGCTGATCACGCAGCCGCCGACCAGCAAGGCTCCGGCTGAGATGTTCACCGGGGACGCCTGGTGGGATGTCATCTACCAGGGCCAGGAGCCGTCCCGGGCGCGTGCGAACATCGTGCGATTCGCGCCGGGCGCGCGTACCGCGTGGCATTCTCACGGGCTCGGCCAGACCCTCTACATCGTCGAAGGCGTCGCACTGATCCAGTCACGCGGCGGGCGGTTGATCGAGGCCCACCCGGGCGACGTCGTGCACACCCCGCCGGGCGAGGAACACTGGCACGGCGCCGCCCCCGACCGTTTCATGGTCCACCTGGCGCTGTGGGAGGGCGACGAGACCACCTGGCTGGAGCACGTCGGCGACGCCGAGTACGGGGCGGCCCGCTCCAGCCTGCGCGGCTGAACTCGGCTGCCTGCCGACCTGCCACATCACGACACATCTGATCCGGATTGAGGAGACTCACCATGCGTGGAGCAGTGTTGTACGCCCCGGGCGACGTGCGCGTCGAGGACCGCCAGGACCCGGCGATCGTCGAGCCGACCGACGCGATCATCCGTCTGTCAGCGACGTGTATCTGCGGCTCGGACCTGTGGCCCTACCGAGGCGTGGAGAAGCTCGGCGGGCCGGCCGTGATGGGGCACGAGTACGTCGGCGTCGTGGAAGAGGTCGGCAGCGAGGTCACCACCGTCAGACCCGGCCAGTTCGTCGTCGGCTCGTTCGTCGCCGCCGACGGCACCTGCGAGATCTGCCGCTCCGGCTACCCCTCCTCGTGCGTGCACCGGGTGTTCATGAACGAGGTCGGCACCCAGTCCGAGCGCGCCCGCATCCCGTACGCTGACGGCACCCTCGTGGCCACCCCCGGTATGCCCGGCGCGGAGCTGATCCCCAGCCTGCTGGCCGCCTCCGACGTGCTGGGCACCGGCTGGTTCGGCGCGGTCGCCGCGCAGGCCGGCCCCGGCAAGACGGTCGCGGTCGTCGGCGACGGCGCGGTCGGCCTGATGGCGGTGCTGGCCGCCAAGCAGCTCGGCGCCGAACGGATCATCGCGATGAGCCGCCACGAGACGCGCCAGAAGCTCGCGCGCGAGTTCGGCGCCACCGACCTCGTCACCGAGCGCGGCGACAACGGTGTGGCGCAGATCAAGGACCTGACCGGCGGGTTGGGCGCCCACTCGGTCGTCGAGGCGGTCGGCACCCAGGAGTCGATGCGGCAGGCCATCGGTTCCGCCCGCCCCGGCGGGCACGTCGGCTTCGTGGGCGTCAACCACGGCGTCGCCCTCAGCGGCGACGAGCTCTTCTTCGCCCAGGTCAGCCTGCTCGGCGGCCCGGCCCCTGTGCGCCGGTTCCTGCCCGAGCTGATCGAGCTGATCTGGGAACGGAAGATCGACCCCGGCAAGGTCTTCGACCTCACCCTCCCGCTTGACCAGGCGGCCGAGGGATACCAGGCCATGGACGAACGCCGCGCGATCAAGGTCCTCCTGCAGCCCTGACATCCGGCGGTTCGAGCCGGTCTTCCGTCTGTTCCTCCTCCTGCTGATGAAGGAGAAGCGAGGCTTCATGTCCGACGAGCTCTCCAGTCACGAGCATGGCGATGGCGAGGAAACGTCCGGGTGGTCCCGTCAGCCGAAACGGCGCCCTCATCTACCACAAGCCGTAGGGCAACCTCGGCTTCTCCTGCAACGCCGACAACGGCCACGACGACGACGTCATCACGATCGGCAACGTCGAGTTGGCGTGCAACAGCTCGACCCGTCTCGAACAAGGCCAGGTCACCGTCGAAGTGATCGAGTAGCCGCCGCCCGACCCGCACGGACCCGGGACGACGCTCCACGCGCAGACCGGTCGGCACCCGAACAAAGAACACCACCAGCCAGGAGAGCACACGATATGAACCCTGCCTACGACTTCACCGGCCAGATCGCCTTCGTCACCGGAGCCGGTTCAGGGATGGGGCTGGCCACTGCCCGCGCGTTCGCCGAGTCCGGGGCCGCCGTCGCGCTCACCGACATCAACACCGAGGCCCTGGACGCCGCCGCCAAGGACCTCACCGGCGCCGGCCACCAGGTTCTGGCCCTCACCTGCGACGTCAGCGACGAGGACGAGGTCGCCGCCGCCGTCGACCGCACGGTCGAGACCTTCGGCCGTCTGGACATGGCCTTCAACAACGCCGGCATCCAGATTCCGCCCTGTGACGCCGCCGACGAGTCCATCGAGGTCTTCGACCGCGTCAACGCCATCAACCTGCGCGGCGTGTGGGCGTGCATGAAACACGAACTACGGCACATGCGCGCCCAAGGCAGCGGCGCCATCGTCAACTGCTCCTCCCTGGGCGGCCTGGTCGGCATCCCCGGCCGCGCCTCCTACCACGCCACCAAGCACGGCGTCATCGGCCTCACCAAGAGCGCCGCCCTCGAATACGCGCCCCGCGGCATCCGCGTCAACACCGTCTGCCCCGGAACCATCGACACCCCCATGGTCAGCGACATGATCGCCAAGGGTGAGCTCGACCGCGGCCAGGCCATGGCCGACCAGCCCATCAACCGTCTCGGGACCGCCGATGAGATCGCCTCGGCGGTCCTGTGGCTGTGCAGCCCCGGGGCGAGCTTCGTCGTGGGAGTCGCCCTGCCCGTCGACGGCGGCTACGTCGCCCGCTGACACCCCTGACGGCCTCGAAGATCCCGAAGCCATGCGATGCCGCCCCTCGCCGTCGAGGAGTTCTCCGGGTCCTGCAACACCGCCGGGTCGGCCACTGCGATCAGATCACCGCATCGGCACCGACGAACGCGCCGCTCGAACAGCTCATTCGCCTCCGGACGCGGACCGCCGACGTGACGGCCGACCAGAACGAGCAGACTCAACGCTGTGTGGCCGCGCCGCCGCCCGTCACAGCGTGCCGCTGGGCGGAGAGATCTCAGGCGGAGCCGTCCGGATGGCTCAGCCGCACCAACTGCAGCGGCCCAACGCGATGAACGACGGCGGCCCGGTGGCGTCTGCCTGTCAGGTGGCGGGCATGCGGATCACCCGGTCGTCGTCGGCTGTGGGCCCGCCCCGCCCGTCGGTGTTGGTGGTGAGCAGCCACAGCGACCCGTCGGCCCCGACAGCGACCTCCGCACGGCGCCGGCCGGGGGCCGGCTCTGCCTGCTGCGGGACGATCCTGGCGCGCCGACCTGCGAGGAAGTCGTGGATCTCGTCTCGGATGTCTCATGCACGTTTCTGACTGTAGGGAGCGCCCAGCTCGGTTTGGGGGTGGAGGTTGTCCCCCCGATAAACGCCACCTCCCGCGCGTGCGAGGGAGCCGGTTTCCTGGGTGTTGTACGGCGTGACGGCCTGTCGTCCGATGAAAGCCGTCACCAGCGCCGCTCGATCAAGAAACCACCGGCCCTCACCCGCTGAGGACCCATTCGCGTCCGATCAAGGAAGCGCTGACTTCCCCTGCCGCCGAAGCCTTCGGCGCAGCCCTCAAGGAGCGTCACGATGAACACCACGTCCGATACCGCCAGACAGACGATGACGACGGCACCCGCGGGCCGCAGCCTCACCCGCCGTGGCCTGATCCGGCGGGCCGGTGTCGGTGCCGCCGTCCTGGGTGTGCTTTTCTCGACAGGCGGCACTTCGGCCGCCGCCCAGGCCAGCACGTCCTCGGTGCCAGCGGCGCACGCGGCGCCGAATCTGCCGCCTGGCGACACCTCCAACGGAGCGGACAACTTCTACACCAGCGACCAGGTGACGGTGCAGAAGGTGTCCTTCAAGAACCAGTATCAGATGAACGTCGCCGGGAACCTGTTCGTCCCCAAGAACGTCAACCGCCGCACGAAGAACCCGGCGATGGTGGTCGGACACCCCATGGGCGCGGTCAAGGAGCAGAGCGCGAACCTGTATGCCACCAAGCTGGCCGAGCAGGGATTCGTCACCATGTCCCTTGACCTGTCCTTCTGGGGCAAGAGTGAAGGCCGGCCGCGCAACGCCGTCTCCCCGGACATCTACGCCGAAGACTTCAGCGCCGCGGTCGACTTCCTGCGCACCCAGAACTTCGTCGACAAGGAACGGATCGGCGCGCTCGGGATCTGCGGCAGCGGCAGCTTCGTCATCAGCGCGGCCAAGATCGATCCGCGGATCAAGGCCGTCGCGACGGTCAGCATGTACGACATGGGCGCCGCCAGCCGCGACGGGCTCCGCAAGTCGCTCACCCTCCAGCAGCGCAAGGACATCCTCGACCAGGCAGCCCAGCAGCGCGATGTGGAGTTCGCGGGCGGCCCGACCGCATACACCAGCGGGACGCCCGAACAGCTGAACGAGAACTCCACCGCGATCGAGCGGGAGTTCTACGACTTCTACCGCACCGCCAGGGGCTACAGCCCGAACACCACGACGCACCCGACACTCACCAGCAACGTCAAGTTCATGAACTTCTACCCGTTCGCCGACATCGAGACGATCTCGCCCCGCCCGATCCTGTTCATCACGGGTGAGAAGGCACATTCGCGGGAGTTCAGCGAAGCGGCCTACCGGCTGGCCGGTGACGCCAAAGAGCTGGTGATCGTTCCCGGTGCCGGTCACGTGGATCTCTACGATCGCGTCAACCTCATCCCCTTCGACAAGCTGACCAGCTTCTTCCGCGCCAATCTGAAGTGACGCCCGGGCGTGGCCGCGCACCGGCCCGTGCCGGCATCACGCGTCGATGCCCGTACGGGCCGGTGCGGCCCGGCTCACTTCGGCTCGTGGCCGCCCGCCGCGTGAGGGGACGCAGGCCCCCGCCATGTCCGACGCTGAGGGATCTGGAAGGCGAGCGGCAGGCGGCCATGTTGCTGGGGCCTCGGAAACACCCCGTACCGGGCCAGCGCGGACAGCCCCACCGCAGGCACCGACTCCATTTGCGGTTCCGATGTCAGTCATCCGCCACGAGAGTGTCCTCAGGTCCACGGACGGATCGACCCGGCGCCGCTGTTCGGGGAGCGGCGTTCGGCGCGGGCACTCATCAGTGAACCCGGCTGGGCCGCCGGTCACGTGGCCGGAGCTTGATGGTCATGGCGTAAGCGCTCACCGCGAGGCCGGCGAACCCAGGCACTGGGCAAGAAGTACGGCAGACGCTGGGCGCTGCGCGAGTGCACCATCGACATCCCGGCGGGCCACGTCGTGGGGCTGGTGGGCCCC
>NZ_JBFALF010000076.1:0-18519 GCF_040656115.1 Nonomuraea sp. NPDC050202 | reverse complement strand
TCCTGGGCCACGGCCACGGCGAGCCTGAACGCGTTCGCCGGCCAGACCGTCCGCATCCTCGTGGACGCCGCCGACGCCTCGGGCGCCTCCCTGGTGGAGGCCGGCGTGGACGACGTGCGGATCACCCAGCAACCGTAACTCTCCACCACCACTCCGCCGCACGGGATTCCGGCCCCCGTGCGGCGGAGTCGTGTTTTGGGTCTTGTAAGCCTCCGTTGTCAAAGCTACGATCGCGACAACTCTTAGGAAACTTTCCTAAAAGTAATCATCAATCGGACAAAACCTAACAACCGCTGCAAGGTTACTCGCGCCGACACCCCAGGCCCGTGTCTTCACCTCCGCGGGCCGTGCCGTACGGCTTGCGCTCTCACCCCCCGGTGCAAGCCGTACGGCACGCACACCCCCCAAAGGAAGAACCGTGAGACTCCGCGCGATCCTGTTAGCTCTGGCGACCCTCACACTCGGCCTCCACGCCCTTCCCGCCCACGCCGCGGCCGCCACCGCGACCTTCGTCAAGGTCGCCGACTGGGGCTCCGGCTTCGAAGGCAAGGTCACCGTCACCAACGGCACCACCACCGCCCTGCCGAGCTGGAACGTCCAGTTCGACCTGCCCTCCGGCTTCACCATCCCCTCCGCCTGGGACGCGGTGATGACCAGGAACGGCCAGCACTACACCTTCACCAACCCGGGCTGGGCCTCCCCGCTCGCGCCCGGGGCCAGCGCAAGCTTCGGCTTCAACGGCAGCCCCGGCAACTTCCCCGGCATCACCGGCTGCACGCTGAACGGCTCCTCCTGCGGCGGCGGCACCCAGCCCGGCGTGCCCGGCGCCCCCGGAGCCGTCAGCGCCACCGCGACCGGCAACGCGATCACCCTGAGCTGGGGCGCGTCCAGCGGCACGGTGACCGGCTACCGCGTCTACGAGGGCACGGCCGTCAAGGCCACCACCACCGCCACCACCGCCACGATCAGCGGGCTCGCCGCCTGCGAGACCCGCACCTACACCGTCAAGGCGTACAACGCGCAGGGAGAGTCGCCCGGCCGCGACGCCACCGCCACCACCACCGGCTGCACAGGCGGCGGGACGCTGCCCAGGCACTTCCTCACCGGCTACTGGCACAACTTCGTCAACCCCGCCGTCGAGCTCAAGCTCTCCGCCGTGCCGAACGAGTACGACCTCGTCGCCGTCGCGTTCGGCGAGGCCACCGCCGACCCCGGCGAGGTCGTCTTCGCGGTCGATCCCGGGCTCGCCACGGCCGTCGGCGGCTACACCGACGCCCAGTTCAAGGCCGACGTCGCCGCCCTGCACCAGCGCGGCAAGAAGGTGATCCTGTCGGTCGGCGGCGAGGCCGGTCGCGTACAGGTCGCCAGTGCCGCCGCGGCGACCCGGTTCGCCGACTCGGTGCACGCGCTCATGCAGAGCTACGGCTTCGACGGCGTGGACATCGACCTCGAGAACGGCCTCAACGCCACCTACATGGCCCAGGCGCTGCGATCGCTGCGCGCCAAGGCCGGCTCCGACCTGATCATCACGATGGCCCCGCAGACCATCGACATGCAGTCGACCGGGATGGAGTACTTCAAGCTCGCCCTGTCCATCAAGGACATCCTCACGGTCGTCCACACGCAGTTCTACAACTCCGGCTCCATGCTCGGCTGCGACCAGGCCCAGGCGTACACGCAGGGATCGGTCAACTTCATGACAGCCCTGGCCTGCATCCAGCTCGAGAACGGCCTGCGCCCCGACCAGGTGGCGCTCGGCCTGCCGGCAGGGCCGGGCGCCGCGGGTGGCGGCGTCGTCGCGCCCTCCCTCGTCAACCAGGCACTCGACTGCCTGGCCAAGCGCACCAGTTGCGGGACCTTCACGCCACCGCGCGCCTACCCCGACATCAGGGGTGCGATGACCTGGTCCATCAACTGGGACGCGAGCAACAACTGGCAGTTCTCCAAGACCGTCAAGCCCCACCTTCAGGGAATGCCATGAAATTTCGCAGCAGACTCACCGCACTGGTGGCCGGCCTGGCTCTCGCGCTGACCGGCGCCGGGCTGACCACCGCGCCCGCGGCGTACGGCGCGGTGCAGCAGATGGCCGCCGCCTGGGCGCCGTGGACCTCCTACGCCGTCGGCGCGGTCGTCACCCACAACGGCGTGGACTACGTGTGCCTGCAGGCGCACACCTCCCAGCCCGGCTGGGAGCCGCCGAACGTACCCGCCCTGTGGAAGCAGGGCTCGGGCGGCGGCGGCAACGACACCACGGCCCCGTCCGTGCCCGGCAACCTCCGCTCGACCGGCGTCACCTCCAGCAGCGTCTCCCTGGCCTGGAACGCCTCCACCGACAACGTGGGCGTCACCGGCTACAACGTCTACCGCGGCGGCACCCTCGTCACGACGGTGAGCGGCACGTCGTACACCGACACCGGCCGCGCCGCGAGCACCAGCTACACCTACACCGTCCGCGCCCGCGACGCGGCGGGCAACCTGTCCGGCACCAGCAACTCCGCCACCGCCACCACCTCCAGCGGCGGTGGGGGCAACCCGAACCCCACCAGGATGCCCGGCGCCCCCTACCTCTACATGGGCTGGGGCAACCCGCCCAACCCCGGCACGGTCATGGACGCGACCGGCGTGAAGTCGTTCACGATGGCGTTCATCCTGTCCAGCGGCGGCTGCACCCCGGCCTGGGACGGCCAGCGCGCGCTGACCGGCGGCGCGGACCAGCAGGCGATCAACACGATCAAGTCGAAGGGCGGCAGCGTCCAGATCTCCTTCGGCGGCTGGTCGGGCAACAAGCTCGGCCCCAACTGCGCCACCCCGCAGGCGTACGCCAACGCGGTGCAGCAGGTCATCAACGCCGTCGGCCCGGCCGTCGTGGACTTCGACATCGAGAACACCGACGAGTTCGAGAACTACACCGTCCAGGACCGCATCCTGAACGGGCTCAAGATCGTCAAGCAGAACAACCCGAACGTCAAGGTCGTCGTCACGTTCGGCACCACGAGGACCGGCCCGAACAGCCACGGCATCCGCCTCATCAACCAGGCGAGGGCGCTCGCCGTGCCGATCGACAACTTCACCATCATGCCGTTCGACTTCGGCAGCTCCAACATCTACCAGGACACCGTCAACGCCTCCGAGGGCCTGAAGAACGCGCTCAAGAGCGCCTACGGCTGGACCGACGCCCAGGCGTACGCGCACATGGGCATCTCCGGCATGAACGGCCTGTCCGACCAGCAGGAGCTGACCTCGCCCGCCACCTGGACCCAGATCCGCGACTGGGCCAACTCCAAGGGCCTGACCAGGCTCGCCTACTGGGCCGTCAACCGCGACCGCCCCTGCCCCGGCGGCGGCGTGGTCTCGAACTGCAGCGGCATCGCGCAGTCCGACTGGGAGTTCACCCGCATCACCGCGGGCTTCTGACCCGCTGAGCGGCCCGCCCCCCGAACCGCCGGGGGCGGGCCGCAGTGAGGAAATCCATGAGACTCCGAGCACCGGCGGTCCTGCTCGCCGCCGCACTCATCGCGCTGAACGCCACCCCCGCCTTCGCCGCCAACATCGCGGCAAATCCTGGCTTCGAGGACGGCCTGACCGGCTGGACGTGCTCGGGAGCCCAGACGGTGCCGTCCCCCGTGCACGGCGGCACGCGGGCGCTGCAGGCGACCCCGCAGGGCAACGACCTGGCCCGCTGCCAGCAGGCCGTCACCGTCCAGCCCGACACGACCTATCAGCTCTCGGCCTGGGTCCAGGGCGGCTACGTCTTCCTGGGCGCCACGGGGACGGGTGTCAACGCCAGCACGTGGGGCGCTCCCGGCGGCCAGTGGAGCCAGCTCAGGACGTCCTTCACCACCGGCGCCGCCACCACGTCGGTGACGATCCACGTCAACGGCTGGTACGGCCAGGGCGCCTACCACGCCGACGACGTGGTGCTCGACGGCCCTGGCGGCACCCCGGACACCCAGGCGCCCAGCGTGCCCGGCAACGTGGCCGTCGGCGGCGCGACCGCGACGAGCCTCGACGTGAGCTGGTCGGCCGCCACCGACAACGTCGGCGTCACCCGTTACGAGGTGTCCAGGAACAACGGCTCGCCCGCGACCACCTCGGCGACGTCCCTGACGGCCACCGGCCTTTCCCCGCAGACGTCGTACTCCTTCCGGGTCAGGGCCTGCGACGCCGCCGGCAACTGCTCGGCCTACTCGGCCCCGGTCACCGGCACCACGACCAGCGGCGGTGGCGGTCCCGGAGGTGACCTGCCGAAACGGGTTCTGGTCGGTTACCTGCACGCCTCGTTCGCCAACGGATCCGGATACATCCGGATGAGCGACGTACCGAACGAGTGGGACGTCATCAACCTCGCCTTCGGCGAGCCCACCTCCGTCACCTCCGGCGACATCAGGTTCCGCCAGTGCCCGGCCGCCGAGTGCCCGAACGTCGAGCCCGAGGCCGACTTCGTCGCCGCCATCAAGGCCAAGCAGGCCCAGGGCAAGAAGGTGCTGATCTCGATCGGCGGCCAGAACGGCCAGGTCCAGCTCACCACCGCGGCGGCCCGCGACAGGTTCGTCGAGTCGGTCTCCGCGATCATCGACAGGTACGGCCTCGACGGCCTGGACATCGACTTCGAGGGCCACTCCCTCTACCTGAACCCCGGCGACACGAACCTCGCCGCCCCCACCACCCCGGTCATCGTCAACCTCATCTCCGCGCTGAAGACGCTCAAGAGCCGCTACGGCGCGAAGTTCACGCTGACCATGGCCCCGGAGACGTTCTTCGTCCAGCTCGGCTACCAGTTCTACGGCCCGGGCCCGAACGGCGCGGCCGACAACAGGAGCGCCTCCTACCTGCCCGTCATCCACGCCATGCGGAACGACCTGACCCTGCTGCACGTGCAGGACTACAACTCGGGCCCGATCAAGGGCCTCGACGACCAGTACCACACGATGGGCGGGCACGACTTCCACGTGGCCATGACGGACATGCTGCTGGCCGGCTTCCCGATCATGGGCAACCCGGCCAACGTGTTCCCGCCGCTGCGCCAGGACCAGGTGGCCATCGGGCTGCCCGCCTCGGTCAACGCGGGCAACGGCTTCACCAGCGTCGCGGAGGTGCAGAAGGCGTTCGACTGCCTGGCCAGGGCGAGCAACTGCGGGACATACCGGCCGCGCGGGGTCTACCCGAACCTGCGCGGCCTGATGACCTGGTCGATCAATTGGGACCGGTACAACGGGCACGAGTTCTCCCGAAGCCATCGGGCCTACCTCGACGGGCTCACCTGACCAGTTGCGTCGGCTTGACCGGCAGGCCCAGGCCGGGCGGGCGGTAGGTGGGCAGCGCCTCGCCGTACTCGTGCATCCAGGCGTGATCCACCAGCAGCCGCATCCGCCCGGCCGCGGCCGCGCCGCCGGGCTCGGCCGGGGGCGTCCCGCCGGCCATCCTGGCCAGCGCCACGGCCACCAGCTCGGGGTCGGGCGGCGACAGGTCGCAGTGCTCGTCCGGCCCGATCAGCAGGTCCACGGCCGGCGGCAGCGGGTAGATCGGCCGGGGCAGCGCCAGCACCCGGGGCGGCGGCGCCATCGGCCAGCCGTCGGCCACCGCCTCCAGCAGCACCGAGCGCGCCGATCTGCGCGCGAACAGGCCCTCCGCCAGCGCCCAGCTCAGCGCGCCCACGTCTGAACGGTCCTCGCCGCACGCGTGCAGGCACAGGTACGGCACCAGCGGGATGCCCTCCTGCCCGGCCTGCGCCCACCCGCCGCCGCACCCGGTCAGCACCAGCAACGCGAGCATCGCCCGGTAGGCGGTGTCGGCGTGCGGCGTCTCCAGCCGTCCCGGCACGATCACGCACCGGCCGCCGGTCTTCTCCGCCGTCACCCCCAGCTCCCGCGCCGTCTTCAGCGCCCGCGACGCGGCCACCCCCGTGTACGCCTCCTGCCAGGCGGGCGTGTACGGCTCCGCGCGGTCCTCGTACCCGCCCGGCCACACGCCGGGCAGCCCGGGCCGCGCCACCCCGTAGGCGGCCAGCAGCAGATCGAACACGGTCGTCACCAGCTCGCCGCCGTCCCGCAGCACCGGCACGCCGCGCCGCAGCACGCCGGGCCCGTCGTCGAAGCGCGGCAGCAGGACCTCCACGGCCTCCGCCCCGTACAGGCTGAGCCGCCCGTACGCGCCGCCCGTCAGCCCGCCCGGCACGTACCCCGACTCCCGCTCGCGCAGCCGCACCAGGAACGGCAGGTCCGTGCGCTCCATGGCGTGCGCGGCGAACGGCGTCCGGTCCAGGAAGAACTCCTTGAGCAGCACGTGCCCCATGGCCATGGCCAGCGCCCCGTCCGTGCCGGGCCGGACCACCAGCGTCTCGTCGGACAGCCGCGTCGGGTGCGTGCCGATCGCGACCACCTTCTGCCCCTTGTACCGCCCGGCGATCACCCACGGGGTGTCCGCCGAGCGCACGAGGCGGTTGTTCTCGCCCCACAGCAGCACGTGCGCCGCCCGCGCCCAGTCGTCGGCCCCCGGGCCCGCGAACCGGGGCCCCAGCACCTGCTCGGGCGCGCACGGATGCTCGGTCAGCACCGCGCCGCCGAGCCCGCCGACCACCCGCGCCAGCGGCGAGGTGGCCAGCGCCGCCACCTGCTCGGCCCCGTGACAGGCCGCCGTGTACGCCATCGCCGCCGCCGTCAGCTCCGCGGCCGTCGCGTCGTCCAGCGGCACCCGGCGTTCGCCTCGGGCCCGCTGGTAGAGCTGTGAGTTCCCTGTGAGTTTCGCCCAGGCCGCGACCGGGTCGCGCAACCCATCTCTCACCTCGAAGTAGAGCCTGACCAGTGCCTGGTTGACCTGCGATCCCCCCATGGAAAAAGTTCAACACAGACGGTGATGTCGTATCGGGATACGTGTCGGCATGTCGGGGATAAGAATTGGAAGCCCAGGTGGCAGTAGCCCTCTGGTTACGGCAGGCTAGAGGCCGCCATGGATTACGCAGTTCTCACGGGGATCGTCCTCGTCGCCGGTGTCGTGCTCGCCCTTGTCGCTCAATGGCGTGATTGGCGTCCGCCTCTCGTCGTCGCCATCCTCGTGGGCGTCGCCGTACGCGTGCTCATCATGTACACCTCGGCGATCGACAGCTGGCAGCCCGTCGACTTCGTCGAGAGCTTCAAACCCGCGGGCGAGGCCGTGCTGCGGGGTGAGGACCCCGTGCTCGCCAGCGAGGGCGGCTGGCACTTCCTGCCGACCATCCCCTACGTGTACGGCATCCTGCTGTGGCTGGGCATCCCGTGGGAGTACGCCGGCCGCCTGGTCACCGTGGTCGCCGACATCGTGCTCATCCCGCTGGTCGCCAAGCTGGCCGGCGGCCCCAAGGCGTCGCTGCGCGCCCTGCAGTACGCGCTCAACCCGCTCGCCGTGCTCATCGCCTCCGTCCATGGCCAGGTGGAGCCCGTCGCGCTCGTGTTCGGCGTGGCCGCGTTCGTGGTGGCCAGAGGGCCTGGCGATCCCGACCGGCCGGGCATGGTCACCGACGTGGTGGGCAAGGTGCGGGCGGGCGTGGCCGCGTACGGCGTGCGGGCCTGCGTCCCCCGGGTGATCGGCCGCGGCGGCATGCTGCACCGGGCCCTGCTGCCCGGCCCCGGCGACCGCGACCACCTCAGGCGCGGCGCGCTGGCCGGCGTGCTCATGGGCCTGGCGCTGTGCGCCAAGAGCTGGCCGATCTGGCTGATCCCCGGCTTCCTGCTGCTCCTGCCGAACCTGCGCTCCCGCATCGCCGCCCTGTTCACGACCGGCCTGGTGCCGATCTTCTTCTTCGTGACGCTGCCGATCTTCGCGGGCACGTCGATCAACCAGCTCCCGGCGGTCATCGACACCATCCGCGACATCCGGCCCATCGTGGGCGAATGGGGCTGGACGCCGTGGTTCACCGAGGGCAGCTGGTCCCTGGAGCCCGAGCTGGCCTCGTTCGGCACCAACCTCATCTACGCCTGCGTCATCCTCGTCATCCTCTGGTGGCGGCGGGCCGACCCGATCGACATGACCACGGCCATCCTGCTCATCTTCATGGTCGTGACGCCCCGGCTCGGCGCCCAGTACCTGCTGTGGTTCATGCCGTTCCTGGTCGCCCGGCCCACCCGGTTCGCCTGGCCGGCCATCATCGGCGTCTCGCTGTGGTCGGGCTACGGCTACCTCGTCATGACGCAGTTCGACGTCAACGGCTGGTGGCTCCAGCACACGTACTGGTCGCGGGCGTCGATCGTGCTGCTGCCGATCCTCCTGCTGGCCATGCCGTGGAGCCGCCACATCGCGGCGGCCCCGGCGGCGAAGTCGTCGCTCTCCCGTCAGGTCACCGGCATAGGCGCCCCCACAGCGTGACCCACTGGTCGGGGTGGACGTGGCCCACGACGGCGTCGCGGGCCACCCCGGCCGCCGCCAGCGCGGCGTCCACGCCCTCGTAGCGCGTCTTCAGCGAGGCGCGCACCGAGCCGCCCAGCCCGCCGAAGCCCAGCTCCACCAGCTCCTGGTAGGAGCGGCGGCCCTGCACCAGCGGCTCCGGCCTGCGCTCCAGGCGCAGGATCGCCGAGTCGACCGACGGCACGGGACGGAAGCTCTCCCTGCCGACCGTGTCGCCCAGCCGCCAGTCGAACCACGGCCACGACTCCACCGTGACCAGGCTCCACCGGCCGTAGTCGCCGGTGCGCTTGCGGGCGTACTCCCGCTGGGTGAGCAGCGTCGCCGAGGTCAGGGCCGGCGCTCGCAGGCACCAGTCCACGATCTTCGACGTGACGGAGTAGGGGATGTTCCCCACGACCGCGAACGGCTCGCGCGGCGCCCGCGCGACGGTGAAGTCGCCCCTGATCACGTCGATCCTGGAGTCGCCGTGCGTACGCGAGGCCAGCCGCCCGGCCAGCCGCGGATCGAGCTCGTAGCCGATCACCCGCGCGCCCGCCTCCGCCAGCGCCAGGGTGAGCGCGCCCTCGCCAGGACCGGGCTCCAGCACCAGCCCCTCCGGCGCGGCGGCCTTGATCATCAGCTCGACGGCATGCCTGTCGACCAGGAAGTTCTGCGACAGCTCGCGCCGCGCCCGATCCATGGGCGTGCGACCGCCACCGCCGCCTTTCCTGGCCTTCTTCTGGGTGTGTGAATAGTTTCCGTGCGCGAAATTCTGCGCCACAGCACTGCCCTTCCGGGTCCTCGAGATGAACGGGTCTCGAAGGGCCCTGGGCGCGCCTGCGGACGCTCAGCTCAGGTGTGTGAAGTCACCGCGTCCGCTAGCGGGCCAGAGCCCGGCCGCGGCGGATGCGGATGAAAACCTGGCAGGTGAACATGCATGACATGCGAGTCACGCTAGGCGGCCCGTCCACGGGCGGGCAACCGAATAAACGCTTTGAGCCCGCTTTGAACTGGCTCGGGTAAACCTTGGAGCATGGACCGACCGGCCAGGGTGCTCGTCGTGGACGACGAGCCGAACATCCGCGCCCTGCTCTCCCAGACCCTGCGTCTGGTCTCGTTCGAGGTCAGGACCGCCGAGACGGGCGCGGAGGCGGTGACGGCCGCCAGGGAGTTCAAGCCCGACATCGTGGTGCTCGACGTGATGCTGGAGGACTTCGACGGGTTCGAGGTCGCCAGGCGGCTCGGCGAGAGCGTCCCCGTGCTGTTCCTGACCGCCCGTGACCGCGTCGAGGACCGCGTGCAGGGGCTCACCCTGGGCGCCGACGACTACGTGGCCAAGCCGTTCAGCCTGGAGGAGGTCGTGCTGCGCATCCGCGCCATCCTGCGCCGCAGCCGCGCCGCCCCCGAGCCCGACGTGCTGCGCTACGCCGACCTGGAGCTGGACCCGCAGGCCCACGAGGTACGCAGGGCCGGCGTGCCGGTCGACCTGTCGCCCACCGAGTTCAACCTGCTCGAATACCTGCTCACCAACGCCGGCCGGGTGGTCAGCAAGGCGCAGATCCTCGACAGCGTCTGGCGCTACGACTTCGACGGCGACTCCAGCATCGTCGAGTCCTACGTCTACTACCTGCGAAAGAAGATCGACAAGTTCGAGCCGCAGCTCATCCACACCGTGCGCGGCGTCGGCTACACGCTCAGGAGCCCGCGATGAAGGCCTGGAGCCTGCGGGCCCGCCTCGTCATGGCCGTCCTCGGCCTCGCCACGCTCGGCCTCGTGCTGTCCAACGTCATCGGCATCGCGCTGCTGCGCGACAACCTGATGGACCGCGTGGACGGCCAGCTCCAGCAGCTCACCAAGGTCGCCGGCGCCAAGGGCGTCCGGACGTTCACCAAGATGCCGATCACGCTGAACGACGTGATCGCCAAGCGGGTCGCCGCCGTCCAGCGGATCATGGTCTACAACCCCGACGGCTCGCTCCAGTCCAGCAGCTCCGCCGACGACGACCAGCCGCGCCCCGTCATCGGCGAGATCGAGGTCGGCGTCAACCACACCGTGCCCGGCTCCAGCGGCCCCTCGTGGCGGATCCGCGCCGCCGCGCTGCCCGACGGCAGCACCCTGGTGTTCGCCCAGTCGCTCGCCGAGGTGGAGCAGACCCAGACCGCGGCCATCGCCATCGCCGTCGCCGTCAGCGCCGTCGTGCTGCTCCTGCTGGGGATGGGCGCCAACGCCGTCGTACGCCTCGGCCTGCGCCCCCTGACCAGGATGGAGGCCACGGCCGGGCACATCGCCCGCGGCGACTTCGCCCGCCGCGTTCACGCCGCGGACCCGCACACCGAGCCCGGCCGCCTGGCCACCGCCATGAACGTCATGCTCGACCGCCTCCAGTCCGAGATCGCCGCCAGGACCGGCTCCGAGGCCCGCATGCGCAGCTTCCTCGCCGACGCCTCCCACGAGCTGCGCACCCCGCTCACCTCCGTACGCGGCTTCGCCGAGCTGCACCGCAGGGGCGGCGGCGACGCCGACGAGGCCATGCAAAGGATCGAGGAGGAGGCCGCCAGGATGAGCGTGCTGGTCGACGACCTGCTCACGCTCGCCCAGCTCGACGAGGAGCGCCCGCTCGACCGCCACCCCGTGGACCTGCTGGAGGTGGCCGCCGACACCATCCGCGACGCCCGCGTACGCGTGCCGGAACGCCAGGTCAGGCTGGCCGGGCTGGACGGCAGGCTCACCCCCGTCTCGGTCGTGGGCGACGAGGCCCGCCTGCGCCAGGTCGCCGCCAACCTCATCGGCAACGCGCTGTGCCACACCCCCGCCGAGGCGGCCATCACCGTCAAGGTCGGCAGCGCCGGGCACCTGGGCGTGCTGGAGGTCTCCGACACCGGGCCAGGCGTGCCGCCCGAGCACGTGCCCCGCCTGTTCGACCGCCTCTACCGGGTCGGCCAGGGCAGATCCAGGGCCGACGGCGGCGCCGGGCTCGGCCTGGCCATCGTCTCCGCCATCGTGCGCGCCCACGGCGGCCGCGTCGAGCTCGACACCGCGCCCGGCAGGGGCGCCACGTTCCGCGTACTCCTACCTGGCTCCGAGGTGACTCCGAGCCCGCTCTGAACGGCGCTCGGCACATTCGGGAGCATGACAAGGACACTCCTCGCCGCAGCCCTCCTCGCCGCCCTGGCGGCGGGCTGCGGCACCCAGCAGAGCGGCACAGGCGTCGCCTCGGTGACCGCCACGAGCGCGACGCCCGCCTCCGCTCCCACCGCCACCGCCACGGCCGACCCCCAGGAGCAGGGCAGGAAGTTCGCCCAGTGCATGCGCGAGCACGGCGTGCCCATGGAGGACCCGCAGCCCGACGGCAGCGGCGGGCTCGCCGTGATGGCCCAGAAGGGCGCCGACGGCAAGACGAAGGAGGCCATCGAGGCCTGCCGCCACCTCTCCCCGTTCAAGGACCGCAA
The DNA here is from genome assembly GCF_040656115.1 of Nonomuraea sp. NPDC050202. NCBI lineage: Bacteria > Bacillati > Actinomycetota > Actinomycetes > Streptosporangiales > Streptosporangiaceae > Nonomuraea > Nonomuraea sp. NPDC050202. Next base: position 6,715 of record NZ_JBFALF010000076.1, on the reverse strand, counting down.
GGAACTCTCGCCGGACGACGTCGAGAAGCTGCGCGAGTTCGCCAAGTGCATGCGGGAGAACGGCGTGGACATGCCCGACCCCAACCCCGACGGCACCTTCGGCGGCGGCGCGGGCAACATCAAGCGCGACGATCCGGCGTTCCAGAAGGCCTTCGAGGGCTGCCGCGGCTCCTTCCCCAAGACGGGAGCGGGCAAGTGACCAAGGTCGAGGAGGCCGGGCCCGCCCTGCGCGCCCTGCCGCCGCGACGGCGCAGCCCGCTGCGGGCCCTGGCCTGGACGGGCGGCGCCGCGCTGCTCGCCGCCGCCGTCGCGGCCGCCGCCGTGGGCTTCGGCGGCGACAGCGCCGGCACGGCCGTCGCGGGCCGCACCCCTCCGGCCACCGCCCCGGTGACCCGCACGACGCTCACCGAGACCAAGACCGTGGACGGCACCCTCGGCTACGGCGGCCCCCTCACGGTCAGCGCCAAGTCCCAGGGCACGATCACCTGGCTGCCCGCCGAGGGCTCCACCATCACCAGGGGGCACGCCGTCTACAGCGTGGACGCCGACCGCCGCCCCCTCCTGTACGGCACCATGCCCCTGTACCGCGAGCTGCGCGACGGCGTCGAGGGCAAGGACGTCGAACTGCTCGAACGCAACCTGGACAAGCTCGGCTACGACGGCTTCGACGTGGACGGCGAGTTCACCTGGGCCACCAGGGAGGCGGTCGAGGACTGGCAGGACGACCTCGGCCTCACCGTCACCGGCACCGTGCGGCCGGGCGACGTCGTCGTGGCCGACGGCCGGATCCGCGTCGCCGAGCTGCGCAAGGCACTCGGCGACACCGCGAGCGGGCCCGTCCTCGACGCCACCGGCACCACCCGCGAAGTGGACGTCGCCCTCGACGTCGCTGACGAGCACCTCGTCAAGAAGGGCATGCCGGCCACCGTCGAGCTGCCCGACGGCGCCACCGTGAAGGGCGAGATCAGGAGCGTGGGCAAGGTCGCCACCGAGACGACCAGCGGCAACGACACCGTCACCACCGTCGAGGTGAAGGTGTCGGTGAGCGGGCTGAAGAAGCCGTACGACGCCGCCCCCGTGGACGTCACCATCGTCTCCGAGCGGCGCGAGAACGTCCTGGCCGTCCCGGTCGGAGCGCTGCTCGCCCTGGCCGAGGGCGGCTACGGCGTACAGGTCGTGGAGGGCGCGTCCACCCGCTACGTCGCTGTGGAGGTGGGCATGTTCGCCGACGGCAAGGTGGAGGTCGAGGGCGTGCCCGAGGGCGCCACCGTGGCGGTGCCCAAGTGATCGCCGAACTGCGCGACGTCAGCAAGCACTACGGCGACGTGGCCGCGCTCCGCGGCGTCTGGCTGGGCATCGACCACGGCGAGCTCGTCGGCATCGTCGGCCCGTCCGGCTCGGGCAAGTCGACGATGCTCAACATGCTCGGCACCCTCGACCGCCCCTCCGGCGGCACCGTCCGCATCGCCGGGCACGACGTGCTCACGCTCACCGACAGGCAGCTCTCCGCCCTGCGCGCGAACGTCATCGGCTTCGTCTTCCAGCAGTTCCACCTGGCCGCCGGGGTGACCGCGCTGGACAACGTGGCCGACGGCCTGCTGTACGCGGGCCCGTCGCCGCGCGAGCGGCGGTCGCGGGCGTACCGGGCGCTGGAACGCGTGGGCCTCGGGCACCGGGTCGGCCACCGGCCGCACGAGCTGTCCGGCGGCGAGCGGCAGCGCGTCGCCATCGCCCGCGCCGTCGTCGGCGGGCCGCGCCTGCTGCTGGCCGACGAGCCGACAGGCAACCTCGACTCCCGCTCGGGAGCCGGCGTGATGGCGCTGCTGCGCGAGCTGAACGCGGCCGGCACCACCGTGGTCGTCATCACCCACGACCGCGACATCGCCGCCTCCCTGCCCCGCCAGGTGGAGATGCTCGACGGCCGCCTCCTGGACGGAGCACGCACATGAGCCCGGGCGCGGACATGACCGTCCTCGTGCCCGCCCGCCTGCGCCCCCGCGACGTCATCAGGGTCGGCGGGGCGGGCCTGCGCGCCAGACCGCTGCGCGTGTTCCTGTCGGCGCTCGGCATCGCCATCGGCATCGCCGCCATGCTCGGCGTCGTCGGCATCTCCGCCTCCAGCCAGGAGGACCTCAACCGCCAGCTCGCCGCGCTCGGCACGAACCTGCTCACCGTGTCACCCGGCAACACCCTGTTCGGCGAGGCGTCGCACCTGCCGGCCGAGGCCGAGGGCATGATCGGCCAGATCGCCCCCGTCACCGCCGTCACCGCGATCGGCGCCACCAAGGCCAGGGTCTACCGCAACGACCACGTCCCCGAGGCCGAGACCGGCAGCATCTCCGTCACCGCAGCCCGCCTCGACCTGGTCGAGGACACCGGCGCCACCGTCGCCGCCGGCACCTGGCTGAACGAGGCCACCCACGGCTACCCGGCCACCGTGCTCGGCGCCAAGGCCGCCGACCGGCTCGGCGTCGTCCACGCGGGCCCCGACCAGCGGGTCTGGCTCGGCGGGCAGTGGTTCACCGTCGTCGGCGTGCTCGCCCCCGCCCCGCTCGCGCCCGAGCTCGACTCGGCCGCCCTGGTCGGCTGGCCTGCCGCGCAGGAACGGCTCGGCTTCGACGGGTACGCCACCACCATCTACGCCAGGGCACAGGAGGCGCACGTCGTCGAGGTGCGCGGCGTGCTCGCCGCCACCGCCAACCCCGAGCAGCCCAACGAGGTCGAGGTCTCCCGCCCCTCCGACGTGCTGGCCGCCAAGCAGGCCACCGACGCCACCCTGAACGCCCTCCTGCTCGGCCTCGGCGGCGTCGCATTGCTGGTCGGCGGCGTCGGCGTGGCCAACACGATGGTGATCTCCGTCCTGGAGCGGCGCGCGGAGATCGGCCTGCGCCGCTCCCTGGGAGCCACCCGCGGGCAGATCCGCGTCCAGTTCCTCGCCGAGTCGCTGCTGCTGTCGGCCATCGGCGGCGTCGGCGGGGTACTGCTCGGCATCGGCGTCACGGCCGCGTACGCCGGCATCCAGGGATGGCCGTCGATCGTGCCGGTCTGGGCCATGGCGGGCGGTGTCCTGGCCACGCTCGTCATCGGGGGCATCGCCGGCTTCTACCCCGCGGTCCGCGCGGCCCGGATGTCTCCGACGGAGGCCCTGGCCACGCCCTAGCCGGCTAGCCGGTGACCACGATGACGCGGACGAGGTGCCCGTGCGACTTGTACGTCCCCGGCGGGTCGCCGGGCATCACGCCCGTCACGCACTCGTACGCGTCGCCGCCCGCCTGCCGTACCAGGAAGGACGGCTCCGCGATCACCGACAGCAGCCTGATCACCGCCCGCAGCACGTCCACGCCCTCCAGCGCCTCCTCCGGCCGGGCCCGCACCTCGTAGAACCCGTCGTCGAGCAGCCGCTCGCCCAGCACCTGCCAGCCGGGCACGGCGCGCAGGTGCGGCAGGAGATGCGCCTCGGGCTCCTCCGTCACCCACCCCTCGCTGCGCATCATCTCCTCGAGCCGGTGCACGGCGGGCAGCATCGCCGCCGCGTCGCTGACGCCGGTGAACCGCTCGTCGATGTCCCATCGCCGTTGCTCCACACGTCCGATTGTTACAAGAGAACGGCCTCGGCAAGGGGATAGCTTCGCGGTCGACACCCCTGACGGAAGGACCGCTGCCATGGACATACTCGACCGGGCGGAGCTGTACCTTCACCACCACGCGAGACTGATCGACAGGCTTCGCTTCGAAGCGCTGTTCAGAGGCGGCTCCCGCGCTCGCGTGCTCGACGTGCTGAGCTGCTACCAGAACGAGGACGGCGGCTTCGGCAACGCGCTCGAACCCGACCTGCGCGGCCCCGGCAGCCAGCCGGAGCCGGTCGAGGTGGCGTTCTGGATCCTCGACGAGCTCGACGCGTTCGACTCACCGATGGTGCCCGCCGCCTGCAAGTACCTCGCCTCCATCACCACCGGGGACGGCGGCGTGCCGTTCGTGCTGCCGTCGGTGCGGGAGACTCTGCGCGCGCCCTGGTGGGAGACCGAGGACGACCCGCCGGGCAACCTCATCCCCACCGCCTCCATCGCCGGCCTGCTGCACAAGCACGCCGTCACCCACCCCTGGCTGGACGCCGCCACCGACTTCTGCTGGTCGAAGCTCTTCGCGCAGAAGGAGTTCGAGCCGTACGCGGCTCGCGCGGCGGTGACGTTCCTGAACTGGGTGCCCGACAGGAGGCGCGCGGAGTCGGAGTTCGCGCGGCTGCGCGACGCCATCCTCGCCACCGTCACCTTCGACCTGACCGCCTCGGGACACGTGCACTTCCCGCTGGACTTCGCGCCGCGGCCGCTGCGGCTGCCGCTGTTCGCGCCGGACGTCCTGGACGCCAACCTCGACGCGCTGCTGGCCGGCCAGTCGGCCGACGGCGGCTGGAGCGGGAACTGGCCGATGTGGACGCCGCTGGTGGCGCACGAATGGGGCGGCTACGTCACCCTGCAGAGCCTCAACACCCTGCGCGCCTACGGGCGGCTGCCCGGGTGAGCGGCTTTCTGTCGGAGGCCTCGCGTACGTTGGAGGCATGTACGTGGAACGGCCTCCGAGCGCCGGCCTGGCGGGCCGCCTGGCCTGCGGGTGGCATCGCGTCAGCGAGGCCGCCTTCACCCAGCTCGTGGTGCCCGACGCGTGCGTCGACCTGATCTGGGGGCCTGATGGCCTCTACGTGGCGGGCCCCGACACGGGGCCCATGCCGGCGGCGCTCGGCATCGGAGAGACGCTGGCCGGGGTGCGGTTCAGGCCCGGCGGGGTGGGCGACTTCTTCGGCGTGCCGCTCCAGGAGCTGCGCGACCTGCGCGTGCCGCTGAGCGACCTGCCCGTGGGGCCCGGCCTCCTGGCCGAGCTCACGAAGGCGGCGGAGAGCTGGCCCGCCGCCCGGGAGCGGCCCCGGCTCGCGGAGCCGCTCATGGCCGGCGTCCGGCCCGCCCACCTCGCGGACGCGCCCGTGGCGCGGCACTCGCCCCTGGACGAGGCGGTGCTACCGGGCCTGCGTGCCGGGCTGGAGGCCCGGCTCCAGCTCCTGCAGGCGGCGGTGGGCCGGCGCCTGTCGGCCGCGGCCGGCCCGGCGTCCGTCGACCCCGCCGCCCCGGCCATCACCACCGCCCTGGGCAGGGGCCGCTCGGTGGCGGAGGTGGCCCGTGACCTCGGCTACAGCGAGCGCCAGCTCCATCGCCGCAGCCTGCTGGCCTTCGGCTACGCGCCCAAGACCCTCCAGCGCATCGTCCGCTTCCAGCACGCGCTGCGGCTGGCCCGCGCGGGCACCCCCCTGGCCGAGGTGGCGGTCACGGCCGGCTACAGCGACCAGGCCCACCTGTCCAACGACGTCAAGCGCCTCAGCGGCGTGCAGCTGAGCCGCCTGCTCTGATGCGCCTCACCCGCGCGGCAGCCGTCCCGACACCAACGACTGCACCCATTTCGCACTCGGATCGCTGTCGATCAGCAAGGCCCGCGTCAGCAGGCTCAGCGGAATGGCCAGAATCGCGCCCAGCGGCCCCAGCACGAAAGTCCAGACGATGAGCGAGATGAACGTCATCGTCGTCGAGAGCCCGACCGCGTCCCCCAGGAACTTCGGCAGAATGAACGACTGCGTCACGACATTGATGACGATATAGGCGGCGATCACCAGCAACATCGTCTGCACGCCGCCGTCCAGCAGGGCCAGCATGGCCGGGGGCAACAGCCCGATGACGAAACCGATGTTCGGGATGTAGTTGGCGATGAGCGCGAGCACTCCCCAGAGCAGTGGCAGCGGCACGTCCAGCAACGACAGCGCGACCATGTCCAGGATCGCGTTGATAAGTCCGAAAACGGTGGAGACGATCAAATATCGCCGGGTCTTGTGGCCGAAGGTGGCGAGCGCCGTCACCAATTGCGGCCGGCTGTCTTCCCCCGTGGTGAGAATGCGCGCCGTCACCGGCGCGTCGAGAGACATCGCCAGCAACAACACCACGATGAGAAAAAGCGCGGACAGAATGCCGATCAAACTGCCAAGCAGGCTCTGCGCCAGCCCCAGCACCCGCCCGGGGTCGAACGCCTGCAGCCCCTTGTTGAGCACGTCGTTGCTGATCCCGTGCGCGGCCGCCCACCGCTCGGAGTCGTCGAGCAGCCGCTCGAACTGGTCGGTGTACGTGGGCAGCAGGGAGACGAGTTGGGTGACCGAGATGGTCAGGATGCCGACCATGCCGAGCAGCACCAGAACGACGATCAGGAACGGCACGGCGACCTGGAGCCAGATCGGGGTTCTCCTGGCGGCGAGCCAGCCGCGTACCGGGGAGACGGCGATGACGAGCACCAGCGCGAGCACCACGGGGCCGGCGATGGAGGCGACCTCGCGAATGCCGAAGAGCACGACCACCACGGCGGCGATGCCCACCAGGATGATGAGCGCCCTGGGCACGGATTGATCTCGCACGCACCCGTACCTACCCGTGTGCGCAGGGGGAACCATCGATTTGACGGTTCCCGTAGGCGTACATAGAGTTCAGCAGTCCCACGGGGACGGCGTGATCGCTGGCCCCACTCGGGGGCCACCTCCAGACTCCACCGTCCCGGTGTGGCGTGCGCGTCCACTCGGATCGGCTGGTAAGTTTGAGGGGTTGTCTCCGAAAGGGGGCAGGGATTAATTTCCGCAGGTCGAGCAAGTCGGGTCAATTTGACAGAGACTTGAACGGCTGGAAGAATTAAG
>NZ_JBFALF010000075.1:0-19271 GCF_040656115.1 Nonomuraea sp. NPDC050202 | reverse complement strand
GTCAAGCCGGGCGCCGCCGTGCTCGACGTCGGCGTCTCCCGCGTGAACGGCAAGATCGCCGGGGACGTGGCGCCGGACGTGGAGGATGTCGCCGGCTACCTCACGCCCAACCCGGGCGGCGTCGGGCCGATGACGCGCGCGCTGCTGCTGTCCAACGTCGTGGAGGCCGCCGAACGGCTTCGATGACCCGCCGGGACACACCGAAGGCGCTCCGGTCGCGCTGGACCTGCCGCAGCACGCCGGTGGCCTGGTGGTCGCGCCGGTGCCGGCTTCCTGAAATGACGAGAAAGGCCGATCATGGGCGGTACCACCTGGGCCTTGGCGGGCGGCGGCGCCCGCGGCCCCCTGTTCATTAAATGCGCCGCCATGCCCCGGGAGGCCATGGCGGCCTACCGCGCCTATGAGGCGGGACGCCGCTCGACCTCCATGCACTACCCCGAGCCCGGCACCACGACAGGCAGGGAACGCACCCTCGGCGAGGGCCGAGAAAGGTACGCCGCCGTCGTGCTTGATCTCATCCCGGCCCTGAGCGGCGGCCCCGCCCGGCACCGCGCCGCCAACGTGTCGGGTGCCGGCCGCATCGACGCCCTGGACGCCAGGGACGTGGCCGAGATCAGCGTGGCCGCCGACGCCGACGGTATCCGGCCGCTGCCCTGCGGCGCGGTACCCGAGCCGCAGGCCGGCCGCATACGGCGAGTGAAGGTCTTCCAACGGTTGCCCCTGCATGCCGTGGCCGTACGTCCTCGCCGGCTGGCGGTTCAGGCGCTGATGATCCACCCCCTGATCCTGTCCTGCCTTCGGGCCGCCCCGCTGGCCGAGACCGCGCATCGTGACCTCATGGGGGTATGGCGGTGAGCGCCTTCCCGCCCGAGCGATCCGTCCTGGTCGTTGGCGACTACTTCGTGGACCTCATCTTCTCCGGCGTGTCCCGGTGGCCGCAGCGCGGCGAGGAGGTCTTCGCCACCCAGACGATGTTTCTGGCCGCCGGAGCCTTCACCCAGCAACGGGCATTGCACCGGCTTGGAGTTCCCGCGCGGTGGGCGGCCCGGCTGGGCAGCGATCCGCACAGCAAGCTGGTGCTCGACACGGCCCGGGCGGAAGGCGTCGACACCTCCGCCTACATTCTGAGCCCGGGGCCGGTCCGGAACCTCTCCGTGGCCATCTCCCACGCCGGCGAACGCGGCTTCGTCTCCTTCCGGGAATCGGCGGTGCCGCTTCAGGTCGAGGACCTCATCCCGGCTCAGCGTCCGGCATGTGTGCTGCTGACGGAGTTCCTCCGTGGCCCGCGGCTGGCGTCGATCGTGCACGCGGCCAGGCGGGTCGGGACCACCGTGTTCATGGATGGCCAGCACATCGACGCCACCCTCGACGACCCCGCTGTCGCCGCCGCGGTGCGAGAAGTCGACATCTTCGCTCCCAACGCCGACGAAGCACGCCGCCTTACCGGTCACGACGACCTGGACCGCGCTCTTTCGACGCTCGCCGGACTGACCCGTACCGTTGTGATCAAGAACGGCTCGCACGGCGCCGTCGCCGCGTCCTCTCACGAGCGGGTGTCCTTCAGTGCGCCCCCGGTGACCGTCGCCGACACCAGCGGGGCGGGAGGTTGCTTCGATGCGGGATTCGTGGCCGGTCATCTCTTCGGCCTCGGCTTGGCCGGGTGCACCGCACTGGCCACCCTGTGCGGCGCGCTGTCGGTCACTGGACACGGTGGAGCCGCCGCCCCCACGCTGGCCAGGGTCGCCGAGCACGCCCCCGAGCTCGTCCCCTGGGCCACTTCCCAGCAGCGGTCATGACGGGCGACGATGCTGCCGGCCGTGGGGGTGCGGCCGGCAGTGGCGAACATCCAGCCCTAGATATCTAGGCCGTGACCTGATCCAGGTAGTCCCCCGTCAGTGGCTTGCGGCCGCTCAGCGTGATCTCGCCGCTCTCAAACCGCTGACCCGTCACCTGGTAGCTCGCCCTGGCGGCGCCGGGGTCCGTGGCGTCGTAGTCGACCGTGAAGGCCCATTCGCAGGTGAAGAACTTGTGGAACTTGTTCGGCGCGACCTCCACGACGGCGTGGGTGACGAAGGTGTCTTTGATGGTGATGCCGCGCAGCTTCTGCCCCTTGGCCCACAGCTTCGGAAGACCTCGTCGTCGGCGCGTCATTAGGCGCCACCGCCGTCGGCGCGTCGGGGACGATCTGCGCGGACACGCCCTTGTACCAGGGACGCCGACTGGTGTCCAAGGCGTTGGAGAATCTGTTGCCGACTGTCACGCCGTCGTAGGTGGCGACCCGGTCGCTCGAGGTGAACTGCAGGATGCCCGGCTTGGAGGCGCCCGTGAAGTCCTTCTTCGCCCGCAGTCCGGCAGCTACCTCGAATAGCCCCATGCCGACCTCGATCACGTCTGTCCGGTACCGGTAGTCGCCCAGCAGACCGGACACGTGCGCCCGTTCCTCGAAGACCGGCTGCCGGACGAGGACGAGCGGCGTAGCCAGTACCAGCTCCTGTCCCGCCACGGTGTCCTTGTGATCGAGCGCCAAGCCGCTGCTCATGCACCCCTGCAGGAACGTCGCGATCTCGAACGGCTCCTCACCGATGCCGGCGACATAGGCGTCGAGCTTCTCCTTCCACGAGCCTCCCAGCTCGCGGATTCCCGCGGCTTCCGTGAGCGCTTTGCGGATCTCCGGCATCGCCCCCGCCAGAGGGAAGTCGCTCGCCGAGACGGCGTTCAGCAACGCCACCACAAACTGCTCGTCCGCAGCCAGCCCGGAGCCGTCCACGAGCTTTTGCAACTGCTCGACCGTCTGCTGATCCGGTGCCGTCTCGTAACGCTTGACGTACTCGACCGCTGAAAACATCGTCCCCTGCCGCCGCAACCGCCTGTGCGGTTGTCCGGGTGTGCAGAGCAAGCTCCCGCGGTCCCTGATACAGCTCACGCCGAACAAGCCTCATCCGGACACTCGACGTCGCCCCCTCCGGACCGAGCGGTGAACAAGTACTTCCCGCTCGCTTGGGACGACCGGTTGAAGCGGTCGCCACAAGCTCGATGCCGCCGTGCCCGAGCAGTGCTGTCATGACCTGATCAGCCCTCGGTTGGCCATGATCGAGCGCAGGATCGCGCCCGGCGAGAAGAGCACACTCGGATGGGTCGTCATGGTCATCACATCGTTGAAACGCTTGGCGATGATCTTGTCCTTGGTCGCCGCGGAGACCACCTCCTCACCCAGCCAGCGAGATATGCGCTCCGACAGGCTGAGCATGCCGGTGTCTGGCTGGCGCGCGTCATCCGCCTGCGTGGAGATCTGCCACGCGGCGTCGACGACGACGCGTTGCAGCCGGAAGAACTCGCGCGCCGGGACGTCGAGGTCAGGGGAGGAACGCAGGTACGCCGACAGGCAGGACGCGTGCAGCGCCGCTGACGTCATGCCCTGCCCGTAGACCGGATTGAACGACGCGACCGCGTCACCCACGCTCACCAGGCGCGCTGGCAGCCGTCCCACCAGGTGGAAGTCACGACGCCGGCTGTCGGCCTGGTGGTAGGTCTTGATCTCGCCGATGAGTTCTCCGGCCACCGCCTGGCCGAAGATCGGCGGAAGGTCTTCCCGGCAGCGGCGGAGGAAGTCCTCGGTCGTCCGTCCGGGCCGATCGTCGTCGTAGCCGGCCAGCAGGACCACCCATCGGTCTCCCTCGACCGGGCTGACGGTGCCCCCAGCGGTGCGCGCCGTCGAAAGGTCCGTGGTGCGGCGTGAGACGGCGGCCACGTCGTCCGACCGGAGGCTGTCGCGGGCGAAGTAGCCGGTCGCGTAGTTGAGGCCCACGCTCTTGCGGCGCAGGGGCGGGCGCTCCCAGCCCGCGCCCTCCAGCCATTCGCTCAGCCTGCTGGCCCGGCCCATGGCGTCCACCACCAGATCCGCCGCCTCGGCCACCTCCCTGTCCCCGCTCTGGTACCGCACGCCTACGACGGCGCCGGAATGGAAATCCAGGCCCATGATCCGGCCCTTGACCGTCCGCACGTTCGATACCTCAAGGGTGCGGCGGCGGATGAGTCCCTCGAGAAAAGGGCGGCTGCTGCAGAGCATCTCGGTGTCGTAAATGGGGTCCTGGCAAACGCCGTCGATGTACGTCAGGATGTTCTTTCCCGACACCATCACCGCGCCTTCTCGCTGCCCTTGGGAGGCGAATCCCGGGTACCAGCGCTCAAGCTGCCTGAGCCCGCCCAGCAGCAAGGTGTGCACCTGGGAACTCTGTGGCACACCGGGACGCGAATTCTCGGTCGTGTCCAGGTCATCCCGATCAATGATGACTACGGTCTTGGCGTAATAGGCCAGGACTCGCGCGGCGATCAGACCGGCGACGCTCCCGCCCAGTACCGCCGCCTTATCCAAGATTGTGGACGTATGTTCGACCTTTGTCGTGCTGATCGAATTAAAAATTCTAACGGCGGAAGCAGGCATGGACACTCCACTGATAGCGGTAATGACGCGTACGACATTAGCTGTGAACATGTGACATCAAATCTGTAAAGCGACTGGATGCTCCTGGTGTTCACCTCGGGATGTGCGGGCGTCAGCGAAGACGGGCATGCCGGAGATGGCGAACCTCGAACGGAGCGGTGATAGGGACTACGCGGTACGCGCCGATCATTCATCGCCGCGCGGCGACGTCCGAGGTTGGCAATAACACTGGCCCGGCGCCAGCGCCTGAGTTCGCCAATGGTTCCGGAGTCGCCGCGCGTGTCGCGACTGATAGATGAGGAGATAGGATCATTTCATCTTCGATCAATTTCTCAGGACTACCATCTCTTGACCTCCTTGGGGACATCTTGCATTCTGATGACGCTCGGAGCGCCAGATTTCGTAACGCCGTTCGTGCTGCCACTCCAGTGCCACTTGCTGACATTGTCGAAGGAGTAGCGGTAGTAGACGGCTTTTCGGCCTTCGCCGATCTTGGTCCATCGGTGTTTGCCGACCTGGACACTATTGGCAAATTGTTCTGCCGCGTCGGGCGGCAACACCGCTCTTCCCGGGTTGTATGGGTGAGGGCCGCCCGTCGGGTCATGATGCCCCGGGTTTTCATACTCGGGGCATTTCGTGTTGTGAACGAGTACCGGCGTTATTTCGGCAAGAACATAGTATGTATGCAGGTTGGCGACGGTCACGTTGTGGACGCGCTGCTCAGCGGTGCGCTGCCTGATGGCGCTCACCTGTACGTACGTGCCTGCGGAGGTGCGCAGCCACATGCCCGCCCGTAGCTCCTCGGCCGGCACCCACCTATTCAGCGCGGGGACCCAGAACGGGTGGTGATCGGTGGCGGTCACCGCACCGGCGTCTTCGCCGGTGCCCACGGTGACGTGGACCAGTCGCTTGAGGCCTTCGCTGGTGATGGTGGCAGTGACGGTCTCGGCTCTGGTCTCACCGGTCTCGGGGTCGGCAGCGAGGACCTTGTCGCCGATCTCGAGGTCCTGGATCGCCTTCGTGGTGCCGTCCGCCATCAGCACCCGGGTGCCGGGGACGAAACTGCTGCACTTGCCGACGGCATCTTCCAGGGCGTCGGCATATCGCGACCCTGCCTTCGCGCTCTTGGCGCTCACGATGCTGGCCTTGGCGACCTTGCCGTACCCGCCGGTCGCGACAGTGAGGGCGAGGTCGGCGCCTGCCCATGCGCAGGACTTGAGGGAGCCCTTGGCGCAGCCGACGTAGTCGCCGATGAGGGCATCCTTGATGGCGGACAGACTGGGCGGTCCACCTCTTTCCAGGAGGCCGAGGTCACGGACTGCAGCGCAGAAACGGTTGAAGCCGCCGCCCGCCTGACACTCGAAGTTCAGCCAGGCCTTGAGGTTCTCCTCGTAGGACCCTCGGTGGTAGGGCCGTAGCTTGAATTCGGCCTCGGTGGGGATGCGCTTACCCTCGATGATGATCGTTTCTTGCGTCGGCATGATCCGGTAGCGGGGCTTGCTGTGGCCGCTGCCACTGCGCTGGCCGCCGCCGCCACCTCCGCCACCGCCGCCGCGGGGGGCGTGCATTCCGCCACCCGTTCCTGGCGGAGCTGACGGGATCGATGAGTCACCGGGCCTCTTGTTCACTCCGCCCGCGCCGTACTCGCACGAGCCCGCGCCGCTGCCGCAACCGTAGTCCAGGCCGCTCGGGTCGCTGAAGGTGAGCGGGTTGTGACCGGCGTAGGCGTAGCCCTGGTGCTTCTGCGGCTCCGACAGGTCGAGGATCGGGTCCACGCTGAGGAAGCGGCCGAGGGCCGGGTCGTACTCGCGTGCGCCCAGGTGCACCAGCCCCGTCGCCTTGGTGTCGTCGATGCCGCCGACGAAGCCGCGGGTTCCCGGCCAGGCGAGCGGCGGCGTGCCGCGCGGCGCGCCGAAGGGCAGCGTGCGGCGCTGGGTGAGCTGCTGGGTGGCGGCGTCGACGGACAGGTGGCCGGTGCCGTGGTGGTCGGCGAGGGTGAAGGAGATGGCGCCGTTGTCCTTCTGGACGGCCTGGTGGCCGCCGCCGAGGTCGAGGTAGCGGGTGGCCTGGGTCGCGGTCGCGCCCTTGGCCAGGGTGATCTCGGTGGCGCCGAGGTAGAGGGTGGTCTCGGTCGGGGTGCGGCCGATGAGGCGGTTGCCTTCGGCGTCGTAGAGGTACTCGGTGACCTTGCCCGCCGAGTCGGTCACCTTGGCCAGGTGGCCCTCGATGTCCCAGTCGAGCGTCTGGCTGACGCCGCCGGCCTTGCGGGTGCGGGTGTTGCCGGCCTCGTCGTAGGCGAAGGTGTCGGGCGCGGCTCCGGTGGAGGGGGTGACGGAGGTGACGGCGTGGGGGCGCGGCTGGCCAGCCGCCGGGTAGGCGTAGGTGCGGGTGACGTCCTTGGCGGTGTCGCCCGCCGGATCGTGCAGGGTCTCGGTGACGCGGTTGCCGACCTTGTCGTAGGCGTAGGAGTGCCAGTACGCGGCCGGACCGCCGAGCACGCCGGCGGCGGGCGAGCCGGCGCAGGCGGTGGTGGCCTGGGTCCACGCCTCGGTCAGGCGGCGCACGTGGTCGTAGGCGAAGCACTGGGTGTCGGTGCCGGAGCGGGAGACGTCCGACACCGACAGCACGTTGCCCGCCGGGTCGTAGCGGAAGGACGCCTGCTGGTCGACACCCGGCACCTCCAGACGTTCCATCCGGTAGGCGGCCAGGCGCTGGGTGCCCCACTCGTAGTCGTTGGTGACCGTGGTCGGCTTGCCGCCGGTGACGGCCATCTCGTACGTCAGCGGCTTGCCGGTGTAGGAGTAGCTCGTCGTGCCGGTCGCGCCGAGCCCGTTGACGGTGGACAGCCGTAGCGTCGCGTCCTCGTAGGCGTAGGCGGCGGTGGCCGCCGGGAGCGACCCGGCCTGCGGGTAGCCGGTGCCTTGTGGCAGGCCGGACTCCTTGTAAGAGGTTCTCGACGCGTACGTGCCCGCCAGGGCGCCTTCCCCGGAGGGGATGACGACCTCGGTGGAGGTCGGCCGGTAGAGCCGGTCGTAGCCGGTCACCCGCTTGCTGTAGGCCTTGCCCGCGACCCAGCGGATGGACTCCGCCAGCAGGCCCTCGGCCCCGTCGAGCGTGTCGTACTTCCATTCGGCGCGCAGTTCCCCGGTCGGCGAGCCGGCGCGCAGCTGGGTCTTGCGGCCGAGCCCGTCGTAGAGGTGGGCGAGGGTGCCGGTGGCGTGCGAGGCCAGGGTGAGCTGTCCCCGGTCGTCGTAGGTGTTCTTGACCACGCCCTTGTCGGGATCCGCGGACTCGATCTGGCGGCCGAGCAGGTCGTAGCGGTAGGCCCAGGTGTTGCCTGCCGGGTCCTTGAGCTCTTTGAGCTGGCCCGCCGGGGTGTAGGCGTAGCGGGTGACGTCGGCGCCGCTAGCGTGGTGCTGGTGTAGTTCGACCGTCTGGCCGCGGGCGTCGGTGACGGTGGTGGTGACGGTGCCGCCCTGGGGCGGGGTGACGGTCACACGGTCGCCGCCGTAGACCGTCTTGGTGGTGGCCAGCACCTGGCCGCCGCCGCTGTTGCCGGCGACCTGCCTGACCTCGATCTCGCGTCCCAGGCCGTCGTAGACGTGGTGGACCTGGGTCTCCACGGTCAGCGCGTCGGCGGGCTGGAACAGCTTGCCCGCCTGGCCGTCCTTGGTGAAGTAGGTGACGAAGTCGACGCCGATCAGGCCGCGTTCGTCGTAGTGCGTGTCGGAGATGAGCAGGCCCCCCTCGGGGCCGGGGCTCTGGGTCTGGCGGGGGCGCAGGAAGCCGTCGTACAGGGTGTGGGAGGTGCGCTGCTCTCCCCGGTTGCCGATGGTCTTGGTGCCGATCGCGGCAGGGGCGTCCGCGGTGATGGTGTAGGTGAACTCGTACGACGGCGTCTGGCTGGTGAGCCGGTTGGGCAGCCAGACCTTGGTGAGGCGGCCCAGCGCGTCGTAGCCGAATTGGGTGACGCGCCCGTTGGTGTCGGTGGTGCGGGTCGGCAGGCCGCGCGCCGTCTCGTGCAAGGTGGTGGTGACCTGCGTGCTGGCCGGGTCGTCCGGCCGGGCCCGCGGCGTGGTCACCGTCGTGGCGGTGACCAGACCGGTCGCGGGGGTGCGGACCGTGGCCGTGGTGCGCCCGTCGGTGCGTGGAGTCCTGGTCAGGGCACCGGTCGCGGTCACCTTGACGTCGGCGGTGAGGTCGGTGTTGCTGGTAGTGCGGCCGTAGGCGTCGAAGGTCGCGCCCGACTCCACGTACACGGCAGTGGTGCCGGAGTACTCCTTGAGCACGGCGGTGGCGGTGGGGGTGCCCCTGACGGGGGCGGTGTCGTAACCGCCGCCGTCGTAGGCGGTGCGCACGTCGGCGATGACGTTGTCGGGCCGGATGGCGGTCCTGCCGCACGCCGTGGCCACTGTCTCCACCCGCCTGGGCAGCGTCTTCAGCCCGGTGTCGGCGGCGTAGGTGGTGCGGGTGCACTTGTCGTCGGCGGGAGTGGAGTCATCGCCGAAGTCGTCGGTGGCGGTCACCCGCCCGGCCACGGTGTCGTAGGTGTTGGCGACCGAGGTGGTGCGCCACTTCTCGCCCTTGCCGCCGTCGAGGGAGGTCCAGGACCTGGTGTGGGCGGTGCCGGAGAAGCCGGCGGTGATCGTCCCCCAGGGGCGTTCCTTCTTGGCGGTCTGGTGGCGCCACGGCCTGCTCACGGTCTTGCCCAGCACCGCGCCGCCCGGTCCGGAGAAGGTGACCGTCTTGTAAGCGAATCCGGCGGCCGCGTCGTGGTCGGTGATCGGGTCGCCTTCTGCGGGGTCCAGCTCGACGGTGACGCTCTTGGTGCCGTCGGCGGCGTTGGGGCCCTTGCGGTCGCCGTGCATGCCGCGCAGGAAGTAGGTGTCGGACTGCGTCTTCATGGCGCCGCCCTGGCCGCCGGTGCGGACCCGGACGTGCCCGTGGCCGCGCCACTGCGACCAGGTCTTGAACTTCTCCTTGGTCAGGCCGTCGTCATCGTCGTAGTGCCAGGCCGCGCCGTCCAGGTAGTCGTAGGCGGTGACCTGGTCGGGGGCGCCCCCGGTGCGGTCGGTCGCAGTCACGCTGGTGACGACGTACTTGTTGAACCAGCTCAGCTCGGGATCGTCGGTGGAGCTGCCGCCGATGTACTGCGGGAAGCACCGGGTGGTGTTGGTCTGCGGCGTGGGCAGCTTGTCCCAGGCGCAGGCGGGTTCGGAGTAGCCGACGTCGAGCTGGCCGCCCGCCTCGTCCGAGATCGTGCTGAGCCGGTCCTTGATGAACGGCGCGTACCCGTCGCCCGTCTTGTCCAGCCGGTTCTGCAACTGCGTGTAGCCGAAGACCGTCTTGGGCAGCGTGACCACGGGGGTGGCGGTGTGGCCGGTGCGCTGGATGGAGTCCAGCAGGAGCTGGTAGTCGGTGTCGGCCATGCCCCACCGGTGCGTCAGCGTCCACGTGTCGATCTTCTTGCCGCCGGCTTCGGTGGTGATGGAGGTCAGCCGCTTGCGGGTGAAGAACGTCGGCGACAGCCGCCCGTCGTCGCAGTCCTCCCCCTCGTCGCAGTTGAGGTCCCAGGGGGTGTCGTACCAGTGGAAGGCGTTCTGGTCGATCGAGGAGCAGGTCGCCGTGGCGTCGGGGATGCACCGCTCGCCGCTGGTGAAAGTCACCTTGGCCAAGGCGGCGGCCGTGTAGACGGTGTCCTTGCGCAGCCCGTACTCGATGTGCTTGAGCACGCCGCCGCGGACGTAGCGGGTGTCGTTGGTCTTGTCCAGGAACCGGCCGTAGGAGTTGGTCTCCTTGTCGTAGGAGAAGGCCATGGCGTTACCGTGCGGGTCGACGACGTAGTCGAGGTTCCACCGCCAGCCCTGCTGGCACCACGAGTCGGAGATCTTGTCGGTATGGCACGGCTCGCCGACGTCGTCGCCGAACACCGGCACGGTCCAGGTCGACTCGGTGGTCGGCTTGCCGTCGCTCCAGCCGGGCAGCCGGTTGTAGCCGAAGTAGTACTGGATGCCCTCGGCGGTGGTCAGCTTCCAGTACTCGTCCTTGCGGGCGCCGTTGCCGCGCACGTCTCCGGCGCCGCCGTAGAGGCGCTGGATGACGCTGCCGTCGTCGCCGCGGAACTTCCACGTGTCGGTGCCGGCGGGCACCAGCTCGCCGCTCTTGCCGCCGAAGGTGATGAAGGCGTTGTCGTAGGCCCAGCACAGGTCGCCGGTCTTGTGACCGTCGGCGTTCTCCACCCCGTCGTCGGAGCACGGCTTGTAACGGCGTTCGATGTGGCCCGGCCACAGCTCGAACCCATCGCCCGCCCAGGAGGCCTGATTGTTGGTGCTGGAGGTGCGCCCATCGATGCCGCCCGAGGAGTACGACAACGTCACGTCCGGGGCGAGCCCGCCGGGCACGTCCGGCACGGCGATGGGGTAGCTCCAGCCGAAGTCGCCGGTGTTGAGATCGGTGGCCCAGGTGGCCGAGGGCGACAGGGTGGTCGCGGTGTAGTCGCCCTTGTCGCTGCTCGCCCCAGCCACGGCGGCCAGCACCGTGGCCGTGCCCGCGCGTAATGGCACGTCAGTGGCGGTGAGTCTGCGTTTTTCGACGTCGTTGGCCGTTTTCACCGGGGTCGTGATCCGGCACTCCGGCTTGTCGGGGGTGGTGAGCGCGCACGCCGGCAGTTCGGCCAGGCGCAGCCGGGAGGCGTATGCGCCGCCGTATAGCTCGGCGAAGCCCGCGTAGTCGAGCTCGGCCCGCGTGCTCGCGCTTTTCATCCCGGCTTTGGCCTGCAGCGTGAACACCGGTCCCGGCACACCCGCCTTGCGCACCGCCTCGCGGCCGAGCACCTGGGTCTGAACGCCCGCGCCGGCGTGCACGCCCGCCGCCGGCCAGGCCGCCCGCGGCTTCCCGCGCGGCGGTTCGCTTCGCAGGGTGCGGGGCTTGACCGAGGCGGTCGTGCCCGCGACCGGCTTGTCCTGCCGGGCGGACCCGCCGTCGTGGGCGGTGGCGGGCGGTGTGACCGGCAGCACCTGCAGCAGACCGCTCGCCACCACCACGGCCAGCGCCGGCGACAGGCGCCGCCACCATCGAATCGTCGTCATGCCAGGACCTTTCAGAGGCCGGGAACTTGTGAGGGGAGGCCAGGCTGGCCGACCGCCAGATGCGCGATCTGCAGCTCCGTCAGCGTGCCCTGGAAGGTCCACAGGTCGGAGATCAGCCCCGGCCAGTACTCGCCCCACGCAGACGTCCCAGTCTTGGCTCGGCCGACCTGCAGAGGCTGGGCGGACTTGAAGCCGCGGGTGTTCTCCGTCCAGGAGATCTGCGGCTCACAGGTGGGGTCGTCGGGCTCGCCGTTGCCGTCGTCGTCGGCGCAGCCGATGCCCTGCGGCTCACCCTTGACGTACAGCGTCAGTTCGTTGGTGAAGGCGTCGTAGACGACCACCACATGGTTCCATTCGGTCGGGCTGAAGAACTGGCCGTGCTCGGCCTGGGCAACGGCGGCGCCCGCGGCGTCACTGTCGGCCATGCTCGCCCGCCATCGGCCCGGATCGGTCGGCGGATCGTTGGGATCGCCGCTGGGGGCGGGCGGCGTGTACCGCAAGGTGATCGCGCTCTGCTGCAGGCCCGGGATGGTGAGCACGGCGGACTGCCCGGACGGATACGAGGCAGCCTTGACCCAGACGGAGACCGTGAAGCTGGCGCTGGTGTCCACCGGGACGGCCGCGCTCGTGGCGTACTGGCCGGAGCCGCTGAGCTGCAGCTGGCCGTCGATGGAGCCGTCTTTGGAGCCGGCGGCCACGCTGGCGCCGCCGTGCAGTGTGAGGTTGTTGCGCGGCTCGGTGTCGTCGTACGTGACCGTGACGGTATTCACGTCGAACTTCCACCGGCCGGTGACCACCGGGCGCTGCTTGAACAGCTGGGTGATCTCGGCCCCGGACAGCAGCCGGTCATGGACGCGCAGGTCGTCCAGCTTGCCCTGGAAGTGGCTCACCGGCCCGGTCAGCGTTCCAACGGCTGCCGCTGCGCCCAGGGTGACCTCGCCGCCGGCGTACCAAGGCGTGGTGAAGGGCTGGGTGGCCTTGAGCTGGCCGTTGACGTAGAGCTGGATGACGCCGGCGTCCCGGTCGTAGACGCCGGTCAGGTGGGTCCACTCGCCCAGGCCAGCGGGCGGGCAGGTGACCGTGCCGTTGCCGCAGGGGTTCTGCACAGCGCGCACCGAAGGCGCGGAGGCGTTGTCGGCGCCGGCACGCATGAACACCCAGCCGGCTGAGGAGGAGTGGTACAGCTCGAAGCCGCGGTTGTGCACCCCGGCCTGACCGATCACCGACATGTTCCTGGACGGCTTGTCGCCGGGCAGCCAGGCCCAGGCCGACACCGTGAAACTCTGGGCTGTGTCCAGCAGGGGACGGCCCATCGTGGCGTGGTCGTCCACGCCGTCCAGCTCCAGCGCCGTTCTGCTCACCCCGGGCGCGCCGAGGCGGGCGCCGCCGCGCAACATCGCGTCGGCCTGCTGCGGCCGGCCCGTCAGGTGCGGCTGCTCCGGCTGGTCGTCGAGCATCCAGATCAGCTTCGCGGGACGGTTTGTGATCACTGGCTGCCTGGCGGACAGGCGGGTGATCTGGTCGTCGGGCAGTTGGTAGTCGAACAGCTGAACCTCGTCCAGGTCGCCGGCGAAGAAGTTCCTGAGCCAGGAGTGGCCCATTCCGGAGGCGCCGAGGATGGTTCTGGCGCGGGCGTCCCAGGGGCCGATGTAGGTGGTGGCGGCGGCCTGCACGCCGTTGACGTAGAGCCTGATCTGCTGCTTGGCGTTGTCGAACACGCCGGTTACGTGCGTCCACACGCCGAGCCTGGCGCCGGCGCACGCGGTGTCGCCGGCCGGGCAGGGCGGCTGCTCGGCTTTCACCTGCGCGGCGGTGCTGGAGTCGGAGGCGTGGGTCATGAATGTCCAGCCGCCGGTCCCGGAGTGGAACAGCTCGAAGCCGCTGGTGTTCTGGCCCGCCTGAGAGATGGCCGTCATGGCCCTGGCGGGTTTGTCGGCGGGCAGGCGGGCCCACAGTGCGACCGAGAAGCTCTTGCCCGTGTCGAGCACGGGCGCCTCGGTGGCGGCATGGTCGTCGGTGCCGTCCAGGGTCAGGCCCGTTCCGGACACGCCGGCGCCGCCGGGCCGTAGCCCGCCGTGCAGCCCGGCCGGCCAGGCCGCGCCCACGCCTGCCACCTGGGCGGCGCCGGCGTTCTCGTCCATCTGCCAGCCGGCCCGCTCCTGCTGCCCCGACCGCACTCTGAACCGGTAGCCGAAGGGTGCTGAGGCGTTGCCGGCCGCGTCGAAGGAGCGCACGAACAGAGTGTTCACCCCGATCTTGGGCGGCAGGAGCTTGATCGTCCGCTCGGCGCCGCCGGTCGTGGTGACGGCGCGGTCGGAGGACGGATCGACGTTGAGGCCCCACCAGTACTTGACGACGCCGGTGTCGGCGCTCTTGAGGGTGAATCGGCCGTACTGGCCCATCCCGTCGTGCCAGGGATCATCCGGGTCGTCGCTGTTGGAGGCGGGGTATTCGGCCGAGGTGACGGTGGGTGGTGCGGGCGCGGTGGGGTCGTAGAAGAAGTAGCAGGACGTCGCGTCGCCCTCGTACGACCATGGCGAGTACTGGGCGCCGTCATGGACGCGGGCGAACCAGTGGATCTGTTTGTCCTTGGGGATCGAGGACGGCAGGGTGAGGGAGAAGTCGGAGTAGGACTTCTTGGTCGTGGTGCGGGAGGGCTTCCACTCGCCGCCGTCCCAGCGGGCCATGAACTGTACCGAGACGTTGTCGCCGTCGGGGTCGGAGACGTTGTTGGCGTAGATCTTGCCCAGGGTGCGCGTGTAGGGGGCGTCTGCCGGGCGCTTGCACAGGCCGCCGTACTCCATGCTCAGCTGCGACATCTTGATCTGCGTCGGCGGGCGGTTGTACCGGACCCTCAGGTAGGCGTCGTCGGCGAAGCGTTTCCAGCCGTACTTGTCGTTCTCGTCGGAGGCGCGCAGGCCCAACGTCACGGTGGACCACTTGCCCTTGGCGGCCTGCTGGACCGCCGGCTTCACGTCGAACTCGGCGTCCTTGGAGGCGCAGCCGTCGTAGCCGTAGGCGAAGGATTCCGTCTTGAGATGGTCGATCCAGAAGCCTGCCGCCTCCTGGGTGTTCCAGGTGGTGGAGGAGGAGATGTCCTTCGTACGCCACACCTGCACCCCGCGCGCATCGCAGGAGGCCGACCAGGCGTTGCGCACCACGAATTCGGCCGACAGGATCGTCCGTCCCGCGAACCTGGAGGTGGGCAGACGGTAGAACAGGCGCTTGGTGTCGTAGGGGTTGCAGTAGTACCACAGGCAATAGCCCATGCCGGCGTCGGACTCGCCGTTGAACTTCCACTGCGGGCTGGACGCCCAGTACTTCGAGACCATCGTCCACGCGCTGGCCTTGGGCGTGTACCACTGCGGGTCGATGAAGACCGGATACACGGTGTCCCGGCCCCGCAGCACATCGGTGTCGGGCCTCAACACCAGCTCGGCGCCGCCGGACGGCACGTCGACGCCGACCGGCGTCAGCTTGCCGGACTCGGCGGGACCCGGCTCGCCCGCCGTGCCACGCTGTTGCGGGCCCGACTCCCGACTGCGCGCATCCGGGGAGCCCTCGTGGCCGGGACTGGAATCCCACATGAGCGGCTGCGCGGTCTCGAACACCGCGCCACCGGAGCCATCGTCGATCGCCGACAGCCCGCCCGCGTCGTTCTTCCTGACCGACATGCCGTCGGCGGCCAGCTTCAGCCGCAGTTCCGTCAACCTGGCGTCGGCTGCCGCCTGGGCCGACTTGACCACCAAGACCTGGCTGAAGCCGTCCTGCTGCGCCTTCAGCCGCAGGTCGACGCCGGGCAGCACGTCAACGTAGGTGGCGGTGTCGCCTTCCACCCGAGGCGTGGGCAGCGATCCCGGCCACGACAGCGCCAGTTGCCTGCCGGCCTGTGCCATCCGCACCAGCGGCACGTCGCCGCCGCCGGAGAACGCCAGACTCACGGTGGCGGCCCGGGGAGCCACCATGCCGTCGCCGGTACGGGCCAGCGTGGTGTCGATCGGCGTCCATGCGCCGCCGATGCGGGTGCGGACCGGGCGCAGATGCTCGCGCGCCTCCAGGTGCCCCTCCGGGGTGACGAAGACCTCGCTGCTCTCACCGCGCAGCGAGGCCACCTCCACAGGAGCGCCGGTGCGCCGGGCCTCGGCGGCCGCCTCCTGCTCGCTGGCCTGCGCCCCGCTCTGTCCAGGTGGGGGCGCGGATGTGGGGAGTATCGAGTCAGCGGCGGCTTGGGCCGGGACCGAGGCGGTGCCGGCGGTTAACCCGGTGACTGCCATGCTGATCGACACCGCGAAGGCCGCGGCGGCCGTGACGGCGCGGCGCTTGTGACGCGTGCGGTTCACTGGGTGCTTCCCTTCTCATCCTCGCCACGGCCACGCACCCGTGGGCAAACGACATCAAGGTAGGAAGCGGGACAGAAAAGCGAATCCGTTGCGTGACTGAATTCAACGGGTAGCCACCTAGGCCTGCGGTCGCGTGCGCCTTTCCGTGGGCTGACCGCCAAACAACCTGCAGGCGCCCGGTTCTGCGGATCAGTCATGCGACGGATTCGTTTCCCTCAGGCAGCCCTCATCGCCGGTGCTGTGGTGGCGGGGACGCGGCGGGCGGGTTCGGCTGTCGTCGCTGGTCATCCGACAGATGCGCCCAGCATGCCACCGCGTGATTGTTGTCGGTGAATCCTGCCACCTACTGGTTACGGGGGGAACATGTCCACCTACACCGACACCGTGCATGTTGACGGCGGCGCGTTCCAGATGCCCCTCTGGGCGCCTGAGCGGGGGAGTGGTCCCGGTCTGCTGCTGATCCAGGAGATCTTCGGTGTGGGCACGTACATCAGGAAGGTGGCCGAGGATCTGGCCGGCCTGGGCTACGTCGTCGGCGCGCCGGATCTGTTCTGGAGACTGCAGCGCAACTGGGCTGCCGAGCACGACGAAGCAGGCCTGGCACAGTCGCTCGATCTGAGCAGCAAGTTCAGCTTCGAGACCGGAGTGAGCGACTGCGCGGCCGCCTTCGAACGGCTTGCCGAACTGCCGGAGGTGAACGGCGGCGTGGGGCTCATCGGGTTCTGCCTCGGCGGGTCACTGGCCCACGCCGTGGCCGCTGAGACCGGCCCTGCTGCGGTGGTCTCCTTCTACGGCTCGAAGGTGCCCGCCCTCGTCGACCTCTTGGACGCCATTACCTGTCCCGCGCAGTACCACTTCGGGGGCGAGGATCCCTACATCCCCAGGGAGAAGGTCGCGGCCGTGGAGAAGGCGGCGGCGGGACGGCCGCTGGTCGAGGTCCATGTGCAGGAGTCTGCCGGGCATGCCTTCCACAACTTCGATGCGCCGCACTTCCACGACGCGCCAGCCGCAGAGGCCGCATGGCGGCTCACCGTCGATTTCCTGCGGCGGCACCTTCCCGTCTCCTGATGTCCCTTCTGATGATGGCTGAAATCTGCGGGTCGGTGCTCGCCGTGAATATCGGGCAGGCGAGGCCGATGATCGTTCAAGGCGAGAGCATCGTGACCGGCTTCGACAAACGTCCCGCGTCCGGCGCCGTCCGCGTCGAGATGGACGGGCTGGTGGGTGACGACCATGTCGATGATGCGCTTGACCGGGACCGCGCCGTGCTGCTCTACCAGCGTGGCCACTACGACCGGTGGGAGCGCGAGCTCGGCCGCCGGCTGCCGCCGGGCACGTTCGGCGAGAACCTGACGATCGCGTGGCCGCCGGATGAGGAGGTCATGCTCGGCGACGAACTGCGCGTCGGTGATGCCCGGCTGCGAGTGACGCAGCCCCGCATCCCGTGCCGGAAGATGGCGGTGCGGCTGGGTGAGGGCGCGGGCTTCCCGGGCCGATACCTGCGCTCTGGGCGGTTGGGATTCTTCTGCGCGGTGGTGCGACCCGGCCATGTGCGCCCCGGCGACCGGATCGAACTCGTGCGCCGCGGCACCGGCGGCATGTCCATGGCCGAACTGGCCCGGACGCTGCATGGGGAGCCCTCCCCGGATGCGCTAAGGCGTGTCCTGGCCTGTGGCGCACTGCCGGCGACGCTGCGTGCGAAGGCCGCGAAGCTTCTCGAGCGGGCTGCGGGAGGCGAGGCGTGGCCGGGCGAGCGGACCCTGGTGGTCACGGCGCGGCGGCGTGAAGCCGCCGGGGTGGTCTCCTTCGACCTGGCGGATCCGGACGGCGCACGCCTGCCGGAGTTCCAGGCGGGCCAGTTCCTGACCTTGGTGCTGGATGTGCCCGGTGCCGGCAGGCCGGTCGTACGGACGTACACGATCGTGGGGCGGGGCGAGGACGGCGGCCATCGCATTGCGGTCAAGCGCGAGCTGGCCCCGCCTGGGGCTCCCGGTGTTCCCGCGGGCCTGGCATCCGCATACCTGCACGCGCAGGTGCCGGTGGGTGCGCGGGTGCGGGCGCGGGCGCCGCGCGGGCGTTTCGTGCTCGCCCCTGGCCGGCGGCCGGTGGTGCTGGTCAGCGCTGGGATCGGCATCACGCCCATGCTGGCCATGCTGGACCGGCTGGCAGCGGACGAATACGGCCGTGAGGTTTTCCTCGCGCACGGCGCCCGTTCGTCGCGTGAATTCGCCTTCGGCTCCCAGGTACGCCGCATCGTCGCCTCCAACGTGCTCCTGCGCAGCCACGTGATGTTCAGCCGGCCCGAGCGCGAGGACGTGCGGGGGCAGGCGTTCGACGAGGCCGGGCGGCTGACGCCGGCCGTTCTGGAGCGGATCCTGCCCTCCTTGGATGCGGACTTCTACGTGTGCGGGCCCGGCGGGTTCATGCAGGACATGATCAACGGCCTGATCGAGCGGGGTGCCCCTCGCGACCGGGTGCGTTTCGAGGTCTTCGGGGCGGCGCGTTCGCCGTTGCGTGACGACGGCGTGCAGGCCGGCGCTCCGGCGGTGGACGCTCACGGGTGGCCGATCCTGGTGACCTTCATGCGGTCCGGGCTCGCCGTCCCCTGGCGGGAGAACACCTTCAGCCTGCTGGCCCTGGCGGAACGAGCAGGCCTGCGCCCGGATGCCTCGTGCCGCTCGGGGCTGTGCGGCGCTTGCATGTGCCGCATCGACGACGGTGAGGTGGAGTACGCCGTCGACCCGGTGAACGGCGTACCCCCGAACCAGGTGCTGGTGTGCTGCGCGCGTCCCACGACGAGCGTCATGCTCGACATGTAGGAAGGCTTTGACGGCAGGGGCAGCCGTCATCGGAAGTTTGCTGGACGATGAGGGCGTGCAGCCAGTCCGCCAGGTCGAAGGGCAGGCCATGATCGGGAGCGCTTCGGGCGGGCACCTTCATCGCCGGCATCCCGCATCCGCGCGAAATGCCCTGAACCGAGCGGCATTACTGTCTCCGTCCGATCACGGGCTGCGGGGACCAGGCTGGGGCGTCTGCCGGTCGCATGACATCTCGAAGGCAAGGCAAGCGGCATCTCCTCCGAGGACCCCTTGTGGTGTGTGCTCGAAGTTGATCACCTCCAGCCGGATGACAGCTGCGGACGAGTGCCGCTACTTCCAGCTTCGAGAGCCTGGACGCTGTTTCTGCAGCTGGGCTCGGCTGACCCTGGAGCGACAGCTGGCGATGAGGACTGGTGGAGCGACAGATGCAGCGCGCCGGTCCTGGTTCCTACTTTGGTGCCGACCGTGCTGGACAACGACGTGCGCGTGCTGACGGCCGTGCAGCAGTGGTTCGGCGAGGGCGTGGGGCACTCGTCGTTCGCGCTGGTCACGGTCGGGGCGGGCATCGGCTGCGGGCTCGTCA
>NZ_JBFALF010000074.1:0-19682 GCF_040656115.1 Nonomuraea sp. NPDC050202 | reverse complement strand
CGCGGGCCTGGGCCCGGCCGGCGGAGCGTTCGAGCTCGGCGGCCACCGCCTCGTCGGGGCCGACGGCGGCGTTGGCCAGATGCCAGGCCCGGCGGTCGGGGTCTGCCTGGGGGTCGGTCGCGTCGGCCAGCGCGCGGTGCACACCCTGCCGGTCCTCGGGGGCCGCGACGCGGTAGGCCGCCGAGCGGACGAGGGGATGGCGGAACCGCACCCGGGTCCCGATGGTGATCAGTCCCGCCGATTCGGCCGGCGCCGCGGCGGCCGCTTCGATGCCCAGCAGATCCGCCGCGCGCGCCAGCAGGGTCACGTCGCCCACCGGCTCGGCCGCCGCGATGAGCAGCAGGCGCTGGGTCTCGGCCGGCAGCGCCCGGACCCGCCGCAGGAAGCTCTGCTCGATCTGGCCGGCCAGCGACCGCGCGTCGGGCCGCCCGAACCCGCCCGCCAGCTCCGCCGGCGTCAGCCCCCGGGGCAGCTCCAGCAGGGCCAGCGGGTTGCCCTGCGTCTCGGCGACGATGCGATCGCGGACCCGCGCGTCGAGCCGCCCGGGCACCACGGAGTCCAGCAGCGCGCGGGCGTCGCCGTCGCTCAAGCGGCCGACCTCGAGCGGCGGCAGCCCTGTCAGGTCGTCCTCCAGGCGGGGCTCGCGCACCGCGAACACCAGCCCGATCCGCTCGGCGAGCAGGCGCCGCGCGACGAAGGCGAGCGTCTGCGCGGAGACCCGGTCGAGCCACTGGGCGTCATCGACGAGGCAGACCAGCGGCTCCTTCTCGGCCACGTCGGCGAGCAGGCTGAGCACCGCCAGCCCGACCAGGAACCGGTCCGGCGGGGCTCCCGCGCTGAGCCTGAACGCGATGCCGAGCGCCTCGCGCTGCGGGGCCGGCAGGTGCGGCAGGTGATCCAGGAACGGGGCGCAGAGCTGGTGCAGCCCGCCGAAGGCCAGCTCCATCTCCGACTCGACGCCCGCCGCCCTGGCGATCCGGCAGCCCGAGGCCGCGGCGCGCGCGTACTCCAGCAGTGCCGTCTTGCCGATGCCCGCCTCGCCGCGCACCACCAGCACCGCACTGTGGCCGGACTGCACCGTGGCCACGAGCTGGTCCAGCGTCTCACACTCGGCCTGCCTGCCACGCAGCTGCAACTTCGGGTCCCCGCTCGCCATGGCACCGCCTCCACCGGCCGCGTGCCCGACGACGGAAAGCAGGAGGCTATCGGCCTGATCCGGCCGATAGCCTATCGCTCCGGTCCGGATCACGGCAAAGAGCTCGTCGCCTGAGGCCCAGGTGCCGTGACGGTTCTCGCCGGCGGGGCCGGGAGCCCCCTCACGGCGAGGGTTTCCTGGCCCCACAGTGGGTGCGGATGAGGGCGATGACGGTGTCGGTGGTGCGCTCCAGGTGGCTGCGGCCGTCGGGCAGCCGCGCCTCCGGGCTGATGTAGCTGTTGCGCCCGACGTGGGTGGCGGGGTCCAGCCTCCGGGTGGTGATCCTGCCTGCGCGGCGGGCCCGGTTCCAGGCGCTGCGGCGGAACACCCGCCAGCGCTGCGGGAAGAGCCAGGTGCCGACCCGCTCGATCCAGTCGTGGTCGCTGGTGAGCTGGTACAGATGACCGGCGTGGGTGAGATCGTTGGCGCCGTTGTGGAACCCGCCGAGCGTGATCAGCAGCAGCGGGGCGCGCAACCCGGCGTGCAGCGCCGGGACCGCGCCGATGGCGACCTGGGCGCCGCCGCTGTAGCTGACCAGCACCACGGGTATGCCGCTGCCGGGCCGGTAGCCGGCCCGGCGCAGCTGGTCGGCGATCTGGGCGCCCACGGCGCGGTTGTACAGCGGGCGGTACCGGTGGTCGGCGGCGACGAAGATCTGCATGACGTTGTGCAGGAACAGCAGCAGCGCGACGTGGTGGCGCAGCCACTCCCACACGGGCCGGTCGACCAGCGGGGCGGCCAGCGGGGAGTAGGGCTGCACCTGCCCGAGCACGCGCAGCTCCGGCGCCCCGGCGATCAGGGCCTCGACCAGCTTGCCCCCGTCGCGGGTGTCGCGGAAGCGGCGCTTGCCGATGCCGTCCAGGTAGACGAGGTACGCGTCCGGCGGCCGGTCCGGGTCCGCGCCCCTGGCGTAGGGCATGTCCTGCGGCAGCTCGGTGGTGGGCGCCCGCCAGCCGGCGGCGTACGCCAGCACCTCGTAGCGGGCGAGCAGCGCCTCGGCGAGCAGGACCGGGCCGAGCACCAGGACCAGGAGCGGGAACTCCGTCATGTGGCCGGCTCCCGCACCCCGGTGATGGCGCTGGCCTTCACCACCAGGCGGCGGACCACCTCGACGGCGATGCCCAGCCCGAACCCGGCGACGGCCACGCAGCCCGCGGCGGCCCACCAGCCCAGCCCGGTCGCCGCGGCGAGCGGGGCCACCAGCCCGGCCCCGACCGCCACGAGCAGCAGCAGGTGCAGCAGCGGCCCGAGCAGCGGGAACGCGAGGACGGCGGCGAGCAGCAGCGGAACGACCAGATCAGGTGTCCAGGTGAACGCGGCCGTGCCGGGCAGGGGCGTGGAGAGCATCAGCCCGGCGAGCGTCCATGCGGTCGGCGGCCACAGCGCGAACACCGCGCCCTCGACGACGGCGCCGATCAGCAGGAGCGGGATCAGCTGGGGCCGCGACGTGCGGGGCCGGCGGGCGATCAGGGGCAGGAGGCGTCCGGCGGCCTCGGACAGCCCGGCCAGCAACAGCAGGATGAGCACGAGGGTCGACACGGGTCACCGCTCCTGCGGCGAATCCGCCGGTGCGGGCCGGTCGGCCCGGTCGCCGCGGTTCAGGTGGCGTTCGAGCTCGTCGGCGGCGCGCACGTAGCCGCCGGCCTCGCGCTGGGCGACCTGCAGGCGGTCAGCCGCGGCCATGAACCGCGGCTCGTCGAGCAGCCGCCGGGCCAGGGCGTGCACGAGCCCGGGGCCGGCGTCGCGGGGGCTGATCGCCAGGCCGGCGCCGAGCTGGACGACCCGGCGGGCCACGAGCGGCTGGTCCGCGCCCTGGGGGATCACCAGCATCGGGACCCCGGCGTACATGGCCTCGTTGACGCTGTTCATGCCGCCGTGCGTGACGAACAGCGCGGCCCGCTCCAGCACCTCCGTCTGCGGGACGAAGCGGCGCGCGATCACGTTGTCCGGCAGCGGATCCAGGGCCGCCGGGTTGGTCTGCCCGGTGGCGATGACCACGGTGCCGCCCAGCGGGGCGAGCGCGATGACGAGGTTGCGCAGCAGCTGCGGGCCCGCGTTGAACACCGTGCCGAGGGAGGCGTACAGGACGGGGGCGCGCAGGCGGTCGGCCGGGAACGACGGGTCGGGCGGGCGGGAGCCCAGGCTGGGGCCGACGAACTGGAACGACTCGTCGAGGGTGCCGCCGCCCGGCTGGAAGTCGCGCGAGGTGAAGACCAGGTTGAGCGGCTGGCGCACGTTCGGGAAGTCGAAGCGCGGCAGGCCGCGGGTGTCGTAGCGGCGGCGCAGCTTCCGCCGCCACCGCAGGTAGTCGCGGGTGTTGCGGGGATGGGTCGCCGCCTGGGCCAGCAGCTTCCACGACAGGCGGGTGGGGCTGGGCGCGTGGCGGCCGTAGGCGAACGTGGTGAACAGCGATACCGCCGGCACGCCGAGCTCGCGGGCGGCGACCGCGGCCCACAGGCAGGCGGAGTCGTGCACGATCAGGTCGGGCCGGATGTCGCGCAGCTCGGCGAGCACCCGGGGCAGCAGGCCGGCGGTGGTGCGCGCGAGCCCCTCCAGCATCGTGATCGGCATCGGCGGATCGGCGAGCGGGCGGTCGGCCTCGGGGTAGAGGCACACGGTCGCGCCGGTGGCCGCAATCTCCGCCGAGAACGCGGAGGAGATGTGGTAGGTGACCGAGTGGCCGCGCCGGACGAGCTCGGCCACGACCGGCAGCGTCGGGTTGATGTGCCCGTGCATCGGGATGTTGAGGAACGCGATGGTGCTCATCGGCCGGCCTCCGCGGCCGAACCGGCGGGATGGCAGCTCGGTCCGTAGAGGCCGGGCCCGTTGACGTGCAGCCCGTCGAGGAACCGGCCCGCCGTGCGGGCGGCGGTGCTGATCAGCCGCTCGGCGTGCCGGAAGTCCCACGGGGCGGGCCAGGTCTCGATGCCGGTCGGCAGCACGACGGTCGGGACCCGGGTGGACACCTCGCGCAGATCGCGCTCGATCTGGTGGTGGGCCAGCAGCAGCGCCGCCCTGGCGGCGACCGCGTCGGCCCGCCGGGGCGGCAGGGCCATGCTCAGCGGCCATTCCGGCCCGGCCGACAACACCACCACGCTGGCCGCCCCCGCCTCCTGCGCCGCCCGTACGGGGACGTAGGCGATCACCCCGCCGTCGATGAGCGTGCGGCCTTCCCGTTCCACCGGGGGCAGGACTCCCGGAATGGCCGCGCTGGCCAGCAGCGCGGACACGAGGTCCCCCTCGCTGAGCAGCGCCTCGGCGCCGGTGGCCAGGTCCGTGGCCACCGCGGTGAAGGGGATGCGCAGCTGTTCGACGCGCTGCGGCAGCCCGGCCCTGGCGATCAGCCTGCGCAGGCCGTGGTCGGCGACGATGCTGGCCCGGGAGGCCAGGAAGCCGAGCGGGTACACCTCGCGGCGGCGTACGCGGGTCCACACGTGGTCCAGCCGCGCGGCGGCCGTGCCGGGGTGGGCCGCCACGATCGCGCCGTTGAGCGCCCCGACCGAGGTACCGATGATCATGTCGGGGGCGAATCCGCGCTGCTCCAGCGCGTACCCGATGCCGACCTGCGCGGCTCCGAGCACTCCCCCGCCGCCGATCACCGCCGCCACGGGACGGGGCAGGGCGCTCAGGCCCGACGCTTGCGGCCGGTCCGGCGAGGGGGTGCGCATGCCCTCGTCACGTGTCATGGCCCGCGGCCTTCCATGACCGGGGCCGCCCGGCCGGGAGCCCTGCAAGGCCGGGGAGGCCGATCTCCTGCGATGTGTCACCCACATGATCCGCCCTTCTCACCAGCGCGCTGAATCGGATAGGTGCCACAACTAAGACAAGGCGGCCCCCTGGGCCCGTGACACCTGCGCCGGCTTTTCGAGGAGGTCAGGGAGCGGGCGTCACGCGGCGGGCCGGTGTCCGGTCTTACCCAGCACGAGCCGGGCGGTACGAGCCCGGCCGCGGCTCCGGCGAACCGTCTCCCAACTCCCGTCCGCCGGGGCCGCCCCTCCCACACGGAACAGGACCAGCCATGACCAGTCACCCTGCCCACCCCATGAGACGGCCCCGCACCGCGGTGGCCCTGCTCACCGCGGCCGCCCTCATCCTGGCGAGCCTGAATCCGGCGCAGAGCGCCGCCGCCCAGGACAGCCGGTCGCGTACGGCCAAGCCCACCGTCGTGCTCGTGCACGGAGCCTGGGCGGACGCCTCGAGCTGGAGCCGGATCGTCGCCAGGCTCCAGGCCGGCGGCTACCCGGTCAGGGCGATCGCCAACCCGCTGCGCTCGCTGTCGGGCGACGCCGCGTCCGTGAGAGCCTTCCTGGAGACGCTGACGGGGCCGGTCGTGCTCGTCGGCCACTCCTACGGCGGGGCCGTGATCACCAACGCGGCCACCGGGAACGCCAGTGTCAAGGCGCTCGTCTACGTCAACGCCTTCGCACCCGACGCGGGCGAGTCCGCGACCCAGCTCGCGGGGCCGGACTCCGCCCTGTCGGTGCCGGACCCGACGGCGGTGTTCGACCTCGTTCCCCCGACCCTCCCGCCCGCCGCGGACACCGACCTGTACCTGAAGACGTCGACCGTCCTGGCGTCGTTCGCGACCGGGCTGAGCCTCGATGACAAGGCGATCGTGGCGGCCACCCAGCGACCGGCCACGGTGGGGGCGCTCAACGAGCCGTCCGGCGCCCCCGCCTGGCGGACGATCCCGTCCTGGAACGTGATCGGCACCAAGGACCGCATCATCCCGCCAGGCGTGCAGCGGGCCATGGCCAAGCGGGCCGGCTCCACCGTCGTCGAGTACGACGCCGGGCACGTCGGCCTGATGACGGCGCCCAGGACGGTCACCTACGTGATCGAGCAGGCCGCGCGGGCGAGTGTGCGGTAGCGGGATCGATCGTGCCGAGGGCACCGGCGCCGTCACGGGCCGGTGCCCTCGGCACGAGGGGCGAGCTCAGCAGGCGAGGTTGATGGTGGCGGGGATGCCCTGGCGGGCCATCTTGGCGTACGGGCACAGCGCGGTCGCCTGGGCGAGCAGCGGGGTGGCCGTGTCGCGGTCCACTCCCGGCCAGGTCACGACGAGGTCGGCGCGTAGCTGGTAGCCGCCGTCGGCCGGGTCGCGGCCGAAGGTGACGGTCGCCTCCACCGTGATCGGCCCGGGGTCGAGAAGGTGCTGCCGGGCCAGCAGGCTGAGGGCGCCCTGGAAGCAGGCGGCGTATCCGGCGGCGAAGAGCTGCTCGGGGTTCGGGCCGAGGTTGTCGCCGCCCAGCTCCTCGGGCATGCGCAGCTCCAGGGCGAGAGCGCCGTCGGCCGAGCGGGCCCGGCCGGTGACGCGCGCGTGGGCGGAGCCGCCGCCGGTCACGGCGACGCGCGTGACGTAGAGCGGTTTGAACGCGGAGCCGCTGTAGTCGCGCTCGGTCGACAGTGTGTGCTCGTTCACTGGGACGCCTTTCAACGGCACGTGAGATGGATCACCATCCGGTCGCCAGCTAAGACAAGACAGCCTTCGGGCTCTGTGACAGCTCGCTGGGCTAGTCGCTCCCGATGTCGGCGTCCGACGGGCGTAGCTGCCTGCGAGAGGTGATGCCGAGCTTGGTGAAGACCTTGCTCAGGTGCCACTCGACGGTGTGCGGGCTGAGCAGGAGCCGGGCGCCGATCTCGGCGTTGGTCAGCCCGTCGCCGGCGAGCCTGGCGATGTGCGCCTCCCGCGGGGTCAGGGCGTCGCGCGGGCGGGTGGCGCGCTCGGTGACCGGCTCGCCGGCGGCGGCGAGCTCGTGGCGGGCACGGTCCGCGAACGCGTCGGCACCGGCCGCGGTGAGCAGGTCGCAGGCGGTGCGGAGCTGGCCGCGCGCCTCCTGTGGCCGGTTCTCCCGCCGCAGCCACTCGCCGTACAGCAGGCGGGCGCGGGCCAGCTCCATCCGGATCCGGGTCCGGCCGAGGTGGTCGATCGCCTGCCGGTACAGGGCCTCTGCCGTACGGCCGGTCGCCAGCAGCGCCTCGGACCGGGCCAGCACGCCGAGCGCCCAGTCGGTCCCGGCGACCCGGGCCCTCGCGGCCAGGCGCTCGCGGGCGGCGGCCGCGAGCTCGGGCTGCCCGCTGCGGACGGCCGATTCGACCAGCTCCGACAGCGCCCAGTAGACGACGGCGGACTCGGTCGGGTGCTCGGCCGCGGCGCGGGCCGCCGTGACGGCCTCCTGGTACCGGGCGAGCCCGTTCAGCATCAGCGCCCGCGCCCAGCGGGTGACCACGACTCCGCTGTCCTCGCCGCGGGCCATCACGTCGGCCGTGCTCGCCTCGATCAGCGGGGCGGCGGCGGCCTCGTCGCCGTGCCAGGCGGCCAGCGCCAGCGCGCCGTACGGTGCCAGCGCTCCCCCGGTCGCCTCCCCGATCGCCTGGATCTCCGCGACCAGCGAGACGGCCGCCGCGCGCTCGCCGGAGAAGAGCCGTACGACCGCGAGCGAGTTGAGGGTGAGCGGGAGGACGCTGAGATCGCCGACGTCACGGGCGACGCGGACGTGCCGCTCGGTGAGGATCGCCCAGCTCTCGTCGTCCCACATGTCGGCTGCGGTGACCCCCGCCAGCCACAACCAGGGCTGGTCGGTCGCGCTGGACTTGTCCTCGGCGCGGAAGGCCCGCAGGGCCTCCCGGGCCGGCGGCACGGCGGCCGGATATCCGTCGGTGTACAGCGCGGCGAGGCTGTCCAGCAGCAGGTCTCCGGGCCGGTGCCGAGCCGGGCTCGGCGCCGCGCGCACCGCCCGCGCCACCGCGAGCACGCCGGAATCCTCGGTGAACCCGCCGGCGAGCAGGGCCGCCCCCATGGCGTCGCGGTAGGTGTCGCGGGCGAGCTCGATGTCCAGCGGCTCCAGCCGGCGGCCCGCTTCGAGGAGCAGCCGCGGCGCGGCCATGTCGTGGCCGGAGGCGAAGGCGATCTGCGCCCGCATCAGGTTCACCCGTGCCCGGTGGACCTCCTCGGCCGGCGCCTCGTCCGCCGTGTGCAGCAGCCTCAGCGCGACGTCGAAGGCGCCGCAGCGCAGTGCGGCCTCGGCGGCGGACAGGGCGCGGATCGCGCGCGTCGCCGCGTCAGGGGTCAGCTCGGTCGCGCGCCGCAGGAACTCGGCCACGGCCGCGATCCCGCCACGGCGCTGCGCCCGGTCGGCGGAGCTGACCAGCTCGGCGGCGACCTCCTCGTCAGCGCCGGCCGCCGCGTGCGCCCGGTGCCAGGCACGCCGGTCGGGGTCGACGGCCGGGTCGATCGCCTCGGCGAGGGCCCGGTGCACGGTGCGGCGCTCGTCCGGGCCGGCCGCCCGGTAGATCGCCGTACGCACCAGCGGATGCCGGAACCGCACCCGGGAGCCCAGCTCGATCAGCCCGGCCGTCTCCGCCGCTGCCCCCGCGCTCATCGGCAGGTCCAGCAGCCGGGCGGCGCGCAGCAACAACGTCATGTCGCCGACCGGCTCGGCCGCCGCCGTCAGCAGCAGCTGCCGCGTCGGCGCGGGCAGCGACCGCACCCGCCGGGCGAAGCTGTGCTCGATCTGGCTCGCCAGCGGCTGCGCGTCGGGCCGCCCGAACCCGCCGGCCAGCTCCGCCGCCGTCAGGCCGCGCGGCAGCTCCAGCAGGGCCAGCGGGTTGCCCCGCGTCTCCGCCACGATGCGGTCCCGCACCCGCTCGTCGAGCCGCCCGGGAACGGCCGAGTCCAGCAGCGCGCGGGCGTCGTCCTCGGGCAGGCCGCCGACCGCCAGCTCCGGCAGGCCGCGCCACTCGGGCCCGGCCGCCGGCTCGCGTACGGAGAAGACCACGCCGATCCGCTCGGCGAACAGGCGCCGCGAGACGAACGTCAGCGTCTGCGCCGAGGCCTGGTCCAGCCACTGGCCGTCGTCGATCACGCACAGGAGCGGCTGCTCCTCCGAGACCGCCGCCAGCAGGCTCAGGACGGCCACCCCGATCAGGAACCTGTCCGGCGGGCTTCCGGCGCTGTGGCCGAACGCGACGGCCAGCGCCTCGCTCTGCGGGGCCGGGATGCGGTCGCGGCGATCCAGCATCGGCGCGCACAACTGGTGCAGGCCCGCGAAGGGCAGCTCCATCTCGGATTCGACGCCTGCCGCGCGCAGGACCGTGCACCCGGTCGAGCGGCCCACGAGGTAATCGAGCAACGCCGATTTCCCGACGCCCGCCTCGCCGCGGATCAGCAAGGCGCGCCCCGGGCCGGAGCGCACGTCGGCGAGCACCCCGTCCAGCACCGCGCACTCCACCCGCCGATCGCGGAGCTCGAACGCCCCCGCACCACCAGTCGTCATCGCTGCACCACCCCGACAGGAGGGTAAAGCCATGGGTCGGTTCCGCGATAGGCGGGGTCTATCGGCGGGCTGTCGTGGCCGCGCCTTCGTGCGTGGCCACGCCTTCGTGCCTGCCTGCGCCTTCGTGCCTGGCCGTGCCTTCGTGCCTGCCTGCGCCTTCGTGCCTGGCCGTGCCTTCGTGCGTGGCCGGCTGCCCGCTGTCCGTGACGGTGGACGGCTGCCCGCCGTGCGTGACGGTGGACGGCTGCCCGCCGTGCGTGATGGTGGTCCCGGCCGTGCCGGCGAGCACCGCGGGCGCGTCCCGCAGCGCCCCGATCGCCGCCGGCCGGCCGGTCGCGGTAACGAACCGGATGCAGGCCTCGACCTTCGGCGCCATCGATCCGGCGGGGAAGCGCATGGCGCGCAGCTCGTCGGCGTCCGCCGTGGACAGTGGCCGCTCCTGAGGGGTGCCGAAGTCCCGCCGGACGGCGTCCACGTCGGTGAGCACCACGAGCCGGTCGGCTCCCAGCTCGACCGCCAGCAGCGCGGCCGTGAGGTCCTTGTCGACGACGGCCTGCGCCCCCTCGTACCGGCCGCCGTCCCCGGCGAGGACGGGCACCCCGCCCCCGCCGCCGCAGATCACGGTCGTGCCGGCGGCCACCAGCTGCCGGATCGTCGGCAGCTCGATGATCCGGCGGGGTGCCGGGGAGGCGACGACCCGCCGCCAGGCCCGGCCGTCCCTGGCGACGGTCCACCCGTGCTCCAGCGCGAGCCTTCTGGCCACCGGCTCCGGATAGCCCTGGCCGACGAACTTGGCGGGGGCGTGGAAGGCCGGGTCGTCCGCGCCGACCTCTGTCCGCGTGACGATCGTGACGGCCGGCCCGGCCAGGCCCGCGTTGCCCAGCTCCTGTGCCAGCCAGTATCCGATCATGCCCTGGGTCTGGGCGCCGAGCGTGTCGAGCGGGAACGGGTGGGTCAGGGCCGGGTCGTTCTCGCTCTCCACGGCCAGCATCCCGATCTGCGGCCCGTTGCCGTGGCAGAGCACCAGCGTGTGCTCGGCGGCGAGCGGGGCCAGCGCCAGGGCGGCGGCGCGCACGTGCCGCCGCTGGACCTGCGCGTCGGGGCTTTCCCCGCGCTCGAGCAGGGCGTTGCCGCCCAGGGCGACGACGAGCAGCATGTCACTCCCCCAGCGCCGCGACGAGCAGGGCCTTGATGGTGTGCATCCGGTTCTCCGCCTGCTGGAAGACCACGGAGGCGGCGGAGGAGAACACCTCGTCGGTGACCTCGGCCCCGGCCAGCCCGTACTGCTGGTGGACCCGCCGGCCCAGCTCGGTGGTGGTGTCGTGCACGGCGGGCAGGCAGTGCAGGAAGCGCGTGCCGGGGCGGCCCGTGGCGGCCATCACCTCCGCCGTGACCCGGTAGGGGGTGAGCAGCGGGACGCGCCGGTCCCACTCGGCCTCGGCCTCGCCCATGCTGACCCACACGTCGGTGTAGACGAAGGCGGCGCCGTCGAGCGCCGCCGCCAGGTCGCCGGTGACCGTCACACG
This sequence comes from Nonomuraea sp. NPDC050202, assembly GCF_040656115.1. Taxonomy (NCBI): domain Bacteria; kingdom Bacillati; phylum Actinomycetota; class Actinomycetes; order Streptosporangiales; family Streptosporangiaceae; genus Nonomuraea; species Nonomuraea sp. NPDC050202. Next base: position 8,685 of record NZ_JBFALF010000074.1, on the reverse strand, counting down.
GGCGCCGCTGGACAGGGCCGCGTGCTCGGCCTCCTTCACCAGCGCGTCCGGAGGGCGCAGCTCGGCGGGTGCGGCGATGCGCACGTCCATGCCGAGCATGGCCCCGGTGACGAGCAGCGACCGGGCGATGTTGCCGCGCCCGTCACCGACGAAGCAGCAGCTGATCGCCTCGATGTCGCCGGGCTGGTGCTCCCGCATGGTCAGCACGTCGGCGAGCATCTGCGTCGGGTGCCACTCGTCGGTGAGCCCGTTCCAGACCGGTACGCCGGCGTGCCGGGCCAGCTCCTCGACGGTCTCCTGGGCGAACCCGCGGAACTCGATCCCGTCGTACAGCGCGCCCAGCACCCGCGCGGTGTCCGCGACGCTCTCCTCCCTGCCGAGGTGCGACCCCGACGGTCCGAGGTAGGTGACGTGGGCGCCCTGGTCGTAGGCGGCCACCTCGAACGCGCACCGGGTGCGGGTGGAGTTCTTCTCGAACACCAGGGCGATGTTGCGGCCGGTCAGCGCGGGGCGTTCGCGCCCGGCCCGCTTGGCCTCCTTGAGCTCCGCGGCGAGGTCGAGCATCGCCAGGAAACCCGCGCGGCCCAGGCCGGTCGGGGTGAGCAACGAGCCGGGGGCGGTCGAGAGGGTCATGACGGCTCCTTCGGGGAGGGCGACACGGGGTCACGCAGGATGGGGCAGGTCATGCAGCGGGCGCCCCCGCGGCCACGGCCCAGCTCGCTGCCGGCCAGCGGGATGACCTCCAGGCCGTGCTCGCGCAGCATGGCGTTGGTGGCGGTGTTGCGCTCGTAGCCGAGCACCACGCCGGGCGCGATCGCCAGGAAGTTGTCGGCGTCGTTCCACTGCTCCCGCTCGGCCTCGCGCCGGTCCCCCGCCGCGGTGAGGACGCGGACGCCGTCGTCCTCGAGCGCCTCGCTCAGGCCGGCGGCCAGCCCCGCCCGGCGCTGGACGCCCCCGTCGGGGGTGAGCAGCCAGACCCGGGCGGCGGCCTGGTCGAAGTAGGGGTAGGCGACGAAGGTGGCGACGTCCACCATCGTCAGCACGGTGTCCAGGTGCATCGTCGAGCGGGCCTTGGGCAGTTCGACGGCCAGGACGCGGCGGGCGTGGCCGCCCTCGAAGAGCCGCCGGGCCAGCGCCTCCATGCCCATCGGCGTGGTGCGCTCGCCCATCCCGACCATGGCGACGCCGTCGCCGATGACGTGGATGTCGCCGCCCTCCAGCGTGGCAGGGGCGTGGTCGAGATCGTCGTCCCCGTAGACGATCTCGAAGCCGGCGCAGGCGAACAGCGGATGGTGCCGGTAGACGGTCCTGGTGTTGATGGACTCGCGGCTCCTGGCCGGTTTGGCCATCGGGTTGACCGCGACGGCGCGCCCGATCCAGGCCGCGTTGTCCCGCTGGAACAGGGTGTTGGGCAGCGGGGTGAGCACGAAGTCGTCGGCGTCGAGGCTCTGCCATGCCACGCTGCCCCCGCCGAGCGGGCCGAGGTCCGACTTCACCACCCCGCCGATCAGGTAGCCGGCCAGCAGCACCGGGTCGGTGTCCAGGAACAGCGCCCGCAGCTCCCTGGCCAGGGCGGCGCCGAACCGCTGATCGGTGCACAGCCGGTCCACGGCGAAGCTCCGGCCGTCGTCCGTCGCGAGCGCCTGCGCCAGCAGGTCGGCGAACAGGTGCACCCGTACGCCGTGGCTCCGCATCACCCCGGCGAACTCGTCGTGCTCGCGGCGGGCGCGGTCCGCCCACAGCACGTCGTCGAAGAGCAGTTCGGCGGCGTTGTCCGGGGTCAGCCGGTCCAGCTCGCGGCCCGGCCGGTGCACGACGACCTCGCGCAGCCTGCCGATCTCGGAGTGGATGCCGACCCGCAGCGTGAGGTCCTGGCTCGTGGTCATCGCGCCACCGCCGGGCTCTGGCCGTAGGAGCCGCGGCGGGCCTTGACCCACACGTACACCGGCACGCCGAGCAGCAGGCAGAACGTGCCGTAGTAGACGGCCTGGTAGCCGCTGCCCGCCAGCGCCCAGAACCCGAACGCCAGCGCGAGCGCCGAGACGGTGACGTCGCGCGCGAGGTGGCCGGCCCGCAGCCGCCTGCCCTCGGTGCGCAGCCAGTACAGCTGTGCGGCGGCGGCCAGCAGGTACGGGACGACCGAGGTGAGCACCGACAGCAGCACCACGGTGATGAACACCTGCTCGAAGCTGGTGTAGCTGACGACGGTGAGCCCCGCGGCCAGCAGGGTGGAGACGACGATGCCGAACGCGGGCACCCCGGCCCTGGTCTGCCGGGCGAAGGCGGCGGGGAACAGCCCGTCCTGCGCCGCCGCCCTGGGCATCTCGGCCACGATCAGGGTCCAGCCGACCAGCGCCCCGAAGCCGGACACGACGGCCGCGGCCGCGACGGTGGCCCCCGCCCACTCGCCGCCGAAGATGGCGTTGGCCGAGTCGGTGAAGGGCGCGGTGGAGCTGACGAGGTCGTCGTGCGCCACGGTGCCGAAGACGGTGACGGTGCCGAGGATGTAGACCACGGCGCAGGCCAGGGTGCCCAGCACGGTGGCCCGGCCGACGTTCCGCCTCGGGTCGCGGACCCGGCCCGCGGCGACCGAGGCGGTCTCGATGCCCAGGTAGCTGAACAGCGCGATGGCGCCCGCGGCGCTGATCGCGCCCAGCCAGGAGGTGCCGCCGGCGTTGAACTCGCCGAAGTTCGCCGTGTTGACGAACAGCAGGCCGACCGTCGCCATGAACAGCAGCGGGATGAACTTCAGCACCGTCGCGACGACCTGGAACGCGGCGAAGCTGCGCAACCCCATCAGGTTGACCAGCGCAGGCAGGAGCAGCCCTGTCAGCGCGATGACGATCGACCACCCCACCTCGTGCCCGGTGTTCCAGAACACCTCCACGTAGCCGACCCAGGCCACCACGATCGCCGCGTTCCCCGCCCACGCGGTGATCCAGTAGCTCCAGGCGATGAGGAACCCGGCGAACTCGCCGAACGCCTCGCGGGCGTAGACGTACGGGCCGCCCGCGCCGGGCAGCCGCACCGCCAGAGCGCGGAACGTCAGCGCCAGCGCGATCGCGCCGATCGTGACGAGCCCGAACGCCACCAGCGAGATCGGCCCGAACACGGCCAGGGCGGACGGCAGGGCGAACACCCCGGTCCCGATGACCGAGCCGACCACCAGCGCCGACGCCGTGCCGAGCCCGAAGCGGCCCCCACCCTGCTCCGCTCCGGCCTCGGCAGCCCCACCCGGCTCCGCACCAGCCTCCGGACGCCCACCCGGCTCCACACCAGCCTCCGGACGCCCACCCGGCTCCGCACCGGCCTGCAAGGGCCCGGCCGGAGCCGGTGTTCGGGAACGGGAAACCCGCATGATCCACCTCTCTCATCGCGGACGGTGATCGGTTCGCTCACTTGGACCGGGCGGCCGCCGCGTCCGTGACAGCCCCGGCCGGACCCGAGCGGGCGAGGTCCGGCCGGACCCGGCGAGCGGGCCGGACCCGTCGAGCTGGCCGGACCCGTCGAGCTGGCCGGAGCCGGCGGGCGAGGGCGGGCGAGCGCTACCGGGCGGCCCTGAACGGCCGCCGGGCACGGCGGGTCCCGGAGTGCGGCGCCGGCTCGCGGGCGGAGCTCGCGGCGATCGTGATGGCGACCGCCAGGACGCAGGCCGCCGCGATGGCCGTGGCCACGCCGTGCACGCCGATCCAGGGCACCGCGAGCGGCAACGCGAGCACGACGGCGGCGCAGCCAGAGATCACGGCGGGATGGATGACGGACTCCGGCTCGATCGGCGTGTGCACCATCCAGAGCAGCAGGAGGAACACCCCGACGGGGATCGCGACGGCGTAGGCGACGGCGAGCGGCGTGGCGGTGATGTGGTGCCCGCTCTGCTCGACGGCGACCTCCAGACCGGCGCCGAGCGCGGCCAGGGCCGCGAAGATGCCGTAATGGCCGTATCCCCACCGGTAGGAACGATCTCGGCGCCCGCTGAGCCCGTCGCCGGCCTCCACCAGGAAGTACAGCCACCACAGGGCGAACAGCATCACCAGGCCGGAGACAGCGATCATGACGAAGGGGCTGCTGATCGCGCTCGTCTCGAGCGCCCTGGCGACGCCCCTGGACGCGGCGAGCACGCTCTCCCCGAGCAGGATGATCGTGAACAGGCCGTAACGCTCGGCGATGTGGTGCGGGTGCCAGGTGGTGGGCTCGGCCCGCTCCGCCCACAGCGGCACGGCGAGCTCCAGGGCCGCCAGCAGCAGGAAGAGCGGCAGCTCGATGCTCACGGGCGCGACCCACGAGTGGTACATCCAGCCCACGGTCAGGACGGTGATGCCGGCGGCGTAACGCCGTGCGGTACGCCGGCGCGCCGGGTCCTCGAAGGCGACCCGCAGCCACTGGGCGACGAGCCCGATCCGCATGATGACGTAGCCCAGCGTGACGAAGCCGTAGTCGGTGTGCTCGCTCGCGGCCGGCACGCCGGCGGCCAGGACGAGTACGCCGGCCATCTGGACCATGGTCAGCACCCGGTAGGCGACGTCGTCGGTGTCGTACGACGAGGCGAACCAGGTGAAGTTCATCCACGCCCACCAGATCGCGAAGAAGACCTGGAGGAACGGGATGATGCCGGCCAGCGCGTGTCCCTCGACGATGTGGTGGGCGAACTGGGCGGTGACGGCCGCGACCGCGACCACGAACGTGAGGTCGAACAGCAGCTCCAGCTGGCTGGCGACGCGGTGCGGCTCGTCGATGGGGCGCGCGCTCATGCGGATGCGGATGCGAATTCTGGCTGGTGGCAAGCTGTCACTCCTGTCGCGTGCGTGAGGCGGTCCTGGCGCTGAGACCGGGCAGCGGCCCCGATTCGTGACAGTCCGCGCGAAAAACCCGCAGGCGACTCGTTCACCACACGAGAGAGCGCTCTCTTGACAGGTGGGCTCACCTTGCCGGAGTTTTTCCGTAAACTCTCACCCCGTGGATCCGATGAGGTAACCCACATGGCACGCACCCCCCGCTCCAGAACGTTGCTCGCCATCGGAAGCGCTCTCGCCGCGATCATCGCGCTGGTCGCCCCCCTCGCCGGCACCGCCGCAGCGGCCCCCGCCCCCGGCCCCCTGGTCTGGTCCGACGAGTTCGACGGCGCCGCCGGCAGCGCCGTCGACCCGTCGAAGTGGCGCTTCGACATCGGCGGCAGCGGCTGGGGCAACAACGAGCAGCAGTACTACACCAGCAGCACCCGCAACGCCGCCATGGACGGCGCAGGCAACCTGGTGATCACCGCCCGCCGCGAGAACCCGTCCAACTACCAGTGCCACTACGGCACCTGCCAGTACACCTCGGCCCGCCTGCTCACCTCCGCCACCTTCACCCGCGCCTACGGGCGGTTCGAGGCGCGCATGAAACTGCCGCGCGGGCAGGGCATCTGGCCGGCCTTCTGGATGCTCGGCAACGACATCGGGACGGTCGGCTGGCCCAATAGCGGCGAGATCGACATCATGGAGAACATCGGCCGCGAGCCCAACACCGTGCACGGCACCCTGCACGGGCCCGGCTACTCCGGCGGCGGCGGCATCGGCGCCGGCTACACCATCGGCAGCCCGTTCGCCGACGCGTTCCACACCTTCGCCGTGGACTGGTCACCGAACCTGATCATCTGGTACGTCGACGGCGTCGAGTTCCAGCGCCGCACCCCGTCCGACCTGGGCGGCAACCGGTGGGTCTTCGACCACCCGTTCTTCATGATCATGAACGTGGCGGTGGGCGGCCACTGGCCGGGCTACCCGGACGCCACCACCACGTTCCCGCAGACCCTGACCGTCGACTACGTCCGCGTCTACGCCCCGCCCACCAGCGGCTCCGGCGGCCGGATCACCGGCTACGGCGGCAAGTGCGTGGACGTCGCCGGCGCCGGCACCGCCAACGGCACGGCCGTCCAGCTCTGGGACTGCAACAGCACCGCCGCCCAGAGCTGGACCTGGAACGCCGACGGCTCCGTACGGGCGCTCGGCAAGTGCATGGACGTGACAGGCGCCGCCACGGCGAACGGGGCTCAGGTGCAGCTGTACGACTGCAACGGCACCGGCGCGCAACGCTGGACCTTCGACGCGGGCACCGGCCAGATCGTCAACCCGCAGTCCGGCAGGTGTCTGGACGCGACAGGGGTCGGCTCGGCCAACGGCACCCGGCTGCAGATCTGGGACTGCACGGGCGGCGCCAACCAGCGGTGGGCCCGCACCTGACCCGGACCGCCCGCACGTCTTGATCCGACCAGGTCGCCTTCCGCAACATCCGCGTCAAGCCGCTGAGCGTCACCGGGGGGCAGACCAAGTACGAGAGAAAGGGGCAGCGGAGGGCTGAGCTGCAGGCCAGAGGGCATGTGCGTCGGATGATGTGACCCTCCGCGTGGGCTTGGTTGCGGTTTGGTGAACAAGGTTTCTGGTGGAGGTGATCGTCGCTACGGTTCGGCGTCTGGACGCCGGGATCGAGGCGAGGGACGGCCTGGGATGACGTGGATCGAGCGGACCGCCTATCCGCAGTTCAAGCGGTTGACGTCGGCGCGGGTGCTGCACGTGTTCTTCACGCCGTCGCCGGAGGAGGTGGCCGGGGCCGAAAAGCGCACCGGCAGTCCGGAGTCGCGCTTGGCGCTGGTGCTGGCGTTGAAGTGTTTTCAGAAGATGGCGCGTTTCCCGTCCCCGGACGAGATCCCCGAGGTGGTGATCGACCACGTCCGGCGCTGTCTGGAGTTGCCCGAGGACGTCTGGCCCGACCACGGGTCCTCCCGCAGCGCGAAGGCGCATCGCAAGCCGGTGCGCCAGCGTCAGGGCGTGACGTACGACGCGGACCGGGCCCGGGCGATCGCCGCGGCGGCGATCCGGAAGGCGGCCCAGGCCAAGAACAACCCGGCGGACCTGATCAACGTGGCGATCGAGGAGTTGCCCCGGCGTCGGCTGGAACTGCTCGGGTACACGACGCTGGAGGACCTGGCCACCAGCATCCGCGCCGAGGTGAACGCCGCCATCTTCGCCACGATCCTGGAGCGGATGGGCGAGGCGGGCCGGGCCCGGATGGAGGGGTTGCTCGTCGTCGGGCCGGACGGCAAATCGACGTTCAACCGGCTCAAGAAGCCCGCCCAGCGGGCCACCTGGTCGCGGCTGCGGGATCAGGTGTCGTGGCTGGATCAGGTGGACGCGCTCGGCGACACCGACGCCTGGCCGGAGGGCATCGCGCCGTCGAAGATCGCCGACTTCGCGGGGGAGGCCGACGCCCAGGACGCCGACATCCTGTCGCGCTACGAGGCGGTCAAGCAGGTGGCGTTGCTGGCCTGCCTGACGCACACCGCCCGGATGCGGGCCCGCGACGACCTGGCCGAGATGCTGTGCAAGCGGATGGCCTCCCACGTCGAACGGGCCAGGGCGGAGCTGGAGGAGATCCGCGCCTGGCAGCGCGCGACCAGCGAGCGGCTGATCGGCAGCTACCGTCAGGTGCTGGAACGTCTCGACCCCGGCAGCGAGACCTCGGCCGCCGGGGTTGAGGCGGTGGCGCGGGCCGTGGAGGCGGTGACCTCGTGCGCGCTGGGTGCCGGGCAGGTCCAGGCGCTCGGCGAGATGCTGTCGGCGCTCGTGGTGCAGACCCACAGCATGCAGACCGTACGGGCGGCGGCGGAGCAGGCCGGCGGGTTCGCCGCGCAGCTGGCCGACATCGAGGAGGTCGCCGCCTTCCACGGCGACGCGCACGAGCGGCTGGTGTACCGGTTCTTCAAGAAGGACCGGCCGGCGCTGTTCGAGCTGGCGGCAAGCTGCGGCTGAAGGCCACCTCCAGCGACGATTCGGTGCTGGCCGCGCTGGCGCACGCCCGCGAGCACTCACCCAAGCGGCGCGACTACATCCCGCTGCCCCCGGCAGTGGAGGAGGATGAGCCGGAGTCGGGCATCGCGTTCGCCTCGGGCAACTGGCGGCGCGCGGTGACCGACCGGCGCGTCCCGGCATGGTGGCGCGGCGGCATTTTGAGGCGATGGTGTTCTGCCACCTGGCCAGCGATGCCGAGGCCGAACGGCTGGCGGCCGAGATCGAACGGCGTATGCCCGAACGGTCGCTGCTGTCGATCGTTGCGCGTACCGCTCACTGGCTGAGCTGGTATCGCCACTTCGGCCCCGCCTCCGGCTCCGACCCCAAGATCAAGGACAAGCTGGACCGGTACTCGCTGGCGGTGTTCACCGGCGGCATCAACATCGGCCCGTACGAGGCGGCCAAGCACATCGCCGGCGTCACCGCCCGCGAGCTGTCCATGGTCCGCAACCGGCACATCACCCTGAAGAAGCTGAACGCCGCGATCGCCGACGTGGTCAACGCCTTCGCCGAGCTGGACGTGGTCAAGGCCTGGGGGGACGGCAGCACGGTGGACACCTACATCGACAATCTGCTCGCCGAGACCAGCATCCGGTACGGAGGATTCGGCGGCATCGCCTACCACTACATCTCCGACACCTACGTGGCGCTGTTCTCCCGGTTCATCCCGTGCGGCGTGTGGAAGGCGGTGCACCTGATCGAAGGACTGCTGGCCAACACCTCCGACATCCAGCCCTCCACCGTGCACGCCGACACCCAAGGCCAGAACTTTATGTGGACACTGTCCAGCGGCCCCGGCTCGGAGTCCAACGGTCGCGAATCGCTGTAGCGAGCTTAGAGCGCCTTGCCATGCAGAACTTTG
>NZ_JBFALF010000073.1:0-23188 GCF_040656115.1 Nonomuraea sp. NPDC050202 | reverse complement strand
GCCCAGCCGGAACCCTCCGACGACCCATCATGACCCGAGTCTGAATCCCGAAACCCCACCTGGCCAGCCCACCAAGATCTTCAGGACATTCCTAGCACCAGTTTCGTTGGCACACCATGGATGCGACCGCGGCGCGGACCGTGCTGCCCTCGGCCTTGTCGGCCTCCGCTTGCACCCTCAGCAGCGCGACGCCTCCTGTCTCAACCACGTTTCACGACGCGCTCTCCAACCGGCGGGCTGGAGCTCGTGGGCCGATCGGCCTTGACGGCCTCGCCGACCCTGGCCGCCGTCTCACGCAGCCAGATGTGCGCCGCGTCGTGTGTGTGCGCCGGGTGCCACCACAGGGCTTCCTGGAGTGGCACGGCGTCGTATGGCGGTTCCATGACGCGGACCGGGACGAGCCCGCCCAGCCGCTCGGCGAGACGTCCCTGGATGAGGGCCACCCGGCGGGTGCCTGCGACCAGCAGGGGCATCAACTGGAAGCTGTCCACGGAGATCTCCACGCGCGGCTCGATGCCGAGCAAGCCGATCTGGCGAGCGGCGGGCGCGTCGTAGGTGCGCTGGTACGTCACCCACGGTAGCCGGGCCAGGTCGTCGAGGGTGAGCTGCTCGCCGACCTCGGGGTTGTCGTCGGCGACGATGTAGACCCAGCTGTCCCGGTAGAGATCGACCGTGGGGAAGCCGCGAATGATGCCGTGTGGCATCAGCAGCCCGTCGACGGCACTCAGCAGCGCCGTGGTGTCCTCGATGGCTTCCGTCGGCGCCTGTTTGAACCGGAGCCGGATGCCTGGCGCCTCGGCATGGATGGTGCGGGCGAGTTCGGCGCCGAAGACGGCCACCGCGTAGTCGGAGGCGATCAGGGTGAACTCGTGTTCCTCGCGGGCGGGGTCGAAGTTGGCCTGGCTGGTGAAGACGCGCTCCAGCAGGTCGCAGGCGGTGGCGGTGCGGTCGAGGAGAGCCAGGCCGAGGGCGGTCAGTTCGTAGTGTCCGCCGGCCCGGGAGAGCAGGTCGTCGTCGAAATGGCGTCGCAGCCGGGCCAGGGCAGCGCTCGTGGCGGGCTGGCTGAGCCCGATGCGTCGCCCCGCCTTGGTGACGCTGCGCTCCTCCAGCAGGGCGCGCAGGGCGACGACGAGGTTGAGGTCCAGGCTTGCCAGATTCACGAAGCATCCCAGTGCGGAGTCGGAGCGTACGAGTATTTGTGCGCTGGATTTAGTCCATCCAAGGAATCTATTTGCCAGATCACACCTTACGGGCCAGATTAGTGACATCTCAATCGGGAGGACATCTCCGTGACATCCACAGCCGCGTCAGTTCCCTTCTCCGGCCCGTTCGCCATCGGCACCCTTTCGGCTCCGGGCGGGGCCAGGTTCCCTGGCCTGGTGGCGCCGGACGGCCGAGTGCTCGACCTGTGCACGGCACTGGGCGAACCCACGCTGACCACGCTGGTGCTCGTGGAGCGCTGGGACGAGCAGCTGCCACTCCTGCGCACCCTCGTGGAGGACCCGGCGGGAGACTGGCAGCCGCTGGCGGAGCTGGCGGTGCACGCGCCCCTCGAGCCCCGGCAAATCTTCCAGTCGGGCGCCAACTACCGGCAGCACGTGATCGACCTGGGGGTCGCGCACCGCGCCCCGGACGACCCGCGCACCGTCGAGGAGGCCCGCGCCGAGATCGCGGCGATCATGGACAAGCGAGCCGCCGAGGACCTCCCGTACGTCTTCATCGGCCTGCCGACCGCGATCAGCGGTCCCTACGACGACGTGGTGCTCCCCGCGTGGGCCGAGAAGCCCGACTGGGAGCTGGAACTGGCCGCGGTGATCTCCCGCCCCGCCTACCGGGTCACCGTGGAGCAAGCCCTGGACCACGTCGCGGGGTACACCATCGCCAATGACCTCACCGACCGGGCGACCGTCTTCCGCCGGGACATGCCCCCCATCGGCACCGACTGGCTGCGCTGCAAGAACGCCCCCGGTTTCACTCCGCTGGGCCCCTGGATCGTCCCGGCAGGCTCCATCGCCGACCCGTCCGACCTGCAGGTCACCCTCAAGCTCAACGGGAAGACCATGCAGGACGAGTCCACCAAGGACATGATCTTCGACGTGGCGCGGATCGTCTCGTACATCTCCCAGACCGCCCGGCTGCTCCCCGGCGACCTGGTTCTGACCGGCAGCCCGGCGGGGAACGGCATCCACTGGGGCCGACTGCTGCGCGACGGGGACGTGATGGACGGCTCTATCACCGGGCTCGGCGCCCAGCGCACCCGCTGTGTCGCGCAGGAAGCGGCAGCCGTCGGCGCGCCGGTCGACCCCATCGCCGTCAAGTAGCGCCCTGAAACGGCGGGGCGGCCCCGATAGCCGCGCCCCGGCCTCGCCCTTGCCGCCCACGCCGTGCGGCCCCTCACAGGAGACCCCATGACAGATCCCCGTCCTCGCAACGTCCTCGTCATCGGCGGTGGCGCGTCCGGCAACGCCGTGACCGTGCTGCTGCGGCGGGCGGGCACCACCGTGGACCTGATCGAGGCCCAACCCGACTGGAACGTCCTCGGCTCCGGCATCACCCTCCAGGGCAACGCGCTGCGCGTCCTGCGCGAACTGGGTGTGTGGGACAAGGTCCAGGAGACCGGCTACGCCTTCGACTCCGTGGGCCTGGCCGCGCCCGACGGGACGGTGTTCCACGTCCAACAGGGCATCCGCACGGGTGGCGAGGATCTGCCCGCGACCGCCGGCATGCAGCGGGCACAGCTTCAGGAGATCCTGTGCGAGGCCGTCCGCTCCAGCGGCGCGAGCGTGCGCCTCGGGACCACCGCGAACGAGCTGACCCAGGACAGGACCGGTGTCACCGTCCGCTTCAGCGACGGCACCGAGGGGCGCTACGACCTCGTCATCGCCGCCGACGGCGTCAACTCCACCACCCGCGCCATGATCGGCATCAGCGACAAGCCCGAGCCGACCGGCATGGCCATCTGGCGCGTCGCCACGCACCGCCCCGAGGGCGTGGAGCGCTCCGACCTGAGCTACGGCGGCCCCTGCTACATCGCCGGCTACTGCCCCACCAGCCAGAACACCATGTACGCCTACCTCGTGGAGGCCAACCGCGACCGCACCGCCATCGACCCTGCCTCCTACGCGGAGGAGATGCGCCGGCTGGCCGCGGGCTACGGCGGCGTGTGGCCGGAGATCGCCGCGAGCATCACCGACCCGGCCAAGGTCAACTACACGTGGTTCACCCGGCTGCTCGTCGAGGGCTCCTGGCACCGCGGCCGGGTCGTCCTGATCGGCGACGCCGCCCACGCCTGTCCCCCCACCCTCGCCCAGGGCGCGGCCATGTCGCTGGAAGACGCCTCCGTGCTGGCCGAGATGCTGAGCGAGGAGCAGGACTGGAGTTCTCTGGACGCCCTGCTGACCGGCTTCTACGAACGCCGGATCGACCGTGTCCGCACGGTGGTCGAGGCCTCGGTGCAACTCGGTCAGTGGCAGCTGGACGGCGTCCAGAACGCCGACATGCCCGGTCTGATGTACCGCACGATGTCCGTCATCAAGGAAACCCCGTGAACTCCGTGAGTCCGCTGAGCAGCGCACCCACGATCGACGTGCACGCGCACGTCCTGCTCCCGCGGATCGAGGACGCCGTCGCAGGACACCCCGCCCTGGCCGCCGCCCGCGCTCTCGAGGCCCGCCGCAACGGCCCCGAGGCCCTTGCCGTCAGCGGCCCGATGTTCCGCGACCGCGTCCCGAAACTGACCGACGTCAAGGCCCGGCTCGCCGCGATGGACGCCTCCGGGATCGACGTCCAACTGGTCTCGCCCTCCCCCTCGCACTACCACTACTGGGCCGAGGAGGCCCTGGCCCGCACGGTCTGGGAACAGGCCAACGCCGGCACCGCCGAGCACGTCGCCCAAGCCCCGGAACGACTGCACGGCCTCGGCCTCGTCCCACTCCAGCACCCGGCCCTCGCCGTCGAAGCGCTCGACCACGCCCTCGGCTTGGGCCTGCGCGGTGTCGAAATCTCCAGCCACGCGCCAGGGCGCGAGCTGTCGGACCCCGCATACGAACCGTTCTGGAAGCGTGCCGAGGAAACCGGGGCGATCCTCTTCCTGCACCCCTTCGGCTGCACACTCGACGAACGCCTCGACCGCTGGTACCTGTCCAACACCGTCGGCCAGCCCGCCGAGAACGCCGTCGCGCTCTCCCACCTCATCTTCTCCGGCGTCCTGGACAACCATCCCGGCTTGCGCGTCGTCGCCGCCCACGGCGGCGGCTACCTGCCCACCCACATCGGCCGCTCCGACCACGCCTGGCGTGCCCGCGCCGACGCCCGCGGCTGCGCGCACCCGCCCAGCAGCTACCTCAAGCGGCTGTACTTCGACTCCCTTGTCCACGACCCGCACGTCCTGCGCGAACTGATCCGGGTGGCCGGCCCCGACCGGGTGCTGCTCGGCTCCGACTTCCCCTTCGACATGGGCACCGACGACCCGCTCGGCGCGCTGCGCGCCGTTGAGGACCTATCCGATCCCCACTTCCACGCCGTGCGCGGCGGCAACGCGGCAGCGCTGCTGTGCCTCACCTGAGGAGTCCGACATGACCAACCGTCTACTTACCCATTTGCGGCACGTCGACCTCGCCGTGCCGGACTACGACAAGCAACTCGACTTCTACGCCGGCGTCTGGGGCCTGACCAAGGTCGCCGAAGACTCCGGCATCTCCTTCCTGGCCGCCGAGGGCTCCCCCGAGCAGTACATCGTCCGGCTCCGCAAGGCCGGGGAGAAGCGCCTCGACCTCATCTCCTACGGTGCCGCGAGCCCCGCTGACGTGGACACGCTCGCCGAGCAACTGCTCTCGGGTGGCGTGCAGTTGATCTCCCAGCCCGGCAAGCTCGACACCCCCGGCGGCGGCTACGGCTTCCGCTTCTTCGACATCGACGGCCGCACCATCGAGGTCTCCGCCGACGTCGAGGCACGCAAGCACCGCCGTGTCGAGGAGAAGGAGGCCATCCCCGTCCGTCTCTCGCACGTCGTCCTGAACTCCACCGACATCAACGCCACCCGCGCCTGGTACGAGCAGCACCTCGACTTCCGGCTGTCCGACACGATGAGCATCCCGCACATGGGCGAGCTCATGCACTTCATGCGGATCAGCAACCAGCACCACTCCATGGCCATTGCCCGCGGCCCGCACACCTCTCTGCAACACCTCTCCTTCGAGATGCGCGGCATCGACGAGTACATGCGCGGCTCCGGCCGCGTTATGCGCTCCGGCGCCACCAAGGTCTGGGGCCCCGGACGGCACATGGCGGGCGACAACACCTTCACGTACTTCCTCGACCCGCACGGCAACACCGTGGAGTACACCACCGAGCTCGAAGAACTGGACGAGGACACCTGGCACCCGCACATCTACGACCTGACGAAGCCCGAGAACGCCGACCAGTGGGGCACGGCCAACCCAATGAACGAGATGATCGCCAAGGAGATGCACAACGACGTCGACCGCGGCGTCTTCGTCGCTCCGCCGGTCTGACCCTCTTGGCCCAGGGGGCTCGGCGCACTCCCCGCTCTGCCATGCCCCCGCGCCCCCCGGCCTGTACCAACTCACCCAGATCCTGAGGATTGCCATGCGTTTCGCCAGGTACGAACAGCACGGTCGCCGCCGCGTGAAGGACGACGGACAGCCCGGGTCATGACCGACACCCCGGACACGAACTCCGCTCCTCCTCCCACAGCGGACGCGGCGGAACTCCAGGAGTTGCTTCCCGGGATCCACGCCTGGGTGCAGCCGGACGGGACCTGGTGGGTCAACAACGCCGGCGCGGTGGCCGGCGACGACGGGGTCCTGGTGATCGACACCTGTGCCACTGCGGCTCGCACCCGCCGGTTTCTCGACGCCGTGGACACGGCCACCGGCGGGGCGCCCGTCCGGCTGGCGGTGAACACCCATCAGCACGGTGACCACACCTACGGCAACAGCCTCCTCCCCTCCACGACAGTGATCGTCGGGCACAGCCGGATGCGGGAAGGGCTTCAGGCCGACCCGATCATCGACGGCTGCCCACCGCTGTGGAACCCGGTCCCGGACTGGGGGCCGGTGGCCCGCAGGCTTCCCGACATCTCGGCCGGCTCCGCACTCACCCTGCACGTCGCAGGTCGGCGGATCGAGCTGCTGCACCCCGGCCGCCCGGCGCACACCACCGGAGATCTGATCGCCTGGCTGCCCGAAGAACGCGTGCTGTTCTCCGGCGATCTGGTGTTCGCCGGACTCACCCCGCTGGTCTTCATGGGCTCGGTGGACGGGGCCCTCGCCGCGGTCGACTGGCTGGAGTTCCTGCAACCCGACGTCGTCGTCCCCGGCCACGGCCCGGTCCTCACCGGCACCGGCATCACCCGGGTCCTGGACGAGCACCGCCGCTATTACCGGCTCATCCTCGACACCGCCCAGGATGGGCTCTCCCGGGGTCTGACGCCCCTGCAGGCCGCCCGCCAGGTCGACCTGGGCGAGTTCACGGGCTGGGCCGACGCCGAACGGATCGTGCTCAACCTGCACCGCGTCTACGCCGACCACGCCGGCCGGGACCTCGACGTGATCGCCGCCTTCGGGAACGCGATCGCCTGGCTCGGCCGCCCGATGCACACCTCCGTCTGAAGGGAAGCGCGACTGTGCGGTTCGTGACCTACGCCGACGACGACGGTGATCGGGTCAGCGTCCTCCACCACAACGAGGTCCATCCCCTAGCTTGATCTTTAACCTGTGCGTCGAGGACGTGGGTTCGCCGATTTCTTCGTCGTCGGTCTCCGGGCCGGGGTCTTCCTGGTGGTCAGGCCGGTAGCGGTGTAGACGTCGTGGTGTGGAGCAGGTTGGCTGTTGCGGCGCCCTGATGGCCGTCCCGGTCCTGGCCGGAAAGGTTTCGGTGCCTGGGCCGGACTGAGCGTCTTGGCGCGCAGGTGCCGAAACCCTCGACGAACGCGAGCGGGCGACAGACGCTGCGGGGATGCAGGCTCCTCCCAAGGACGGCGTAGATCGGCGGCCAAGGGACGGGCCAGCCGGAGTTGGGTGTAGACGGCCAGGATCAGCCAGGTCCAGCGATCAGCCGCCCGCGGATCGCGGATCTTGGGGCAGGTCCAGCCGAGGGTCTGTTTGAGCAGGCGGAAGGTGTGCTCGATGTCGAAGCGGCGCAGGAACGCCTGCCACATCCGGTCCACCTCGACGGCGATGGCGTCCACCTGGGACCACCACAGCCACACCGGCTTCGGAATCGCCCCGCTGGGCAGATGGTCCACCTCCAGACGGATCACGGTGCCCTCGATCATCGGCAGCTCAGCCGAATCGAGCCAGGCCGCACGGCGGGTCAACCGCGGGTGCAGCCGATCCCAAGCCCAGGCGGTGGCGCGCCCATACAAGCGGGTCTCAGCCTCGGTGGCCACGTCAGGCTCGCCCCAACTGCCCCGGTCACCGAAGACGAACTCGCCCCCATGGCGCGGCGGCCGACCGTTGGTCCCCGGCACCCGCGCCGGGGCCGCCCGGCGCAGCACCCGATCCGAACGCATCCTGGCCGGGATCTGGATGGGCAGATCACGCAACAACCATGCCAAGCGCGGCCCGTCATAACCCGCATCGGCCACGATCAGGATGTCGGGGTCACCGCACTGCCAATGCCCGGCCGCCATGAGCCGCTCGACCACCTCGCGCAGCTGGGCGGCGGTCACCGCGGCCAGATCATCCCCCGGCGCCAGCCGAAGCGCATCCAGCGGCGCCGTCCACGAGCTGCGGCCCGTCTCCAACGCCACCACGAACGAGTACGGCCAGCCCGGGATCATGATGTGCTGGTCCTTGCCCCGCCCATAGGTGTGGCACAAGATCCGCTCCGGCGAGGTGTGCGCGTCCGGCCGCAACCAGCACGTCACATCCACCGCCAGCACCAACCGCCCGTCTGCCGCTCTGGGCAGGGACACTGTGCTCAACGCCCGACGCAGCCGCCCCACATCCAGCCGGCCCCGATCCAACGCCGCATACAGCGACCCATGACCTCGACGGTGCTCACCGACCAGGGACAACTCCACCAGCGAACGCACTGGTCCATCACTGCATAACACCGCCTCGGCCAGCTCGAACGTCGCATCGGCCCGCGCGGTCAGACAGTCGTAGAACTCAGCCCGGAACCGCGTCAGCTCCCCCCATGCATCAACCGGACATAGATCAGGCACACTAGTCATCACGACAGCCCTTGGTTATGGATCTTCTTCCCTCGACAAGAAGAATGATCACCCAAGGGCTGTCTTGTTGAGAAATCTGGCGCGGCCTCACCAGCCACCAAGGTTAAAGATCAAGCTAACGGCACCCAAGCTGCTGTGGGTGATCACCCCCGCCGACCGGAACCCGGGCCAGCCCTGGCGGCCGGGCACGCCGCCGCCCGCACCGCTTCGTGACGACCGGCCGACGGCGGACATCCGGATTGGGTATGCCCGCTGCTCCGCGCTCACCCAGGAATTGCAGTCGCAACTGGACGCGCTGGTCGCGCACGGGATTCCGCGCGAGAAGATCTTCGCCGAGAAGATTTCGACCCGGATGAAGGTGCGCCCCCAGTTCGAGGCGGCGCTCGCACTGGCCCGCCAGATCAAGGCGCACGCCCCGCACTGCCGGGTCATCCTGACGGTGTATGAGACGAAGCGGCTGGGCCGCGACGCCGCCGAACTCACCGCGCTGGCCGACCACCTGACCGCACACGGCCTGGTCCTGGAGATGCTCGCCGGACCGCTCGCCGGGATCTACGATCCGTCCGGGCCGGGCCGGATGCTGTTCGCCTTCTTCGCCGCGATGGCCGAGACCGAACGCGAGGCCATCCGCGAGTCCACCCTGGAGGGCCTGGACGCCGCCGCCCGCAAGGGCAAGCACGGCGGCCGGCCACCAGCGATCACCGACGACATGCTGCACACCGCGCTGCGCCGCAAGGCCGCCGGGGAACGCGTCGAAGACATCCGCAAAGACCTCGTGATCCCCACCGGGAAACGCAGAGGCGAGAACCCGTCCCTGGCCAGCATCTACCGGACCCTCGCCGAGCATGAGAAGACACAGGCCTACCCCGAAGCCATCGAGGCGGCCCACGCCGACTTCGCCCTCCTGCACGCCGAGGACATCCCCCGACCCCGCCCGGCCCGCATCCGACGCCCCGGGCCAGGCGCTGACGGCGCAGCAGGCCGAACTTCGCCATCGCCTGCAGAGCCAACCTCACCCGGACGCGGAGCTCCGATAGCGCCCACGATCAACCCCGGCGCTGTCAGCTGATCAAAGCCCGCACAAGTCGCTCGCGATGCTGGTCGTTCAGCGCGCCAACACGCTGTTTCTCCGCCACCCCGCAGATGGCCATCAACGCCGCGACCCGGGCCGGCCCACACCCGGCAACGGCCCGCAGGAC
Source organism: Nonomuraea sp. NPDC050202 (assembly GCF_040656115.1). Taxonomy (NCBI): domain Bacteria; kingdom Bacillati; phylum Actinomycetota; class Actinomycetes; order Streptosporangiales; family Streptosporangiaceae; genus Nonomuraea; species Nonomuraea sp. NPDC050202. The sequence goes on along the minus strand of NZ_JBFALF010000073.1, from coordinate 13,789 downwards.
CGCAACCACCCGTGTCCTGCCGACCAGATCCCGCCCGCCGAGCTCGAACACCTCCGCCACACTCACCGCGCCGGAGGCCGCCTCCGCCAGCAGCGCCCGACGCGCCGTACGCGCCTCGGCCGCCTTCGCCAACGCCTTCGCACGCTGCTCCGCCATCATCGCCGGCAGGCCCATCAGGCACCTCTCCTGAAAAGATCGTCTGGTCAGCGACTTCCCGCCAGAGATCACGACAGGGCTGCCGCCGATCATCATCCCGCACCGCGTCAACAGATTTGACACTAAACCCGGTTCACCGTTCCACTGCTACCGGCAGGCCACGTTCGCGGGGGTATCACTGTAGTGACAACCTCACGTTCGCACGCGTGGCCGTCAGGGCGCCCCTCCGCTCCAGGTGATGCCGAGCCAGGTCGGCATCACCTGGTCCAGTGCAGAGCCGGTGACGCGGCAGGTTCGTCTCGCTGGCGCCGCGTCGCGGGTGCGACCCTGGGTCAGGGGTTGCCGCCGGATCGGCGTTGTGCGCGCAGCCGGGCGCCGAGGTCGCTGACCTGGCCGAGGTGCCGGAGCTTGTCGGGGTTGACGATGGAGTGGATGGACTGGATCCGACCATCGTCGGCGATGCCGAGTCCCATGACCCCGACGAGCCGGTCCTGCGTGTCGTACGCCATGGCGCCGGGCTGGTCGTTGACCTCGGTGAGACGGATGCGGACGCCGAGGCGTGCGAATGCGGCGCGGACGGCCAGCACGGTGCCTGCCACGCGCTCCCGGCCGTTGACCGGTTGGCCCAGGGCCGGCACGTTGCCGCCGCCGTCGATGTGCAGCGCCACGTCCTGGGCCAGCAGCTCTTCGAGCGCGCTCAGGTCGCCTTGTTCGGAGGCGGCGAAGAAGCGCTGGGCCAGTTCTTCGCGTTGTCGCCGTGTGGCGTGGTAGCGGGGCCGGTGCTTTTGGACGTGGTTGCGGGCTCGGGCCACCAGGTGCCGTGTGCTGTCCACGTCGGTGCCGATGATCTCGGCGACCTCCGTGTACGGGTAGTCGAAGACCTCGCGCAGGAGGAAGGCGGCCCGCTGGTGCGGCGACAGGTTCTCCAGCAGTACCAGGAACGCCAGCGACAGCGAGTCGGCCCTCTCGGCGTGTTCGGCCGGCGTCGGGCCGGTGACCAGCGGTTCCGGCAGCCACTCACCGACGTAACTCTCCCGCCGCACCCGTGCCGAGCGGAGCTGGTCGATGGCCAGCCGGGTGGCCAATGTGGCGATGTACGCCCGCGGCGAGGCGATCGGCTCGTCCCGCTGCAGGGTCTGGTGCATCCGCAGGAACGCCTCCTGCACCACGTCCTCGGCTTCGCTGACGCTGCCGAGCATCTGGTAGGCCATGGCGAACGCCCGCGGGCGCAGCTCGCCGTACAGGTCCGAGACGGACATGTCGGCTATTCCAATCCCTTGGCGAAGCCCGTGCGCCAGCTCGGATACTGGAGCGTCCAGCCCAGTTCGCGCTTGGTCTTCTCGCTGGAGATCCCGCGGGCGCGCGTCATCATATCCACCGCGGCCTTACCGGCCAACGCGCGCACGAGCCAGGCCGGTACGCGGCGCGGCGGCTTGGCGCCGAGTGCGCGGGCCAGGTCCGGCAGCCAGTCGCGCACGGGGGCCGGCTCGTCGTCGGCGACGTGGTAGATCCCGGCCCGGCCGCGTTCGACGGCCGCGACCGTGGCCGACGCGGCGTCGGTGATGTGCACCAGCGACAACACCCCGCCACCGCTGCCCACGATCGGGGACTTCCGCTTGCGGAGCTCTTCCGCCATCACGGCGTCCGGCGCGGCGCTGATGCTGGTCCCCGGGCCGTAGAAACCGCCATAGCGAAGCGCGATGCCCTCAGCCCAGGTGATGCCGGTCACCGAGTCCTCCAGGTAGCGCAGTGCGGCCACCGCCTCCGCCGCGTCGGCAGGGGGGTTCGGCTCGATCCGGCCGTTCTCGTCGGCAACCGGCCCGCCGGTGCGTTCCATCCACTGAGCGTTGCTCTGCGCCACGAACCTGCGGACACCGACGGCGCGCGCAGCGGCCAGTAGGTGGTCGGTGCCCTCGGTGCGCAGCCGGTTGGTCGCGGCCCCCATCAGCTTGTACTGCCGGAAGTTTATCGGTCCGCTCAGCGCGGTGAGCTGGTGCACGATCACCTCCGGCTCCGCCTTGGCCACCGCGTCGGCCACCGACTCGGGGTCGAGCGCGTCGACGACAACCGGCTCGGCACCGAGTGCGCGCAGCGCACCGGTCTTGGTGGCCGAGCGGGTCGTGCCGACGACCTCATGGCCGCGCGCCACGAGTTGGACAACAATCTGGCTGCCGATGGCACCGGACGCTCCGGCAAGGAAGATCTTCATGATGTCTCCGTTCGTCGTGCTCACATACAAAGACGAGACACCCCGACCCTCCATGATCGGCTGTGATCCATTTCACAGAGCGGAGTGTTCGTAGCCCCCGTGGCGGCGGGCGTGCTTGATGCAGCCCCAGGAGGTGGGCCGTCACATCGACCGAGCGGCCGCATGGCCACCCGCCTCAGGCGTTGCTGGGTGCGAGTAGTCGGCGTACCGGAAATCCGAGCGAGATTGATCTTGCTCGGCGGGCGCTGGATCCTACGTCGCGCGGCGGGATCTCGCTCCGCAACGTGCCGGGCGACCGCGTCGACGCCGGGCGGGCGTACCGCTCCAGGGAACGGACGGAGGCGTGGCGGGAGCGGGCCAGCAGCATCGGGGTGGAGCGCCGCCCTCGGCGTCGTGGGTCAGGACGCTGTGGCGGAGCCGGTGCAGGGTCCGCCGTCCAGGTCCTCGACGTCCTCGGGTGAGGCGGAGCGGGTTGGCCGGCAGCGGGGTGTTCTCCTCGAAGATCTCCTCGGCCCGGCGGTAGAAGAGCCGAGCCCGGCCGGTCTCCGGGTACACGTCGAGCGTCGGTGTGCTGGCCGGGGCCTTGCGGTCGGTGAGGAACAGCGGGCCGCGGGCGCGGCGGGCGATGAGGCGGGGCAGCAGTTGGGCGGTGCCGGGCGGTCAGTGAATCCACTCCGTCGTCCCGCCCTTCGCGGTGATCCTGCCGCGCTTGTCCTGCGGGTACAGGTCTTTCACGTTCAGGGCCGTCACTCTCGTCGTCCACGATTACAAGCGCCTCGGCCGCGGCATCGTCCTGGCGACGCTCGCCGAGGAGCTGACGGCGTCTGACATCGGGCTGGAGTTCCTCACCGGGAACTCAAGGGGCTCCCACGACCCTCCGGCGTCGTGTTCACCGTGCTCGCCGTGCTGTCCGGCATGGAACGCGAGTACATCCGCGACCGCATCCTCGAAGGCCACGAGTCCGCCCGCAAACGCGGCAAGGCCATGGAGCAGGTGAGGCGCTGGTGGAGGGGTGACCAGTCGGCGTTTGCCCAGATCCCGGTTCCTCTTGCCTCCAGTGCGGATGAACTGGAGGCCGTCGACTCACGTCGCGCCCTCTTAGTCCTGCAGAATGGGGGACAGTTACTCCTGCAGGATGGATAGGGCACGGGACGGGCACAGGGTGACGGCGTGGCGCACCTGTGCCGCGGTCTGGTCGTCGGGGTGGTCGGTCAGCAGGGCCACGATGCCGTCGTCGTCTTGGTCGAAGACGGCCGGCTCGGTCAGGACGCATTGGCCGGAGCCGACGCAGAGGCCGGTGTCGGCTTTGATCCGCATCTTGTCCTGCTCACCAGGTGACCGGGAGTTCGTGAACGCCGTAGATGACGGCGTCGGTCTTGAACGGCAGGTCCTCGGCCGGTGCGGCGAGCCGCAGGGTGGGGATGCGGCGGAACAGCGTGTCGAAGACGATCTGCAGCTCCATCCGGGCCAGGTTCTGGCCGAGGCACTGGTGCGGGCCGAATCCGAAGGCGAGGTGGTGGCGGGCCCCGCGCTCGACATCCAGTTCGGCCGGGTCCTTGAACGCCGCCGGGTCCCAGTTGGCCGAAAGGATCGAGACGATGACGCCCTCGCCGGCCTTGATGCTCACCCCGCCGATCTGCACGTCTTCGGTGGCCACCCGGGAGGTGACCCCGTCGGCGATGGTGAAGTAGCGCAGCAGTTCCTCCACGGCCATGGGCGTCTTGCCCGGGTCGGCGGTGATCAGGGCCAGTTGCTCCGGATGGGTGAGCAGTCCGACCACGCCGAGCGAGATCATGTTCGCCGTGGTCTCGTGTCCGGCGGTCAGCAGCAGGAAGGCCAGGCTCACCAGAGCCGCGTGGTCGAGGGTGCCCTCCTGGCGTTGCCGGGCGATCTGCCGGCCGAACAGATCGTCGCCGGGTTCGGACTCCTTGCGCGTGACCAGGTCGTCGATGTAGGCGCGCAGTTCGGCGAAGGCCCGCTGGCGGTCTTCCGGCGAGGAGGCCCGGCTCACCAACATGGTGGTGCGGCTTTGGAAGAAGTTGTGGTCGGTGTAGGGGACGCCGAGCAGTTCGCAGATCACCAGGGAGGGCACCGGCAGGGACAGCGCCTGCACCAGGTCGGCTGGCTGCTGGTCGGTGGCGAGCATGTCGTCGATGAAGTGGTCGACGATGTCCTGGATCCGCGGGCGCAGCGCGGCCAGCCGTTTCACGGTGAACTCGCCGATCACCGGACGGCGGGCCGCTGCGTGATCGGCGCCGTCCATGCCGATCATCAGCTGTGGTTGGCTGCGCAGCTGCTGGAGGGTCGCCGCATCGAGGTTGAAGAGCGGGAAGCCGTCCTTGCGCCGGTCGGAGGAGAAGCGGCCGTCGGCGAGGACGGCACGGGCCTCCTCATGCCCGGACACCCACCAAGCCACAGTGCCGCTGATCAGGCGGACCTTGCTGATCGGCGCCTGCTCGCGCAGGCGCTCGTACGCGGCGGGCGGGGTGAACGGGCAGCCACGCTCGACCGGTAGTGCCAGGTCGGCCAGTTCGCCGGCGACGTTCTTCGTCATGAATAACCTCCTGGTAATGGATCTGGCTGAATGTGTTCTGCTTGCTGGTGACCTCGGCGGCGTGATCGCACCGCCACCGGTGGGCTCCCGACCTGCCGGACCGTTCTGCGCAGGACGAGAGGCTCGTGTGTCACAGTCAGGTCCAGGTCGCTGCGAGCTTGCGGTCCGGCTTGTCACCGTGTTGATCGCAGGGTGAGCGGGGTCTCGGAGTCGATGCGGGTCAGCTTCTGCGGGTTGCGGACGTAGTAGAGGCCGGTGATGCGGCGTCCTCTACACGCACTGCTATGACGCCGTCGATCTCGCCGTTCACGCGTAGGACGAGTGCCGGGTTGCCGTTGACCAACGTGTGCTCGCTGGTGAGCACGACGTCGGCCTTGCCGAGGCCGCCGACGATGAAGCGGGCCACCTTGTCGGCGCCGGTGATCGGTCGCGGCGAGGCCTGCTTGACGCCGCCGCCGTCGCTGATCAGGACGATCTGCGGGGCGAGCACGTCGAGGAGGCCCTGCAGGTCCCTGGTTTCAAACGCGCGCTGGAACGACTCCAACACCGCCCGGGCCTGGTTCGGGGCGACCTCCCCACGAGGGCGGCGGGCATCGACGTGCTCTCGGGCGCGGTGCGCGATCTGGCGGACGGCGGCGGGGCTCTTGCCGACGGCGGCCGCGATCTCGTCGTAACTGATACCGAAGGCCTCGCGCAGCACGAAGACGGCGCGTTCGGTCGGCGACAGCGTCTCCAGGACGATCATCAGCGCCATCGACACGCTCTCGGCCAGCTCATGTCCTCGGCCACGTCCGGCGCGGTGAGCAGCGGCTCCGGCAGCCAGGAGCCGACGTAGTCCTCCTTACGGCGATTCATGGTGCGCAGCCGGTCGAGCGAGCGCCGGGTCGCGATCCGGACCAGGTAGGCCCGCTGGTCACGTACCTGCTCCATGTCGACCTTCATCCACCGCAGCCAGGTTTCATGCAGGACGTCTTCGGCGTCAGCCGCCGATCCGAGCATCTCGTAGGTGACGGTGAAGAGCAGGTTGCGGTGGGCGACGAACGCCTCGGTGGCCGAGCCCATTCCGCAGCCCATCCGGCCGCCGCCGGCGAGCGATTCGGCTGTGCCCGTCGTTGGCTCGCTGCGCTCGTTCATAGCGGCTCCTGCCTGTTCGCTCTCAACGGTGCTCTATACACAAGGCGCCGGCTCGCACCGCTGTGTGACACCCGTGATCGGTGGCAAACGTCACATGACCGCACTGTCACAGAAGCCGGGTCGCCGGCGCCTCCTGGTCGTCAGGACGTCGCGCGAACGATCCGCGCGGCACACAACTCCACGAGTGATCGCCTTGGCCCCGTCGCGTGGTGACCAGCGCGCGACCGCCACCGAAGACGGAACGGAACGACATCATGAGCAAGGTCTGGTTCGTCACCGGTTCGTCCCGCGGCCTCGGCCGCAGTTTCGTCGAGGCCGCCCTGTCGCGCGGCGACAAGGTGGCCGCGACCGCCCGGAACACCGAAAGCCTTGACGAGCTGGTCGCCGCCCATGGCGACGCGGTGCTTCCGCTGGAGCTGGACGTGACCGACAAGGCCGCCGTCTTCGAGGGCGTCAAGCGGGCCAAGGAGCACTTCGGCCGGCTCGACGTCATCGTGAACAACGCCGGCTACGCCCAGATGGGCGCGATCGAGGAACTGACCGAGCAGCACCTGCGCCACCAGCTGGAGACCAACCTGTTCGGCGCGGTGTGGGTCATCCAGGCCGCGCTGCCCTACCTCCGCGAGCAGGGCGCGGGGCACATCATCCAGCTGTCCTCGGCCGCAGGTCTCCTGGCCATGCCGCTCGGCGGCGCCTACCACATCTCCAAGTGGGCCCTGGAAGCCCTGAACGAATCCCTCGCCCACGAGGTCGCCGGCTTCGGCATCAAGGTGACCGTGGTCGAGCCCGGCGGCTTCGCCATCAGGTCCGGCAAGAACCCCGACCCTCTCAACAACGGCTACATGGCCGAGCCCAACCCGATCTACGACGGCCTCCGCCAGCGCCTCGCGGGGTTCGCGGGAAAGCAGCCCGCCGGCGACCCGGCCGCCGCGGCCCAGGCACTCCTCAAGATCGTCGACTCCGACACCCCACCCCTGCGCGTACTCTTCGGCCAGGGCTTCTACCCGATGCTCCAGCAGGTCTACGCCGACCGGCTCAAGACCTGGGCCGACTGGCAGGACCTGTCAGCGGAAGCTCACGGCAACCTCGATCAAGAAGCTCGGTAATCCTCCGCCAGGGCCGCCCGCTTCGACATCACCAGGGTTTCCCCTGTCCACATGGACGTCGAGGCTAGGGTGTGTCTCAATGATCACAGCCAGAGGATCAAGCAGGCGACGGTGACACCGCGGTGTAGGACGTGGCTGTGACGGCGTCCCTGAACGACGGCGTCACCAATCACGGGCGCGGGAGGAGCTTGAGGGTGGTGAGCTCGACATGGGCGGCGGCGATGTTCACCTCCAGGCGCTCCAGCGGGCGGGTACGGGGAATCGGGACGATCCAGGGGTACTGGGCCAGCGGCCAGGCCAGGGCTGGCGATGGCGCGTCCGACCGGTGGTCGTCAGCGCCGGTAGGCGGCTTGCCAGTCGGAGTCGGTGGCGGCCTGGTGGCGTGCTGCGGCCAGCACCGCGTGGCGGGGTGCACGTCGAGGTTGCAGTCGTTCTTGGCGGTGGTGCAGCGTTGCCGGAGCGGGCAGTCGCAGCGGTGCTTGAACTGAGCCACCTGGCGGTCGTCGGCCCAGACCCCAGCCCCGGTAGCCAGCCCACGACGCGCTGATCGTCACAGCTCCGGGTCGTCGTCGGCGGTGGGGTCGCGCAGGTCCCGCAACCGGCCGGGCAGTTCCGGCCGGTTGAACGGGTACGTCCCATGGAAGTTGATGTGTTCCCACTGCAGCGGTGACAAGTGGGCCCTGATCTCCGGGTCGATCTTCATGCCGCTGGCGGCGAGTTTCTTCACCGCGGCGTCGATGTACAGGCTGTTCCAGAAAATGATCGCGTTCAAAGCGAGGCCGAGCGTGCCGAGCTGGTCTTCCATACCGCGTTCATAACCCCTGCGCAGCTGGCCGTGGTGGGCGAAGAACACCGCCCGCGCCAGGCCGTTGCGGCCCTCCCCGACGTTCAGCTGGGCGCCCATCATCCTGCGGTAGTCCTCCAGGTGGGCGACGTGCAGCAGGTGCATCGACTTGAAGATGCGGCCGTAGTGGGCGAAGGCGTGGCCGAGGCCGGTGGTGCGGCCGTCGGCCGTCATCATCTTGATCAGGTCGTAGGCGCGGACCTTGTTGGTGACCAGCGATCCGGCGACCTGGAGCATCTGTGGCCAGTGCTGCTTGATCAAGGCGATGTTGACGCGGCGCAGGTTCAGCTCGGTCAGTCTTCCGTACCCGGCGGCCGCCGGGGTGGTGCGCTTGTCGACCAGGTCGACGTCGGCGGGGTCGATCCACCACTGCTGAGCGTCGCTGATGTCGGCAATCCGGGGCGCGAACTGGTAGCCGCAGATTGCGAACAATTCGAACACGATGTCGGAATACGACGCTGTATTCGTCGTCAGGACCTCCGGCTGCTCCTTGGCGTCCAGCCGGTGCAGGGCGTCCAGGATGAACAGCGAGTCCCGCATCGTGCCCGGCACCAGCAACCCGTCCAGGCCCATCACCCGATCAGAGACGATCGCCAGCCATGTCGCTCCCTTGGAGCGTTTGGACTGGCCGAAGTAGTGCGGGTTCGGTCGCCCGTACAGGGGGCGGACCGGGACCACGAACCGTAGCCCGTCGGCCGAGGCGACCAGCCCGCCGCCCCAGTCCTCGCGGGCGATGTCGATGCCGGCCTGCTTCTCGATCATCTTCCCCGACGCCAAGCCCATCCCGTGGCGGTGGAAGTAGCCCTTCTCCGCGCTGATCAGCCGGTGGATGCCCAGCACGGGATCGCCGGGCTTGGCCGCCGGCCCCAAGCCGAGGTTGCAGGCGAGGTGTGTCAGAGAAGATGGGCTCTTGAGCACCTTCTGGGGAGCAGTCACCTGGAGTGACGTTGAGGGCAGCTGAGGGCCTGAGGTGGAGCCCGGCTGGGTGGAGATTCTGTAACTCACCGCACATGGCAACGGCCGGTCTGTGACGATCTTGACCACCAAGATCCGATCACCAAGAACGGCCGTGGGGGTCATTGTGCTGTCTCCGGTCACCGACGACCAGGCTCATCTGCTGCGTTTGTTGTTCCCGCACCTGGACGGGGTTGGATTTCGAACGGATCGAGGATGCGAGCGGCAGTGTACGGATCATGGCATGTACCGGAACCGAGTTGGCTGTCTGCCCGCGGTGCGCCACACCGACTACGCGGGTGCATGACCGGTACCAGCGCCGTCTGCAGGATGTGTCATGCGGCGGGCGGCCGATCCAGGTCGCGTTAGAGGTCCGCCGGTTCCTCTGCGGCAGCGGTTCCTGCCCGGTCGCGACGTTCGCCGAACAGGTCGACGGCCGGACCGCCAAGCACCAGCGCCGCACAGTGGGGCTTCGAGCTCTGCTGGAGCGGGTTGCACTCGCGCTGGCCGGTAGCGCGGGCTCCGTCTGGCGGGCGCGATGGGCCAGGTCGTTCGCGCTTCACGCTGATCCGGATGATCCGAGCGCTGCCGGATCCTGAGGTCGGGCCGGTCACCGTCCTCGGGGTTGACGATTTTGCCAAGCGCAAAGGAACCTCGTACGCGACCGTCCTGTTGGACATGGACACCCACCAGGTGATCGACGTGCTCGATGGCCGGGAGGCAGACACCTTCGCAGACTGGCTGCGTGCGCACCCGGGGATCGAGGTGATCTGCAGGGACAGGGGAGGTTCCTATGCGCTGGGGGCCCGACAGGGCGCGCCCGATGCTCAGCAGGTGGCCGACAAGTTCCACCTGCTACAGGACCTGGGCAAGGCGGTGGAGAGGACCGTCATCGCCCACCATGCCGCCCTGCACGACCCCGACCCCGGACCGGAGTACAGGGAGCCCGCACCGACAGCGGCACCACACCCCACCAAGCCTGGTGCAGACCTCGCGCCGCCGCCCGCCGATCCGGACGGCTACCGTGACGGTGCAGGTCAGTCGCGGCGGCTGGTCGCCCGGCACACGGAGCGGTACGACGCGGTACATGCCCTGCTGGCCAGGGGGTTGTCGCTCTCGGCGATCGGCCGCGAGCTGGGGTTGAACCGGCAGACCGTGGCTCGGTTCGCCCGCGCCGGGAGTCTGGAGCAGGTGCTGTTCAAAGCCACTCACCGCGCCAGCATCCTGGACGACTTCAAGCCCTACCTCAATCAGCGGTGGAACCAAGGAGTCACCAACGCCGCTGTCCTCCATGCCGAGATCAAGAGCCGAGGCTGGCAGGGCAGCGCCGAAGCCGTCCGCGCCTACCTGCGGCAATATCGGCCCGACCCCACCGACGACCAGTCGCGGCCCAGGCAGGCCCCCACCACGCCCGCTCCGCCCAAGCCTCGCCGGGTCGTCCGCTGGATCATGACCCATCCCGACCACCTGAGGGAAACCGAGGCCGAGCACCTCGCCAAGATTCTGGGCCGCAGTCCCGAACTGGCCGCCACCACCGGCCACGTCCGAGCCTTCGCCACCATGCTCACCGAACGCACCGGCCGGCAGCACCTGGACGGCTGGCTCACCGCCGTCCGTGCCGACCCGCTCCCACGCCCTCCACTCCCTGGCCAACGGCATCGAACGCGACCACGCCGCCGTCCTGGCCGGGCTCACCCTCCCCTATTCATCAGGCGCTGTCGAGGGCACCATATGCAAGATCAAATTCTGGAAACGGCTCATGTTCGGCCGGGCCAACCTCGACCTACTCCGGAAGATGGCGCTCCACAACTGAGTCACCGACCGTGACCACTCCCCAGAGAGTGCTCAAGAGCCCATGAACTCTGACGCGGAAGGCAGGAGCGCGCCACGCCACCATCAGGCGGCCAGGCTGATGTCCAGGTCCGCGCGCCGCGATGTCGAACCAGAGACGTGCTCGAAGGCGTCGAACATGTCGGTGTGGCCGTGGACCTCCAGCAGCAGCTCGGGATAGTCGATGCGCGGCAGCATGTTCATCACCGCGTCATGGGCCGCCTGGTAGGCCTCCGGCAGCTGGGCCGCCTCCAGCCGGGCCAGGTTCAGCCGGCCGTCCTTGACCGTGATGGCGGGATTGGCGTCCAGGCTGCCGGCCAGCTCGCGATATATCCCGCCCAGATCGCCCCACAGTTTCCGCAGATGCTCGGCCGGGTCGGCGGGAAGGCCGAGCGCGGTCAGGATGCTCGGCGCGTGCACGCTCCACAGGGCGTCCGGGATCAGTTTGGTCCGCGGGTCGCCGGATTTGTCCGCGCCGACGGCGTACACATCTTTGCTGCGCAGAGCCGACCACAGCGGCTCCAGGATGCAGAAGGTGTAGGCGTGCCGGTCGATCAGCCGGTCGCCGAGCTCGGGGTTGTCATACACCAGCCGCCGCCACGACCCCGCCACCAGATCCTTGTGCGTCTCGAGGTGCTGCACCCCGGCGTGCTTGCCGTAGGCGAGCACGCGAGGCAGACCCCGCAACGCCGCGATCACACCGGCACCGGCGTCGGTGGCGTCCCAGGTGATCGTGTCGGCCAGCAGCTCGACGAACCCGCGCACCGAGGCGAACCGGTTCGTCAGCTCCGCCCGCCACGCCAGATCCTCATCCTCACCGGCCGGAGGCACCAACTCCTTGATCACCGCGAGCGCCTCCAACTGTTCGATCGGCACCGCCGACGCGATCCGTGCGATCATCTCGGACGCGGTCGTCTCCCGCATCACCGGCCTTGACTCGGCGCTCTCCTCAGCCTGGTCATCGGGCTGTGGGGACTGTTCCCGCTGGGTCATCGGGGTGTCCAGCGCTGCCCGCAGCGCCGACTCGGCCTGCAGCGCGGCCTTGCGCAACTTGGGCAGCGACTTCAGCTTCGCGTTCTTCTCATCCCGGCTCGCCCGCGCCAGCAGCTTCGTCGACATCAGCAGATCGAACAGCAGCAGCGCGTCGTCGACCGACACGCCCTCCAGATGCCGCATCGTCGCCAGCAACGTCGCCACCCGCCGGCTCCCCTTCAACTGCCCGATCTTCGGTGCCTTCGCCGACATCCCGTAGGCGGCCAGCTCCGTCAGCTTCACCGGAGCGACCCCGCCCACGTCGACCGCGCCCGCACCGAACGCCCACACCGCCACCGACCGGTTCAACGCCTCCTTCATCCCCGCCCCGGACAACAGCGCCACCGCCGTGCGTATCCACTCCAACGGCGACACCTTCTTGCCCGCCGGCACGACCAGGGTCTCCAGCAGTTCCCGCCGCATCTCCACCGGCGTCTGCTCCACCAGATGCTCGTTGACCGCAGCCAGCTGCTCCGCCCGCACGTTCGCGACCAGCGGCGCCAACGTAGTGATCCCCGGCAGCAACACCCGGTTCTCGATCAGCCACACCACCGCCCGGTCGAACAGCTCCCGCCGCGAATCCCGCGTCTGCGCCGCCCGCGACGCCACGAACACCCGCAGCTCCGCGTCCGCGAACTCCCGCAACTCCAACAGCTCGCGGATCTCCCGCGCGTGCTCATGCTGGGTCGGCAGCCGCTCCGCGTAGTGCTTGATACACGAAGGGTCCGCCACCCCGAGCTGTTCGGCGGCGTAGTCGACCGCCACATGCGGTACATCGCCAGGGTCGGCCAGGAACGTGCCGAGCATCCGCGCCGTCCCTCACTGCAGACCCCAGCCGAGCCGGTTGTGCGGGCCGCGCTTCTTCGCCACCTCCGCCAACGCGTCCGCGTCCAGGTAGAAGAACCGCTCCAGATCCTCCGGCGACGGATCCGTCAAGAACCGCCGATAGCGGGCCCTCTGCTCCTCGGACAAGTACTGAAACGACATAGACCGTGACGGTATGAGATCGATGACCGTCTACCAGCCGGTACACCCAAACCGAGATCAACCCGTCCGCGACGCCTCCCCTTGCAAGTCCCTGACCTGCGTCGGAGGCTTATCGTTCAATTCCGGCCGGATAGTCCCAAGACCCCTTGCCGGGACCGGATGGTCTTTTCGGGGAAGAAGGGCCAATCCGGTTCAAGTGGTGATGAGTCGTGACAATCGGGACCGGCGGTCTTGGCGCCGACGAGAAGAACCACCCGGATCCGCCGGGACCGGGTGGCTTGACCGCATGCGCCGAGGTGATCGCGGTGCTGGCGAACATGCTGGAATCCGCCCTGGCCAGCGGCCTGCAGACGGTGCCGGCGCGTCGGATGCGCGAGACGGCGCCCGGCGGTGACGCCGAAACGAGCGGACAAGGCGACGGAGCGAGCACCGATGATCCGGGGAGAGCCGAAGGTGACGCGTTCGCACCTGGAACGCGTCGCGATCATGTATGTCCGCCAGTCGACGCTGGTCCAGATCCGCGATCACACCGAGTCGACCTGGCGCCAGTACGATCTGGCCGATCTGGCGGCTCGGATGGGCTGGGACGAGTGCGACATCGAGGTCATCGACTGCGATCTGGGGCTGTCGGGACGCAGCGCCACCCGCCGGGACGGGTTCAAGCAGTTGGTCGCTCGCGTCTGCCTGGGCGAGGTCGGGGCGGTGTTCGGGCTGGAGGTCTCCCGGCTGGCCCGCTCGAACGCGGACGTGGCCCGCCTGCTGGAGCTGGCCCGGTTCACCGACACCCTGGTGATCGACTCCGACGGGGTCTATGACCTGTCCGACATCAACGACCGGTTGCTGCTGGGCTTGAAAGGCCAGATGGGCGAGGCTGAGCTGCACTGGCTGACCAGCCGGATGAACGAGGCCAACCGGCAGCGGCAGCCGCCCGCGGGCGGCGGGCGCGGCCCGGAGGGGTGGAGGTAGAGGAACGAAGAGCGGCG
>NZ_JBFALF010000072.1:0-23415 GCF_040656115.1 Nonomuraea sp. NPDC050202 | reverse complement strand
GGCCTCCCGAGCGCTGATCGAACGTGATCAGCCCATCCAATCGGCAGGGCCACCCTGCACGCCAACCCGGTGATCATTTCCGGTCACAGCACTAGGGATCCACCGATCGGTGGATCCCTAGCCTCCATCCGTGCCCCGCGACAAGGCAGGACCTCTACGGCCGCATCGGCCTGCGATCGCGTCCGCTTGGTTGGATCGCGCGGTTGAGGTCGAAGCTCGGTTCAGCGTAGCCCGCACAGCTTGCTGTAGCGCAACGCCGGATAGCCGGGCGAGCCACGGAGAACGTGAAGCGACGTATCCTTCGCCCGTGGGACTGCGGTTCAAGACGCGCGGGTCGGACTCGGCATGGATCGACACCGTGTGGACATGCACGAGCGAGCAGGTCACCGCAATGACGTCCGTCGCGGGGGTGCGTTGCGGCCTGGTGTTCTGGGAACAGGCTGGCCGGGCCTACGCGGGCATCACCGGTCCAGAGTCCCGGACCGGCACGGCGCCGGTCCCGGAGGGCGCGACCTTCACCGGCATCGAGTTCGCCGTGGGCACCTCGTTGCGGGCCGTGCCCACGCCGGCGCTGGTCGACGGCGGCATCGAACTCCCCGGCACCACGCGCCGGACGTTCCGGCTGGACGGCACGCGCTGGGACAGGCCCGGCCCCGACGACGCCGAGGCTCTGGTCGAACGTCTCGTCCGGGCCGGCATCGTGGTCCGTGACATGCTCCTCGTCGAGGTGCTGCGGGGTCACCGCCCGGCAGTCTCGGGGCGCACGGTCGAACGCCGGTTCCGCGCCGCGACCGGACTGACGCAGGGCACCGTCCGGCAGATCGAGCGTGCCCGCACGGCGGCGCAGCTGCTGGCTGCCGGCGACCCGGCCACCGACGTCGTCGCCAAGCTCGACTACTGCGACGAGCCGCACCTGGCCCGCGCATTGCGCTCCTACGTCGGACGCACCGTCAGGCAACTGCGTGAGGGCGCCGGCGGCGCGATCGCCCTCGACCTGGATCAGCGCCTGACGTCGTAGACCAGCTTCAGGATCCCGTTGGAGTAGCTCTCCGATTCCCGCAACGTCAGCATGTGCTTGTCCCGGTCGGCCCGGCCGAACAGGCTCTTCCCGGCACCGAGCAGCACGGGAAAGAGGAGCAGGTTGTACTGGTCGATCAGACCCGCGTCCGACAGCCGCCGAGCCAGCTCCGCGCTCCCGTGGATGAAGATCGCGCCGCCCTCGTCCTCCTTGAGCGCGGCGACGTCCTCGGTCGAGCGCAGGATCGTGGTCGGCCCCCATCCGTCGACGATGGCGTCGTCAGACAGCGTGGTCGACACCACATACTTGGGCAGCTCCTTGTAGTCGGCGTGGTCCTCCGAGCCGGGCCACGTTGTCGCGAACGCCTCGTAGCTGCGGCGGCCGAACATCAGCGCCGTCGTGTCGCTGAGCTCCTCACCCTTCAGCGACCAGGCTTCGGGGACGAACTCGAGGTCCTTGAACACCCACCCGCCGCTGCGGTGTTCCTCTCCCGGCCCGCCGCCGGGCGAGTCCACGACGCCGTCGAGCGACATGAAACCGGTGTAGACCAAGTTACGCACTGTGCTGTCTCCTTTTGCGCGGGCGAGCTGCCGGGTCCACGGTAGAGCACGGTCGCGGTCGCCGTCTTGAACGAAAACGACAGCGGCGTACCTGGATCTCCTGTGTCGGCGTCGATGGGGTCGGGGGTCCCAGCGGTGAGTGTGCCAGGCTCGGCGGATCAGGTCACGGACGGTGATGATGGCGTCGGTGAGGTCGAAGAAGGCCTCCGCGAGCTGCGCTCGTCGTTCGTGACAGCGGGCCGGGCGGGTGAAGGCGTCATGCCAGGCGTTCGTCCGCTCACCATGCCAGCGCGCTGTCGCGCCTGATCGCCCGCCTGGGCCGGGCACGGCTCGTGAGCCGGGCGCCCGCGCCGGTCTCGTCGGGGCCTCCGTCCGCGCCTGCCGCCGAAGATTCTCGCACCGCTCTGGCCTGCGCGTACGCCGGGCGGCTGACGGCGTCCGGCAGAACAAGACTGTTCTTCGCGGATTTCCCCGCGCATGGTTGTCGGCGTCCCCCGAGCACGACGACAGGAGATCCACCATGGCCGAGACCGTCCCGCTGCATCTCGCGGGCAACAACGCGCCGGTCGCGGAGGAGGTGACGCTGGAGCCCACCAAGGTGACGGGCGAGATTCCCGCTGAGCTGTCGGGCCAGTTCTTCCGTAACGGGCCCAACCCGCGCACCGGCTGGTCGCCCCACTTGTTCGCGGGCGACGGCATGATCCACACGATCGCGCTGGACGGCGGCCGGGCACGCTGGTACCGCAACCGGTACGTCCGCACGCCGCTGTACGAGCACCCCGGCGAGTCCCGGTTCGCCCTCGCCTTCGATCCCGGCACGGGCCGGATCGACTACCGGGTGACCACAGCCAACACGCATGTGATCGCGCATGCGGGCAGGCTGTTCGCGCTGGAGGAGGGCGGCTTTCCGTACGAGGTGACGCCCGACCTGGCCACCATCGGGGCGTACACCTTCGACGGGGCGCTGCAGACGCCGATGACCGCGCACCCGAAGACCTGCCCCATCACCGGTGAGCTGCTGTTCTTCGGCTATCGGCTGCGCCCGCCGTACCTGACGTACTACCGCGCTGACGCTGCGGGGAAGGTGGTGCAGACGCGCGTGATCGACGTGCCGCGGGCGACGATGATGCACGACTTCGCCGTCACCCGCGATCACGTGATCTTCCTGGACCTGCCGGTCGTCTTCGACGCGGCCCAGGCCGCCGCCGGTGCACCGCCATGGCGCTGGGACGACGCCCATCAGGCCAGGTTCGGCGTCCTGCCGCGTACGGCCGGCGACGACGCGCCCGTACGCTGGTTCGACATCGCGCCGTGCTACGTCTGGCACACCATGAATGCCTTCGAGGACCCTGTCACCGGCACGATCACGGTCATCGGCACCCGGGTGCCGTCGCTGTGGCGCGGTGGCCCGGAGGACGTCGGCGGCGGCCTGCCCACGTTGCACCGCTGGACCCTGGACCCGCGCGTGGGCACGGTCGCGGAGGCTCCCGTCGACGACGCGCCCAGCGAGTACCCGCGTGTCGCCGACAGCACGATCGGGCTGCCGCACCGCTACGGCTACACCACCAGCTTCGCCCTGGAGGCCGAACCGGAACGGTCGGAGATCTACGCCTACGACCTGGCCGACGGCGGTGGACGGGCGGTGCACCGCTTCCCGGCCGGGCACACCTGCGGCGAGGCGGTGTTCGTGGCGGCGGGCGCGGCCGGGGAGAACGACGGCTACCTGATGACCTTCGCCCACGACCGGGCCACCGACCGCAGCTATCTGGCCATCCTGGACGCCGCCGATCTGGCTGCGCCGCCGCTGGCCGAGGTGCATGTCCCGGTCCGCGTCCCGGCCGGCTTCCACGGCAACTGGATCCCGGCCTGAGCATCGGGGGTACCGTTCGCCGAGTCTCGATGATCCTCAGCTGAGCGGTCGCGCGGATAGGTGACGGTCGTCGGCGTCGATGGGGTCGGGTGTCCCAGCGGTGAGTGTGCCAGGCTCGGCGGACCAGGTTACGGACGGTGATGATGGCGTCGCCGGCCGACCGATAGGACCTGACCCGTCGGCGAACACCGCGGTGGCCGTCTCCGCTTCTCGACACCGAATTTTCGCTCTCGAGCAGACTTACTTTGTAAAGGCGCCCGGATTGTATTGATGTTTATTTTTCACCCTTAACTGCACGGGCTTCGCCCGTACGCCCCCCATAAACGGAGCCTTGCTACAGGCTCTGGCCGAACCACCGCGGTATGTGCGGAGGGCGGTTTGGGTGAATATCGGTACGTGCTGCCCAACGGCACAGCCCGCTACCAGGCGTTCCGCATCAAGGACGGCGTCAGGACCGACCTCGCCGCCGTCTCCGGCAGCTATGCGGCGGCCGTCAACCCGGTCGGGCAGATCGCCAGCACCCATCGCCGTCTCGAACCGCCTGGCCGGGCGAGCCAACGGACCCACCGGGCCTTTCTCGAGGACGGTGTCATCACCGAGCTCGGCACGCTGGGCGGCCAATGGAGCCAGGCTGAGGGGATCAACGGCGATGGCCACATCGTCGGCCAGTCGGCGCTCGGCGCGGACGGCGTGCTCGCCGGCGGCTACATCTGGAGCGCCGAAGAGGGCATGCGGCGCCTGCCCGACGCCGGTGGCCTGGCCGCGCCCAAGGCCGTCAACGACGATGACGTGATCGCCGGCACGCACACCTGCACGGCGGCCGGCGCCGCCGGCCACGCGGCTTTCTGGGCCGGCCCCGGCGCGGCGCCGCCCCTGCTGCCCGACCCGGCGACCGGCACCGCCACGATGGCCAATGCCGTCAACGCGCAGGGCGAAATCACGGGGTGGGCCGAGGCCCCCGACGGCTCGCGGCGCGCCCTCGTGTGGCGGCCCGCGTCCAGGAGCTCCTGAGCCTCAGCCGGCCGGCGCGGCCGAGACCCGAGGGGCCTGCTTCTGGACCTCGGTCAGGTGGCCAGCCGCCTGCAAGGACTCGGCGTAGATCTTGCAGACGTCGGCGGCGGGCGCCTCGCCGCCGTCGCGTCGCCTGGAACGCAGCCCGGCGATGTCGGCAACCGAGTCCACCAGCGGGCGAGGAGGCCTGCAGCACTTCCGGCCGGGCGGCTGTTTCGTAGGCGACGCTACGAAACATCTCGCCGATCCACACGACCGAGAGGGTGGGCAGGACCGCTGACGAGTCGAGGTCAGTAGGCGAGTTCTCCGATGCCGCCATCGACGCGCAGGACGGTGCCGGCGGTGTAGGCGGACTCGTCGGAGGCCAGGTAGACAGCCGCCTTCGCCAGCTCGGTGGCGGTGCCGATGCGATGCAGGGGTACGGTCCGCCGCAGCTCGTCGTACAGGGCGGCTTGCCGCTCGGGGCCGAGTGAGGCGAACGTGTCCGTGAGGGTCGGCCCCGGGCTCAGCCCGTTGACGCGGACGCCCCGCTCCTTCAGTTCGTAGGTCAGCCCGCGCGACAGGGACAGCAGGCCGGCCTTGGCGGCGCCGTAGACCGCCGCGTTCTCGTGCCCGATGAAGGCGGAGACGGAGCCGACGAGGATGACGGACGCCTGCCGGGACAACAGCGGCAGCAGGGCCTTGATCAGGAAGAACGGCCCCTTGAGGTTGGTGGCGACGAGCCGGTCGAATGCCTCCTCGGTCCATTGCTCGATCGGCAGGTGGGTGACGTCGGCGGCGTTGCTCATCACGATGTCGAGCTTCGGCCACTCCTGCCGCAGCCGCGCCGCGAGCGCTGCCTGGCCGGGCACGTCGCCGGCGTCGGACAGCACGGGCAGCACCCGGCCGCCCAGCTGCCGGGTGGCCTCCTCCAGACGTTCGCGCGTACGGCCGGTGATCGCGACGGCCGCTCCTTCGGCGAGGAACTCGCGGGCGGTCTCGAACCCGATGCCGCTTGTCCCGCCTGTGATCAGTGCGTGCTTTCCCGCAAGACGACCCATTGACCTTGATCTCCTCACTCGCGCCCGAGTGCGTGGTTCTGGTAACGGTGGTTGTGCAGAGGGGCCGGAGCGCGCCCCTGGTCAGATGGCGGTGCGGCCTCCGTCGGCGGCCACGACCGCGCCGGTGACGTAGCCGGCCTGGTCGCCGGCGAGGAAGGCGATGACCTGGGCGACCTCGGCCGGGGCGGCGGTGCGCTTCAGCGCGGTCGTCAGGCCCATGCCGCCGAGGTCCGGTCCCATGGCCGCCACCACCTTGGAGGTGGTCATCGGGCCGGGTGCCACGGCGTTGACGCGCACGTTGGAGGCGGCGAACTCGGCTGCCCAGGTGCGGGTCAGGGACTCCAGCGCCGCCTTGGTGGCGCCGTAGACCGCCATCGGCGGCATGCCCAGGGCGGCCGCGGTGGAGCTGACGTTGACGATGCTGCCGCCCCCGGCGGCGGCCATCTTCGGTGCGAGCTGGGCGACCAGGATGAACGGTGCGCGCACGTTGACCGCGAAGGCGGCGTCGTAGGCGGCGAGGTCCTGATCGGCGGTCGGGCTGAACGGGACGACGCCCGCGTTGTTGACGAGGATGTCCACTGCCCCGGCGTCCTCGGCCAGCTGCTGCACGGCCTGCGGGTCGGCCAGGTCGGCGGGGATGAAGCGCACGGTGCCGGCCGCGCCGGCTCGCACGTCGTCCACGACCTGGGCGCCGCGGTCCGGGTCGGTGCCGGTGATGATCACGTTGGCGCCGCCGGCGGCGAGGATCCTCGCTGTCGCGTGCCCGAGGCCGCCGATGGCGCCCGATCCGGTGATCAGCGCCGTCTTGCCGTGAAAGGCCATGGGGGTCCTGCCTCTCGTCCTCCGGTACGCTCGCGCGCCGGAGGACTTCCGTGTGGTCGTTCAATAAGTCGGTCGGCCCTCACCGTAGGGCATTTTGTGCAAGCGGTCAAAAAGTCGTAACCTGGGGAAATGGCACGGACAGGACGCCCCCGCGCATTCGACAAGGACCAGGCCCTCGAGCAGGCCCTGCTGCTGTTCTGGTCCCGCGGCTACGGGGCGACCTCCGTCCAGGACCTCGTCGACGCGCTGGCCCTGGATCGGGGCAGCCTGTACGGCGCCTTCGGCGACAAACGGAATTTCTACCTGGCGGCGGTCCAGTTGTACTGGGACACCTACGAGCGCCAGCTCGTCGCGGCACTGGAGTCCGGGCCGGTGCTTCCGGCGCTGCGCGAGGTGCTCGCCACCCCGGCCCGGACGCAGGAGCACACCTCCGACGCCGGCGGTCCGCAAGGATGCATGATCGGCAACACCACCGCCGAACTGGTCCCGCAGGATGCCGAGGCCCGCGACATCGTGGCCCGCTCGCACGCCCGCTTCACCCGGATCGTCGCCGACGCCCTGCGGCGCGCGCAGGCCGACGGCGAGGTCACCCAGACCGCCACCCCCGAGGCCCAGGCCCAGCTCCTGCTGTTCACCGTCCAGGGTCTTTCCTTGGTCTCCCGCGCAGGGCTCGACACGACCGCCGCGCTCGCCGCCGTCGACGCCCTCATCGACGCCCTCCGCGCTTGAAGAACCACCGTCTCGCGGTGCGAGAGCGTGGGCTGGTGGCGGTGCGGTCCGTTCTGACCGGCGGCCACCGAGCGCCAGGGCTGCACAGGAGGCCATGGGGACACAATGCCGAAGGGCACCGGGCCGACCGGCAATGGTGCGCAGACCGCGCGAGGCGGCGGGGCGACTCTGCAAGGACAGGGAACCGTGATCCCCGAAGATCGGGGAGTCCTCACGCGTCCACTACTCAGAGAAGGCTCTCTTGCCTATCGCCACAAGACGAACCTGGGTCACCGTCATCTCGCTGGTTCTCGCACTGTCCGTCATCGTGACGGTGCCGGCCAGTGCCTCATCCGCCAACATTCCCGACTACGACGTCGTGTTCGACACGAGCGGCAACACCTCCGGCAACAAGGGCGCCGATGTCACCTGCCCTTCGGGCACACGCGTGCTCGGCACGGGGGCCGAGATCATGGGCCCGAGCGGCGACGTCGTCATCGACGAGGTGGTACCGACGACGTACACGGTCAGCGCGTTCGGGATCGAGACCGGAGCGGGCACCTCGTCCGCCTGGATGATCCGCGTGTGGGCCGTCTGCGGCGACCCGGACGAGGCGACCAGGATCGTCAGCCGGACCGCCCCGCGCAACGGGCTGCTTCCCCTGACCGTCACCTGCGACCCCGGTGAGTTTCTGCTCGGCAACGGCTACCGGCTGGACGGAGCGGGCGGCAACGCCGTCGTCGACTACATCAAGCCGCAGCTCAACGCGGTTCACGGCCACGCGACGTGGATCTCCTCCTCGACAGCACCGTCCTGGACGCTCGAGATGTTCGCGATATGCGCGGAAGACCCGCCACCGGGGCTGTGGATCTACAGCGACTCCACCGTGAACAGCCCGGTCTCCACCCTGCCCAGCAAGGAGCTCGACGTGGCCTGCGGCGGCGCCGGTGACAGGCAGGTGGTCCTGGGGACCGGGTTCGCCGTCCAGGACGAGATCGGCTCCATCCCGATCACCGACATCACCCTCGACTATCTGGTCCCGACCCGTGAGAAGGTCGAGGCCAAGGCGGCGGAGGTGGTGTCCGACAGCAGGTACTGGAACCTCGTGGTCTACGCGATCTGCGCCTACGAGGACTGACACCGCACAGATCAGGAAACCGGCCACGGGCAGCGCGGGACACCGCTGCCCGTGGCACTCACTCGCCGGAGATCCTCAATTCCGGGCGTTCTGGAGACGGTGCGAGTTCCCGCCCGGCCGGCAAGTGCGCCTCCGGTGCTCGCGTCCCTGGCGTCGGCGGCGCATCCCCGCGCTTTGCGGCGTTCTAGCCCACCCGTGGCCCGGATACCTACGGAAGACTCAGCGGTCGTAGGTGCTGAGTTCGATGAGGTTGCCGTCCGGGTCGCGGACGTAGACGCTGAGGATCGTTCCGGTCGCCCCGGCGCGTTCCACCGGCCCCTCCTCGATCTCGGTGCCGTGCGCGGCCAGCTCGGCGACGATCGTCTCCATCGGGTCGGCGACGATCAGGCACAGGTCGGCGCTGCCAGGTGCAGGACGGGCCGCCTTGGGGTCGAACTCGTGCCCGGCCTCGTGCAGGTTGATCTTGCTGTGGCCGAACCTGAGCGCGCGACGTCCCGCGCCGAACGTCACCGCCTCCATCCCCAGCACCTGGGTGTAGAAGGCGATCGTCGCCTGGAGGTCGGCGACGGTCAGGACGAGGTGGTCAAGCCGGTCGATCTTCACGTGTTCACCGTACAAGGCCGCGGCAGTGCCTTCCGTGCGGTGGGGGATGTGGGCCGGGCCATGCCGCTGCACGGACAGACTCCGGCCGGCTGTGGTGGCTGCTGCGCTGCGAGCACGCCGTGCATCTTCGGGCCCGAAGTTCCGGCAGGGCCGGCCGACGCCTACGTCAACAAGCATCTGAGCGCCCGCCCCCGAACGGGGCGGCTCCAGGAGCCTTGGCGGCTGTGATGCGGGGTGGAGTACACCTGGTAGACCTTGCGCGGGCCCGCCGGCCGAGCCGGGTCGGTGTCTGCCGCGAGGGCGACGCTTTGTTCCAGCGCGGCGCGGAGCCCTTGATCACGGCCCGGTCCCACCTGTCGATGACGGGGCCGTGATCAGGGAAGCGCGCTGACGGTCAGGCGCAGGTGTAGCCGGACGGCAGGGCGGTGTCGCCGTTGGGCCTGCTCGCCTGGAAGCCGAAGCCGGTGGTGCTGGCTCCCGGCGCGAGCGTGCCGTTGTGGCCGGCACTTCTGGCCGTGACGGTCTGGCCGCTGGTGGTGACGGTGGCGTTCCACGAGCCGGTCAGGGTGTGCCCGGCCGGCAGGGTGAAGGTGACGGTCCAGCTGGTGATCGTCGAGGTGCTGGTGTTGGTGATGGTCAGCGGCTGGATCACGTACCCGTTCCCCCATCGGGACTGCACGGTCGGGGTGGCCGAGCAGGCACCGGTCGTGCCTGCCTGAGTGGTGATCTGGACGGTGCCGGAGACCGGTGAGACGTTACCGGCGGCATCGCGCGCCCGGACCTGGTAGCGGTAGGTGGTGTTCGCAGTCAGGCCCGTGCCGGTGAACGAGGTCGTGGCCGAGGTGCCGGCCCGGGTGAACGTGCCGCCCGTCGCGCCGGGAGCGCGCAGGATGTCATAGCCGGTCACACCGGTGTCGTCGGTGGAGGCCGTCCAGGTCAGCGTGGCGCTGGTGGCGGTCACGTTGGACGCGACCGGGGTGCCGGGCATGGTCGGCGGCGTGGTGTCGGTCGCACTGGTGGTCAAGCCGAAGAACTCGATGGCGTAGAGGGCCATACCGCTCTGCGGAAGGGCATGCCCGGCGCCTTGGACGCTGTACGCCTCCACCTGCACGGTGCCGGACTGATCGGCATACCGGCTGCGGTTCCAGTTCGCCTGCGGGGTGTCGGTGCTGGTCGGGGTCTGGCTCAGCCCGAACACATTGGTCCACTGCTCGATCGACTCCCGCAGCAGCGAGTAGGGCACGAGGGTGTCGCTGGTGCCGTGCCACAGCTGCATGCGCGGGCGGGGGCCGGAATACCCCGGATACGCCTGACGGACCGCATCGCCCCACTGCTGGGGTGTCCGGTCCATGCTCCCGCCGGTGCACCTGCTGCTTCCGGGCGGGTAGTCGGAGGCGCCGGCGAAGCAGTTGAAGGGCACCCCCATGAAGGAGGCCCCTGCCTTGAACACGTCCGGGTAGACGGCGAGCATGTGCTGGGTCATCATGCCGCCGGAGGAGCTTCCAGTGGCGTAGACCCGGTTCGGGTCTCCCTGATAGGTCCGCTCGACATAGTCGATCATTGAGGTGATCGAGACCGGATCGCTGCCGCCGCCACGCCGCTTGGCCGCGTCCGACCAGGTGTCGAAGCAGTTGCCGAACCCCGCCGACTGGGTGGCGCTCGGGTAGATGACGATGAAGCCATGTCGATCCGCCAGCGAGGCGAACTCACTGCCCTGGTAGAAACCGGGACCGGAGCCGCCGCAGCCGTGCATCGCGACCACGATCGCCGGCGAGGCCGGGCGCGAGTCCGGCACATAGACGTGCATCCGCATGTTGCCCGGGTTGTTGCCGAAGCTGGTCACCTCCACCAGGGTGGCGGCGACGGCCGGCGATCCGAGTGCCACGGTCATGACGGCAAAGAGCGCCGCGGCGCAGGCACCAGCCAGCACCGTGGTCCATCGTGTCATTCGCGCTCCTCCTCTCCATATCCGCGGCGCGCCGCGGATCGGTCCGCCGCGGATTGACGTCGGTCGCTGGAAAATAGAAGGGCCACAATGCGCCGTCAATGCAGGCCTGGTGCGCATGTCCGCCCGTTCACCTGGCAGAGAGCTGTTTCCCCTGGTTATCAAGTAGCTTGTTATCAAGGTCCTTGATAACGGTGTGAAACTTACATCGGGGCCCATTCCGGCGGGGCGCGATATCGTCTCCTGGTGACAGATCCGGGTGTCCCCGCGGCCGCTGCGCCGGACGCACCGCCGCCCCATGTGAGCTACCTGGTGTTCCGGCTGGAACGCCGCATCCGCGCCTGCCTGGATGAAGCGCTCGCCCGGCACGGCATGACGACCACCGAATACATGGCGCTCAGCGAGCTGCGCCTGCGCGACGCCCCATCGTCGGCCGACCTGGCCCGCATCGCCTTCGTCACCCCGCAGGCGATGAACCTGGTCATCCGCGATCTCGAACAACGCGGCCTGATCCGCCGTGACCCGCATCCCCGTGGGGGACGCGCCCTGCGCACCCGCCTCACCCCGAAAGGCCTGGACACCCTCCGGCGATGCGACCGGTCCCTCGACAGCATCGAAGCCGTCATGCTCGCCGACATCGACGTCCCGGACCGCACGACACTCGCGGAAACGCTCACGCTGTGCGCCCGAGCCCTCCACCCGGACACGCGGGCCCTGGCCCCGGTCCTTCGCTCGCAGAAGCCGCCACCGTGATCACCGGCTGGTAGGCGGCGTTGTTGCTCCTGAACTGCGGCGTCCCCAGCAGCGCGATCAGGCTGCGCCGGTAGTGGGGATGCGGGAGGCGCGCAGCGTGGTCTGCCCGGGGCTCAACCGGGGGCAGATCCGCACTGACCAGATGACCTCCGCGTCGCGCGGGGCCACGGGAACCGGCCGTGCTGCGCGCAGAACGGCGGCGAAGCGCGAAGCCAGGTCGCGTGACGTCCCTGACAGGGCCGCAGTCGCTCGGGCCCGGCCGTCAGCGGTGCCGGGCCCGGCACAGCTCCTGCACGCCGGTGACGATGCCGAAGGCGATCAGCCCGGCGAGGTAGGCGATGACGCCGAAGACCAGGCCGTTGCCGTCGACGTGGTCCCACTGGGTGATCAGCAGCACACCGACGCCCACGCCGAGCACCGGCTGCAACGGCAGCAGCGTCACCGCCAGCAGGAGGCGGTGCCGCGCCAGGAAGGTACGGCCCCGGACGACGATGATCCGGGCAGTGACAGCCACCACTGCGACGGCGAAGAGGACGGCGAGCATCGAGGGGAAGTCCATGCTCAGCTCCGTCTCGCCAGCAGGCGCAGCGCCAGCGCGATCGCGCCGCCCGCGGCCAGGCCGGTCAGGACCGCGGGCCAGAACGGCAGGCCGTCCGTCCCGGGAACGGGAATGGCCGGCCACTGCCGGGAGTCAAGCTCCGCGGCGATCAGGAAGACCACCGCGGCTGCCAGGGTCGTGATGATCTGCGCCGCGAAGGCCAGGCCCCAGGGCCGCTCGCCGTCCGGGTCAGGCTCCCGGACCCGTGTCACGGCCCGCGGCCTGGGCGGCGCTTCCTCGCCGACGATGAGCCGCACCAGCCCGCCCGCGTCCGGCCGGTGGTGCGGCTCCTTGGCCAGGCACGCGCCCAGCACCTCGCGTAACTCCGGCGGGACGCCGGCCAGGTCGGGCTCGTGGTTGAGGATGCGGTTGAACACCGCCGGCATGCTGTCCTGGCCGAACGCCGGACGCCCGGTCGCGGCGAACACCATGGTGACCGCCCAGGAGAACACGTCCGACTCCGGCCCCACAGCCGCGCCGCGCAGTTGCTCGGGCGACATGTACGGCGGCGTACCGACCACGGCGCTGGACTGCGTGGCCGTCCCCTCCAGCGCGCGGGAGATGCCGAAGTCGATGACGCGCGGCCCGTCCGGCCCCAGCAGCACGTTGCTCGGCTTGAAGTCGCGGTGCACGATCCCGGCCTCGTGGATGGCCTTCAGCGCCGCCGCTGTGGCGAGCATCAGGCGGCGCGTGCCGCCGGCGGAGCGCGGCCCCTCGCGGGCGATCAGCTGCTGGAGCGATTCGCCGGGGATGTACTCGCTGACGATGTAGGGCTGGTTGCCCTGGACGTCGACGTCCAGGATCTGGGCGGTGCCGAACGGCCCGACCCGGCGGGCCGCCTCCACCTCGCGCAGGAAGCGGCGGCGGTTGCCGACGTCGTGGGCCAGCCTGGCGTGCAGGAGCTTGATCGCGACCCGGCCGCCCGACGGGTCGACGCCGAGGTAGACCGCGCCTTGCCCGCCTTCGCCCAGCAGCCCCTCCAAACGGTAGGGGCCAACGTGGGAAGGTTCGGCGATCATGCACCTTCTTATATCAGGGGTTAGGGCGTGGTTCAGAAGTGCGTCGAGTGGCAGCCGCTCGAGGTGCTGTAGATCGACCGAAGAGGAGGTCTCCGGTAGATGAGAAGACCATCTGCACGGAGACCTTG
The DNA here is from genome assembly GCF_040656115.1 of Nonomuraea sp. NPDC050202. Classification (NCBI taxonomy): domain Bacteria; kingdom Bacillati; phylum Actinomycetota; class Actinomycetes; order Streptosporangiales; family Streptosporangiaceae; genus Nonomuraea; species Nonomuraea sp. NPDC050202. The sequence goes on along the minus strand of NZ_JBFALF010000072.1, from coordinate 10,202 downwards.
TGGGCCTTCACCGGTGGGGGAGCGGGCTGGTCTCGGACATCCTCGTGGGCGGCGCGACCGTCGCGATCGTCGCCGTGACCGAGGACGAGCAGGTGGTGCTGGCCCGCCAGTACCGGCCGGGGCCTGGACGGGTATTGCTGGAGTTGCCGGGCGGAAACGCTGACGGCGATGAGCCGGTCGAGGTCGCGGCGGCTCGGGAACTGCTGGAGGAGACCGGCTACGAAGCTGCGACACTCGAGGTGGTCATGCAGACCTTTCTGTCGTCGTACGCCTCGCATCGCCGCCACGCGGTCCTGGCCCGCGGGTGCCGGAAAGTCGCTGAGCCGAGGCTGGATGACGCCGAGTTCATCGAGACCGTGCTGATGCCGGTCGGCGCGTTCATCCAGCACGTGCTCAGCGGGCAGATGACCGACATCGACGTCGCCTTCGCGGGGCTGGCCGCCGCCGGATACCTGAAGCCGGCCATGTGACTGTCCTCACGCACTGCTGAGCGCCGCTCCACGGGCGCCGCAACGGTGCTGACCTGCTGGGATGTTGATGGTTGCGGCGCAGCCGGCGACGACGTCATGAACGGGTGCCACTCAGCGCCGTGCCGGCGGCGCCCGCCGCGAAGCTCCAGCTCGTATTCGGCGGCCGCCGCCAGGACCGCGAACACGAGCCGGCCCTCCTTGGTGCCCAGATCAAACATCGTCGGAGACGGTGGTGATCGCGCCCCACGGGCACACGTGAGCAGACCGACGCAGCGCTCCCGATTCTCGCTGATCGTCACTTGTTTCGCGGCTGGGAACCGGATGGGCAGAACTCGCCCTCGAACACAGACTTGACCATGTCGACCGAGTTGACCTGGCCGTACTTGTCGATGTTCATGTTGGTGGAGAGCATGCGCGTGGCGTCCCGGGTGCCCATCGCGAAGGAGAACCCGCCGGTGATGGCGCCGCCGATGCCCCAGACCTTCACACCGCACGACAGCTCCCACGAGAAGACGCCGGCACCGTACGTGGTGTCAGGGATCCAGGTGTCCTTCCAGGTGCCGTCCGGCATCTTGATCCCGGTCTTGACCATGGTGAACATCTCCCGCTGCTGGGCGGGAGGGAGAAGCTTGCCGCGCAGCAGCGCGCCGGCGAATCGGTTGAGATCGCCGGCTGTGGAGACCACGCCACCGGCCGCCCACCCTGTGGTGGCGCTCTGGTCGGTCACGTCGTAGACCTTGGCGTCGGTTTCGGCGGCGAACAACGTCGAGTAGTGCCGGGGATGAGGGCCGCGGATCTTCGTTTCCCTGCCCGGCAGGTACGTCCCGGTCAGGCCCAGCGGACGGACGATCCGCCGCTGGATCTCGCCGGCGAGCGTCCTGCCGGTCACCTTCTCGACGATCATCCCGGCGAGGATGTAGCCGGTGTTGGTGTACACGAACCCGTCACCCGGTGTCTCGAAGGGGCGCGGATTGCGCAGGCCGATCTTCACGAGCTGCTCGGGCGTGTAGGTGTCGTAGCGGTGCTCGAGCCACGCGGGGCCGGAGAACTTGGCGAACTCCTCCGGGTCGTTGCCGTAGTTGAAGATCCCGCTGGTGTGGTTGAGCAGGTGCCTGATGGTGATGGTGCCGCCGTCGTTGCCGTTGCCCTTGACCAGGCCGGGCAGCCACTTCTCCACGCTGTCGTCGAGGCTCAGCTTCCCTTCGGCCGCCAGTTGCAGGACCACGGTGGCCGTGAACGGCTTGGCGGCGCTGCCGACGCGGAACCGCTCGTTCGGCTGACGCTTGCGGCCGGTCCGGGTGTCGGCCACCCCCGCCGAGCCGAACCACCGCCCACGACGGTCGCGAACCTTGGCGACCATGCCGGGCACACCGCCGTCGGCTACGGCCTGGTCGAGCGCTTTCTGGACCTGGGCGTGGGCGGGGGCTTCCGCCGTGGCGGCAGCTGCCGCGGGGACCGTCGTCGCGGCTTCTGCCACCGCCACGGCGGTGATGAGCAGCCCTGCCGTTGAGGGGAGAGATGTGGGCATGCCGATTCCTTCCAGGCGAGAGACATCAGCGCGACGCTGATCGCCTCAGTCGCGATAGTACTCATTCGGTGCAGGCAAAAAGCTAGCTTGCATTCACGCGATTCGCAACACAAATCCGAAAAAGTCTCCTGTCTATGCAGGTAAGTGGCTATGAAACTTGCAATGGGTATGAGAATGAATGCAAGACGAATGAGCGTACTTGCAATGATGTGTCGACAAACGCAATGCTGTACATCCGCCCGCGGACACATCAAGCGGGCTGGGCATGGCACAGCGACACGAGGCACGCCCGTTGCAGGGAGGCCGGCCTCGGGGAACATCGGTACAGCGGTCAACGCTGGTCCGCGACCTTGCCCGGCATGTGGAGGGCGACCGGCAGCTCCGGAGCGGGGGTGTCCTCCTGCGAGATGGCGTGGTGGTCGGGCATGAGGTAGGCGACCGCCGTGCGGATCGCCCCGAGGCAGTGCCGTCCGTGAGTGTGAGCAACGGCGGCCATGGCCAGGCCTCGGCTCTGCCAGTCGTTGCGGACCGCGTACGGGAACTTGAGACCATGAGCAGCCCATGGCAGGCTCATGCCGCATGATCGATGCATTCGCGAAAGACAACCTGCACGGGAGACTGCGGCGGGACCGCAAGGTGCTGCTCTGGAAACTCGACGGCTTGTCCGAATACGACGCCCGCCGACCTTTGACAGCGACCGGGACCAACCTCCTCGGCCTGGTCAAACACGTGGCCACCGTCGAGGCCAGGTACTTCGGCGAGGTCTTCGACCGCCCTTCCCCGCAACCGCTGCCCCGGTGGCAGGACTCCAACGGCAGCGATCTGTGGGCGACCGAGGACGAGACCCGCGATCAGATCATCGAGTTCTACCGGCGCACGTGGGAACACTCGGACGCGACGATCAACGAGCTTCCCCTCGACGCCCCTGGCCACGTGCCGTGGTGGCCGGAGCCCTATGCCGACACGAACCTGTTCGCCGTCATGGTCCATGTCCTCGGCGAGTCCATCCGGCATGCCGGGCACGCCGATATCCTGCGCGAGAGCCTCGACGGCCGGACCGGGTTGCGCGCCGAACACGAGAGGCAGATCGACGAGGAAGCCCGTGCAGCGTACTGCGCGAAGATCGAGCAGGCCGCCAGGACGGCCGCACCCATCAAGGCTTAGTTAGACATACCGGGCAGCCTGACATCAGCTCCTCTATCGGCGCCGGTGAGCCGGGTCAAGCCGGGGACGGTACGGGACCGGAGTGCGGCCAGAGTTCGGGTCCAGGCTTTGTTCGGGGAGGCGGGGGGCCGGAGAGGCCTGTCGCGGGAGCCGTTCCACCAAAGGTGTGGATCCTCCTTCGAGTCCATCGGCAGGGCGGCCGCCGACCGGCCGCAGTGTGACGCCGACCGCGAGCAGGTGCTGGCCGAGGCCCTGCGGGTGTGGTGGCGGCAGTTGGAGACGCAGGTCGGGCAGGCGATCGACACGAAGGAGTCCGCGGACGCCGTCCGCGGCGGCATGGACGCCGCCGACTCCTGGTACGACCAGGGCCCGGGCAAGGTCGCGAGCGCCCTCGCCCACGCGGCCGATCGCAACGGTGACGGCGTCATCAGCGAGGGCCCGGCCGCCCCGGCCCCGCCGGCACCTTCCTCCTCGGCCCGGCATAGGCGGTCGACCAGCTACGGCAGGCCCAGTTGGCCACACCCGCCGGCCTGCCCGCCCATGCCACCCGAGACCCTGCCGGCCTCGATCAACCTCGGCCTCCGCCCGCGCTCCTGATCCGAGGGGGACAGCAGCCGCGAGGGGATCGCGGCCGCTGTTCCGGGTCAGCGGTCCTTGTTGGGCTTGCGGTAGACGACCGTCTTGTCCCCTCGCCCCGGGTACGCCATGATGAGCAGCCGCTGGGTGCCGTCCCCCTCGTCCTTCCAGGGGAACCAGGCCATGTGCACCCGGATGCGATAGTGCCCCTTGCGGCCGTTGAGCGACACGTCGGGCAGTTCGGTGCCGCTCAGCCCGTCCATGAACCGCATCTCGCCGCTGCGGTTGTCGAAGCCCACCTCGACGACGTGGTCCCACCCCTTGGTCTCGACGGGCGGGCGGCGCGTGTACGTCTCGAGCGTGACGCATACGTGGTAGTCGGAATCGGTCCTGATCGCCACGTGACCCGGAGCGACCTCCACAGGGCCGGCGCTCGTCCCCTTGCCGTCGGAGGGCGCTTCGTCGTACAGCTCCAGCCCCACCTCGGGCCACTCCGGCTCGGCCAGGCGCTGCGCCCTGGCGGGCGGGATGAGGGGGCGGTGGCGCGGGGTGGCGTCGCACTTGCGCCGCTCTTCGGCCTCGAACTCCTCGAACTCCCGGTCCTGGGCCGCCGCCTGCGCGGTGACCGTCGCGTTCGCGGCGGGGCAGATCCCGGCGAGCACCCCGCTCAGATCGCGGACGCTCACCCCCTCTGCCTCACGCAGCCGGGCCAGCTCGCGGGGGTCGTTGCGGGTGTAGGCGCCGCACAGGCGACGGCCGTGGCCGAGCAGCACCTGGTCGGGGGTGGTGTCGGCGAACGCCAGCGCCTTCTGCTCGCGTACCGCGCAGATGAAGGCGCGGGGGCCGGTGGGCGGCACGGGCTCCACCGGTTCGCCGTCGGTGTCCCAGGGCTCGCGCGGCGAGCAGTCCTGGGCCGTGGTGACGGGGCCGCGTGACTGGTCGGCGGCCGGTAGCAGGCACAGGGCGACGGCGGTGGCCAGTGCCGTGACCAGGAGGTGGTGCCGCAGGCGGGCGGCGGGCGGGGCGGCGTACAGCAGGAACAGCAGGACGGCGGAGGCGGCCAGGGCGGTGCTGTACCACAGCGGCGAGAGGCCGAAGGGGATCTCGCCGTTCCCGGTGGGGGTGAACAGGCCGTCCGGGTACAGGGCCAGCCGCTGCTCGGTCATCTCGGGGATGATCTGCCAGTCCGGCTCGCGCTCCGTGGTGAGCGCGCTGACGACCCCTGCCGCGGCGGCGAGGACCAGGGCCGACATCGTCACCCTGAGCAGGGTCCTGGTCCTGCGGATGACCGCGACGAGGATCAGCACGGCCGGGGCGCCGACGCCGACGAGCATGTCCACGACGACCCATGACACGGTCGCGGGGTAGCCCACGTACCCGTGGAACAGGTCGTCGACCAGGCCTCGCGGGCCGGTCCACACGGGCATCCCACCGGCGAGGTTCACGGCCGCGGGGATCAGCGGCAGCGCCACGGCCACGGCGGCGAGCGGCCACGCCCGCGCCGGCGCGACGCCGGCCACCGGAGCAGGGGACGGCACGGGCGGGCTGCCCAGCTCGTGGGCGGAACGGGCCTGCCACACCGTCCCGAGCACGCCCAGGGTGGCCATGACCATGAGGAGCACCAGGTCGTAGTCGACGCCCCAGCCGCCGACCGAGATGATGGAGTGCCCGCCGGACGACAGCAGCGACAACACCGCCCAGGCCAGGCCCATCCGCACGGTGCCCCGGCTCCATCGCGGATCTCTCGCCTGCCCGGCCAGGACCGGCACCAGCCACAGCAGGTAGACGGCGTTGCCCAGCTGGTACGGAGTGAGGTAGCCGCCGATCTCATACTGGCCGAGGCCGTACAGGACGGTGGTGGCGATCCCCACGGACGCGTTCACCACCCCCGCCACGAGCCCGAGCACCCGCAGCCACCTGGGCAACACGCCGGCGAGCACCACGAAGAACAACCAGATCACGGCGAGCCCGAGCAGGTCGCCGGGCAGCCCCGACCACCACACGTACGGGATCGGCAGCCGGTACACCAGCGTGCAGGCGATTGCGAGATACAGCGCCACCCGCAGCAGCCGGACCGGCCGGTCGTTGACCGCCGCCGGCCCGGCCGTGCGCCCACGCAGCACCTGCCAGTACGCCCACCCCTGCAACGCCCCGGCCGCCACCAGGAGCAGCTCCACCCACCAGGTGTAGGGCACGAACTCCGTGTCCCATCCCGCACCGACGAACACGCGCAGCAGCGACGGGTCGCCGGTGGTCCACGCGATCACGCCGCACGCGGCGACCGCGGCCACGTAGAGGGCGGCGACAACAGCGGCGATGGGGCCGAAACGGTAGCGGCGCACGGAACATCCTCGAAGAACGAGCGAACAGATCCGAACAAAGGCGCCCAACCCTAGCGGCCCTCAAGGAAGTTGATCAAGTCGGCGAATAGGGGATCGGACGGGATGATGTCCGGGCGTCCACCTGTCAGCCGACCGTGACGCCGCCCGATCAGCCAGCCGACGGCCGGCCCTCGTTCCCGGATACCGAATATCGGCGCAACGCCTCTCGCCCACCGGGAACGAAAGGCCATCGATCAACGACCTCCCGCAGTTCGAGCTCTGTGAGCCAGGCATGCCAAGCGATCTCGGACGGATCCGGAACCAACGGCTCAGTGATCACGGCCTCGTGCACCCCGAACCAGACAGGGCTGACCCCATCCCGGCACAGGAACTTGAACATGAAACGCACCAGGACGTCGGCACCCAGCTCCTCGGACAGCTCGCGGGCTGCCGCGTCCTCATACGACTCGCCCACGTCCACGGCACCGCCGACCATCACGTCATAGTGGCCGGGAAAGCGTGTGTGCTGCTCCGCCCGGCGCAGCACGAGGATCCGCCGCATCGGATCGCGACAGATCGTCGTCGCGATCCGATGCATCCATCGCCGACGCTCCGCCTCTGCGCGATCCACGACCCCCAGCACGCGGTCCCGTTCATCCACCCGCTCGACCAACTCGCCCATGCGGGACACGATCGCAGCGGTGACCTCGTACGCCGGTTGCTGACCGCGCAATTCCCCAATAGTCGGGTCTTCCCATCGAGAAAGTTCCCCTCGGGCGGGACGCTCAACGTGGTCTACCTGCTCGGCGACCACATCTTCGAACGACATGCCTCCGTAGCGTTTGCGGCCCGTGAAGTACAGCCCGAGAGGCGTCGATTTGACCAGGCCAGGTGTGGGCCGGGGCAGAGGTGCCCGGAATCGTATCCGCTGATCAACGGCGATTCACGCAGCGAGTGCAGGAGAAGATCGGCAGCGGCGTTCTCATGCCAGCGACGTACTGGTGAGCTCGCCTATTCAACTGTCGCGGGTTCTCGATGCTGAGGGGTGCGGTAGTGACCGACCGTGATCTCCAGCGGCAGACCGGCTTCATGCGTCGCTGGAGATCTCAGGACCTGTGGGTGCGGATCTGGGGTGGGGTGGTCGGAGGTCAGCCGGCCCGTACTCGTCGATGTGCGCCCTCCTGCAGAGCGAGGGCAATACCAGCGCTTTTCTCCTCGGCGCGTCAACTCATTTCGGCCGCGCGCCGTTCGGTATTCGCCAGGATGAGCTCGCCGATCCGGCGAGGAAGGCCCGGTGACAGGAACGAATGCCCCCATGCCGGGAATCACCTCCATGCGCGCGTGCTGGATCTGGACGGCCACGGCCTCGCCATGCGGGAGCGGGCGCAGCGGGTCCTCCGTGCCGAGAACGACCAGCGTGGGCGCGGTGATCAAGGACAGCGGAAACGAGTCGGTCGCTTGTCATCACCCGCCCGGCCAGGTCGTGGTTGAGCGCCGCCGCCGGGTCAGCCGAGCCGTCGAGAGTTTCCTCGGACAGGCGCCGCGTGGCCCTCTCGTCGAAGGGCAGGACGTCGCCGTTCAGCATCCGCCACAGCTCCACGTTCACGGCGACGAACTCCTCGCGGGTGGTCCTGGGCATCGCCGCCGAGCGGGCGAGGAAGTCCAGGAAGCGCGGCGCGGGCGGCGGCAGGTCGGCGGGGTCGGGGTCTTGGCCGGCCGGCGCCCGCGCCCAAACGGGGCCGGCGTCGGCGCCCATCGGACCGGTCATGATCAGGGTCAGCGTGGCCACTCGCCGCGCCGACGGATGTGATCAGCCAGGCGGCACGCAGCAAGTGCGGCGGGTTCGGGGCAAGTGATCGTTAAGCGCCCTTCAATCACGGCCCTTTACGTTACAAGCATGCCCAACATCGGTATATATGAGCTCATCTTCGTCATCCTCATCCCTCTGGCGGTTCTCTGGGTCGTCATCTACACCGCTGTACGGGCGGCGATCCGCCACAGCAAGTGACATGATCCGTGAGACGCGCCTCGGACCGATCGATCATCTCGCCGCTCAGCCGAGAGCGCACCTGACCCCTCGGGCGCCGAGGGTGAAAAGGCGGTCGCCGAGGCTGCCTCTTTCCGGAACAGGGTCAGTAGGCGGCCCGTAGAAGATCAGCAGCCTCCTGGTAGGCGCGGCGGCGCGTTCGAAGTAGTCGAAGAGGGCGTCGAGTTGCTCGGCCGGACGGCCGGCGAGGGTCGCGCCGATCTTCTGCCCTGCGGCCGCCATGACCTGGTCGAGCTGGGCGAGGTTGCCGACCGGTGCAACGATGACCTTGCCGCGGTCGTCGGGCGCGGCAACGCGGCGGACATGGGCAGACCGGGGCGTGCTGCGCGCCGATCGCCCGACAGCCGCTCAGTTAACTCGACTGGCACGGGCCCCGAAGTAGAACCCATCCATCAGCGCGGGCCAGGCTCAAGATCGAACTGCTACGGGGCTTCGACGCCCCTCTGAGCAGCACGATTCTGCAGGCCAGCGGCGTTGAAACCACCATCCACGCCAAGCGGGGCACCGCGGGCGGCAAGGCGAGACTTTCGTTCGCATGCTGGCCAGCCCCCAGTCCCTGAAGTGACAAGCTGCCGGGAGATCGCGCGAACAGGTTGATCAGCCCTCCGCAGGGTGTGGAAGATCTGCAGCGAGGCGGTAGGCCGGACAGGACTGATCGGTCTGACCAGAGGCCGTCGAAGGCCTTGTTCCTTGATCAAGGACACACGGCTGGACTCTCCCATATGGGGAGACCCCAGGATGAGGGCATGGACGAGGCGCTGTTGCCGATCGGGCAGTTCGCCAGGCTCGGTCGGCTGAGCATCAAACAGCTGCGGCACTACGACAAGCTCGGACTGCTGGTGCCCGCGTATGTGGACGAGCACCGGATATCGCTACTACCGGTACGAGCAGGCGCGCGATGCGCTGTCGATCGGGCTGCTGCGCTCGCTCGACGTCCCGCTCGCCGTCATCGCGCAGGTGCTTTCCGATAGGCCCGGTGTCCTGGAGGGGTGCACGATTGGCTGGAAGCCGAGCTGGCCCAGCGCCGATCGACGCTGGCCGCGCTCGAGCGCGTCATGACGGAGGGCCTGCCATCCGCTCCCGTTACGGTGGTCACAGAACCAGTGCGGCGCGTGGCGGTGGCCACAGCGACGGCGGCGGACCCGGCAGACGTCGGCCGGGCCACCTCGGCCGCCATCGCCAGGCTGCGGGCTGCCTCGTCGGCCGCCGTTCCCGAGCTCATCGGCCTGTTCCCGCTCGACCTCGGCGAGCCCGTCGCTGTCACCGTCGCTGTGGTCAGCGAGGAGCCGGTGGCGGCGGCCGAGCTCGACGTGCTGACAGGCGGCCGGTTCGCCAGCGCCACGCACGTCGGCCCGTACGGCCAGATCGGGCTGACCGCGGATGCGCTGCTGTCCTGGTGCGCTGAGCGTCGCCATCCCGTCCACGGTCCGATCCGCGAGATGTACGTGTCCGACCCGGCAACCACCCCGCCCGATCGGCTGATCACCCACTTGATGATTCCTCTGGAGGAGCTATGACACCACAATTGGTCCACTGCGACCCCGTCACCTGCCTCAACGTCACCGGCATGGGTGAGCCCGGCGGCAATGAGCACGTCTCGGCCACCGCCGCCCTGTACGCCGTGGCGTCCGTCATGGGCGGCCCGGCCGGCCCGCTCGAGGGCCGTTGGTGGGTGGAGGACACCTCCCGGCCGCCGCTGGAAGTGCCGCGCGATCAGTGGCGGTGGCATCTGCTGCTGCCGCTACCTGACCTGCCCGAGCCGGGGGCGGTCGAGGCGGCGCGCGAGCAGGCGCGCGCGTCCGGCGCGGCCGTCGACCGCGTCCAGGTGGTCGTCTTCACCGAGGGCGAGTGCGTGGAGTTGCTCCACGAGGGGCCCTACAGCGAGGAGAAGGTGTCGCTCGACGTGATGGACGCATTCATGGCCGAGCACGGTCTGGTGCGCAACGGGCTGCACCACGAGATCTACCTGACCGATTTCACCGATCCCGAGCCCAAGACGATGCTCAGGCAGCCGGTGGCGCGCGCCGCCGGAGGGCCTCCAAAGGGGGGAGCTCAGGCGCCGTCGGTGGCCGCCTCCACCGGCCGGCCGGTGGAGG
>NZ_JBFALF010000071.1:0-24884 GCF_040656115.1 Nonomuraea sp. NPDC050202 | reverse complement strand
AGCTCAGAACCCGCTCCCGCAGACACTTACCGCTTAACCTGCAGAAACAGGATCACGCGAAGATCGATTCATACACCACGTCCGTGGACGTGACCACGAGTCTTTGCCATGTGTCCCACCTTCACCCTCACGGTGTGCGACGACAGACGCTCCAGCTAGGGCTCACACTCGATTAGGGATGACCCCAGTCACGTGTCCGGAGAACGGGGGAAGGTCATGTGTTGGCCGGCACGCCGGGGATGGGCAAGACCAAAACCTCGCCGTCGCGGACGCAGCCCTGATCGCGAGGGAATCCCAGCTCACAGTGCGAAACCGTGCTTCGAGCGCAACACCACTTGACGGTATGTAACCAGCCCCCGCTCCTAACAGGGATCCTTTGTCATACGCCGCTGGACTTCACCGGGTCTGCTCGATCACGAGGGAGGCTGCTGGTCAACGAAGGACAACGCACGCTGGCGGCGTGCTGGTAGCGCTCGTCGGCCCAGACGGCGCGTTCTGTCACGCGGGTACGGCCGTGTGCGATGGCTTCCAGTGCCGGTACGGCTGCGGAGGCTGCTGGGCCCATCATGCCCAGTGCCTGCACTGCGAGCAGTTCTGGGGCGGGCCGCTGCCAATCCCGATCGGACAGTGGTCGGGCCGTGATGGCGTCGAGCAGCGGGGCGATGAGTCCTTCTGCGTCGCCCGTGATCGCCCACAGCGCTCGCGCGATGGCCACCCGGTCGTACAGATGGCCGTGCTCGCCGTCATGGAGGTACTTGCGCAGGACCGGGACGGCGGTTGCGGCAGAGGGGCCGAGTTGTTCGAGCATCGGTGCGGTGTCGCGGGCGGCATGGCGCGAGCACCTGATCGAGCAGGAGCAGGAGTCGGCGGCGCATCGGCGGCCGAGCCGATACACCCACCGTCCGGTGGTCATCTCCAGCGCGCCGAGCACGGTGACCTGCCGGTTCTTGCCCGGTGTGAGGACTTCTGGGCGGTGCGGGCGCAGCGTCCAGCTCGCCCGCACGTGCGGCAGCCAGTGGACGTGGGTCTCATCGGCAGCCCACACCACTGCCCCGCGCGGCAGCGCCCGTAGCCGGGCGGTGATGTCGAGCAGATCCGCCAGCGATCGGGATCGCCCTTGGCGATCAGCTTAGGGCGCCGCCAGATGGCCACCAGCCGCACCCGCCGATACAGCGTGCGGCGGCTCAGCGCGGGCCGGTTCAGCATCCGCCACAATCTGGGGATCGTCCATGGTCCCGGTCGGGCCAGCAACGCGGCGATGCGCTCGATCAGCCGCCGGCCACCCCGGCGAGGGCGTCCCGGACGTGGGCGGTCGGCCAGGCCCGCCACCCCGTACCGGTTGAACCGCGCGATCCAGCGGCGGACCGTGCCCGGGTCGTAGCCGAGCAGGCCGGCGATCTGCGCCGCCGGCAATCCATGCAGCGACAACAGCACCATCACCGCCCGTGTCGCCTGCCGCCAACGACCGCGTAACTCCGCCTGCAGGTCCTCGACCGAGGCGGCCGGAGCATTGGCGAACACGATAGGAGGGCGCATACTGACCACGACCTCGCCGGGGCCGGACGGATGGTCTGAGCAATCTCGATCCAACCCCCGGCGAGGCCCTTGTCAATCCCTGTCTGACCCAGCGATCTCACACCCTGTTACGCGCAGAACTTCTGGATACGCGCTTAGTCCCAGTCCTCCCACTGCAGCCAGCGGTGCTTGCTGAACAGCCAGTCGTGGGTCAGGCGGACGCCCGTCAGCCGCTCGGCCACGGCCAGCGCGAACGCCCGGAAGTCCGCGGCGCGCTCACCGGAGAAGTTTCCGATGAGCTCGTCCAGCAGGTGCGGCTGATCTCCCTGCCGGTGGAAGGGCTCCTCTCCCCACTCCAGGAACTGCAGCGTCGTCAGTGGCCGCGCATCCCGGTAGTAGTCGAGGCTGTGGCTATTGATGCCCGAGTAGACGTTGAGGGCCCTACCATCCTTCGCGGACAACTCGCGCAGGATCTCGTGACCGGAACCGGTATCCCCGTACTCGGGCTCAACGACCACCACCCAGGGTCCGAGTTGCCCGGCTATGGCGCTGCAGGCGACGCCGCCTGCCTCCTCTCGCGCCTCGAAGCCGGCGTTCTCCGCCTCGGCCACGTTGTAGCGCAGGCCGGTGTCCAGGCCGCTGCCGAAGACGCCGGCCACCTCGTCGAGGGTGAGCCCCTGGCACCAGGTGATGCAGAGCGTTTCCGAGAAGTAGCCGGCGATGTTCCGGTAGTGCTCCTCCACATCGTTCACGGGCATTCCTTGTTCGTCGGCGCCTTGTCGTGAGTCACCCTGACATGCCGGGCGACGTACTGCTACTGCCGGTCGACGTAGAACCGGTCGCCGTGCAGGATGCGGTAGCGCGCCCAGAAGATACTCTGAGTGGATCCGCCCGCCTTATTGGCCTTCTCACCGATGAACTTGAGCGAGAAGTCCCTCCCGTTGTATCCGGCGCCTTCCACGAGTGGGGTGGGTTGGGATAAGGCCCTGGTGGCGAAGGGCTCTGTGAGCGACCCGCGGCGCCGTGCCCGCGAGCCGACCGAAGTCAGGCGAGCGAGAGCCGCGTTTCGCCAGGCATCACTGGTTGAAGGCATCAATCGCGAAGCGGCGCTGTCGCACGGATGATCGCCGAATGCATGCCATCAGCGACCTGGTGAGTAGACGTGATGGTGATATCGGTGAAGCCCGCAGTGGCCAGGTCGGCGCGGGCTTCGGCCGTGGACAGCGCTCCACCGTTACCCGCTCACGCCTCCTCGGACGGGACGAATGCGATGTGGCCGGGCCGGGCCATCAACAGTACGCCGAGGGTGGCGTACCCGACGAGCAGGTGCCCGCCGCCGATCCAGGCGGAGACGTCTTCACCGAACACCACGGAGGACGGGATCGACACGACCGCCCAGCTTTCGGCGACCAGCGGCCACCAGCGCAACAGGCCGCTCCACCGTTTGGCAGCCGCGAGCTTCACGCTGATCAGGGCCATGCCGAGCATCGACACCGGCCAGCAGAGATCGAAGGCCATCAGCCAGGCCGCGTTCTTGACGTCGTCCGGGAGAACGCCGTGCAGCAGCGACCAGACACTGGCCAGGCCGAGCAGGACCGCCTCGACGGTGAGCGCGGCGGCGGCGAAGCGGGACGTACCGATGGCCTGGGTCCTCATTTGCACGATCAGCAGACCGAACACGCCGAGCTGGAAGAGCAGGCCGGTCAGGTCGACCACGCGCTCGCCGATGCCGGCGCCGGTCGAGCCGAAGACGAACATGGCCACCGCCCAGGAGAGTGAGCCGGCCGCGAGACCCGCGCCGGCGCGGCGAACGGCGGCGACGCTGATCGAGTGGTGACTCCTGGACGGCGGGTCGTTCCTGCGGTGGAGATCCGTACGAGCCTTGGCCGGTTCGTCGGTGACGCGTGAGTTCATGGTGCCTCCCCTTGGTTTTGGGACGGTGACCACGATTTCGGCTCGCCGTCCCGGGCAGGCAGGGGCACCCGTCCCGGATCCGATCCCGGATGCCGCGCGGTTGTCCCGGGACACGTTGTCCCTGGGGCAAAGGGACACAAACCCGGCACAATGCTGCAGTGACGAAAGAGAGACCGGCCGGGGCACCGCCAACATCCACCACCCGCCTGCCGGTCTCAGTGGTGGTTTCGGTCATTGCGCTCACCGCCGGCACCGTGCTCCTGGACGTCGGCAACGGCGGCGTCACCGTCCCGTCGAACGCCGGCCTCGACAATGTGAGCTGGCCTTTCGCGCTCGCGGGCCTGGTCCAGGCCGTGCCGGGCGCGCTGCTGCTGCGGCGGCTGCCCCGCCATCCGGTCGCCTGGGTGCTGACCGCCTCCGGCGTGCAGTGGGCGCTGAACGGTTTCCTCGGCGCGTGGGCCTTGCATGCGATCTACGTGTCCCCGGGCGCGCCGGGGGCCGCCGCCGCGTACTGGTTCTACTCCCGGTTCGGCGCTGCCCTGCTGATGGGACTGCCGCTGCTGATTCTGCTGTTCCCCGACGGGCGCCTGCCCTCCACCAGGGGCTGGCGATGGTTGTCCGTGGCGAGCCTCGGATTGACCGCGCTGCTGCCCGCGGTGTGGGTGTGCGCGCCCATGGCCGCGCTGACCCGTTATGAGGCGGCGCCGCTGCCTGCCGAGATCTCCCGCCTGGGCCTCGACCTGCTGAGCATCCCTCTCCCCTACGAGGTCTGGCTGCCCTTGATCGAGGTCGCCCAGGCCGCCGTGCCGGTGGGCCTGGTGGTGCCGTTCGCCGTCATGGTGCGCCGCTACCGCGCCGCCGATCCCGAGCGCCGTGCCCAGATCCGCTGGCTGACCTGGGCCGCGCTGGTGGACATGGCGGTGCTGCTGCTGCCATTCGTGACATCGCCCGAGCCGGCCTCGCTGCTGCTGTGCGTCGCGCTCGGGCTTACATCGGGCGCCGTGGTGGTCGCCGTGGGCAAGTACCGGCTCTACGAGATCGACCGCTTGCTGCCGGGGACCTTTCTGTACGGCACGCTCGCGGTGCTGGTCGTGGTGATCGATGTTGTGGTGTTCGCCGTGGCGGGCCGGGTGCTGGGGGAGCGGGATTCCGCGCTGGTCGCGTTGGCCGTGGTCGCGATGGTCTACGCGCCGGTGCGTGATCGGGTGTGGCGGGTGGTGCGGCGGTTGGTGCGCGGCATGCGTGACGATCCGTATGCGATGGTGTCGACGCTGGCGCAACGGTTGGAGTCGGCTGAGGGACCGGACGAACAGCTGCTGGCCTTGGCGGGGATGGTGGCGGAGGCGTTCCGGCTGCCGTACGTGCGGGTGGAGATCGATCGGCCGGGTGGGGCGTGCTCAGTGGTGGAGTACGGCTCCGCGCGGGGTGCGCCGGTGTCGTTGCCGGTCTCGTACCGGGGTGAGGTGGTGGGTCGTCTGGTGCTGTGCCGCGCGGAGCTGACCGAGCGCGATCAGCGGTTGCTGGGTGATCTGGTACGGCAGGCCGCCGCGGCGGCGCGGGCTGGCGAGCTGAGTGCCGACCTGCGGCGGATCCGGGCGCAACTGGTGCTGGGGCGAGAGGAGGAGCGCCGCCGGTTGCGTCGTGACCTGCACGATGGACTGGGCCCGAGCCTGGGCGCGGTGGCGCTGCGGATCGAGGCGGCACGCAATCTGGCGGCCTCCGCGCCGGGAGAGTCGGACCGCATCTTGGAGCAGACGGCGGCCGATGTGACGGCGGTGCTGGGAGAGGTCCGGCGGCTGGTGCATGATCTGCGCCCCGCGGTGCTGGATGAGCTCGGCCTGGTGCGCGCGGTGCGGCAGCAGGCCGACCGGCTCCGGTCGGGGAGTCTGCGGGTGGTGGTGTCGGATGACGGGGTGGAGGGGCTGCCGGCTGCGGTGGAGGTGGCGGCGTACCGTATCGTGTCCGAAGCGCTGGCCAACGTGGTCCGCCATGCGGGGGCTTCGCGCTGCGACGTCACGCTTGTGGTGCGCGGCGGCGTGCTGGAGGTGCTGGTACGTGACGACGGTCGCGGCATCGGTGCGGACGTCGTGGCGGGGGTCGGCATGTTGTCGCTGCGCGAACGCACAGCGGAGCTGGGCGGCGACTGCGAGGTGAGCTGCCCGCCGGAGGGCGGCACGCTGGTCCATGCTCGGCTGCCGATGGAGCAGATCATGGAGGTGTCAGGTGCCGGATGAGTCGATCCGCGTGCTGCTCGCCGACGATCACCCGGTGTACCGCGATGGGCTGGCGGTGCTGCTCGGCTCCATCTCCGGCATCGACGTGATCGGCACCGCCGCGGACGGACAGGAGGCGGTGGAACGTGCCTCAGCCCTGCAACCCGACATCGTGGTCATGGACGTCGCCATGCCCGGGCTGGACGGCATCGAGGCGACGCGGCGCGTGGTCGCCGACAGTCCGCACATCGGCGTTCTCATGCTGACGATGTCGGAGGAGGATGCCACCCTGTTCGCCGCGATGCGCGCCGGAGCCCGCGGCTACCTGCTGAAAGGCGCCAACCAGACCGAGATCGTGCGCGCCATCCAGGCCGTCGCCCATGGCGAGGCCATTTTCGGCCCGGCGATCGCCCGCCGGGTGGCGGAGTACTTCGCCCCGCCCGCCCGGCAGGACGACACGACCTTCCCGCAGCTCACGCCGCGGGAGCGGGAGATACTTTCGCTGATCGCCGCAGGCCGGTCCAATCCGCAGATCGCTTCGGCCCTGTTCCTGTCGCCGAAGACCGTGCGTAACAACGTCTCCAACATCTTCGCCAAGTTGCACGTCGCCGACCGGACCGAGGCCATCATCCGGGCCCGCGACGCGGGCCTCGGCTGACAGGCCGTCGAACGCCTGCTCGGCGCCATGGGATCCCGCCGGTGGCCCGGGAAGGCCGCCCGGCGGAGTGAATCGCCTATCGGGGCCAGACGGCCCGGGCGATCTTAGGAGGCAGGGCTCGCCATCAGGTACTGCTTCTCAAACCCCGCCTTGACGCCTTCGCGTTTGTCACGATCTGAGGGGATAGCACGAGAGTCCAAAACGATCGCCGGCCGCCGACCTGCTGGCTACGGACGCGACCGGTCCCGTTGGCTCGGCCGGTTCCATCGGTCTCGCAGGCCCCAAAGACCCATTGAGTCCGACTGGTCCCGCGGGCCCAAGGGAGAGCAGGGTCCAGCCGGAATGGGCGGCTCGGTGACGAAATATCTCGGCGGAGCCGACCCTGAATTCCGTCGCGGAACCACAGTGCTCGAGATGCCCTTGGAACCGGGCGCTTGCCGAATCCACGCCGACATCTCGATCAGCCCGAACCTCGGCGAGAGGGCAAGGAGCACTTCGGCAACTGCACGATCGCCGCAGTGCCTGCCGCGCCATAGCGGCCTCCTTCACCACGGTCCCCGTCCTGATCTCCAGCTCAACAGTGCCGTCACCCGGCGGGAGTCGGGCAAGGCCACGGTGCGGTGCACGGGTGGGCCTTTGGACGGCGACCTTCCCGCTATCGATCTCGGACGGCTCCTCGTCAGTCCCCGCGGCCACTCAGACCCAAGCCCTGCAGGTCGGGCATGCCGAACGCGAGGTGGGGAAAGGCGTTGCCGACGCGAGGGCTGACGTACAGGGCGCCTCTGCCGAAGGCCAGGGGGAGATGGCGGGCACGGAGCATGAGGTGCTGGTTGACCTGCTTGTACAGGTCCGCGCCCGCCACCCGGCTGCTCTGGCGGCGTGCCAGGTCGAGAGTCTTGCCGACCTGGGTGTCCGGCCGCTCGTCGAGGGCCCGGTCCTCGACGAGCGGCCGGAGGATCGCGCGTGCGAAGCTCCCATCGGGGTGGGTCCGGCCCATCACCAGTCCGTAACCGTTCCTGCGCAGGTCGCCGGCCGTGCCGGTGGCCGCCTGCCAGGCTGCGTCGTCGGCCAGTGGGACGATCTGGACGGTGATGCCCACGCGGCCCAGCGCCGCCTTGAGCGCCTCGGCGGTGGTGAGGTCGGCGGGCCGGTCGCCGCGTACGGCCAGGGACGTGCTGAAACCTTTGCCGTCCGCGCAGTTCGCGAGATGTGCCGTGGCGTCGGCTGTTTTGCCGCCCTCCCCGGCGAGCCCGTACGGATCCCAGGACGGATCGGCTCCTTCGACCCCCGGGGGAAGCAGGTTGGGCGCCGTGGACCCGCCGGTCGCGGCCTGTACGGCGGCGCGCAGGGCAGGGTCGGCCGCGGCCAGCAGCACGGCGCGCCGGCAGTCCAGATCGTCGAAGGGGGCGGAGCCGGTGAGGGCCACGTACGTCGTCGTACGGTCGTAGAGGTCGCTGACACTGCCAAGCGGGGCGGCTCCCCGCAGAGTTCCCGCCTGGGCCGGGTCGGTGATGAGCACGATGTCCTGCCCTTGATCACGATCCAGCAGTTCTTGGAACCGGCCGGGGGAGACGCCCAGGGTGAGCTCGACCCCGTCGGGCAGTGCCCGGCGAGCCGGGTCGGTCCCCGGGTTCCAGTGTGGGTTTCTGACGAGGGCGAGGCGCCGGCCGGACGCCTCTTCGGCGAACCGGTACGGGCCGGTGGCCACAGGCCGGCTTCCGTAGCCGGATTCGCTCTTCCCCCGCGGGACCGGTGCGGTCGCGGGTGCGGCCAGCAGCTGGCTGAACTCCGCGGATGGGCCGGCCAGACGGAAGATGATGGTGTCCGGGCCGGGGACCTCGATCGAGGGGAGCGTCGCGGTCTTTCCGTCCTCGCGGGCCTGGGCGAGTGTCCCGTTCGGGTCGAGAAGTTCGACCAGTCCTGAGGGGACCCCCTGCGACAGGCTGCGCTCGATTCCGTGCTTGACGTCGGCGGCGGTGACGGGTGTGCCGTCCTCGAACTTCACCCCTTCGCGCAGGGTGAAGGTGTAGGCGGTGGCGTCAGGGGACACGGCGGGTGGCGCGGACGCCAGATCGGGCACGAGCCCATGACCCTCCACGTTCCGCCCCTGCGGGTGGGCCATGAGGGTCCGCAGGTACAGACGCCGCACATTGTCCATGAACGGGTCGGAGGCGGTTGCGGGATCCCATGAGTGGATCGTGCGATCGGTGGCGATCTTGAGGGTGCCTCCGCGCAGGACTGACGCCTGCGCCGTCCTGCGCGGAGAGGCGATGATCGTGTCCTTGGGCGGGCTCGGTGAAGGACCGGTCAGCCAGATGGCGACGGCCCCCAGCACACCGGCTGCCGCGACACCGGCGAGGTACTTCTTGTGCTTCATCGCGTCGCTTTCGTGCTCGGCTTTCGCATCGCGGGCGAGGTGCCGCCTCCGGGCTTGCGGGGACGGCACCTCGTTCGGCGGGTGGATCAGTTGATGTGGACGAGTGTGTCGGTGTGCTCGAGTCTGGCCACGGCGTGGCTGATCAGCGGCATGTCCTCGGCGTGGGTGCCGGCGGCGATCAACTTGGACGCCTGCTCGTAGCGCTCCTTCAACACCCTGGAACGCCCGAGGCCGAAGCCCAGCAGGCAGTTGCCCACCGGGTCGGCGGTGCGCTGCGCGGAGGGTACGTCGGTGGGGCAGGCGGCCGGCAGAGACTGTCCCTTCATCGGGTCGTACTCGGTGGGAGATGAGGTGCAACTCCCGTCTGGCCCGGGCAGGCACGAGGCGTAGGCGTCGCGCGCGGTCTGGAACATCCTGGAGATCATCAGGTCATCGCCCAGGTCCGATGGGAGGCGCTGGTCGCTGAAGAGCGCCATCTTCATCAGATCGTCGTGCTCCAGCGTGTTCGCCCAGCCGATCCTGGAGTACTCCCGCAGCAGGGTCGACGCCTTGGTCACCGCCTGGTTGGCCTTGTTCAGCGGTGAGGAGCCGGTCTCCAGTTCGCGGGCGACCTTGGTGTAGTAGGCGTTCTGCCGGCCTGCCAGGAACTGCACGACCTGTCCGCGTATTTGCGGGTAGACGTGCGGGTCCTCAGCCACGGGGACGCACTCGCCAAAAGCGTCCATCCAACCGCCCGACTCCCACCTGGCCGTGCCCTCGCGGTCCGGCAGACCCTCGTATGGCTCCCAGTTCTTCGCCAGGGCGTAGGCGCTCATCCGGCAGGGATTGTCGTTACGACGAGGAAGCGTGAGCTGGGTGTAGTCGCATCCGTCGTGAACCTTCGGGTAGATCTTCGCCCACGTCTGGAGGTCCTTGGCGATCCCTTTGTGCTCCATCCGGACCTTGAAGCTGATCCGCACGTCCGCATAGCGGTAGATGTCATACCGCCCACGCCTTTCCAGCCGGTCGTTCACATACTCGACGTCCTGGCAAAGGTAGATCTTCGGCGCCTCGGTCATGTCGAGCTTTTGACTCGCCAGGACGTACAGGCCGGGAAGTTTGGCGAGGGTGACGTTTGGCGGTCGTTTGAGCGCTACCGGATCGTTCAGCTTGTCCCCCTCGGGGGAGCACGGGCGAACCTCTCCGGGGTCGCTCATCTTCTCCACCGGCTGCTCCGGAGTGCCGAAGATGTCGTAGAGGTGGTTGTCGTCGAACTCCTTCTGCGTCTGCCGAAGCTGGTCATTCAGCTTGCCGATCGCTGCGTCATAGTCGTTGATCAGGCCGGTGAACAGCTGGTTGGTCACGGTTCCGTTCGCCCGTGGCGTGGACAGCGGCTTGCTGAAAGACTGGTTGGCCTTGAGGATCTCCTTGCCCAGGGCCGCGACGCCGGTTGCTCGTGCTGGAGCGACGTTCTTGTGCGAGGCGGCGTTCTCGGACTCCAGCACCTCGTAACCGCGGGCCAGCACCAGCCACGCGGCCGGATTGGGCGTGGCGCCGAGTGTGGGGCCGGTCCAGCCAAACCTCTGCCGCGCGTACCAGTCCAGGTAGGCGATCGCGCCGTTGGCCTTGTAGATCTTCAGAGCGTCCTCGATCTGGCCTTCCCTCCACGTGCCGTCTGCCTTGACGGGGCCGACGAACGGCGCCTTCGTGATCGTCTGCGTCAGCGCGGCGTGGAGAGGTATCTCGGCGTCATGGACGTACCGGTCATTGGGGATCTGCGCGCCGTTGTGGTTGGCGGCGTAGTGGACGTACCCGTCGAGGACGGTCGAGGCATCGTTGAGGGCGATCTCCTGCAGCGCGGCGAAGATCTCCGTGCCCCAGCCGTCGAGCTGGGAGCTCAGCGCGGAGATCTGCAGATTCACCTGATAGAGCTGCTCGTTGTTGATCCGGCCGAGCCGGATGACCTCGTCGAACTGGTCCATCATGTCGGCGTAGATGACGGATAACTGATTGTCGATGGAATCGAATCGGGCGTGCATTTCCTCGCCCAGCTTCGAGACCATGTCACGCATAGCGATGATCACGGCCTCCAAGCCGGTCGGCCCGGAGTCGAGGAACAGCGGCATCAATGCCGAGATGCCCGCCATGACCGCACCCAGCATGTTGGCGGTGGCCACGTTGGTCAGCACGTTCATTCCCAGACTGGCGGCGGCGGGGATGAAATCGCTGATGGCCTTCCCGATCTGGTAGGTCGCTCGAGCGGCGATCTCCAGCTTCCTGCCGAAATTGGGATCGACCCAGCCTGCCAGATGGCTGAGGACGCTCAATGCGGCGTAGGAGTCATCGAGAACCTGGTCCCAATTCACCTTGTCGCTGACGATCTCCGCGTAGGCCGCGGTGTCGATGGGCGGGGCGTACTCCGTCAGTGACACGTGCTCGCGGAGCTTCAAGTCGGACAGCCCGGTCATCGCCACCTCGACCTGTGTCTGCTGTTTTCGCAGCACACTCCTGGTCTGCTTCATGACTTCCGCCTCGAACGCCTCGGGGTCGTTGGTGAAGTCGATATTGGTGATCTGGCGGATGTCGAGCGTGCGGGTGACGTTCGGATCCAGCTCGATCTCCTCAAGCGTGGCGCGCGAGCTGACCCCCATCTGCCAGCCGATGTTGCGATCCCATGCCTCACCGAACGCGGGCTTCACCTTGGCGAAATCGGCGACCTTCTCGTAGACCTCCCGCCTGTAGGGCAGAAGGACCTGCATGAGATCGGCGGCGAGGCGGTCGCCGGCGGCGTTCTTCTTCCACTGCGCCGACTGCTCGTATTGGCTGATCCCCTTTTCGAGGGCCACCGAGCCCAGCTTCTGAAGGGCCTCCGCGCCGCCGACTTTGACGAGCCCCAGAACGCTGCTGAGGGCGGATGCGGTTTTCGCCAGTCCGGAACCCGTGGTGTCGTACTCGGCCTCGTTCCAGGTGTTCATCACTCCCTTCATGGCGTAGTCCACTTCGTTCGCCGTGGCGTTCGGGTGGTCCAGCATCCAGGCCATCATGTACATCGACACATAGGCGTTCCTCACCTGGTTCTCCCGCATGGTGACGAGGACCTGGGTGGAGAACATCCGCTGCCGCAACGTCTCGTTCCGCTCCGTCCCGGCGGAGGACGCGGCGCTGACCGGCGCGGTCGCGCTCGGTGGCGTGACCGTTGCCACCAGGGCGAAGGCGATCACTGTCATCAGGGCCCGCGCGAAGGTGTTCACTCTTCCGCGTCTGTTCCGCCACTGGCGGATATTGCTTCTTGCACGCATGCTCTTCTCACTCTTCGGTGGAATTCCCTCGGCGTTCGCCGCTGTCCGGACTTGGCGAGGCGGGCCGGGCTAGCCGTTCTGGGCCGCGAAGCTGATGGATCTGGTGGTCGTCCGGCCGTTCGGGTCGTAGGCGATCAGGACGTACGTCTTGGCCGACACGTTGTTCCAGTCGTCGGTGAAGGTTCCGGTCTGGGGCAGGTGGCTTGGCGAGGGGGGTGCGAGCTGCCGGTCCAGCAGGACCGTCTCCGCGCCGGTCTGCCTTTTGATCACGATTCGCGTCGTGTTGGAGACCGTCCAGGAGAGGGAGAATCCCGTGGTGCACCCGCTGGGCTCTGAGATTGCGGTGGCGGTGAACTCGTTGATGCCGGCCGGTCCCGAGGTCTTGGCCTGAAGGATGACGGGATGCTGCTCCTCAGCGTTCTCCCGGACGGGGCGCACGGTGACCAGGTAGTCGCCCAGCGACCTCAGGCCATCGACGCGCTGGTTGACGTGCCACGTCCCCGCCTTCGCCGGAACGCTCTTCACCTGGGTCGCCGAGGACTCGAGGTCGATGACCTGGAGCTCGAAGGAGTCCTCGTCGCTGCTGTTGTCCTTCCACTGGACGGTCAGGGCCTGGTCCTCGACCTTGGAGACCGTCAGCTCGCTCACCGCTGCCGGCGCCGTCCCGACGGTTCTGCCCTCCACGACGACCGGTGGGGCCGCGCTGCGGTAGTTGTAGGCGGTCACGCGGAATCGGTAGCGGACGCCGGGCTTGAGTCCTTTGTAGACATAGGTGTCGGTATTGGGGACAGTGTCGTGGCCGGCCCACGTGCCGTCGCCGCTCTCGGGCACTTCCATCGCCTCGAACCCCACCCAGCTCGTGTTCTCGCCGAGGTCCAGGTCAACGCGCATTTCCGTGGCGTTGACGCCTTTGCTCAAGGTCGCCTTCGGCTCGCGAACGTCGTCGGGAGCGAGGAAGTGCTCCTGCCCCATCAGGGTGTCCTGCCCGCCGGTTTCCGGGGTCTTCACGGCCACCATCGCGTAGGAGCGGAGACCCGGGTTGGCGGGCGCCGGGATGGTCACGGTGAAACCGTGCTCGGTGCCGTAGCCGGGATATCGCGCGGCGTCGTTCTCGTTCATCGGCTTGTCGGCCGTGACGGTGGAGATCACCCGATCGTCCTCGAGGATCCGCACCTGGATCGGGTCGGCCGTGTCCGGGTCGATGGCGTAGCCGCTGAAGGTGATCTTGTCCTCGCCTTTCCAGGACAGATCGGTGGCCATCTCGTACGTTCCACCGACAGGGGCGGCCGACTTCGGGGTGCGCTGCTCGAAGATCAACGGCTGGGCGCTGCTGCGGTAGTTGTAAGCGGTGACGCGGAAGCGATAAGGGGTATCGGGCTTGAGACCTTTGTAGAGGTACGTGTTCGGGTTGGCGACATTTCCATGAGTGACCCACGCCCCGCCCTCGCCTTGGCTGACCTCCTGGCTCTCGAACCGGACGTCCAGCCCCAGCGGGTTCAGATTCACCTGCATCTCTCGCGCCCGTAAGGCGCCGACAGTCACCGTGGGCGCGGTGGCGTCCTCGGGGGAGATGTAGTACTGCTGGCCCACCGTGACGTCCGAGCCGGATCCGGCTCTGTTCACGGCCATCACGGTGACCGAGTGGATGCCCGGGACCGTGGACGCCTGGATCTCCGCGGTGAAGGCGTGGTTGGCGCCATGGGCGGGATACCGCGCGGCGTCTTCCTTGTCCATCGGCTGGTCGGCGGTGACCGTGGCCACCACCTGACCGCCGTCCATGATCCTCACCTGAACCGGGTCGGCGGTGTCGGGGTCGAGGGCCCAGCCCGTGACGGTGACCTTGCCGCCGCTGCCGTCCAGAGTGAGCCCGTTCATGGCGCCGACCGGGTCGGCTACCACGAAACTCGCGCACATCTCCGGGCCCAGCACACTGCGGGTGCGATCGTAGATCGTCACGCAGACGACGTTCTCTCCCGTCTGCGTGATCGGAACCATGAGCTCGAAGCCGTGGTTGTCGCCCGTTCCCCTGTGCGCGACATCGGGGCGATGGGCGTCAGCGGTGGTCCACCAGGACGATTCCCCGGTGTACACGAGCACCTGGCTCGGTGAGGTGGTCGAGGCGTCGTCCATGGCCCAGCCGACGACTCGCACGCGGTTCCCCCAGCCGGGTTGCTGCTCGACCTTCTCCAACTCCCCGTACGGAACTGAGGCGGAGGCCGTGGCAGGGGTGTCGCGCTCGGTGAACTCCCGCACTTCCGCGGGCCGATCGAAGCCTTCGGGCAGCCTGTGGGTGATCTCCACGTCCACCAGTCCGCTCGGCGGACCCCCGGCCGCCTCCGAGTCCTTCCCGGTCGGCGTAGGCGATGTGACGTGGGCTGATGGCACTGTCCGGGGGCCGGCATGGGCGAGAGGGGCCACGGACACCAAGAGCACCGGGCTCAGCAGGGCAGCGAGAAGCCTGGGGATCTTTCTTCGAAACAAAGCTTGTCCATCCTTCATGAGAGGGCACCTGGACCGATGCCACGGCCTGGTCCTCCGACGGCGAATCGAGTCATGGCGAGCACGGGCCGATCTACCGCAGGTGATCGGCGCCATTCAGAAGGAGGCGGGACGTCCCACCCTCACTTGAGTGAGGCTGTGGACGGCCGTGAGATCCGTGCCGCCCGCCGAAGGCATGAGACGGTGGCGCGATTGTGGTGACCAAGCTCGGCTATGTCGGGCAGTCGTCCGGGCTGGTCGAGGTCGTGACAGCGAAGAGCGACGGCGTCGCGATCTTCTTGGTGCGCATGGACCTCAGGATGTCCTGGACCGCTTGTCGTCTCCTTGAGATGTCTTGTCGCCGCTTGGTCCAGAGGGGCCGTGTTTCCGTGACGCGGTGCCGTCCTCGAACCTCACTCCTTCGCGCACAGTGAAGGCGAAGAGGGTGGCGTCAGGGGATACAGCTGGTGGCGCGGACGCCCGATCGGGCACATGGCTGCTCACATTCCACCCCTGCGGGTGGGCATCCCATGAGCGGGTCGTTCGATCGGCGATGATCTTGAGAGTGCCACCGCTCAAGATTGATACCTGAGCCGTCCTGCGCAGGAGGCCACATGCTGAGAGCCTCGTCCAAGGCGGCTGGCGCATCCATCGGCGTCCTGGTCTCCGCCTGGAATATCAAACCGGCGAATCGTTCGGCATCCATGTCCGAGGCGGCGATCAGCATCCGCGCCGACGGTGTGGTCCGGCTTGAAGCGACTCGAAGGAAGGGCGACACCCCTGGACAACGGGTAGGACGTCAGACCCACCGGAGTGGAGCGGGAGCTCAAGATCGCAGTGGCGACGCGTGACCATTGTGCCGCCTCGTCGCCGGCCGGACCGAGGCACCATCCAGGCTCGCGACGCCGGCCTTGGCTGACCGGCCGGCTACGGCCGCCAGAGTGATCTCAGCCGCAATCCCGGGCTGGTGCTCCTATTCCCCGGTGTGCGGCTTCAGGGGCTGGCTGAGGAGCCGGCGGCCCTCGTCGACAAAGCCCCGTTTGCGGTAGAAAGCGAACAAGTGGCTCACGTCCTGCCCGTTGGGCGCGATCACGATCTCAAGGTGAGTGCATCCCAAGCCGGCGGACCAGCTCAGGCTGTCCTCGATGAGTCGCTGGGCTTGTCCACGTCGGCGGGCGTCAGGGGCGACGTACAGGTCCTCGAGTTCGGCGATCAAGCCGGATTCGAGCCCGAACGTGGTCGTGGTGATGGCGAAGGCGACCAGGCGGCCGCCCTCCTCGCTCACCGCGACGCGGGCGGTGGACAAGCCCACCAGCGTGGTCAGGTTGGCGCGCAGGTCGGCTTCGGACGTGGTGAACCCGTCCTCCTGATAGAAATCCACGGCGAGGGAGAGAAGAGATGGCACATCATCGGACATGGCGGTTCTGATCGACATGCAGGACATGATGGCCGACAGTCACCACCGCCAGTGCCTGTGGTCAGGGAAATGCCTTGTCCCGCCCCGCGCGCCGACCCCGGAAGGTACGCCGATAGGTGTGGGGAGTGGTGCCGAGACGCTGGGCGAAATGGTGGCGCAGCGTGGCGGCCGAGCCGAATCCGGCCCGCTCGGCGATCGTGGTGATGGACTCGTCGGTGTTCTCAAGATGCAGCTGGGCGAGCACGATGCGCTGGTTGGTGAGCCACTGGAGCGGTGTGATACCCATCTCCTGCTGGAAGCGCCGGGCGAAGGTGCGCGGCGACATGTGTACCTGGCGTGCCATGCTCTCCACAGTTAGTTCCTCGTGGAGGTTGGCCTGCAACCAGGTTTGCAGGGCTGCGAAGGGCCCGGCGCCGAGGTCGGCGTTCGGGCGTTTGATGTACTGGGCCTGATTTCCGTCCCGGTGCGGAGGCGCCACCATACGCCGGGCGATGTCATTGGCGACGGTGCTGCCCTGTTCCTTGCGCACCAGGTGCAGGCAGGTGTCGATGCCGGCGGCGGTCCCGGCGCCGGTGATGACCGGGTCCTCGTCGACGAAGAGCACGTCCACCTCCACCCGG
The DNA here is from genome assembly GCF_040656115.1 of Nonomuraea sp. NPDC050202. Classification (NCBI taxonomy): domain Bacteria; kingdom Bacillati; phylum Actinomycetota; class Actinomycetes; order Streptosporangiales; family Streptosporangiaceae; genus Nonomuraea; species Nonomuraea sp. NPDC050202. The sequence goes on along the minus strand of NZ_JBFALF010000071.1, from coordinate 8,414 downwards.
GTCTTCGGGTAGCGGCGGGCGAGTTCCTCGCCGTAGCGCCAGTGGGTGGTGCAACGGCGGCCGTCCAGCAGGCCGGCCTCGCCGAGCAGGAAGGCGCCGGAGCAGATGCTCAGCACGCGCGCGCCGCGTGCCACCGCGGCCCGGAGCGCCTCGTACAGGTCCTCCGAGTGCCGGACGTCCGGGTCCGAAGCCGGAATGCCGATGAGATCCGCCGACTCCAGCCGTTCCAGTCCATGGGGAGTCTCAACGTGGAATCCGTGTCTCGTCCGCACGCTCGATCCCGTGGGCGAGACGACCGCGAAGTCGTAGACGGGCAGGCCGTCGTCGCTGCGGTCGATTCCGAAGATCTCGCAGAACACTCCGAGTTCGAAGGCATGGCCGCCGTCGAGGGCGAGCACCGCGACGTCGCGCAGCATCCGGGTTCTCCTTGAGCGGTGTGGAGCGCACATGGGTGGCAGGAATTTCAGCTTATTCGGCATTTCTGCCACTCTCGCACCAGCGCGGCATCTGGAAGGTTGATGGTGCAGCGCCATCAGTCCCAGGGGACCGGGCGGCTGCATTCCTTACTTCACCTTCACAGGAAGACGCACAATGACGAACACGTCCACCCCCGGTATCGAGGAGAGATCCGACAAGGCCGCCCAAGTCCTGCGCAGACTCGCACTGGACGAGGATCTCAAATGGCGGGTGCCCGCAGACCCGGCGCTCGGCGAGATCGCCCGCAAGGTGGCGCGGCGCTATGTGGCCGGCGAGAGCCTCACGGAGTCGCTGGACCGCATCAAGGAGATCCTTGCGACGGGCCACCGTGCGAGTGCCGAGTACATGGGGGAGAGCTGCCGGGACCCGGAGCGCGCCGCGACGGAGACCGGCGTGTTCGTCGACGCCGCCCGCCTGCTCCCGCCGGGCTGCATGATCTCTCTCGACCTGTCGCACATCGGCCTGGCGATCGACGAAGATCTCGCCTTGGAGAACGCCACGCGCATCGCACGTGCCACGGCGGATACCGGGCGGGAGATGATGATCTCGGCGGAGGGCTCGGACCGTACGGACGCGGTCTTGTCGGTGTACCGCAAACTGGCCGGAAGCTTCGACAACGTCGGGATCACCGTCCAGGCGCGACTGCACCGCACTGCCGATGACCTGCCGGCGCTGCTCGACCTGCCAGGACGGATCCGCCTGGTCAAGGGTGCCTTCCTGGAGCCGGAGAGCGTCGCGTACGCGCGCGGCGACCAGGCCCTGCCCGTGGCATACCTGCGCTACGCCAAGCTGCTGGCCGCGTCGGGACATCTGTGCTCGTTCGCCACGCACGACTGGGACCTGATCAACCAGATTGACCAGCTCCTCGGCACGACCGGCCCCGATGTGCCCTGGGAGTTCGAGACCCTGCTCGGCCTCGGGCCCGAGCAGCTTGCCGCGATGGCCGAACGAGGACACCCCACCCGCGAGTACACCGTCTTCGGCACCGAATGGTGGCTGTATGTGTGCAACCGGCTGGCCGAGGACCCCCAGCGCCTGCTGCAGGCCCTCATCGACGCCGCCGCCTGAGACCGGGGCGTGCTCCTTGCCGACGACCCTTCCATTGAGAAACAGTGACCATGGTGAACCTTGATGTGATCATGTGGCCGGACTCGCCGTGGCGTGAGATGCGGCAGGAGTGGCGCAGGGCTGAGGAGCTCGGCCTTGGCCGGGGCTGGCTCTACGACCACTTGAACCTGTATGGCCGGCCGGTTTGGCACGAGGCCTACACCACGCTCGCAGCCGTCGCGGCGGCCACCTCGCGCATCGGCGTGGGGACCATGGTGACCGCGCCGAACTTCCGGCATCCCGTCACCTCGGCCAAGGCAGCACTGAGCCTCGACGCCCTCTCCGAGGGCCGTTTCGTGATGGGCATTGGGGCTGGAGGGCCCGGCGGAGACTCCGACGCATTCGGCGGCGGGCCGCTCAGCCGCGCCGAGCGCACGGCACGGTTCACCGAATGGGCCGAGCTCACCGATCTGCTCCTGACCCAGGCCGACACGGACTACACCGGTCGCTTTTTCGCCGCCCATCAGGTCGCCGTCGGCGGTGGACAGCCGCGCAGGCCGCCGCTTGCGGTCGCCGCCACCGCCCGGCGCGGCATGGAGCTGGCCGTGCGCTTTGCCGATTTGTGGATCACGCAGGACGTGGGCCAGAACCCGGCCACCTACGCCGGCACACCGCATGCCGAGGTACGGCGGCAAGTCGCCCTCCTGGACGAGATCTGCGCCGAACAGGGCCGCCGCCCCGACACGCTGCCCCGCCTGGCGGTGCTGGGGTACGGTGGCGAGCGCCCACTGGCCTCGATCGAGGCGTTCCGCGACTGCCTGGGCCGATACGAGGAACTCGGCATCACGACGCTGGCGGTCCTGTGGCCCCGCGGCGACCAGGCCCCCGCTCAACTAGCGGTCCTGGAACGGGCCGCCGCCGAATGCACGCGGTCCTGATCAGGTACCCGACGTCTCATCCGGCCGAGCCATCGCGGACAAGACCGAGAAAGCTCGCAGCCAACGGCGAGAGATGACCGGGACTCCAGACCGCGGCGATGCGCCACTCAGCCGCCTCATGTCGGAGCGGCGTGATCGTGATCGGAGGGGGAGCGATGCGGGCGGCGCTCGCCGGGACGAACGCGGCGTCGGTCCCGGCCGCCACGAGCGCCAGCACGGTTTGCAGGTCATGCGTTTCCTGGACGACGCCAGGCCGGACGCCGACGGCGGTGCAGAAGCGGTTGATCTGACCTGCCAGTCCTGGGCCTCTGGCTGTCACCAACTGGACGAAATCATGGCGATCCACCCAGCGTGAGATCTCTGCGGGGTCCGACGGGGGCGGATCCATATGATCGGCCGAGGCGAGCGCGAGGCGGTCGGTCCCAAGGATCAGCCGCCCCCAGCCGTCCTCATCGGGAAGACGGACGAAGCCGACGTCCAGTTCGCCCGCGCGAAGCTTGTCGAGCTGCTCCTGGGAGGACATGTCCTCCAGCGTGACGTACGCGTCGGGACGGCTGCGCCGGAAGGCGGCCACCAGGCGCGGGGCCAGGTCGATGCTGGAGAGCCCGAAGCCGACCGACAGCCTGCCGATCTCGCCGCCGGCCATCCTGGCCATCCGCACGGCCAGGGCGTCGGCCCGTCGCACCAGATCCTGCGCCTCCGGCAACAGGGCCGCGCCCAGCTCGGTCGGCGTGGCGCCGTGGCGCCCGCGGTGGAACAGCCGGCCCCCGACCCGCGCCTCCAAGGACTGGATCTGCTTCGTCAGCGTGGGCTGCGTCACCAGGAGCAACTGGGCGGCGCGGCCGTAGTTGCGTTGCTCGGCCACGGTGAGAAAGGCGCGGAGCAGACCGATATCCATTCCTTCATTCTATGGAACGCCATAAAACATTCATTGGACGCATCAGTCACTCGTGCGATGTCCTGGTGCCAGGAACGTGTGACGGGAGGCCATGATGGAGCAGCAAGACAAAGCGAATGGCGACGTGTTGCGATGCGCGACCGTGCAGTTCGAGCACCGGCCGGATGACAAGGCCTACAACCTGGGCAGGATCGAACACTACGTGCGGGAGGCCGCCGCCGGTGGGGCGCACATTGTCGCCTTCCCGGAGATGTGTTTGCTGGGCTACTGGCACCTGCGCCGGCATCCGGCCAAGCGGCTGCGCGAGCTGGCCGAGCCGTTGACGGGGCCATCCGTCGCGCGCGTACGCGATCTGGCGGTGGAGCACGGGATCGCCGTCGGGGTGGGCTTCCTGGAAGCCGGCGAGGAGGGGCGGCTGTTCAACAGCTACGCCGTTTGCCTACCTGACGGCCAGGTCCACCAGCACCGCAAGCTGCACGCCTTCGAACACGAGGCGATCGGCAGCGGCGACGGCTACACCGTCTTCGACACGCCGTGGGGCGTGCGCGTGGGCATCCTCATCTGCTGGGACAACAACCTGGTCGAGAACGTACGGGCGACCGCGCTGATGGGCGCCTCCGTGCTCATCGCACCCCACCAGACCGGCGGCACCGCCTCTCGCAGCCCGCATGGGATGCGGCCGATCCCCGCGGAGCTCTGGAACCGCAGACACCACGACCCCGAGGCGATCGAAGCGGAGCTGCGCGGACCGTACGGACGCGAGTGGCTGATGCGCTGGCTGCCCGCCCGGGCCCACGACAATGGCCTGTTCGTCGTGTTCAGCAACGGCGTTGGGAAGGACGATGATGAGATCCGTACCGGGAACGCGATGATCCTCGACCCCTACGGCCGTATCCTCGCCGAGACCTGGGCCGCCGCCGATGCCATGGTGGCCGCCGATCTCGACCTGAGCCTGCTGCCCCTGTCCACCGGGCGACGCTGGCTGCAGGGCCGGCGTCCCGAACTGTATGAGATCCTCACCCGCTGGTTCGGCGACGAGCGCGATCCGCGCACCGCCCGCTTCGCCGCCGATCCGGTGCCCATCCTGCGCGTCCCGCGGTCCTGATCGGGTGGTGCCCTCGACCGGTTCTACAGGTCCGCCAGACTCGCCGGCACGGGGACGTTCTCCTCGGAGGCGTACTGCTTGATCGCCTTCGGGGGCAGGGCGCCGCTGACCGTGGTACCCTCGCCGAGCACGCTGTTGACGCTGAGGCGGCCGCCCAGCCTGGTGAGGTCGGCCCGGCCCGTCAGCAGCCGCGTCTCCAGCGCTTCGAGCGCCTTCGCCGTCATGCCCCCGTCGTCGTCGCTGATCGTCAAGCGCAGGCCGGTCCGAGCCACGGTAAGGGCGAAGCAGATGGTACGGGCCTGCGCTTGACGTTCGATCTCCTGCAGGACCTCGCGGATCACACCATGAACGACGGCGGCGATGCGACCGGCGAGTCGCTCCTTCGGCAGGGCCCAGACCTCCACCGTGATCCCGGTCCGCCGCGACCATTCCGCCAGACGATCCTCCAATACTTGGGAGTACGAGGACTGGACGTCCGAGCGGAGCTGGTCTTGTGACATGTTTCTCTTCTTCCTGGTACGTGGGGCAAGCGGTACCGCCCCGGGGAGTCGGCTACGCGGCCAGCAGCTCGGAGGGCCCGGTCTCGAAGAAGGTGGCGTTGGCCTTGGAGCCGGACTGCCGCAGCGCCTTGAGCTCCTGATACTCGGGCGAGTCGTACCAGCCGTGCGCGGCCGCCAGATCGGGGAACTCGATGAGGACGGGGTAGGTCAGCATCGGCAAGCCCTCGGCCACGTTGACCTGGCCGCCGACGGCGAGGTAACGGCCACCGTGACTCTCCACCACGGCGCGTACCCGGGCGGTGTACTCCGCCAGCTTGGCAGGGTCTGTGACCTCGATGTTGTCGAACAGGGCGTAGGCAGTCATGAAGTCTCCCTCAGTGCATGTAAATTAGTCCCATTCGGGACAATCCCGAATTTACTACCGATCGGGATAATCCCGCAAGTGAGTGATTCATGAGCGATCTGTTCGGCGACCCGCGCTGGGAGGCCTATGGCATGCTTCGTGAGGCCTATCTGGCCGTGACGAGGAACATCGACGCGGACGTCAGCCCCGCTGGCGACTTTGACGCGTCGATCTCGGACCTGCTCTTCAGGCTGGCGAGAACTCCCGGCCACGCTCTGCGCACGGTGGACATCACCCGAGCGCTGGCGACCAGCACCACAAGGACGACCCGGTTGCTGGACACCGCAGAGGAACGGGGACTCGTCACCCGGCAGGCGCATCCGGAAGACCGGCGGGCCATCCTCGTCACACTGACCCCGGACGGCTTGGAGGAGGCCCGCCGACGAGGCGCCCTAGGACTGGCCTCGGCCCAGCGCCACATCTACGACGTCCTGACGGACGAAGAGGTAGCCGTCATGATCCCCATCCTGCGGCGGATCCGCGACGCGAACCAGCGGCCGGACAAGGGCCGCTGATCCGGCTCTCTCCACCTGCGCCGCAGTCCGTTGTCACACCCGGCCCCCGTTCTCTGATCCGGCCGCCGGACGGTCCTGAGTCCGGTCACTTCCCTGCACAAGACGGCGATTCGCCCGAGAAGGAGCCGAAGGTGCGAACGCCGGCACTGTCCAGAAGTATGCAAGGGGCCCTTGTCGATCCCTTGTCGCTACTTGTGGATCATCGGAGAGCTGCAACGGACGGGATCGCGGGCCTTCCCGGGTCGCTGTGATGGTCACAAGAAGTTTCCATCGGCCGACAAAGGGCGCCGGATACCGTCGGCGCCCCGATCGCTTCGCGCCTCGCCTCCTCAAGGAGCGCGCCTTGTACGGCCTCCCGCAGGCGCGGCGTCGGCCTTCATGTCACAGGTTTCCGGAAAGGTGAATCGTGCCCAGAAAGATCCGCGGTCAACGCGTGCTCGCCCTCGCAGGAACAGGAGTGCTGGCCACTTCGCTTCTCGTAGCAGGTGGCGTCGCCCCCGCCTCTGCGGCAGCCGGTCAGGTGCATGTCTGCGTGCACAAGAAGACGCGATACGCCCGCGTGGTCAACGCCTCCACCCGGTGCAGGACAACCGAGCAACGCATGGTGATCGGCGGCGGCGCGCAGGGCGTGCAGGGGCCTCAGGGCCCGCAGGGGCCCGAGGGTCCTCAAGGCGCCAAGGGCGCCACCGGCCCGCAGGGCCCGAAGGGCGAGAACGGGTCCCGGGGCCCCGCGGGCCCCAGGGGTGAGCAGGGACCCAAGGGCGAGCAAGGGCCCAAGGGCGACCAGGGCCCCCAGGGTGAGCAAGGACCGCAGGGTGAGCAGGGCCCGCCCGGTAAGGACGGCAGCGGCAAGTTCACGCAGGTCCACAAGACGTTCAAGAACCGCCTCGGCGACACGCTCAACTGCCCTCCGGGCACCACGGTCGTGGGTGGCGGCGGCCAGCTCCGCAGGTCCGGCGCGGTGTGGTCGCTTGGTGCGATCAAGGTCAGCAAGCCCGACGTGAACGGCTGGACCCTCGCCGCCGAGTACACCGGTGCCGACCCCTACGAGCTGGAGATCTACGCCATTTGCGCCGGGTGACCCAACCCCGCGGACGACGCGCTTCCGGCAGGCTCTTCTCCCTGTCCGGAAGCGCTTCCCGCCCTCCCCGTTGTTCTCTGGCGGCAGGAGCGCGAAGCTGGCGCCGAGAGCCCCTGCTCAGAATCGGGCGATCTTGGGAACGCCCGCTGGAACGACAGGACGCGTCGCTCACAACCAGTGCCAAGTGATCTTCGCCTGCTGGACGGCGTCGGCCAGCCACAGCTCGAAGGCGGCCTCCCCGGCCGCCTTCAGTGTTTCGGCGTTCGCTACGGTCTCCTCCCGCTTGTGTACCAGGCCCGTCAGGAAGCGCCTCTCGAACGGCACCGGGCCGACGCCTTCTCCGGCCGGCACATCGCGCAGGGGTGCGGGCAGTTCGCCCGACCAGGTTCGGGTCTTGGTGAGCCGCAGCTCCCAGCGGTGGTCGAGCGGGCTGTGAAGTTCGGCGACGTCGATCTCAGGTCGGACGCCGTGGTGGTTGCGGATCGGGACACGGATCTTCGCTACCGCGTGATCGCGGACAACGAGCCGGGCCCGGTCAGGACCGCCCGGCTTGAGCGGGGCCGGGGCCAGACGATCGGCGATATGTGGCACAGCCATCTGACCGGCAGCGGCACCCGTACCGTCATGATTGAGGTGATCGACCAGAACAGGCCGCGCAAGTACCACGCCTACACCTGGACCTGCGTTCCGAAGGACCCCTCGCCTGGTCCGGTGCGCGTTGCCGCGCTCTGGCCGCAGGCATATCACGGCGATTGCGCCGAGCCTCCGTACATGGTGGCGAACGGCCGCCTGGCGGCTGCGGTCGGTACGGAGATCGGCTACCGATGGCTGATCGACGGGCAGCCGAGAAGTGCCGGCACGGTCACCGTTGGCAAGAGCGGATGGGCGGAGCTGCAGACCTCGTGGACGCGGCCCTCCAAGACGGACGGGACCGTCGCACTTGAGGTGCTCAGCCACAACAAGCCGATCGCGCAGGCCACCTACACGGTGACGTGCGAGAAATAGACTGTCCCTGACCCGCCGGCTATCCGTGGTCGACGAGCCGGACGAGGCGAACTGGCGGATCCACATCGACAGGCGCAACCCTGGACGGGTGCGCCTGTCCTGCTTTCGGTACATGTTGACGGCGCCTTGGCCGCACTACCGGCGTGGCCCTGATTTCAAGTGCTCGGGCACATTGAGCCCGTTGTCGTGGACATCTCCGCCGCGCGCAAGGCTGCTCCTGGACCAGGAGCTTCCCTATGCCCGCGAGGTCGGCCAACGGCGGGGATCCGGTCAGCGGCTCATGAAGCACGCGGGCTTCGAGTGCGACCCGGCTGGCGCTCGGGGGGCGATAAGATGAATCTCTCGGAAAGAACAAGGAGAAACGTGCATGCTGGCCGCCCAACGCCGTGACTTGCTCCTGGAACGTCTCAACCGGGACGGCCGGATCATCGCCAAGGACCTCGCC
>NZ_JBFALF010000070.1:0-24893 GCF_040656115.1 Nonomuraea sp. NPDC050202 | reverse complement strand
CGACATCAACCTCGTCCATCTGGCCTACGTCCGTGCCGGCACCGGGCATGCGCTGATCGGCTCGCGGCAGTGGATCCCCGCCGAGCAGATCAGCGACCCGGTCAAGACCATCACCACCGGCCTGCCGCTGGAACTGACCTTCGCCACCAAAGGCGAGTTGGCCATCGACCTGCTCGCTGACGCCTACGCCGACGGGGCGCGCCTGGAATTCGTCGCCGGCGATGAGGTCTACGGCGCCTGCCCCGGCTTGCGCGCCTTCCTGGAAAAACGCGGCCAGGCCTACGTGCTGCGCGTGCGCGCCACCTTCGCCCTCATCCTCGGCGGCGGCACCTGCCTGACCTGCGAACAGGCGCGTGGCCAATCCAGCGCGGGAGAAACTCAGGGCCATGGCGGCATACGTTGTGCGATTGGTGGGGGATCGGGCTGGATCGCCGCGTCCGTTGGTCGAAGAAGCCATCGCAGCGTTGAGGACGCAGAGCGATGCGGCTCGACAGGTGAGAACGCGACTGAAAGATGCCGAACGCGATCTCCTCGCTCAGGCCTCAGCCGTGCACGCCTCCGGACCCGTGGAGCCGGGTTCGCCGGCTCATCGGTTCGTGACCGAGAGCCGCGCGGTCAGGGTCATGATCGCGGCTTTTAATCCGTAGGTTCCGGGTTCGAGCCCCGGGCGCCCTACCACTCCGACCTGGGGTTTCCCGCGATCCTGTAGTCGAGTCGTCTGATCGTGAGTCACGGTGGGACACATGTGAGTCACGTACCAGGGCGAGCGTTGTTGACCTTGCGTGCGGTCTTGCGAGCCGCTTTGAGGACCAGCCGGGCGGTGGCCCGGGCGCTGTCGTGATAAGCTGCGGCAGCACCGACGTGTACGTGTCGGCGGTGAGCACGGATGCTGGCATGTCCGAGCAGGCCCTGCACCACCCGCAGATCCGCTCCTGCCGCCAGGGCCAACGTCGCGGCTCCAGGGCGCACTCAGGCCGAGGTGTCGGAGCGCGCCCAAGCAAGGCTGTCGCGTGCTTCGAGGGTGTCCGGGTGGTCCGAACCGAGCAGCCGGGATCTGGCCCTGACCACGTGCTCCAAAAGGACTCTGGCCTCGGCGAACTCGCCGAGCCGCAGGAGAGTGATCGCCAGGTTGTTCTCCGTGGAGAGCGTCTCGGGATGGGTCTTCCCCAAGCGTCTCCTGCACACCTCAAGGGTCCTGCGGTACTCGGCTTCGGCCTCGGGGAAGCGTTCGGTGGTAAGAAGTAGGAAGGCCAGGTTTCCCCACGTGTAGATGGTGGACGGATGCTCTGCACCGTAATTATTGCGCCGTATTTCAAGGACACTTCTGTACTCGGCCTCGGCTTTCGCTGATTTCCCCTGTTCCAGCCAGGCCCGCGCCAATGAATGGCGTGAACTGAGAATATTCTGATGTTCCTCCCCGAAAGTCTTCCGCAGTTCGCCGAGAATCGAGATGTGCTCCGCTTCGGCCTCGTCCACCCGCCCCTGCAGCCGCCAAACCACCGCGCGGTTGTGCCGCAGCGTCAGAACCATCAGCCGACTATCCGGCCTGCTCACGGCGGAAGAGTCGAGCAGTCTCCGGTAAAGCTCCGCCGCCTCGTCGATCTGGCCCAGGTCCTTGAGGGTCAGGGCCAGGCCGTTGATTGATTCAACCGCCTCGGATTCGATGTCGGCGCCGTCGCCGCCTCTCAGGATCTCCTGGAAGAGCGCGGACGCCTCCTTCCACTTTCCGGCCGCATGAAGAGTCGCGGCCAGGTCGTTGCGGATGTTCCGGGCCTCGATCTTCGTGTTCTCCCGGTTGCGGTCGCAGGCCGAGAGGGCTTGCCGCAATTGGGATTCCGCGGCTTTGAGTTTTCCCTGGAGTAGGAGGTTGGAGCCGATCGCCGCCATCGTCGCCAGACATGACGGATGATCCGGGCCCAAGGCGTCTTGTAGCTTTCTGAGAGTTCCTTTCAGCTCGCGTTCGGCCCTCCGGTGGTCACCGTTATGGCCAAGGGCGGTCGCCCATTCGTACCGTGTCGCCAGTGTCAGCGGGTGTTCCGGGCCCAGATGCTTTTCGCGGATGTTCAGGATGTCCCTGAAGATGGCCACTGCCTCGCCGTGGTTGCCCTGGAGTCTGAGCGTCGCGGCGAGGTTGCCCCGCCCCACCAGGACGGTCGGGTGGTGCGGAACGAGTTGCGTTCCCTGGAAGTCTAGGATGCTCCGGAACTCTTTCTCCGCACGTTTGACGTTTGTGCTACGTGAGCGGACTAGACAGGTCGCAAGCGCGTGTCTGATCTCCAGGGTGTCGGGATGCCTGGGCCCGAGAACCTCTTCCGCGCCACTGAGCAGCACCCGCAATCCGGCCTCGGCCGATACGTCGTCGCCTGCTACCTGCATGGTCAGTGCGAGGTTCAGGCGGGTCTTGAGGGTCGACGGATGCTTCTCTCCGAGAACCCTCGTCTCGGCTTCGAGTACGTGGCGGAACTCCGTTTCCGCCTCGGCCAGCTGCTGCTTATTCCGGAGGATGACCGCCAGCTCGTGCCTGCTGGCCAGCGTGTCGGGATTCGACTCTCCCACGAGCCTCGTGAACAGATCGAGAATGGCGCGGATCTCGTGCTCCGCCTCGTCGTATCTGCCCAGAGCCGTCAGCGACAGCGCCCGATCATGCCGGCTCAGGAGGGTGTAATGAGCGTCTTCCCCGAAGACGGCGGTTTCGACCGAGATGACCTCGTCGAATTCGGCGACGGCTTCGGAGTGCTCTCCCCGTCGGGCCATCACCGCGGCCGCCTCGTAACGGCAGGCCAGCGTCCGCGGATCACGTTCTCCGAAGGACGTCGCGTTCTTCTCTGTCAGGACCCGGAAACCCTCGTCGGCGCCGAGCAGGTCGCCGGAATCACGCAGAATCAGGATGGACTGGTAGTGGACACCTCGGAGCGCTTCCTCGGGTTCGCCGTGGGCCACCGCCTTGTCGACCACCGACCGGCCGAACTCGTTCGCGGCGGCGTAGTCACCTCGCGACCGAAGGTAGCTGATGGCCGACTCCGCAGTGACCAGGAGATCCTTCGAGGCTCCGGGGGCCGACCAGCTCTGCTCATGGTCGATGATGCTTCGCCAGTGGGAGACGACCTCGTCCCATTCTCTCCAGAGCGCGGGATCCCTGCCGTGCGACGGCGTGCACTGCAGGAGGAGGTCACGCGCGGTGTTCCAGACGTCTCTCTGGTCAGGTGACCGGTGCTTCAGCGAGGCGAGCGTCACCTCCGCGACCAGCCGGTGCACCAGAAATCGCGGGTCGGCGGCGTGCTCGGCGACGGCCAGCAGCCCGAACCTCTTCAGGCCGTACACAGCGTCACGGATCTGATCGCCTTCGGCCTCGCCGGGGCGGTGAGCCGTGATCGCGTCGGGATCCGCCACATGGCTAGGGAGGAGGACTCCGGGTGCATAGCACGACAGGACCTGGAGCACCCACGACGCGGACATGACGCCACGCCGCCGGAGCAGGTCCAAGGACAGTTCCCAGGTTCTGCCGATCGTGTGTCGCGCGCGTTCCTCGCTCGAACGCAGGTCTCCAGCCGATTCGGGTTCGTGGACGTCGAGGAACAGCGGAGAGCACGACCTTCAGATCAACCCCAGCGGCCAGCATCAGCGACGCCGCACCATGGCGCAGATCATGAAGCCGCACCGGCGGTAGCCCCACCTGGAAGGCCAACTGGTAGAAGTGGTCGCTGACCTGCTGCGGATGTAGCGGCCGGCCGATCCCATCAGTGAAGACGAACCCGCTGCCCATCGGCACCGGGTAACTCCACCTCCGCACCTCCGCGCCCGAGTGTGGACCGGTCGAAATCTCGATCAGCGCGGCATGGGTTCGACGGCCTTGCCCCCCAGACCGGACCTCCCCCAACAGGTCGCGGTGAGTTTGTCCGGAGCGATCGAAGGCCAATCCGACCGCTTGTGGAGGCATCGGCCTTGCCGTAACCTCTTTACGTGGCGTAAATACTTCTTTATGCTACGTAAATCACTCTTTACGAAGACGTAAGCCCCCAACTCCTTACGGAACGCAAGCAGTTTCTTGCGGATCGTAAGGAACTCTCATGGAGAGACACTTACATGAGCGCGTTGGCTCCCGTCCGTCCATGGCGGACCGCTCTTCTCGCCGGCAGGGCATCTCGGCAGATCGAAGAGGGGCCGGTGGTCGTCGAAGCGACGGTCAGCCGTCCTCAGCCGTCGGCGAATGCCTGATCACCCTTCAACCGGCAGTCCCTTCAACGGAGGAATCCATTCGATGTCGTCCATCGCACCCTTCATCAACCTGCGCACATCAGGCCTCGGCTACCAACTGCTCGCCGACAGTGTCCCTGAGCTGTCCTGGGAATTCGCGACCGGCGGGGAAGCTCCGGACCGGGCCGTCGTGGAGGTCTACCAGGCGGGGGCAAGCGTGCCGATGTGGCAGGGCACCTGGCGGGTAGGGACGCAGCCCGCCGTACGGTACGCAGGTCCGCCGCTGGAAAGGTCCGCGGCGTACACGTGGCGAGTGGGGGCGACTGTTCGTGACGCCCAGGTCTGGAGCGCGGCCGCGAGCTTCGAAACGCATCCGGGTCCGCTGCACGAGCTCGCCGAGTGGATCGGGCTGCAGGTAACCGAGCCCGCGGACGCGCCGACACCGGTGCAGTACCTGCGTCGCACGTTCCATCTCGAGGCCGCGCCTGTCCGCGCTCGCCTCTACGCCAGTGCCCGCGGTTGGTATGGCTTGGCCGTCAACGGAGGCGACGTGACGGGAGTGCGCATCACCCCGCGCTTCACCGCGTACGATCAGCGGCTCGAGTACGAGGGGTACGACGTCACCGATGAACTGGTTGCTGGTTCCAACACGCTCGGGATCGAACTCGCGGAAGGCCGCTACAGAGGCCGGAACGGCGCGTTTGGGCAGCGGAATACTTACGGGCAGCAGATCGCCGCGATCGCGTATCTGCTGATCGAATTCGAGTCCGGGCGTCGCGAGATCATCACGACGGATGCGGCTTGGGAGGGTGGATACGGTCCACGCCGGTTCGCTGACCCGCAGGAGGGAGTGACCATCGACGCCCGGATCTCCGGGGCGCAGTTCACCGCCGGGAACGCGCTGGCAGATGCTCGACCGGTCGAGGTGTTCCCCCGTGGGGCCGAGCGGGTGGAGGCAGCGCGGAGTGGGCCAGTCGTCGTGGCCGACGTGCTCGAGCCGGCCCGGACCACCACCATCGGCGACCGGATTGTGGTCGATTTCGGGCAGAACTTGGTCGGTGTCGCACGACTGACGGTCGCCGGGCCTGCGGGGACGACGCTGGCGGTGCATCACAGTGAGTTGGTCGACGAGACCGGGCGAATTCGGACGGACTACCTGCTAGGAGACGGAGTTCTTCCCGCCGTACCGGCCATTGACCGGTATGTCCTGGCAGGGGGAGGCAGCGAAATCTTTGAGCCGCGATACACGATACGGGGCTTTCGGTACATCGAGATCGAAGGCGCCGTGCAGGTCGATCTCGAGCGCATCGAGGCCCTGGTTCTCCAGGCAGACCTCCGGTATGACGGGGAGTTCAGCAGTTCCCACTTCGGGCTGAACCGGCTGCACGACAACATCGTGTGGAGCATGCGGGGAAACTTCACCGACGTCCCCACTGACTGCCCCACTCGGGAACGGTCCGGCTGGACCGGCGACGCGCAGGTGTTTGCTCCCGCCGCAACGTATCTCGCCGACGTCAGCCTCTTCCTTCGAGACTGGCTGCGTGACGTGGTGCTGCAGCAGGGCGAGGACGGCGCCCTCGGCGACGTCGCACCGCGCGATTCGCGTCCGTTGCCTGAACTCTCGCAGTTTGCCGGGCTGATGGACGGGAAGGGTTCCGCGGGCTGGGCGGACGCGATCACCATGGTGCCGTGGACCCTGTACCAGCGCTATGGGTGCACCGATGTGCTCGCGGAGAACTGGGACGCGATGGTTGCGTGGGTGCAGTTCTGCCTCCGCCGGGCCGCGGACCGCCACCCCTCCCGGACGGGTGACCCGTCGCCCCATGAGCGATACGTCGTCGACACCGGCTTCCACTGGGGTGAATGGCTGGAACCCGGCAATGAGTTCGATGGCCCTGAAGCGGTGCAGATGATCCTCAATCTGGCCAACAATCCCGATGCCGAGGTTGCGACGGCGTACTTTGCGCACTCGGCCAGGCTCGTAGCCGAAGCAGCGGCTGTTCTCGGCAAGGCACAGAGCGCGCTCGAGTACTCCGAGTTGCACGAGCGGATCCGGGCCGCGTACCAGGCCGAGTTCCTCGACCCTGACGGGATGCCGAGGACTTTGACACAGGCGAAACTCGTCCGGCCCCTCACCTTCGGCCTGATTCCGGAACACGCCAGACAGCGCGTCGCGGACCGACTCGCCGACCTTGTCGTGGCCGACGGCACGCGACTGGCGACCGGATTTCTGTCCACCGGATATCTCCTGCCCGCCCTGTCGGTCTGGGGATACGACGACCTCGCGCTCGACCTGCTGCTGCAGGAAGAGCGGCCGTCCTGGCTCGGGCAGGTCGCGCAGGGCGCCACGACCATACTCGAGTCCTGGAACGGGACGGGCTCGCAGAACCACTACGCGCTCGGCGCGGTGGCCCGGTGGATGTACGAGAACCTGGCCGGCCTGAGAGCAGTCGCTCCCGGGTGGCAGCAGATCGAGATCCGCCCGATGCTCACCCACCGTCTCGAGCACGTCTCCGCGCGAACCATGACACCGTACGGGCTCCTGTCCAGCGCCTGGCAGCGCAGCGAAACGGGATGGGAAGTGGAGGTGACGGTCCCGGCCGGTGTCGAAGCCCGCATCGCCGTTCATGGTGCCAACGTGCTCGAGGACGGGGCGCGGATCGCGGCACTTCCCTGCGGGACCTCGGCCTGGCGAGTGCGATCGGCTCGGGTCGATACACTTTGACCATGCCGACCACACCGCTCGCCAACGAGTCGTGGGAGCGGTTCCGTGATGCCCAGCGAGCCGGGATCGCGGCAGCGATCATCGAACTCGTCAACGAACAAGACAGCGTCATCACGATCGCGCAGATCGCCGACCGTGCCGGCGTGAGCCGGCCCACGTTCTACAAGTATTTCCCGACCCTCGGTGCGGCGATGCTTCACGTGCATCGCCACGTCATCGACACGATCGCGACGTACGGCCAGCAAGGCCCTGCTGAAGATGATCTCGACGGGCTGACACAGTTTCTCCAGCGGATGAGCGCCCTCGCCTCTCTCGCCAAGGCTCGGCCGGACCTCATCCGGTTCACCAGCTACTTCGACTTCACCTTCCGCCGCCATGGGCTGACCGACGACGAACATCGTGCCCTCCACGAGCTGGAGGTCTTCCTCATGGAGATCGCCCGCGAGCCATTCAGGAAAGGCCAGCAGGACGGCTCGATCCGTCCCGAACTGGACATTCCCCACATGGTCGAGGTGATCGGTGCGAGCATCCTCGGTCTTGCGCAACGAGCCCTGGTGACCGCCGACGGCCCCTCAGCCCGCGAAAAGGACATCGAGCGGCACTTCACCACGGCGCTCGACGCCTGGCGCGCCTATCTGACGCCACAGAACGTAACCTGAGCGAGCGGTGACGGACGAGTCCGCCCGCTCGTTCGTTGCCGCGGAACTCACCTGCTCGGGGGCCGCTCCCGGAGGAGCGGCAACCACCCATCCCATGCCGGCTCAGGACGTCTCGCCGGGAACGAGGGTGATGAACGACTCCGGTTGGATTCTTTGCCCGGTCTCGTCCTGGCCGGGCTCGAGCGCGGCGACGAGGAGGCGGACCAGCGCCGGCAGGTCGACCGCGATGGTGGTGAGGCGCGGAGTGATGAGCTGCCCCACATCTGTGTTGTCAACTCCGACGACCGCCACCTGATCCGGTACAGACAGTCCGAACGACCTGGCGGCCGACAGTACGGCCGCCGCGACTTCGTCGTTGTAGCAGCAGACGCCCAGCGGGCCCTCAGGCTTCTCGAACACCGGGCGCAGGGCCTCACGGGCTCCCTCCCGGTTCAGCGGCACACGGACCCTCGCCGGGTCCCGCGCTCCCCGGGAGGCGGCCTCCTCGGCCGCGCCCGTTGCCCGGTCGGGTCCGTAAAGATCGAGGCGAGTGTCGGCGAGCAGCGCGTACACGAGTCGTCGCTTCGGTTCACGCAACAGTTCACGTGCCTGGAGGCGCCCGATGGAAATCTCGATCCCGGCTGGGTCCTGGGAGGAGTCGAGGGAGGGAATCACCCGGATTCCCGCTGCCTCGATCCGCTCGAGATCGGCTGCTGTGAACACGCGAAAATTGACGACGGTGGCGGGGCGCATGTCGAGGATCGCGGCGAGTGTCGAGGCAGGGTCGCTCCCCGCATAACGAACGAAGACGCTCATCCCGAACCTGGCGGACTCGCTGGCGATCTGCTCTACGGTGTCCTGAAGTTGCCTGCCGAACGTGATGTTCGGGACGGCGACGACGATGAGGTCGGTGACTCCCGTCTTGAGGGCGCGACCGGCTCGGGACGGACGGTAGTTGAGGCGCTCTGCTGCGGCGGTGACGCGGTTGCGTGTCTCTTCGTTGAATCGGTCGCCGTGGCCGTTGAGGACCTGGCTGACCGTGGAGCGGGACAGCCCTGCGAGGTCGGCCACGTCCCAGCTGGTCACCCGGCTGGAATTCTGCTTTTTCTGCGTCCTCACTCGCGGAGTTTCCCACACTCCACGCGCCATTGACACGTAACAACGGCTTCACTACGTTTTAACACGTGTCAATGGCCGGCCGGCCGGCCGGCCGGTCTGCTGCTGATGGGGTGAGCGTCTCGTCTACGGGCCTGGCGACGTGGGCGGCGATCACCATCGACGGCACCTCCCCGAGATGCGTCGCGATCGCCGACGTCCTCAACCGAATCCGATCCTCGTGGACGGCCACTCCCGTGCCCGACCAGCAACTCACCACAAGGAGCAGCAGATGACCAGATCCTCGTTCAACACCGGATGGAAGGTGCGACCCAAGACGAGCCCGTTCGCCGTACTCCAAGGCGGTGGAGACGAGGGCACCTCCGTCACTCTGCCCCACGACGCGATCATCAATCTGCCCCGCAGTGCCGACGCGGCAGGGACCGGATACACGGGTTACTTCCCCGGCGGTGCCTTCGAGTACGTCAAGACGATCGACGTCCCCGAGGAGTGGAGCGGCAAGCGGGTATCGGTCGAGTTCCAGGGCGTGTACCGGGACGCGATGGTCTACGTGAACGGGACCTTCGCCGGCCAACGGCCGAACGGCTACACACCGTTCCGGGTCGCACTCGACCCGTTCCTGCGCTACGGGGAGCCGAACACCATCCGCGTCGACGCCCGTGCCCACGAGGACTCCCGCTGGTACTCCGGCGCGGGAATCCACCGGGACGTGGTGCTCGAGATCACCGACCTCGTGCACGTCGCGTATCCCGGCGTGCGCATCACCACTCCCGACATCGACGAGGAGCGCGCTGTCGTCGCCGTCGTCACGCCCGTCACGAACGAGAGCACCGCCACGACCACAGTCCGCGTCCGCACCGAGCTGCATGGACCCGATGGGACAGTCGTCGCTCAGGACTCGGCCCCTGTGACCCTCCGGGCCGGCGGTTCCGCCGTGGTCCGCCAGCGTCTCTACGTGGCGGCACCCGCGCTGTGGAGCGTCGACTCGCCGCAGCTCTACACCGCTCAGACCGTTCTCGAGGCCTCCGATCGCGTGCTCGAAGAGACGACGACCAGCTTCGGCATCCGCTCGCTCCGGCTCGACCCGATCCACGGTCTGCGCATCAACGGGGAGACGGTCAAGCTGCGCGGTGCCTGCATCCACCACGACAACGGGCCGCTGGGCGCCGCCGCGATCGGCCGTGCCGAGGAGCGGCGCGTCGAGCTGCTCAAGGAGGCCGGGTTCAACGCGATCCGCAGCGCCCACAATCCGATCAGCCCGGCGATGCTCGACGCCTGCGATCGGCTCGGCATGCTGGTCATGGACGAGACCTCGGACGTCTGGACCGAGGGAAAGACCTCATTCGACTACTCCCTCGCCTTCCCGGAGTGGTGGGAGCGCGACCTCGAGGCACTCGTCACGAAGGACTTCAACCACCCGAGCGTCATCTTCTACTCGATCGGCAACGAGATCTTCGAAACCGGAGACGCCCTCGGCTCGGAGTGGGGCCGCGCGCTGGCCGAGAAGGTGCGGTCGCTCGACGACACCCGGCTCGTGACAAATGGCATCAACCCGTTCGTTTCCCTCCTCAGCGACGTCGTGAAGGAGATGCGTGCGCACGCCGCCGGCGCTGGCGCCGACACGGAGGGCGGAGTGAACGCCTTGATGAACATGGCGGGGTTCATTGACCAACTGAGCACCACCACAATGGCGTCCGAGCGAACTGAGGCGTCCTTCTCCGTGCTGGATGTGGCAGGCCTCAACTACAGCGACGCTCGCTACGAGCTCGACCGTGAGCAGTTCCCGAATCGAGTGATCGTGGGCACCGAGACCTACCCGCCACGGATCGCGCACAACTGGCGTCTCGTCCTCGACAACGCTCACGTGCTCGGCGACTTCACCTGGACGGGCTGGGACTACCTCGGCGAGGTCGGTATCGGCCGAACCCAGTACGCCGAGGAACCAGCGTTCTGGCCGCCGTATCCGTGGATCTCCGCCCGCGTCGGCGACCTTGACATCACCGGCCACCGGCGTCCGATCTCCTACTACCGCCAGATCGTGTTCGGGCTCCGTACCGATCCGTACATCGCCGTGCTGCCTCCCCAGAACTACGGCAGACCCGTCCTGCCCGGCCAGTGGGCATGGAGCGACTCCATCGCGAGCTGGAGCTGGGACGCCGAGACCGGCGCCCCGGTCACCGTCGAGGTGTACAGCGACGGTGACGAAGTCGAGCTGTTGCTCAACGGGCGGACGGTCGGACGCACGGCGCCGGGGCGCTCCAAGCCATTCGTCGCCGAGTTCGACATCGCTTACGAGCCCGGAAAGCTGGAGGCGATCGCCTACCGCGACGGCGCCGAGTTGGGACGGACCTCGCTGCAGTCGGCCGAGGGACCGGTGCACCTCACCGTCACCCCGGACCGGACGGAAATCCGCGCCGACGACAGCGACCTGAGCTTCATCGCCATTGAGCTGCGCGACGGGAACGGGAACCTGGCGAGTGCGAGCGACGTGCTCGTCGGTGTCTCCGTCGACGGGGCCGGCGTCCTGCACGCGCTCGGGAGTGCCCGTCCCGACACGGAGGAACGCTTCGATTCCGGCGAACACACCACCTTCGACGGCCGGGCCCTGGCCGTCGTCCGGCCGACGGGCGCCGGGCCCATCACCGTCTCGGTCTCCGCGGACGGCTTCGAGCCAGTGACCGCTTCGCTGAAGGCTGCCGCAATCACGGACGCGACGACTCCCGTGCCCGCATGAGAGCCGACCAGCGTACGTACGGAACGACAGTGTCATGTCCGGCATTCACAACGGAGGAGTTGTCGGAATGCAATCAACCAACCCGCGCAAACGCCGCTCGCAGCCTGTCCTGGCCCCCGAACCCGGGGCCGAGCCGTTAACCCTGCCGATCGAGCAGTCAGCGGACCCCACTCAGATCTCGCCCCGCTATCAGCCGAAGACCCCGGCCTTCCGGCGCTACGTGAGCACGTACGCACTCGCCAGCCTCGCCATCTCGCTGATGATCGGCGCGCTCGCGACCGTTCTGCTTCCCCTGCACGTCCAGTCGCTGGAATTCGCCCGCATCTTCGGAGCGGACAGCGGAGTCGACCTCACTGCGCTCAACAACCTGAGCAACGAAGTGGCCGCTGGCGCTGTTGCGCCCACCGCTGAGCAGCAGCACCAGCTTGGGCTGCTGGCCCAGTTCAACGCCTCCAGAGCCTCGAGCCTGTCTCTCGTGAACTCCGCCGGCGTCGTGCTGGTGATGATTCTGCAGCCGATCATCGGCACGCTCTCCGACCGTACTCGGTCGCGGTGGGGCCGCCGAGCGCCCTACGTCGCCGGCGGGGCGGTGGCAGGGGCCGCGTTGATCACCCTCATGCCGGTCGTGCCCAGCATCGCGGTACTCGTGATCGTCTGGTCGCTCATCCAGGTCGCTGCGAATCTCAGCGGGGGCCCGCTCAGCGCAACCGTCGCAGACCGCGTCCCAGAGGAGCGGCTCGGCACCGTTTCGGCGGTGGCCGGCCTCGCGACCTACGCCGCAGCCATCATCGGCGCCTACATCGCCGGCAACCTGTTCGGCGCGATCGGGCTCGCGAGCTATTATCCGTTCGCGATCGCGCTGGCCCTTCTCACGATTCCGTTCCTGCTGATCGCTCGCGACCGCTCGTCGCGCACGATGGCACGCGAACCCATTCGCTTCAGCACGATCTTCGCATCCTTCGTCGTGGCCCTCCGGGATCGTGACTACCGCTTGGCGTGGATCTCGAAGGTCCTGTTCTGGTTCGGCGTCGGCATCAGCAGCACCTACGGCATCTACATGTTGCAGAGCTACATCTCACCTGCCCTCAGCGCCGCAGAGGCTGCGCAGACCACTCCTCTGATGATGGTCGCGGCACTCCCCGCGACGCTGTTGGCCATGGCCGCCGCCGGTCGCCTCTCGGACCGGTTCCAAAGGCGCAAGCCATTCGTTGTCGCAGCGGCATTGATCCTGGCGGTCAGTTCTCTGGTGCCGTGGGTGTGGCCCACCCTTCCCGCGATGTTCATCCAGGCGGTCCTCGGCGGACTAGGGCTCGGCGCCTTCCTCGTCGTCGACCAGGCGTTCTTCATCGACCTGCTCCCCGACCAGAATTCCGCCGCGCGCGATCTCGGTATGTCAGCCATGGCACAGAGCATCGGCCAGGCCCTGGCACCGATCATCGCCGGGGTCGTCGTCACGCTCGCCGCGGGCGCCTACGGGCCGGTATGGCCGGTCGGAGCTGTCCTCGTGGCGTTCTCCGCACTGGCCATCCTGCCGATTCGACGCGCTCGCTGACTCTTCGCTCTTCCCACCCTGGCCCCGCCGAGCCACTCACCAAGGAGAACCGCATGCGGAAATCGCCACTGGAGCGCGCCGACGAGCTGCTTGCGCAGATGACGCTCACCGAGAAGGCACGACAAGTCGTATCGATCATGCCTACCTCGCTGATGGGCGTGAACGGCTTGGATGCCGCCGCTGCCGAGCGGCACCTGGCTGATGGGATCGGCCACATCCCCGCCACCTTTGGGTCCGACCCGCAGCAGATCGCGGGCAATGTCAATGAGATTCAGCGTTATCTCGTCGAGCGGACCAGGCTCGGCATTCCGGCCATCATGCACGCCGAAGCGCTCAACGGATTCCTCGCGGCCGGCTACACCTCGTTTCCCACCGCCATCGGTCTGGCGGCGACCTGGGACCCCCAGCGCGTCGAGGCCATGGCCGAGGTCATCCGCCGGCAGATGCGATCGGTCGGGGTGCCGCAGGCACTGTCGCCGGTCATGGACATCGCCCGCGACGCCCGCTGGGGACGAGTGCACGAGACCTACGGCGAGGAGGTCTACCTCGTCAGCGCGTTCAGCGTCGCCTTCGTGCGTGGCCTCCAGGGCGAAGACCTCACCAGTGGCGTCCTCGCGACAGGGAAGCACTTCCTCGGGTACGCGCTCACCGAGGCGGGGCAGAACATGGCTGCGACGCACCTGGGTCCCCGCGAGCTGTACGACGTGTACGCGACCCCGTTCGAGGCGGCGATCAAGGTCGCTGGTCTCGGCAGCGTGATGAACACCTATTCCGAGATCGACGGTGTCCCCGTGGGCGCGAGCCGGGCGGTACTCACCGACCTTCTCCGCGGCCGGATGGGTTTCACCGGCAGCGTGGTCTCCGATTACAGCACCGTCGAGTGGCTGCACACCCGGCAGGGCGTCGCATCTTCCCTCGCTGAGGCGGGCGAGCTGGCGCTCGTCGCCGGCCTCGACGTCGAGCTGCCCACCACTTCCGGTTACAAGACCCTCGAGGATTCCATCCGCGAAGGGCGCATCGAGGAGGCCGTCCTCGACGACGCGGTGCGCCGTGTGCTCGTCGACAAGTTCAAGCTGGGGTTGTTCGAGAACCCGTATGCCAGTACCGATCCCATCACGTTGAGCGCCGCTCAGAGCGAGGGGGCGGCCCTCTCCCGGAAGCTGGCCGATGAGTCGGTGACGCTGCTGAAGAACGACGGACGACTGCCTCTGGCGAAGTCGGGCCGCATCGCTGTGATCGGCCCGCACGCCGACTCCGCCATGGTCAACTTCGCGGCGTACACCTACCCGGCCTCGCTCGACCTGATGAAGGGCCTGGCCACCGGTGAGTCCCGCATGGCCGGACTCGAGAGCATGATGGAGCCCTCGTCGCCGGAAGCCGCTGACGCGGGCGATGCGCAGTCGGCGCCACTCATGGAGATCAACAGCGAGGACGTCGCCCGGCACGTGTACGGCACGCACACGCTCACCGAAGCCATTCGAGCAGCAGCGCCGGGCGCCATCGTCGAGTCGGTCGAGGGCGTCGGCATCCACCCGGACGACCCGCAGAACCTGGACGCGGCAGTCGCTCTGGCGCAGGAAGCGGATGTGGTCGTCCTCGCCATCGGCGGCAAAGCCGGCTGGTTCGGGACGCGTATCACGGAAGGCGAGGGAACGGACGCGGCCCGGGTCGAGCTGCCGGACCACCAGGTCGCGCTGGTCAACGCTGTGAGTGCCACGGAGACACCGCTCGTTGCAGTGCTCTACCAGGGACGGCCGCTTGCGCTCACCGAGGTCGAACCGAAGCTCGGCGCCATCGTGACGGGCTACTACCCGGGGCCGAACGGCAGCGACGCCCTCGCCGCCGTGCTCTTTGGCGACACGAACCCGTCCGGCAAGCTCCCGTACAGCATGCCCAGGGCCACCGGACAGTTGCCGCTGTACGTCTCGCAGAAACGCGGCAGTGGATTCCGCCGCAGCGCGGGCGACATGTTCCGCGGCTACATCGACCTGGACCCCACTCCACTGTTCCCGTTCGGTCACGGCCTCTCCTATACGGCCTTCGAGTACGGGGCGCTGCAGCTCGCGGCCGACGAGGTGCCCGCCGAGGGGAGCTCCATCGCGGCGTCCGTCGAGCTCCGCAACATCGGAGACCGCGACGGAACCGAGGTCGTCCAGCTGTACGCCTCCCAGAACGCCACCGGCGTGACGCGGCCTGCTCAGCAGCTGATCGGATTCGCGCGGGTCGCACTTGCGGCGGGTGAGAGCGCGACAGTTCACTTCACGGTTCCGACCAGCCAACTCGGATACAGCGGTGTCGACGGTCGCTTCATCCTCGAGCCGGGCGCTGTGGCACTTGCGGCCGGGGGGAGCTCTGACGAGACACCTGCGCGGGGCACCGTCAGGCTCACCGGCAACGTGGTCGAACTCGAAGGCCGCCGCACCTACCTCAGCACGGCAGAGGTGTTGGTGCATCAGCCGTCAGCGGCCTCGCGCTAGCCCGTCCTGTTGAAGGGGGATCAGCGGCAGACGTGGACGAAGGAGCGCGCACGCTCGCACGCAACGGTGCCCGGCTACTCCTCACCGAGATCCTTGCCGATGCCGCCGCTGACGTCGCCCGCCACGACGCGCGGCTGATCATGCCGACCCTCGCACGTACTCGCCGCCGGCAACGGCGACGGCACCTTCACGATCGACCTCACCGGCATGCAGAGGCCGAGCGCGTCCCGACACCCACACGCCGGCACTGTAACGGCCTCCCACATGGCAAGAACGATCCGAGAATGCTGAGGAGCAATCATGACCGACATCGACCGGCAGTCTTCTGATGAACTGGCGCCCGTAAGGCGCAGTCACCCTCCAGTTCCGCGCAGCGTCAGCGAGCAAGCGCAGAGAATGCTGTCTGTACCTGCCGCAGCGGAGGCGTCACCGTACCCCGATCTCCAGGACACGGCAGCGTGGGCGGCGTTCGTGGAGATGTTGGACACCGTAGTCCGGCCTCTCTGCGAGGCAGCGCTACCACCGGCGGAGAGCTTCGAAGTCAGCGCCCAAGAGATCAACGGCGTCGCGAACTTCGCGATACACCCCGCTCACCTTCCCCAAGCCAACGACACGCCGCTCTTCATCGATATCCACGGCGGTGCGCTCTACCTGGGAGGCGGAGAGCTGGCGTGGATGGCAGGGGCGGCTCACGCCGTCGGCCGGAACGGGATCACATGGGCACCCGACTATCGCATGCCGCCGCTGCATCCGTTCCCGGCTGCGCTCGATGACCTGATGGCCGTCTACCGGGCGGCGATCGAGGCCGTCGGTCCCCATCGCGTTGTCGTCAGTGGCGGCTCCGCCGGCGGAAACCTCGCCGCAGCGCTCCTGGTCCGGGCAAAGGATGAAGGACTCCCCATGCCGGCCGCCCTCGTGCTGCTCACGCCCGAAGTGGATCTCACCGAGTCCGGCGACAGTTTCGTCACGAACAACGGGATCGACAATGTGCTGGGCTCACTCAAGACGGTCAACCTTCTGTACGCCGCAGGGGAAGATCTCACCCACCCCTACATATCTCCCTTGTTCGCCGATCTGAGCGGTTTCCCGCCCACCTTCCTGCAGAGCGGCACTCGAGACCTGTTCCTCTCCAACACCGTGCGAATGCACCGAAAACTGCTGCACGCAGGTGTGACAGCGGAGCTTCACGTGTTCGAGGCCATGCCGCACGGCGGATTCGGTGGAGCCACCCCAGAGGACGACGAACTTCGTGCGGCTGCCCGCCGATTTGAGTCCGTCCAACTCGCGCGAGCGGCCTCGCAGCCGAACTGAGCGGCGAAAGCGCATCTCTCCGCGCACGAGCCTCTGGTGGCCACAACAGCCAGGCGGAGACCGGGTCCTGACGGAGCAGATGGGACGTAAGGCAGGACAACAGTCACGGAAGGTCGGCCCAAGGTTGGGCGCGCAATCGGAAGGACCGTATGCAATGAGTGATGAACTGCGCTTCGATGGACGGATTGCCCTAGTGACCGGGGCGGGAATCGGCATCGGTGCGGCGCACGCGCGATACCTCGCCGGCCGTGGCGCAGCGGTGGTGGTCAATGAGCTTCCGTCCAACCTGCACCGCGCGCAGGCAGTACGCGACGACATCCGCGCGGACGGCGGCGTGGCGATCGCCGTCGGAGGCAGAATCGGCGACGACGATGATGCGCGAGCCCTCGTCGCGACGACGATCGAGGAGTTCGGGCGAATCGACATCGTGATCCATAACGCGGGCGTTCCCGCCGGCCGTGTCATGGATGGGTCCGAGCTCGTCCCCTACGCTCCCGCGGCGGGGCTGGACCTCTATTTCGACATCAACGTCCGCGGATCGCTGCAGCTCAACCGAGCGGCGTGGCCCCACATGGTCAAGCAGAAGTACGGCCGCATCCTGTTCACCTCATCAGCCGTCGGAACGGGCTTCTGGTACGGGCCGACGGGTTACGAACTTGATTACGCGGTCTCGAAGCTCGCCGTCTTCGCCGCTGCCCGACAGGTCGCAGCGGCCGGCGCAGAGCACGGAATCATCGCCAACACCCTCATGCCGTGGGCGTTCAGCGAGACGGTGGCCGCAAGCGGGGGCGGCGCGGAGACGGATCTCATCACCTTCATGAGGAACACGCTGCAGCCGGAGAAGGTCGCCGTCGCGATCGCGCCCCTGCTCCACGAGGATGCGCCGACGAGCGGCGAAGCATTCACCGTCGGCGGCGGACGAATCGCTCGCGTCTTCCTCGCCGGCACCCGCGGGTACTTCAACCCGGACCTGACCAGCGAGGACGTCCTGGCGAACTGGGACCAGATCATGGGGTCCACCGACGCCTCAGGAGCACTGATGGACGTCTTCGAACAGAGCCAGCCCCGCGAGGAGCGGCTCTTCCTCAAGGCTCTCGAACTCGGACACATCCCCGACCTCAAGTGGATCGCCGAGCAGCCGGTGAAAGAGCCCACGCGGTCGGCCGCCCGCTGAGCACTCCTCGAACAACTCCGAAAGGAACCCATGCCGTACACACACTCTGAGTCCCTCGCCGGCAAGGTCGTCATCGTCACAGGGAGCGGCCGCGGCATCGGCCGTGGAATCGCCCGCACCCTCGCACGCAACGGTGCTCGGCTGCTGCTCACGGACATCCTCGCCGACGCCGTCGCCGACGCCCGAGACGAGCTGACCTCTCACGGCACCGAGGTGCAGAGCGTCGCCGCCGACCTGCGAGACCCCGATGCGGCTGACACCGTCGTCGGCGCCGCCCTCGAGCACTTCGGCGGCCTGGACGGCCTCGTCAACAACGCCATGGCGATCAAGCCGCCCTCGCCCTTCGCCTCGCAGACGGCTGACGACTTCGACCTGGCCTCCACCACCGGCCCTCGTGCGACGTTCCTGCTCATGAAGGCCGCGTACCCGCACCTTGTCACCGCAGGCGGTGGCTCGATCGTCAATTTCGGGTCCGGAGCAGGCTCCGCGGGCGAGGCCGGCTTCGCCGCCTATGGCGCGGCGAAGGAATCGATCCGAGGCCTGTCCCGAGTCGCGGCACTGGAATGGGGCCCCGACAACATCCGCGTGAACGTCGTGTTGCCCTTCGCCAAGACCGAGGGCGTGCAGAGCTGGGAGCAGACCGATCCCACCTCGTTCCGAGCGGCCGTGGACGCCGTGCCGCTCAAGCGGATCGGCGACGCCGAGAAGGATGTCGGCGCCCTCGTGTCCTTCCTGCTAAGCGATGACTCGACCTATCTCACCGCTCAGTCCATCCATGTCGCCGGTGGCTCCGGGGTATACCGGTGACCGGCGCGACGCTGCTGCCGATGCTGGTGACGGCACCGACGTCGCTGACCATCTCCGAGGGGGTGGGCACGTGACCGTGTGCGGTGGGTAGCTGGACGGTCGAGGAGGCGGAGCGGTTACCTGATCGGATCATGCCTGGGTTCGGCGGCGTGCAGTTGTTGCTGCCGCTGGAGTCGTCGTCATGGGAGCATGCGAAAACCGTGGTGATCGCTCGAAGGAACGATCACCACGGTAGCCCTCGTTAACGACCAGTACCAGATCATCTAGCCGTTGCGCGGTCCGGCCACTGTCCGCCTGCGGCGACATCTCAGATGGCGGCTGGTGGGGCCATCCTTACTGAAGCGCAACGGGGTCTACGACACGGTCACCATTGACAGCATCGGCGCGTGGGAACGCAAGCACCTGTCCCGCTTCGCTTCCATCGAAGCAGTGCCTCCACCAAAGCCGGGGCGATTCAATCTGGTGGAGTTGGCCCGGTTTGGTGGACACCTGATCTCTGGGGAACCCTGGTCCCCGGAAGAAGGAGTCTGCTGTGCCGAACAACTATCCGCCGGAGTTTCGCCGGCAGATGGTGGAACTGGTGCGCGCGGAACGGACACCGGAGGAACTGGCCAAGGCGTTCCAGCCCTCCGCGCAGTCGATCTGTACCTGGGTGCGCCAGGCCGACCTCGATGACGGCCGTCGCCAAGACGGCCTGAGCAGCGCCGAGAAGGATGAGCTGGCCCGGTTGCGGCGGGAGAACAAGATTCTCCGCGAGGAGAAGGAGATCTTGTGTAAGGCCGAAGCCTGCAAGGACGTCATGCCCACTCCATTTCTGCGGAACAAAGCCGACAAGAACTGGTCCATGGCGGACAAACGCAAGTACGCCACGTGCATGCGCACGTTCCCCGTCCCCGACACAAGCGGCGATTTCAAACTCGACGACGACGACGCCAACACACCGCAGTTCAAGAAGGCCGAGGAGACCTGCAAGCAGTACCAGCCGCAGAGCATCCCGAGCATGACCCCTACCAAGGCCGGCGGCAGTTGAGCGTGATCCCCCGGACGGTCACACTGGTGGCCGAAGGTGTCTTGCACCGAAGTCTCGCGATTGACCGACCGTCGCGTTCTCCACGCCTGGATGGGCCGGCGAACAATACCCGCGACTGGAACGGACCGTCGTCGCGTCCGAGTTGCCGTGGACAATGTACGGCCCGACGCGTCGGCGAGTTCCACAGCAGCGAACTTCCACCTTCTCAGCTCATGAAGGCCATGCTCTCGCAGCTCCACGCCATGACCTGCCCGAAGACGGTCATTGTTGAGCTTCTTGGGCCGGGCGTGTCGGGAGCCCGGCGATGCACCCTGCGGGATGGCTGGAAGCTCGGCCTGGCTGACCCGGCCTTCGCCTCAACCCCCTGGTGCACTGGAACGGAATCCGGCGTTGACCACTGCCAGGAAGGTCGACTGGATCAGCTACACGACCAGCGGGAACCGCGTTAACGCCGGATTCCGTTGCCAATCCCAGTAATAAAACTGTCTTCAGCCGAGTGGCGGGTGCTGCTCCTCGGGCAGGCACGTACCGGTCCACAACGGGTCTCCGCGCTCACCGGCGAGGTGTTCCTCGTACATCGTCACCTTGTGTGAGACCAGGTCGAGGCAGCGGTGCAACTCCTGGATCTGGTCGGTGATGCGTTCGCGGTGACGGCGTAGGAGGGAGTGTCGTGCTCGCACCGTCTGGGTTCCTTCGCGGACCAGCGCCGCGTACTCCCGGATCGCAGGCAGTGTCATCCCGGAGGCCCGGAGCCTGGTGCACAGGTGGAGCCACTGCAGATCGCTTTCGCTGTAGACCCGCTGCCCGCCGACCCGGCGCACCGGAGTGGCGAAGAATCGCCGCGTCGTTGTCGGAGACGTCGTCCGCAGTAATCCGTTTGTGTATCACCACAGCCCGCTGTCAGTATGAGGGCCCATGCGTCACCCTCTTGACACGCTGGACTGGCCGATTTCCACCGAGCGGCTGCTGTTGCGCCGGGCTGCCCCCGACGACCTGAACGCGACCTGGGCCTACCGGCAGCTGCCGGAGACTCACGAATGGGTCGCGGCCGCCACAGAGACCTACGACGACTACCGTGAGCGTTTCCTCCGCGAGGAGCGGCTCGCAGACCTGCTCGTCGTCGAACTGGACGGCCGGGTGATCGGCGACCTGACACTGAAGATCCAGGACGGTTGGGCCCAGGAAGAGGTCGCTGAGCAGGCGGAAAGCGTCCAAGGAGAGCTCGGGTGGACGCTCGATCCCTCCTACGGCGGCAAGGGCTACGCCACCGAAGCGGTACGCGCCCTCATCGACATCTCCTTCAGGAGTCTTGGCCTGCGCCGCCTGCACGCGGACTGCTTCTACGACAACGAATCCTCGTGGCGGCTGATGGAGCGGGTCGGGATGCGCCGCGAACAGCACACGGTGAGAGACTCGCTCCACCGCACCAAGGGATGGCTCGACGGTCTCTCATACGCGCTGCTGGCCGAGGAATGGCCCGCTCACGAGTGATTACGGCGGAGCCGCTCGGGAGCCCGCGCCGGGACGAAGATCACGCTGTCACTCATACACGCGGCCGCTCTCCTGCCGGCGCTGCGGCTGGAACCCAAGGACACTCCCACACCTTGAGGTGGTCATCGGTGACGAGGGCTGGGCCGTGGCGATCCAGGGACAGGAACCAGCGACCCGTCTGGCAGCTCAGCCGAGCAGCACCCGGAAAAGTTCTGACGACGTCGAGGTTCCTCCGGCCCGGCGGCTGCGCCTGCGGCTTTTGGCAGTGGCCCGGCGGCGGAAGCTGCGACTGGTACGACAGAGACAAATCGACGCTGGAGTCCCAGCGATGGCAGGTCATCGTACATATGGAGACGGTCACCAGGGACATCTGCCACGCAGTAGCGATGATGGACGGCGGTCGATCCCCCGAAGAGCGGCAGCGTCAGCGGGACGAGCTTCGTCGGGAATGGGACGCTGCCATGGTCTACGCTCGGGAGCGCGTCCTCACCCAAGACCGCCTGCAGGTGCTGGCTACAGAGAAGGACGCCTGGCAGCGGGCACGGACCATACGCCAGTACGCCGACGAGCTGACCTCCGTGGTGTCTACGATCACAGACGAGGACCATCGACGGTCACTATCTGACTGGATCGGCTGGATGAAGTCCTCTGCGGACACGATCGACCCGATCAACGAGGCTTCGCGGTTCCCACAGGTCCGAACCGTCGACCCCGACGAGCTTATCCCCACCTCGGCCGAGTCAGTCCCTGCAATCCGCCCAGGGCCAATCGTTCTCATGCGGTGAAACCGAGTAGCTGAAGAGCGTCGGCTGGGTGGCTGCGGTAGTGGTCGATGCCGGCGGCGATGTTGGTTCAGCCGATCAGGCGGCCCAGGCCGTGCGGCGGATCTCGCGGCGGCCGTGCCCTTGCTCGTCGGTGCGGTCGTTCAACACGGCTTCGCGCCAGGGCAGGGCCTTGAGCCGGTGCAGGAGCGTGGGCTGGTTGCCCTTGACGATGAACAGGTAGTGGCCGCCGGCGGCGATGACGTGGCGGGCGTGGTCGTGCTGGGTGTGCAGGGCGTCGGCGGTGACCACCACGCCGGTCAGGTCCAGGCGGGACAGCAGGGGCGCGAACGCGGGGATCTCGTTGCTTTCGGCTTCGACCTGCCGTTGGGCCACGACGATCTGGGGGTTGTGGCAGGTGGCGGCCAGCAGGTGGACGGCGCCGTCGCCGGTGCGGCTGCCGCGCAGGGTTTGCCGTCCACGGCCAGGCCGGACAGCGGGGTCCGCTCTGCGGGCCGGTTGCCAGGGGTGGCGGGCGGGCCGCAGTCGGCGAGTGTGGCCAGATAGGTCGTATCCGGCGATGAATCGGGCGATCTTGACCAGGGAGGTCGCTCCGCCGAGCACAGCGAGCAGGGATAACGCCGGCAGCGGGCCGAGCCGATAGCAGCGTCCCCGGCGGCTGCGCGGGTCCGGGATGGTGTCCAAGATCTCGGCGAGTGCGGGCAGATCGGCCGGTGGGTCGGTGATGGTGACGTGCTCCAGGTGGCGGGTGAGCACGTCGAGCGGGGATGATGGCACGCGGACGCGGCCCCTGTTCTTGATCGACTGGCGTAGACACCCAACGATCTTCAGGCGTCGCGTTTGCCATCTGCCCGCCGGGGTGCCCTCAACCGCCTGGCTTCATCGAGCCCGTGCGTGTCCCCGTCAGAGGAGAACGCTTCTGCCCTGGCCACACACCCCTAGGGTAGATCAGATGCCCCCCGCTTTCCGTCGTTACGTCACCGCCGACGGCTTCAGCCAGTTCGGCACCCAGGTCACGCGCGTGGCCCTCCCGCTGGTCGCGCTGCTGGTGCTCGACGCGGGCCCATTCGAGCTCGGCCTGCTCGGCGCCGCCGAGATGATCGGTTTCCTCCTCTTCGGGCTGCCCGCCGGCGTGTGGGTCGACCGGTTGCGCAGGAAGCCCATCCTGGTGACGGCCGACGTGCTGCGCGCGGTGTCCCTGGTCTCCATCCCGATCGCCGCGCTGTTCGACGCGCTCACGCTGGCGCAGCTCTACGCGGTCGCCGTGATCGTCAGCATCGGCACGGCCTTCTTCGACGTCGCCCACCTGAGCTTCCTGCCCTCCATCGTGACCAAGGAGCAGCTGCCCAAGGGCATCGGGACCCTGGAGTCCGTGCGCAGCCTTGCCAGGCTCTTCGGCCCGGGGCTCGGCGGCTGGCTCGTGCAGGCGCTCACGGCGCCCGTCGCCATCGTGGCCGACGCGGTCAGCTACATGATCTCCGCCACCCTGCTGGCGACCGTCAAGGCCGAGGAGACCCCCTCCGGGGGGCGCGTGAGCCTGATGGAGGGCCTGCGCTACGTGCTCAGCCACCCCATCCTGCGCCTGATCGGCCTCGTCGGCGCCATGAACATGTTCATCAGCGGCATCTGGGCCATCGTCCAGCCGTTGTACCTGGTCGACGAGCTGGGCGTGAGCGCGGCGGGCTACGGCCTGATAATCTCGGGCGCGGGGGCGGGCGGCCTGCTCGGCGCGCTCCTCGCGTCACGCGTGATCGCCCGCTTCGGTCACGGCCCCACGATGTTCGGCGCAACCGTCCTCATGCTGCCGCTCTTCGTGCTCGTCGCCTTCACGGGACCCGGCTGGCGGCTCGCCCTGTACCCGATCGGCATGGCGCTCATCTCCCTGGTCGCGGTCATGCACAACGTCGCCCAGGGCAGTTACCGCCAGGCGATCTGCCCGGAAGCCCTGCGCGGCAGGATGAACGCCAGCCTCCGCTTCCTCATGTGGGGTTCGCTGCCGCTCGGCGGTGTCGTCGGCGGGCTGCTGGGCGAGGTCGTCACCGTTCACCAGCTCCTGTGGATCGCGTGCCTCGGCTCCGTGGCGGCCAACCTGCCCTTCGTGCTAATTCCCGCCGTACGGAAGCTCAAGATCACGGACGACGGCGGCCATGTGGACGCCGAGGAGGACAGCCGCGCGTAGGTCGTCGGGGGTGTCGACGTCGCGCCTGACCGAGTCGATGTCGTCGAGGCACAGCTGTGTCGTGATTCGACGAAGAGCCACCCGCAGGGTGGATCACAGCGCGTAGCCCTCACTGCCATCAACTTGGCGCGAGTCACTGTCACGGACTTGTCGTTCCCACTGTCACGAACCTGGCGCTCAACAGGTGTGTCCCTTCCGTATGAAGTTGTCGGAAGGGACACACGCTGACCTGGGGGACGACATCTGGTTGCGGATGGTTGCGAGTGACGTTGTTCAGGTCTACCTGTCGGCGGGGTCCGATCATGCCGCCCAACACGGCTGGAGAGAGGCCGAAGACAGTCAGAGGACTCAGGGCCATTGCATGACAGCTCCCAGGCGCTATAGTTCGGTTATTCCGGAAATACGGAATAACCGAGAGCTGGGGTGTCCATTGGATCTGCTCGAAGAACGGATCGCGGAGCTTGAGCGCCGGGTCGCCCTCCTGGAGGAGGCGTCCGCCGACCGGCCACCGCCCGCGGACGCCCCGCCGCACCCCATCGCCGACGCGCCGCTCGACCTGCTCGACCTGATCCGCTCCAGAGCCGGAGCACAGGCACGCCCAGGCACGGTCATGTACGGCGGCGCGGTGACCTTCGAGGACCGCCACTACATGTGGGCGATGGAGCACACGGCCGGCGAGGTGG
>NZ_JBFALF010000069.1:0-25391 GCF_040656115.1 Nonomuraea sp. NPDC050202 | reverse complement strand
CCGTCTCGCAGGTCGCGTTCGATGTGCTGATCCCAGGAAACCCGCCTGGCCACGCACGAGGCAGAGCGCGTTTATAGGGGGACAAGCTCAACCCCTCTACCGCCGTCACTTGCTTCGGCCAGCATGTCCTCCGCCACGACGCGCGAGTCGGGGGACTGCCCGGCGAGGCAGGTGACCGCGCCGGCGGCCCTGGGTGCGGCACCGGCGAAGATCCGCAGCGTCCCACCCCTGGGGCGAGTAGGCCGAGGGCGACGCGGTCTCGTGGTCGGCGGCGTCGGCGCCGATATGCAGCGCGATTGCAGTGAACAGGCCGAGGTCCGGTTCGACGACAGCGGAGAACCGGTACCAGAAAGATTAACGACAGTCCGACGCAAGGACGTTCGGAGAAGATGTATTTGTCCGGTCGTAGAAAGCATGGCGGTTGAGGTGCCGCCCTACACGGACTGCGTCGGCCACACCTGATTCTATTTGACGAAGAATCGTTACCCGTCCTTCTCGCCCCTTCTCGGGCAGACACGAATCGCTGTGGCGGAGGCATATGTGAAGAGAGGAAGGTGTTCCATACTCCTGGCTCTTGCTGCCGGGATTTGCCTGAGGACGGCAGGTCGGCGCCTGATCGCTGCCCGACGATTCGACCACCATCGATCAGTTCCATTGTTGAGCGCTCCCAGGAGGAAGCGCGGTGGTCGAAACGCCCACGATTACTCCACCGCGGCAAGGTCCGTGGATCCGCCGCGCCGTGGGTGGTGTTCCGCGGCGTCATGCAAACCTCGTCCGAAGGGACATCTCGCGGACTGCAGCCAAGGAGAACAGCACAGCACACCCTTGCCAAGAGCCGCGCACGTGTACGGCCCTCACGGGTAACCAAGCGGGACTTCGGCCCGCTCACATCGAGCAGGACCCGAGGGGACTAACACATCGAAGCCGAAAAGCAGCACAGAAAGGATGCATGGAATGAGAAAATTCGCCGCAGCAGTACTCGTTGGTCTCGCGCTGATGACGGTAGGGGCACCTACCGCGAGCGCGAACACAGCCAGGGACCCGCAGGCCCCGCAGGCCTCGCAGGCCTCCACCGGGGCCGCAGCCGTCAGCGGCGTCAGATGGCGGAACTTCGGGACCGGTAAGTGCCTGAACATTCCCGGCGGCTCCACGGCGAACCTCGCCCCGGTAACGCAATTCACCTGCGGAAACTGGGCCGATCACTACTGGCTGCTGGTCGGGGGAAATCTGCCGGCGCCGTGGCTGCGCATGGTGAATCAAAACAGCCAGAAATGCCTGGCCGTGCCGGGTGGTTCCACCACACCCGGCGTTCAGCTCATCCAGTACGACTGCGGAGACTGGGACGATCATTACTGGCGTGTCGTCAACTATCCGCAGGGCATTCAGCTCATCAATCGTAAGAGCGGCCAATGCCTCGCGATCAGGGACGGCAACGTCTCGGACAACGCCGCCGCGATTCAATGGCCCTGTGGCAGTTTCCCGGATCACTTCTGGAATCCCATCTCCTGATTCTGCGGGTCTCTGTACGGCCGGCAGCCCTTGAGCCGAGCCGCGGGCGGAAGGTCGACGGGGACCAGCACGGGGTGGGCCGGGCAACCGGTCCGCCCCCCGGGCGGGGACCAGGTGGTTCTCTTCGGCAGACACGCAGCGACGGGGGCAGAAGGGTGGGAACCCATGCATCATCAGACGGCAATCGGTGGTTCGTTTCGGTGGAGGACCCTGCGGACGGCGCTGCTGTGCGCCGTGGCCGCCACGCTGGCGTACGCGGGAAACGCGCAGGCCGCGGCGCCTGCGGCGCGGTCCGGGCTCGCGGCCCCGTCCCCGGCTCAGCCGGTCGCGTTGATCGCTGGGCAGGGAGTCGGTGACATCAACCAGACGCGTTCCCGGTTCGGTGTGCACGCGACCGATCTGGGCGTCATGTGGCGGGACTCGCGCGGCAGGGTAGCGATCGCCTTCGGCGACACCTACGGGCAGGGGTGGGGTGGCAACGGCGCCGGTCCCGAGACCGCCGACTGGCGCTACAACACCCTGGCCCACTCCACCGACGACAACCTCGCCGACGGCCTGAGCATCGACTCCATGATCAGCGACCATTCCGGGCATGCCGCGCAGATCCTTCCCGGCGACCCTGCGGTGCAGGGGGTGACTGTCATCCCCACCGCAGCCATAAGCGTCGGTTCCCGCGATTACCTCCATTACATGTCTGTCCGCTCATGGGGGACCAACGGGACATGGATCACCAACTACTCGGGCCTGGCCTACTCCGACGACGGCGGGCAGCGCTGGATCAAGGCGCCTGCCGCACGTTGGACCAACCGTGACGGCGGCAGCCACTTCCAGATGGCAGCCGCCACAAAACAGGGCGATTTCGTCTACCTCTTCGGCACAGCCAACGGCAGGTTCGGCGACGCCTACGTCGCTCGCGTCCCCGGCTCGCGGATGCTCGACCTGTCGGCCTACGAATACTGGACCGCCACGGGATGGCAGTCGGGCAGCCTGGACCGGGCGATCCCGGTCATGGCGGGACCCGTCGGAGAGTTGTCGATCCTTTACAACACCACCCTGCGGCGCTGGGTCGCGCTGCACCTGGACGAACGCAGAGCCGCGATCGTCATGCGCACCGCCAACGAGCCGACCGGGCCGTGGACGGGAGGTCAGGTGGTGGCCAATTCCGCCGACCATCCCGGTCTGTACGGCGCGTTCCTGCACCCCGACAGCACCGGCGAGAACCTGTACTTCGCCATGTCACAGTGGGCGCCGTACCACGTCCGGTTGATGCGCCTCCGGCTGGCCGACCTCCCCTCCGACACCAACCTGGTCCAGGACGGCGGCTTCGAAGACCATCCTGCCAGTGCCAGGACACCTCCCTGGACCCTCAACGGCCGCGGCGGCATCGATCGCGGCATCGGCAACGCCCATTCGGGCGCGAACAACGGCTGGGTAGGCAATACCAGCGGCTGGAACGACCTCCACCAGCGAGTCGCCGTACAACCTGGCCGCTGGTATCGCCTCACCGGATGGATGCGCAGTTCCGCTGGCAACGCCGGAGGCTACTTTGGGGTACGGCGACCTCCCAGCCAGGGCGTCATCGCGGAGCAGAAATTCGGGCCGCTTCCCACCTACACCCGGTTGAGCGTGGACATTCCTCCCAGCAACTTGACGGAACTTGAGGTCTTCGCTGGTGGATGGGGGCTGAACGGGCAGGACTTCTGGATTCAAATCGATGACATAAGGCTGGAGGAGGTGTGAATCGCCCCGCTTCGCTCGAAAGTTCTCGCGGGCCAGGTATCGCTTGAGGCAGCGGAGGATACGGCGCGCACCTGCTCTCCCCCGGCGGCCCGGCCGCGCCTGATTGCGTGAGGGTGCCTGACGGTCTTGCGGACCGTCAGGCAGGGAGGGCTCAGGAGCTGGAGGCGATGGTGAGGCCTTGCCAGCCGACGCCGACGACGAGGCCGCCGGTGAAGGGCAGGCCGCCGGGGTTGCTGCCACTGTTGTTGGGGTAGTAGCGCATCTGCCCGTCGGGGTCGACGCCGAGGACGTCGGCGGATCCGTCTCCGCTGACGTCGGCGGCGAGCAGGCTCACGAAGCCGCCCCAGCCTTGTCCGATGTCGACGTTGTAGCCGTAAGGGCGGTCGGGGGAGACGCCGATGTTGTTGGGGAACAGGAACATGTGTCCGTTGGGTTCGATTCCCAGGACGTCGGCGTAGCGGTCGCCGGTGATGTCGCCCAGCAGTACTTTGGTGAAACGGTCCCAGCCTTCGCCGATTTTCTGGCCGCCCATGAAGGGGACGCCGCCGGGGTTGCTGCCGCGGTTGTTCGGGTAATACCAGAGGTCGTTCTCCGCGCTGATGCCCAGGATGTCGGCGGATCCGTCCCCGCTGACGTCGGCTGCCAGGAGTTTTTTGAAGCCTTGCCAGCCGTGACCGATCTCCCGGCCGGTGGTGTACGGTACGCCGCCGGGGTTGATCAGAATGTTGTTGTCGTACTGGAACATTTTGCCTTCAGCGTTCACCGCGATCGCTTCGGCGAATCCGTCGCCGGTTAGATCGGCCGCCAGGACGTGTTTGAAGGCGCTCCAGCCTTCACCGATCAGCCGTCCATCGCTGTAGGGCACCCCGCCCGGGTTGATCAGGATGTTGTTGTTGTACTGCAGCAGTTCTCCATTGGCCCGATAGGCGAGCAGGTCGGCGAATCCGTCGCCGGTCACATCACTCACCGAACGATCACGAGGAGGCCGGGCGGTCCACCAAGACGTCTGCTTCCGGGCGCCGGGCCAGCCGAAACTGAAATGGATGTGATCAGTATGGGGGTTGCTGCCGGTGTAGGCCTCCCAGGAACCTGATTGCCATATCCGTCGGTTCCAGATGATGTACATGATGCCGAATCGCCTGGCCAGGGCGTTGACATTGCCGTGTCTATCGGTCGCCAGCAGCCAGTTCAGCAGATCGTTCGCCGCGGCCGCCTGATCCGGGACGTTGATGTTGAAGTGGTAGTCCAGCGCCCTGCCTTCCTTGTGTTCGCTGGTGCCGCCTTGGTCGCAGGCGCGGCTGATGCCGGCGGTGTGCGTGCCGTACGTCTGGTTCAGCAGGTCGCGGAATTCCACCACGCCGGGCTTGGCGGCAGGGTCGCAGGTGGTCTGGTATTGCGCAGGCGCGTAGCCCTCGATCGCGGGGCCGAAGCCCGGAATCGGTGGTGCGGCCAGGGCCGGTGCGGCTGCGACCAGATGGGTGGCGGCAAAGGATATGAGGCCCAGGAAGATGGCCAATATGCGGGGGATGGCGAATGGTGGTAAGTGTCGATTTTCGCGCATGCGGCAGTTCCTCTCTGTTGTCCGCCATCGGCCTGCTGGTGGAGGCCGTTTCCCAGGGCAGTGGAAGACTCGGCGGTGTGATCAACCGACAGTCGCACGATCGAATGTCGTGTGGCTGTCGCGTACCTGTCGCCTGGCTGTCACGGCACCCGGCCCCCGGTTCGCCGGGACGATCCGGACCGGTCAGATCTCGGAGGGGTCGAGAGTGATGCCTCGGGCGAACTCGGCGGCGAACGCCTGTTCGCCGATGGCGGCCCGGACCTTGGCGGTGGATCAAGGCGGTCATCCCGGAGAAGGCCGACCAGGCGGCCAGCCGCAAGAAGCGCGGCTCCCGCGGCGGCCGGCCGGTCGGTCATGACGCCGAGCTCTACAAGCAGCGCAACTCGGTGGAACGGTGCGTCAATCGGATCGAGGAGTGGCGTGGGCTGGCCTTCCGGTTCGACAAGACGCCCGACAGCTTTCTCGCCGGTCTGCACTTACGCGGAGCCATCCTATGGATCCGAAGCCTCCGACCAGCCTGAAGATCCGAACTCCGCACAGGCTCTAGACCGGCGATCCCGCCAAGCTCTACCACGCCGAGCTGCTCGACCTGCTCAGATCCCTGAGGCTCGACGTGGAGCATGCACGCCACCTGGGGACACCGCGACCATCGACCTGAGCCTTTGGACGATGTGCCGCACAAGGGGCCGATGTTCCGGGATCGGGGGCGCGGGGTTCTTCGTACCGGAACCGATGGTTACGACGCTTGCCGGTGCCGATGCCGGTAGCGCAGGGGCGCCTCGCCCACCTCGCGTTTGAAGGCGGTGCTGAAGGCGCTTTCCGAGGTGTAGCCCAGCTGTGCGGCAAGTGCCCCGATCCGGACGTCGTCGTCGCGCAGCGCCCGCTGGGCCAGCAGCATCCGCCATGAGTTGAGGTAGGCCAGCGGGGGCATACCCGCCACGGAGCGGAAGCGCACGGCGAACGATGTCCGCGACATCGCCGCGGCACGGGCCAGCTCCTTCAGCCCCCAGGACCGCCCTGGTTGGCCATGCATGAGAGTCAGCGCAGGACGCAGCCGGTCGTCGGTCATCGCCCGCAGCCATCCCGGCGGCAGCTCGGCTGCCTCGGCCAGGCTGAGGTAGGCCCGGAGCACCTCGAGGAGCAGCAGCTGGGCGTGCTGGCGTACTGCGAAGGCGGCACCCATCCGCTCGCCCGTCACCTCTTCGACCAGCCGGTCGACGGACGCGCGCAGGGTGTGCGTGGCGGTATGGGAGGCTGGGATGAGCGCCACGGGCGGCAGCGCCTGTGTCAGCAGCGCCGCACCGGCCGGGTTGAGGTCGACGTGACCGCCGAGGAGGACGTCGTCGACGTCGAAGTCTGCGCCGCCGACGCGCACGGCATACTGGCCCGGCTCCGGCGTGAACTCCATGGGTGGACCGTCACCGGCGCCGCCCTCGGCGCGCAGCCATGAGCGGCCGGTCAGGACCGCGACGTCGCCGGCCTCCATGTCGATCGGGGCGTCGAGCCCATCGGTCGACAGCCGGCACCGGCCGCGAACCATCATCGTCAGCTTCAGCGGGCTTTCGATGACGGACTGCGTGACCCAGTGCCCGCGCATCGCGGCCGCGCCGGAGATCTGGCCGCGAACCTCGATGAGGTCGAACATCTCCGACAAATGATCAATGACCATGTCTGAACTTTCACGAAGAAAATATGACCTGTCAAGCATTCTCCGTCCAATTGAACCTCTGCAGACTGGAGCCATGACCAATCCTTGGGAACATCAGCAGCCGCTCGGCTCGGGCTTCACCGCGTTCACCACCACCGATGAAGTCCTCGCCGGCATCGACCTGACGGGCAAGAACGTCATCATCACCGGGGGCCACAGCGGCCTCGGACTGGCGAGCACCGAGGCACTCAGCAAGGCCGGCGCTTCCGTCACCGTAGCGGCCCGCGACACCAACGCCGCGGCCGCCGCAGTGGCGGGTATCGACGGCGTCCAGGTCGAACAGCTGGACCTGCTCACCCCGGAGTCGATCGACGCCTTCGCCGCCGCCTACGTGAGCTCCGGCCGGCCGCTGCACGTCCTGATCAACAACGCGACCGCCGTCAGCCGTGAGCTCGTCGTGGATGCGCGCGGCTACGAAGCCACCTTCGCCGTCGCCTACCTCGGCCACTTCCAGCTGACCCTCGGCCTGCTCCCCGCCCTGCGCGCCGCCCGCGGCGCCCGGGTCGTCAACGTGGCCTCCGGCAGCCACCGCCTCACCGACATCCGCTGGGACGACCTGAACTTCACCGGCGGCTACGACAGCAACCTCGCATACGGCCAGTCCAAGACCGCCCTGATCCTGTTCGCCACCGAACTGGATCGCCGCTGGGCCACCGACGGCATCCGCGGTTACAGCCTGCACCCGGGCATTTCCATAGCCACGTCCCTGCACAAAGAGTCCGGATCGCTCTACGACCTGGCCCAGTTGCGGGCCCTGGGCCTGATCGGCGACGACGACCAGCCGATCATCGACCCCGAGCGCGAAAAGAAGACCCCGCGGCAGGCCGCGGCCACGATCGTGTTCGCGGCGGCCAGTCCTCTGCTCGACGGCATCGGCGGCGTCTACCTGAAGAACTGCGACATCGCCCCGGTCGACGGTCGCCCCCTCACGCCGGAGATGCTCGCCAGCGGCGACATCAGCACCGACCTCGCTCCGTACGCCGTCGACCCCGCCTCGGCCCGCCGCCTCTGGGCTCTTGCGGAACGTCTCTTGGCGGGGTCTGTCCAGTAAACCGCACAGTCCCTCTTGGCCAACCAGGCCGCTGGTCCAGGAACGTCGTGAAGATCTTGATGGGTGAGCCGGCATGAGCCGGCTCACCCTCTTGCCCTGCGGTGATCAGGTTGAGGATGCAGATGCCGCCGGTGCGGGCGAGCCCGAGGTTGATCAGACGGCGGAGGTCGAGAGCGGCGGCGCGGTGGCGGAGCCGGCGGTCGTAGGCGGTGGTGCCGCGGTCGGCGTGTGGGAGGCGGTGGCGTGGTCGAGTGTGCCGGCCCAGCCGGCAAGGAGGCGGAGTTTGTCGTCGGAATCAGTTGCGGGCTGGGCGCCGTAGGCGACCAGGGTGAGGCCGTCGGTGGCCAGGTCCAGGGATTCGTAGGTGAGGTGGAGCTCACCGACCACGGGATGGCGGACCGATTTGCGGCCGAGGTGGTGCTGGCGGACGTCGTGGCGGGCCCAGCGGACGCGGAAGTCGTCGCTGCGGGTGGACAACTCGCCGATGAGGTCGGTGAGGTCTTTGTCGTAGGGGTCGCGGCCGGCCTGGGCGTGCAGGAGGGCGACGGTGACATCGGCGGCACTGTCCCAGTTGCCCCAGAACTCGTGGGAGCGGGGGTCGAAGAAGGTGAACCGGGCGTGATTGGGGATGGCGCCGCGGGCCGCGTCGAACATGGGTGCCAACAGGGCACGGCCGAGAGCGTTGGTGGCCAGGACGTCGCAGAGGCCGTTCTTGACGAATGCCGGGGCGCCCGTCATGGAGTCCAGGAGCCGCTGGACCGAGGGCCGCACCTGGCTGGGGGCGGGGCGGCGCCGCCGCCGCGGACGAGGGCCCGCGGCACGGGCAAGATCCTCCAGGTGGATGCGTTCTTCGTCGTTGAGCTGCAGCGCGCTGGCCAGGGCGCCCAGGACGTGGTCGGACGCCCCTGACAGGTCGCCGCGTTCCAGGCGGGAGTAGTACTCCACGCTCACTCCGGCCAGCTGGGCGACTTCGGTACGGCGCAGTCCGGGCACCCGGCGGGTGCCGTAGGAGGACAACCCGGCCTGTTGCGGGCTGATCTTGGCGCGCCGGGAGGTCAGGAACTCACTGATCTGGCTGCGGGTGTCCACCCTCCCAAGCTACGCCGCCTGCCACCTTGCAGGGATGCCCTGCCAGTACACCCTTCACCAGTGCCTTGCTCCCTATCCGATCAGCACTTGTACTCGCAGTGGCCGCTCGGAGGCTGGTCGGTCCCAACCTGCAGGTAGGCCACTGGAGCAGGACGAGTTGCTGAGCGAAGAGAAGTGAGGAATTCATGTCCGACAAGCTCCCTGGCGAAGACCGCCGGGATGGGCACGCACCGCCCGGGGTGTCCCGGCGGGGTTTCCTGTCGACGACCGCTGCCGCTGGTGTGGCAGCCGGCGTCCTTCCGTCCGCGCTCACCGCGGAGCAGGCCGGCGCGTCGATCAAACAGATCGTGGCGTCCGGCGGCCACAGCAGTGCGCTGTCGGTGACCGTGAACGGGCGACGCCACCAGGTGACGATCGACAACCGGACGTCGCTGCTGGATCTGCTGCGCGAGCGGCTCGCCTTACCCGGCACCAAGAAGGGCTGCGATCAGGGCGCGTGCGGTGCGTGCACGGTGCTGGTGGACGGCCGCCGCGTCAACGCGTGCCTGACGCTGGCGGTGCGGTGCCGGGACGCCGAGGTCACCACGATCGAGGGCCTGGCCTCCGATGACGGTGAGCTGCACGCGTTGCAGCGGACCTTCGTCGAGCAGGACGCCTTCCAGTGCGGCTACTGCACCCCGGGACAGATCATGTCCGGCGTGGCGTGCATCCGCGAGGGCCACACCGGCTCCCGGGAGGAGATCCGCGAGTGGATGAGCGGCAACCTCTGCCGCTGCGGCTGCTACGTCAAGATCGTCAACGCGATCGCGCAGACGGCGCGCGCGGGCAGGAGCTGACATGTACCCGTTCGCCTACACCAAGCCCGCCGACACCCGTGCCGCGATCACGGCCGGAGCGCGCGGCGGACGTTACATCGCCGGCGGCACGACGCTGGTCGACCTGATGCGCGAGACGGTGGAACGTCCTGACACGCTGGTCGACATCGGTGGCCTGCCGCTGCGGGAGGTGCGGGCCACCGCGTCCGGCGGTCTGCGGATCGGCGCGCTGGCGCTCATGTCCGACGTCGCCGCGCACCCGCGCGTGCGCAGCGCCTACCCGGTGGTGGCGCAGGCGCTGGAGCTGAGCGCGTCGCCACAGCTGCGGAACATGGCCACCATCGGCGGCAACCTCCTGCAGCGCACCCGCTGCGCCTACTTCCGTGACGTCACTGCCGCCTGCAACAAGCGGCAACCCGGGTCCGGGTGCGCCGCCCTGGAGGGTTACAACCGCTCGCACGCGATTCTGGGAACGTCGGACGCGTGTGTGGCGGCCCACCCATCCGATCTGGCCGTGGCATTGGTGGCGCTGGACGCCGGCGTGCACCTGCAGGGCCCTGACGGGGAGCGCGGCCTCGCCATGACCGAGCTCCTGCTGCGGCCCGGTGACACGCCCGACCGCGAGCACGACCTGCGGCCCGGCGAGCTGATCACCGCCGTGGAGATCCCGCCGCACCCGCGCCCCCTGCTCTCGGGCTACCTGAAGGTCCGTGACCGGCAGTCGTACGAGTTCGCGCTCACCTCCGCTGCGGTCCTGCTGCATCTCACCGGCGGTGTCATCCGGGACGCCCGGATCGCCGCCGGCGGGGTGGGCACGGTGCCGTGGCGGCTGGGCGCGGTGGAGCGGCTGCTGGTAGGCGCCCGCCCCTCCGAGCAGTTATGGGCGCGGGCCGCGGCGGTCGCGGCGGACGGCGCACGCCCGCTGCGCCACAACGCCTTCAAGGCGGAACTCCTCAAACGCACCATCGAACGTCAGCTACGCACGGTGGGAGGAACGCGATGACCCGGCCCGCGGCGGGCGCGCCACTGTCCCGGGTGGACGGGTGGCTGAAGGTGACCGGCCAGGCCGCCTACGCCGCCGAGCATGACGCCCACGGCGCCGTACGCGACGTCGTCCACGGCGTGATCGTCCCCAGCACCACAGGAAGGGGACGGATCAACGGGATCGACACCCGGGCCGCCGGCGCCCTGCCCGGCGTGCTCACCGTGATCAGCCATCTGAACGC
Organism: Nonomuraea sp. NPDC050202; assembly: GCF_040656115.1. Taxonomy (NCBI): domain Bacteria; kingdom Bacillati; phylum Actinomycetota; class Actinomycetes; order Streptosporangiales; family Streptosporangiaceae; genus Nonomuraea; species Nonomuraea sp. NPDC050202. Next base: position 14,692 of record NZ_JBFALF010000069.1, on the reverse strand, counting down.
GCCGAAACTGCCCTACCAGCCCTTCCGCGGCATGCCCGATCCTGCCCGGGGAGGGGGTGAGCGCCTGCGGGTCTTCCAGGACGACCGGGTCAGGTTCTTCGGCCAGCCCGTCGCCGTCGTGGTGGCCGAAACCCTGGAGGCCGCCCGGCACGCGGCGGCGCTGGTGCGGATCGGCTACGACGGCGAGCCGCCCGCGACCGATCTGGCCTCCCCGGCGGGCCCGCCCAACAAGCCGGAGAACTACCAGCGGGGCGACGTCGAAGCGGCGCTGCGGCAGGCACACACCCGGCTGACGCAGACCTACCGGCTCCCGCGCGAGCAGCACCATCCGATGGAGACACACGCCACCATCGCCCACTGGAACGGCGACCGGCTCACGCTGTGGGACAAGACCCAGAACGTCCTCAACACCCGGGCCGACCTCGCCGCCGTGTTCGGCATCCCGCCCGAGTCGATCCGGGTCATCTCACCGTTCGTCGGCGGCGCGTTCGGCAGTGCGCTGCGAGCCTGGCCACACGTCACCATTGCCGCGCTGGCCGCCCGCCAGGTGCGCCGCCCGGTGAAGGTCGTCCTGACCCGCGAGCAGATGTTCACCGGGACGGGACACCGCCCCGTCACCGACTACACGCTCACCCTCGCCGCCGGGCAGGACGGCCGGCTCACCGCCGCCGTGCACGACATCAGCGCCGCGACCTCCACCTACGAGGACTACCGGGAGTCCCTGACCGTTCAGGGCCAGATGTTGTACGCCACGTCCAACGTCCGCCAGACCTACCGGTCGATCCCCCTGGACATCAGCACCCCCACCTACATGCGCGGCCCCGGGGCAGCCACCGCCGCGTTCGCCATCGAGTGCGCCATGGACGAACTCGCCCACGAGGTCGGCATCGACCCGATCGACCTGCGCCTGCGCAACGAGCCCGGCCAGGATCCGAGCACCGGGGCGCCGTTCTCCACCCGGCGGCTGCGCGAGTGCCTGCGCATCGGCTCCCGCACGGTCGGCTGGGACGACCGCGATCCCGAGCCACGCTCGGCCCGCGACGGCAACTGGCTGCTCGGCACCGGCGTCGCGGTAGCCTCCTACCACACCCTGCGCGCCCCGGCTCAGGCCCTGGCCCGGCTCGACGCCGACGGTAACGCGATCGTCCAGTGCGCGACCTCCGACATGGGACCCGGCACCTACACCTCCATGACTCAGGTCGCCGCCGACGCGCTCGGCCTCCCCATGGCCGGCGTGCGGTTCCAACTCGGCGACTCGACCATGCCGCAGTCCCCGCCCCACGGCGGCTCCCTGACCATGGCCAGCGTCGGCTCCGCCGTCCAGGACACCTGTGACAAGCTCCGCCTGCAGGCCATCCGGCTCGCCGTCGAGGACCCTGGCTCACCTCTGCACGGAGCTTCGGCCAACGACGTCGCCGTCGAGAACGGCCGCCTGCACCTGCGCGACGATCCCGAACGCGGCGAGACCTACCAGCAACTGCTGGCCCGCGCCGACCTCTCCCACCTGGAGACGCCCGGCGGGTACACCCCCGGGGACGAGGTGGAACGGTTCTCCACGCACGCCTACGGCGCGGTGTTCGCCCAGGTCGCCGTCGACGAAAGCCTCGGCCTGGTACGTATCCGGCGAGTGCTCGGCGTGTACGACGCGGGCCGCATCATCAACCCCAAACTCGCCGAAAGCCAGGCAATCGGCGGCATGGTCGGCGGCATCGGCATGGCCCTGCTGGAGCACGCCGTCACCGACCCGCGCAACGGCCGCATCGTCAACGCGAACCTGGCCGACTACCTCGTCCCCGTCAACGCCGACGTCCCCGACGTCAACGCCATCTACCTGCGCGGCGACGACCGCACCGCCGACCCCATCGGCGTCAAGGGCCTGGGTGAGGTGGTGATCGTCGGTGTGGCGCCCGCGATCGCCAACGCCGTCTTCCACGCCACCGGCCGCCGGATCCGCTCCCTTCCCATCACCATCGAAGCCCTCCTGTGATGGCGGGGCCGTCGATCTGACCGGCGCCCGCCGGCGAGCCGCACCCACCTCGGCCGACCCCGCGTTTGCTGCCGGCGCCCCGAGCGGGCCGCTCACGCCGGGGTGGGCCGGCGGCGTCCGTACGGTTCGTTGCGCACCCGGTGCCGGTAGTGCAGCGGGGACTCGCCGATCTCGCGCTTGAAGGCGTTGCTGAAGGCCGCCTCGGAGGTGTACCCCAGGTCGGCGGCGAGGGCGCCGATGCGCGTGTCGTTCTGCCTCAGGGCGCGCTGCGCCAGGAGCATGCGGTAGCGACTGAGGTAGGTGAGCGGAGGCATGCCCGCCGCAGCGCGGAAGTGGCGGGCGAAGGTTGATCGGGACATCGCGGCGGAGCGCGCCAGCTCCTCCAGGCCCCACGGCGCGGCGGGCTCGTTGTGCATGAGGGCCACGGCCGGGCGCAGTCGCTCGTCGGTCAGCACCCGCAGCCAGCCCGGCGGGGCTTCCACCTGGTCGAGGTAGGCGCGCAGGACCGCGAGGAAGAGGAGCTGACCGTACTGCCGGATGGCGAAGGCGGAGCCGGTGCGGCGGCCCGCGACCTCGTCGAAGACCTGGTCGAGGAGGGTGCGCAGTGGGGCCGACGCTGAGGCCCTGACGACTCCCACCGGCGGCAGCGTCTGCAGCAACAGCTCCTGACCTGCCGGGTTGATGCCCACGGCGATGCCGAGCACGACATCGTCGGTGGTGGGATCCGCCTCGCTGAGACCGGTGAAATTCTCCTCGGGGCTGATCCGGTGGCGTGGACCGTCCCCCTGCGGGCCGCCCTCGTATTCGAGCCATGTGCGGTTGTTGAGGATGGCGACATCACCAGCGGAGAGCCCGACCGGCTCGTCGAGGCCGTTGGTCAGCAGCCGGCCGTGGCCGGACACCATGGCGATGAGCTTCATCGCGTCGTAGCACGGCGAGCGTGCCACCCACGGGCCACGGGCCGCGAATCCGCCGGACACCGCGCCGTAGACCTCCACGAGGTCAAGCACCTCGGACAACTGGTCTGCCACATTTGGCACTCTCGCACAAGAAATCAGGACTCACAAGCATTCAAAGTGCCATCCATGCTTGGCAGGCTGAATGACACCGGGACGGTCGTCGTCGCGGCGACGACCGAAGGAAGGGCAAGACAATGGCACCTCGGACCGCGGGCCAGGCCCGTACGATCATCCTCACCGGTGGTACCAGCGGCATAGGATTCGCCGCGGCCACCGCGATCCTCCGGGACGAGCACGGGCCCTGGCACCTGGTGCTGCCCGTCCGTGACGCCGCCCAAGGACGGGAGACTGTGGAGTCGTTGGCCTCCGCCGCAGCGAGCGGCAACACGGTCGAGGCGATGACGATGGACCTGTCCTCACTGGAGTCCGTCCGGACCTTCGCCGCGGAGCTGACCAGCCGCGTGACCTCGGAAACGATCCCGCCGGTGCACGCGCTGGTGTGCAACGCAGGCGTGCAGATGGGCACGAACCTCACCCACACGGCCGATGGCTTCGAGTCCACCTTCGCCATCAACCACCTGGGCCACTTCGTGCTGGTCAACGCGCTGCTGCCCGTGCTGAGCGCCCCGGCGCGCGTGCTCGTGACCTCCAGCGACACCCACGACCCGGCGCTCAAGCTGGGCCCCGCCCCGGCCTGGAGCAGCGCGGATGCCCTGGCGCGGGGCGAGCTCGCAGCATCGGCGAAGCCGGACAACGCGTTCGTCGCCGGGCAGCGGCGTTACAGCACCTCCAAGCTCGCGAACCTCTACTTCACCTACGCTCTGGCCCGTCGTCTGCCCGAGGGTGTCACGGCCAACGCCTTCAACCCCGGCATGGTGCTCGGAACCGCCCTGGGCCGCTCACTGCCCGCCCCGGTGCGGTTCATCGCCAGGCATGTCCTTCCACGCCTGACCTGGCTGCTGCGCCGGGTGATGTCCCCCGACATCAACTCGGCCACCGAGTCCGGGGGCGCGCTGGCCTGGCTGGCAACCGCGCCGGAACTCGCAGGCACCACGGGCGCGTACTTCGACGGCCGCACTCAGGCCCGCTCGTCGGAGGAGTCCTACGACACCGTGCGCGCCGAGCACCTCTGGTCCGGCAGCCAGAGGCTGACCGGCACGCGTGTCTGACCGAGCTGTCCCTTCGATCCCAAGTGACGCTCCATGATCACCACCAAGGAGACGAGACCATGCAAGATATTGCCGCGCCGACCCTTTCAACGGCCGAGCGCGACCGCCGTTGGGATCTCACCCGGGCGTTCATGGCCCGTGAGGGCCTGGACGCTCTGCTCGTTTTCGGCGAGCACGAGGACGCAGGGCCTGCCCAGGTCGCCTACGACACGTGGTTCACCAACGAGCGCCCCGGAACGACCGTCGTCTTCCCTCGCGACGGCGAGCCGATCGTGCACCTGCCGGGAGGGATGTTCATCCTGGACCATCTGGAGTCCAGCCGGCGTGGTGACGAATCCTGGATCCCGCCGCGGAACCTGCGTGCCTCACGCACCTCCACGGGGATCACGGACACGCTCGCCGAGCTGGGCCTGAGCAGGGGGAACGTCGGCGTCGTAGGGCTCGGAGCGCATCTGCCGTGGCATCCTGAAGGCGTCCTGCCCCACACGCTGTGGAGCCGGGTGCTGGAGAAGCTCCCTGACGTCGAATTCCGGGAGATGGACGTCGCCGTCGCCCTGATGACGATGCGGCTCGGCGACGAAGAGATTCCCCTCGTGCGGCGCTCCGCGGAGATCGGAGACGCCATGGTGCAAGCCATGGTCGATACCGCGGGCCCAGGGGTGTCCGAGGCGGAGGTCTACGCCGCGGGCATGGCCGAAGGCTTCCGGCGCGGGACGCTCCCCGCGGCCATGCACCTTTGGTCAGGCCGCGACCCCGTCGCCTCGGGGATACCCGCATGGTGCTACCGCGCGCAGGCACCGCGCGCGCTGGCCGACGGGGACGTCATCTATGCCGAGGTGTTCTCCCAATTCGGCGGGCGCCACACGCAGCACCAGGTCACGATCGCGATCGGCGACGTGCACGAAGACTTCTGGCGCGCGGGCGACGTCGCGCAGCAGTCCTACCACGCCGGCCTGGCGACGCTCCGGCCAGGGCGGACCTTCGGCGACGTCGTGGAAGCGATGCACGCACCGCTCGACGCGCACGACGGGCAGATGTACCTCATCGCCGCCCACTCGATCAACGCTCTCCTCGCGGCCGGCAAGAACCGCGCAGACATCAGCCTGCTCCCAGGTGCCGAGGCGTACCCGCCTGTGCACGCTCACCCCACCTTCATGGCCGACCTGGTGCTGGAGCCCGGGATGTGTTTCGTCCTGGAGCCGCAGTACGCCTTCGGTCGTCACCTTGCCCACGTCGGCGGCACCGTGATCGTGACGGAGGACGAGCCCATCGCGCTCAGCCCGCTGACCAGAGAGGTGCTCCGCGCCCACCCGCCGCGAGGGCGAGGGCATTGAGCCGCTGCCTGATGAGCTCTCGACGGTCCTGACCAGTCAGAAGATACAGTCGAAGATCGATAAGCTCGCGGCGACCGGCCTGGAGGAGCGACATCTCCTCCTCCACGTGCGTCCATCAGCCTTCAGTTTCCCCATCTACGACGGGTTGTCCTTCGGCGGACAGCTTCCCAGTAGACCCGCGTGCCTGCCTGGCAGCCTGAACCAAGTATGGCTCGTCGGAAGGTGCGACGGAGTCGCGGACGCACACGGGCATCGGCACCCGGTGCACCTCGCCTGCCCGCTCATCCCCACCGCGGTCACGCTCGATCTCGGCGAACAGGACGTCCACGGCCTTGCGGCCGAGGTCGTAGTGCGGCAGCGCCACGGTGGTCAGCTTGGGCCGCATCCATGAGGCGATCGGGTGGTCGTCGAAGGAGACGATGGAGACGTCCGCGGGCACCTTGAGTCCGAAGTCGTCGAGTGCCTGGTAGGCGCCCATGGCGATGCGGTCGTTGAAGCAGATCAGCGCACGGGGCTGGGCGGTCCTGAGGAGGTCACGTGTCGCTGTGAGGCCGTGTTCCGGCTGCCAGTCGGGGCAGGTCCGGGCTCCCGCCACCTCGACGCCGGCCTCGCCGAGGGCCTCGCGGATGCCGATGAGCCGTTCCACCGCCGCGACGCTCTCCCGGGGCACGTCCCGCAGGCCGGGCCCGGCGCCGATCAGGTAGATGCCGTCGCGGTGGCCGGCCTCGAGCAGGACGCGGGCCGCGCTGCGGCCGGCCTCGACCTCGTCCGGCAGGACGGCGGGCAGCGGCGTGGGCTGCTTGGGCAGCGCGTTGAGCAGGACGGCGGGCACGGCCGTGACGGCCTTGGGCACCTTGATGGTCCTGGTGAACATGGAGGCCAGGATGAGCCCGTCGACCTGCCGGTCCTGCATGGCCTGCAGCAGGAGGCGTTCGAGCTCGGCGTCGCCCTCGGTCTCGCCGATGAACAGCATGAAGCCGCGGTCGCGGGCCGCTTCGAGCGCCCCCTTGATCATGTCGCCGGCGAGCCGCGAGGTGGCGACGGTGTCGGAGACGAAGCCGATCGTCCGGCTGGTGCCCGTGCGCAGGCCCACGGAGACGATGTTCGGCCGGTACTGCAACTCCTCGGCGGCTCGCAGCACGCGCTGCTCGACGTCCTGAGAGATCCGCAGCTCACGGCCACGGCCCGACAGCACGAGCGAGGCGGTCGTGCGGGAGACACCGGCGGCCTTGGCCACATCGGCCAGCGTGACCCGTCGTGGGCTCACCCAGGACCTCCGATCCGTCAAGAGTGGGTTACGGGGGGTTGACATCGTACGACGCGGGTGGTGAGACTATCGGGCGCTAACCCGATTTAGCAACGAATTCGGGACATCGGCCCGGGGGCGGGGATGTCCCCCGCAGCAGAGGAGAATCACATGGCTCGTCGCGTCCGCCCCGGCAGGGCCGGGGCCGCGCTCATCATCGCCATGGGGACGCTGGCCGCCGCCTGCGCGGCTCCCGGCAGCAACAGCCCGCAGCCGCAGGCCACCGGAGCCTCGCCCGTGTCCGCCCCGCCCACGTGCGGCACCGCGCCGATCACCATGAACGGCTACTTCGAGACCGGCTTCCCGCTGCCCAAGGCGCTGACCACGGAGTTCACCAAGCAGCATCCGAACGTCACCTGGAACGTCCGAGAGGACCAGTTCGCCGTGATCACCCAGAACGCCCCGCGCGTGCTGGCCGACAACCCGCCCGACCTGATGCGCCTGCCCCAGGTTTCCGAGCTGGTCAAGGACAACCTGCTGAAGAACCTGGACGGCTACGCGACCGCCTTCGGCTGGGACAAGTGGCCGGCCTCGCAGCTCGAACAACTGCGCCTGGGCCAGGGCGGCCGGCCACGGGGCGAGGGCTCGCTCTACGCCCTGGGGCTCAACATGAGCATGACCGGCCTGTTCTACAACAAGAAGCTCGCCTCCCAGATCGGCATCTCGGCTCCGCCGGCCACGCTGGCGGAGCTCGACACGGCCCTGGCCAAGGCCAAGGAAGCGGGCGTCACGCCCATCGTGCAGTTCAACGGCGGCGCCACCGGCGGGCTGGCGTTCCCGCTGCAGAACCTCATGGCCTCCTACGGCCCGGCCGCCCCCATCAACGACTGGATCTTCCAGAAGCCCGGCGCCACCATCGACACCCCAGCGAACCTGCAAGCCGCCCAGCACCTGGAGAAGTGGATCAAGTCCGGGTACTTCCAGAAGGACGTCAACGCGGTCGACTACGCCACCATGATGAGCCGCTTCATCGACGGCCAGGGCCTGTTCATGTTCAACGGCGACTGGGAGTCGGGCAACCTCGACAAGCAGATGGCCGGCAACGTCGGCTTCGCCCTGATGCCTCCGGCACAGCAGGGCGGCAAGCACGCCACCATGTCAGCCCCGCTCACCTTCGGCATCGCCGCGACCGCCAAGAACGCCGACTGCGCCGCCTTCTTCCTCAACTGGGTGGCCACCGACAAGCGAGCCCGCGAGATCGGCGTCGAGATCGGCGGATCCCGCCCGCTGGGACCGGCGGACGCCTACATGCCGGCCGTGGGCTCGGACAAGGTCACCGCCGCCACCCTGGCCGCCGGGGCGGACATCGCCAAGGACAACGGCGCTATGGACTTCATCGCCAACGCCACCGGCGCCATCTACGCCAAGAGCTGGACGCCGAACCTGCAGAAGCTGGTGGCCGGGAAGCAGACGCCGCAGGACCTGCTCAAGACGGTCCAGACGGACTACGCCGCCCAGCTGGAAGGGAACTGATCACGTTGATGGCCCGGTCCGCGCACCGGCGGCCGGCCGCGACCAAGCTGCGAGGTACGCGAGGCCTGGTCGGCTGGCTGTTCGTCGCCCCGGCGTTCGCCTTCTACGCGGTGTTCGTGCTGCGCCCGATCACTCTGACGTTCCAGTACTCGCTGTACGAGTGGGACGGCATCGGCCCGTCCACCTGGGTGGGCGCGGCCAACTACGGCAGGGTCTTCACCGATCCCGACCTGTTCGACTCGCTGGTCAACGCCTTCCAACTGATCGTGTTCTTCAGCGCGGTCCCGGTCGTGCTAGGGCTGGCCATCGCCGCGACCATCCGCCGCATCGCGGCCAGCCGGCTCGCCCTCGTCGCCCGCACCGTGCTCTTCCTGCCGCAGGTCATTCCCCTGGTAGCGGCCGGCATCGCGTGGAGCTGGCTGCTGGCCTCCACCGGAGTGGTCAACCAGTTGCTGGAGCTCATCGGCCTCGGCGGGGTGACGCGGGCGTGGCTGGGCGACTTCGCCACCGCGTTGCCTGCGGTCGGGATGATCGGCGCGTGGGTGCTGCTCGGCCTGTGCACGCTGCTGCTCCTGGCCGGGATCAGCAAGATCGACCCTGCGCTGTACGAGGCCGCCCGCCTCGACGGCGCCGGCCCGTGGCGGGAGTTCGTGTCGATCACGGTGCCCAGCCTCCGGCAGGAGATCGCGGTCTGCGTCACCGTGACCGTGATCGCCGCCCTGGCCAGCTTCGACATCGTCTACATCGCCACCCAGGGCGGCCCAGGCAATACCACCATGGTGCCCGGCCTGCAGATCTACTACCTGGCCTTCTCCGACCGCGAGGTCGGCACGGCCTCGGCCCTGGCCATGGTGCTCATGATCCTTGTGATCGCCTGCGCCCTGCCCATCCAGTGGTTCGCTAAGGACAACCATCGATGATCACCCCCTGGCGGGAGGCCTGGACCGGCAGGCTGCTGCTCGTCCTCATGATGGCGATCACGCTCCTGCCGTTCCTCAGCCTGTTCGTCACCGCCCTGCACCCCTCCGGCAGCTATCCGGCCGGGCTTGCCTGGCCGGATGACCCGCAGTGGAGCAACTTCCCGCGCGCCTTCGAAGCCGCGCACATGGGCGAGCTGCTCAAGTCGAGCGTCCTCATCGTGCTGGGCGTGGTGCCGATCTCGATCCTGCTCGGCACGATGGCCGGCTTCGCCATCGGACACCTGCGCGTGATCGGCGGCCGGGTGCTCTTCCTGCTGTTCGTGCTCGGCCTGACCCTGCCCTTCGAGGGCGTCATCACCCCGCTGTACTACCAGATCCGCGACCTGGGACTGCTCAACACCCGCTGGGCGATCATCCTGCCGCTCATCGGCCTGTTCATGCCGTTCTCCGTCTTCTGGATGCGCGCCCACTTCGTCAACATGCCCGGCGAGCTGTCCGAGAGCGCCCGCATGGACGGCGCCAACGTGTGGCAGCTCTTCCGGCGCATCCACGTGCCCCTGGCCATGCCGGCGATCTCGTCCCTGGGGATCCTGCTGTTCCTGTGGACGTGGAACCAGTTCCTGCTGGCCATCGTCCTGGTGGACGACCCTGCCAAACGCACCATGTCCGGCGCGCTGGGCGCCTTCCAGGGGCAGTGGGGCACCGACATCCCGCTGCTGTGCGCCGGATCGCTGCTCATCCTGGCCCCCACGCTGCTGGTCTTCCTCATCTTCCAGCGCCACTTCGTCAAGGCCCTCCTCCAGGGCTCGCTGAAGGGCTGACGGCGATGACCGCGACACCGGCGTACTGGACCCGCCGGCACCTCGACCTGCTCGCCGAGACCCCCGCGACCACCGCGCCCGTCTTCGGCCCACCGGCCCTGCCCCGGATCCTGCCCGGCCACGACCTGTGGGACCTGTGGCCGATCCAGGACGAGGACGGCGCCAACGGCACGGACCTGTGGATGGCCCTGTCCGCCCCGGCCCTCGGCCATCCCGAGAAGCGCCACGACCAGGCCCGCATCCGCCTGCTCGGCAGGCGATGGGCGCGACGCCAAGAAGCGCCAGGACGAGTCTGCGATGTTTCCATGACCGTAGCCTTCTCTGCGCCATGTCATCGCCACAGTGCCTACGGGTCAACAGAGCCAGTTCTTGATCGGTTGTAGTGACCGGCAGGAAGCCGCAGCATGGGCTTCCTACCGGGGGATGACCATCCGCCGCGGTCACGGTTGAATGTCACGCGTTTCTACGCTGTCGCAACCTCGACATAGTCGATATTGGGCAGGCCGCCCGACGTCGTGGGGGTGAACTGGATGGTGTTGCCGCCTGCGTTCAGCGTGACGGTCCATGTGCTGGTGGCCCAGGTGGTCCACGCGCCGGTGCCGTCGAACGACAGTGTTTGCACTGTCGATCCGTTGACGATCAATGACGTTGGCCGGGCGGTCGTGGTGCCGTTGGCGAACCGGACCCGCAGCGTCGCTGTCCCGGACTGGCTCACGTTGATCGTGAACTGGGCGTACGCGCCGGCGGCGTTGTTGCCGTTGCAGAAGCCGGCGCCGGAGTAGCCGGCGTGGTTGGAGTCGATGGTGCCGGTGCACACCGCCGGGGAGTTCTCCGCCTCGTAGCGGGTGGCCGAGCCGCTGCCGCCCGGGTCGAGCGGGCAGGTGCTGCGGTAGGCCGTGATGCCGGTCCAGTCCATCAACGGGCACAGGAACTGGCTGTAACGGGTGTCCTGGTCGACGAAGATCTTCAGCCAGGGGATGACCTTCCGCATCATGACCGAGTTGGACGAGGTCGGGAAGCCGTGACCGGCGCCGGTGAGTTCGAGGTACGCCTTCTCCGTGGAGGCCGGGATGCCGTTGTAGAGGGTGGTGATGCCGGCCGGCGTGGTGGTCGTGTCGTTCTGTCCGGCCAGCAGCATGGTGGGGACCCGCAGGTTCGTCAGGTTCTGTGACGGGCTGAACGGCGCGAGCCCCACCGCCGCCTTGAGCGAAGGGCGCTGCAGGGCTGCGTACATGGCGCCGCCGCCGCCCATCGAGTGGCCCATCACCGCCAGACGGCCGGCGTCCACCCTGTCGCGTACGGAACTGCGCTGGGTCAGATAGTCCAGCGCTGCCAGCAGTTGCGTCCCACGGGCGGTGTCCCAATCGTTGCGGTTATTGGTGTCGATGCCGATGACGACGAATCCGAAGGAGGCCAGCCAGTGCCCCATCCAGGCGCCTTCGGCGGCCCACGTCGCGGTGTAACCGGGCACGATCGCGACCGCGCCGAACGTGCCCTGGCTGGTGTCGGTCGGGTAGTAGATGACGCCGCCGCCGAAGCCGTTGCCGGCCGGCACGCTGACGTTCGCGGTGGCGAAGGTGCCGCGGGAGGCCGCGACACTGGCCGAGGTGGGGTCCGGTCCCCGCTGGTACGGGCTGTCCGCGGCGTGTGCCGGGCCAGGTAAGGCCAGGGCCGAGGCGATGCAGAGGCCGGCCGTGACCACGGACGTTCGCAACTTCCACCTCCGGCCTCGCGAACGGGGCCTGGCTCGGCCGGTTCCCGCCTCCTCTGGCCCGGGCGGCGGCTTTCGGTCAACAGGCATCGTCAGTTGCCTCCTCTTCTCGGTTTTCTGCAGCAATTCGCGCGGTCACCGGGCTCCTGGCTTCACGGCAAGTGCCTGCGGGGCGCCCGAGGGGGTGCGTGCGGGCGCTCGCCATGAGGCCGGAGATGCGGGTCAGCTGGCTGTGATGGTCAGGTTGTTGGTGACGAAGTCCTTGCCGCCGGCCGATGAGGTGATCTCGTAGCCGAATTGCACGTTGCCGATCGTCACGTCGCCGAACCAGCCGCGGTTGCGGATCCAGGTGCAGATGGCTTTGATATCGACCGTGCCGGAAGCGGTGTTGGTGGTGCGGATGAAGGAGTAGACGGCGTTGTGGCCGTTCGAGCCGCGGTAGATGTTCCAGGTGTGGCCGCCGACGGTGGCCGTGGTCTGGAAGCCGCCGAGCGGTCCCACCGGGCCGTACTTGTTCATCCAGAGCATGATCTCGTGCTGGTTGTCGCTGGACCACACGTCGTACGCGCTGGTGAAGGCGACTCCGCTCGTGGGCACGGTGACGTCGAATCTGCTGCTCAACGTGCCGAGGGCGCTGATCCGCTTGCCGGACCAGCGGGTGGAGTTGGGGTAGGACTTGATCCCGCCGGTGTTCGGGTGATCGGCCCACACACCCCAGTTGGTGGCGGAGTTCGCCCAGACGCACTGCGCACCGGCGCCCGAGCCCCAGATGTTGTTGTAAAGCGTGTACCCTCCGTTGGACCAGGTGCCCCATTGGTCGCAGGACGACCAGACGGCGGCTTGCGCCGGAGCGGATGCGAGACCGGACAGGGTGATCGTCAGCCCCGCCGCGAGGGCGGCCATGCTTCGACGGGTCATGCGGGTCATGGTCTTCCTTTCCAAGCGGTGGAATTGGTGGTGATGTCTCCACGCTCGCCCGTGCCAGAGCGGAATCGGCGGTCGTGAGTCACGGGAGCCAGCGGATGTTGGGGTTGAGCTGGCCGGTCCAGTTGAAGACGGCCATGTTGTCCCACTCGTTACCGGAGTTGTTGATGTCGGCCGGGTTCCAGCCGTTGCCGGGCACCGCGTACCAGGCCGGTTCCCAGTAGAAGACCCCGACGGCGCCCGCGTTGCGAGCCGTGCTCTGCACCGCCGCGAATTCGGCGGCCTGCCCCTGCCAGGTGAGGTCGTAACCGGAACACCCTGATGTGACCACGTTGGGCGTCGAGTCGGCGTTGGCGGAGGTGAACGGATAGGCCGTTTCGGCGATGACGACCGGCTTGGCATAGCGGGACCGCATGTCGGAGATCACGCTGGACAGGTTGGACAGCGTGCCGTGCCACATGCAGTAGTACGACAGAGCGGTGATGTCCCACGGCACGCCCTTGGCCCGGATCCCGTCGTAGAACCAGCGGGCGGAGGACATGCTCTCCGCCAACGCTGTGTGGATGATGACCTGGGTGCCGGGGTTGCACGCCTTGGTCGCGTTGTAGCCGGCCTTGAGCAGCAGGCTCAGGTTCGTGAAGTCGTTGTTGACCACCTGGCCGTCGGGCCACATCATGCCGGTGTTGATCTCGTTGCCGATCTGCACGCTGTCCGGGGTGGTGCCCTGGGCCTTGAGGCTGGTGCACACGTCGTACGTGTAGTTGTAGACGTCGGTCTGCAGTTGGCTGATGCCGTGTCCGGCCCAGGCGGCGGGCTTGTACTGCTTGCCGGGGTCGGCCCAGGTGTCGGAGTAGTGGAAGTCGACCATCAGCTTCAGGCCCTTGGCCTTCACCGTGCGTGCGTACTGCAGGACCTTGTCCTTGTTGTTGTAGCCGCTGCGCGGGTTGTTCCAGATCCGCAGCCGGACGTAGTTCACGCCGGCACTCTTGAGGATGTCCAGCGGGTCGCCGGGGGTGCCGTTGGGGTAGTAGTACTGGGCACCCAGGTCAGCGGCTCGCTGGAGCGTGGACACGTCCGCGCCCTGCATGATCGAGCTGCCCCCGCCGCCGTCCGTCGTGACGTCGAGGTAGTCGATGTTCCCCAGCCCGCCGGCGGTGGTCGCGGCGAGCCGTACGGTGTTGGTCCCGGCGTTCAGTTGCACGGGCAGGGTCTTGCTCGCCCAGGCGGTCCAGGCGCCGGTTCCCTCGAAACCGAAAGCGGCCTGCACCGTCGCGCCGTTGACGCTGATGTCCGCCGATCGGTTCGCGGTGGTGCCGTTGGCGTACCGGAGCGTCAGGGTGGTGGCGCCCGCGACCGAAGTGTTCACCGTGAACTGGACGGCGCTGCCCACGGTGTTGGTCGAGTCACAGAAGCCGCTACCGGAGAAGCCGGCATGGTTGGATGCCATGGCGCCATCGCAGACGGCGGGTGCGGACTCCGCCTCGTACCGGGTTGTCGCGGCGTGCGCGCCGGCCGCGAATATGACGGGAGCTCCGGACAGAGCTGTCGTCACCGCCGTCACTATGGAGATCTTCGCTAACCATTTCATCGAGGCTCCTCAGGGGGGCCGTACTCAGGGTGGAAGGGGCAGCGAGCACCCGAGGCCGAGCAGCGCGGCCGCCACGCGGCCACATGTTGGGCAGGCGCGGGACTCGTGCAGCCCGGGGGAGCGCAGCTGAGCGCGGGCCGCGCGAGAGTACACGCGTGCCGTGGGCCGGCAGGGCGGCCAGGTAGCGCCGACCGCCCTGCCGGGGGCGTTCAGCGGACGTAGATGTCGGGTTGCGGTGGGGTGTTCATGCCGTCGCCGAGGAAGAAGCTCGGGTGTGGTGGCTGGTTGTAGGCGGTGTTCTGCCAGGCGATGGCGACGCGGTACTGGGCGTCGTGCATCAGGGTGTAGATGCGCCGGTCGGTCTGGATCGGAGTGGCGTAGATGCGCAGTGCGGCGTTGTCGTCGCGGGGCAGGATGATCTCCTCGCGCCAGTCGCCGAACAGGTCGCCGGACAGGGACGGGGTGGCCTTGGTGCCGTTGACCGAGTGCGCTCCGGAGGC
>NZ_JBFALF010000068.1:0-25670 GCF_040656115.1 Nonomuraea sp. NPDC050202 | reverse complement strand
CCGTCTACCAGGAGCTTCTTGCTGTCACCGGCCGAACCACGGCGTTGCGATCATCCTGTGACCAGGACCTCGCCGCGGAGCCTGGAAAAGGTTCATGGATGCTGTGCTGTATCGCGTACGCGCGAGCAACCACCGAGCAACCATGCGTTCTTGACCATCACCATCATGTGCCATTTGCCCCCTTCTCGATACGGCTAGGGGCCGGGGCAAAGGCCTCGACCTCGCTGCGGCCGGGCGCGGACGAGCAACCGCCGAGCAGTCATGAGTAAGGTGATGTGCAACCTCTTGTCAGGATGCTTTGCATCGCTGCGGAAACGATGCAAAGCCTGCTTGACGTGCATGGATGCGTTTTTGGCAGACGCAAGGTCGAGCACCTGCGAATCAGCCGCAGGACCTTCATCTCCCTTGCCGAAGAAGATCTCGCCCTATCCGAGCAGGTCACACCGCCGCCGACTAACCCCGATCACCCCGCCTGCTTAGGGGCAGATTCTGGCCGCCTCGATTAGGTCGACGGCTCCCTGCACGCCCAGGACCTGGCCATTGCCATGGACCCTCCCCTAAGTCAGAACAACAGCCAGAACGTCCGCACCAAGCTCAAACGCCTGGCCGACTGCGGCCTCCTCGTCAAGACCGAGCCGGGATTGTTCAACCAGCCGCGCCCATAGCCAGAGAAGCGAGGCTTCGACCGGCCGATCCAACCCGACCCCACCGGCGAAAAGAACATTAGGTTAGCTCGTGGACCGCACTCTGAGGCGGAGCAGGTGGCAGGAGGCCATGACCAATAAAGGCCGCACCTATGGACGCTTGGACGGCGCTGTTGAATGGTGAAGGGTGAATGGTACGCGGATCTGCTGGAGGTGGAGCTCGGTGGATAGCATTCTCGACACTCTCCCGTTCGACTATTCCGCCCCAGAAGCCCGTGCACTCCGGGACCTGCTGGCCGAGATCTACTACCGCGACACCGACATCACTGCGGTCGCCGAGGCCGCGAAGTTTCCCGTCGGGGAGATTCCCTACGGGGACAACGCGCGCATGACCTGGCATGGACTCCTCACCACTGCCCGCAAGCGCAACCTGCTGAAGGAGCTCATCCATCGAATCCTCGACGACCCACGTGCCTCCGCCTACCAACAGAGGATCGCCGAGCTCATCTCCCCGGTGCCGCCCGTCCTTCCTCCGGAGGAACTGCTACTGGATGGCCAGGCTCTGCTGGACGCGATCCCTCGCGCCGATCTGGAATACGCCGAGCAGCAGACCGGCGACCGCCCCACTTTGAAGGACATCTCCTTTCTGCACGGTGCCCTTCGCGTTGCTCCCGGAGTGGTACGGCTGCGGGTGGGCTTCAGCCAGGGCAGCTTCACCGGCACTGGATTCCTCATCTTCCGTGATGTCGTGCTGACCAACTTCCACGTGCTGTTTGACAAGAAGCACCGTGACGAGCGCGCGTACGCGGTCGAAGTGTGGTTCGACTACGAGACCGGACCGGACGGCAGTTGTAAGAAGGAGGTGATCTTCGAGGCCGATCCCGCCACCGCGGTCGGGGATAAGCGTCTCGACTGGGCGGTGATCAAGCTGCCCCGTCCCGCGCCTGCACACAACGTCCCCCTGCTCCTGGCTCCTGGCCGTCGCATGATGGTGGGTGAGGAGGTGTGCATCATTCAGCATCCCGACGGAAAACGGAAGAAGATCGCGATGGAGCACAACACCGTGGTCTACGTCGACACGGACCATCTGCGGTACCTCACCGATACCGAAGGCGGTTCGTCTGGAAGCCCTGTCTTCGACAACAAGTGGCGCGTCATCGGCCTGCACCGCTCTGCCGGCGAGGTCATGTTTAACGGCGAACGACGCGTGGTGAACATTGGGACCCCCATTCAGGCGGTAGTCGATGGGCTGGGCAAGGCCGGGATAAGGTTCGACAGCGAGTAAGGGCAACCCCGATGCTGGATACGCCGCCACTTCCCTGGTCCTACCAGCCAATCCGCGACCTGCACCGCTGCCTGGCCGCCGCCTACGAAAACGGACAACGGACCCGTGCGCTCGTCGACTCCGTGGCAGGTTTCCCATCGCGTCAGGGCAGGATCGACTGGGATCACAGCTACGGTGAGGAACTGTGGAGGCAGATCATGAACGCGGCCGCCGACGCACGTAGGCTGCGTAGCTTGGTCGACGCCGTCCTGGCAGACCCCTCCGTGGCGGGCCACCACGGCCGTATCCGTTCGGCGCTCCGCGCAATCGAAACCGACACGCCTGCGGACGTACCCCCCACCAGCGACGAACTGGCCACCGTGATCCGTCTGCCCGTCGCCCAGCGGGCACTGGACGAGGCGATCGACGCCGCCCGCCGCACTCGTGACGCACTGTCGGCAGGCGATTCGGTCACCTTTCATCCGGCATTGCGTTCCCTCAACAGCAGCCTGGAGCGCACCCCGGAGATCGCGCGCCTGCTGACCGCTCCGCAGGTGAACACCCTGACCCGGGTGAAGGAGCAGACGTCCGATCTGCTTACCGCCGTTCGTACCGCCGATGCGATAGACGAACCGGAAGCTGAACGCGCTCAGGCACGACGCAGCATTCCTTCGTTGAAGGAGAACTTACACAGCACCCTGCAGAAACTTCTCGCCGAAGCCGACGCTGTGGCACCGCATGAACGATAGTCGTGTGAACTGTGGGAGAGGCGCGAGCGGGCGAAGGGCGTCACCTTCAGCCGGCAGAGACCGCCAATGGGGATCAGCACGAGCTGTGCCATTATCTATGTACGGTTCTGCCGCAGTGGCGGGAGGTGCTTGAACTCAACGTCTTTACCCGCGAGCAGGCCAGGCTGTGGTCACAGGAAGGCGAACCTGTCCCGGAGGACGGGACCAGGGACCTCCGCGGAAAGATCGTTAAGATAGCCGGATCATCCCCTGATCCAGACTGGGAAAACCTTCGCACCGCCGTCGTCGTTGTGCATCAGACGCTGCTGGATTTTGCGGAGTTTGTCGATCAAAAGCCCCAGGGTTCTACGGAGATGGCGGACTTCATTCGTGCCCGCCGTCGCTTCCAGGAAGACGTGTTGAAGGCGGTGCGTCAGCTGATAAACGCCCTGAGCAAGGTGCTGGAGTGCTCGTCATGACCTTGTTCGCAGGAATTGGGAGCGCAGCCGTCGCCGGAATCCAGAAGGTCATCGCGATGACCATGATCCTGCTGCACCACCACAGCGGCCCCGTTGGGAGGCCTCGCTTAACGACGGGTGGTGGCAACTTCGGCCGCGGGCCGCATCTGCAATGTCGCGACGAGTCGGTCTAGCTCGGGGTCGTCGGTCCACGGCTCGTCGAGTTGCACAAGGACAGTAGCCTTGCCCGGCTGATTGGGCTATGACCCCGATGCCGGTCCAGGAAGCGGCGCGCTCCAGGTGTTTGCGGGCACGGCACCAGGTGAGCAGCCTCTCGCGGAGTTGATCAACTGTGTATCCCTTTCCGACGGACATACCGGTAACACCAAACGAGGAGTGCGAGTCGGCGAACAGGCGGGTCTCGTCGTGCGGGTACCCATCGAGTCGGGTGCGACGGGCCAATCTGCGTACCATCGTGGCAACCTCATTCCGGACGTTGCGGTCGCCCTGGTGCAGGTTGAGAGCAGCGGTGGTCCATCCGTCGGGGCGTTCACACTCGAGTTGGGTGGTCAGCTCACGGAACGCTTTTGGTGACCATTCCTGCCGCGGTTTCGGTGCCGGCGTCCGACGCTGGCCTGTTTGGTGCAGGTAGTAGGCATCCAAGGGGTCGGTCATGGAAAGCGTGAAGAACTCGGTGGTGGGGTTGCCGTCTTGGTCGACGTGATCACCCAAGTACAGGCCCTGGTCGAGGAACATCATGAACAGGTCGAGTTCCTCGGATGCGGTGATCATATTGAGGTTGATCGCCTGCTCGTGCTGTTGCAGGTAGTGCAGCAGCTGCGCCGGCCCCTCCGCGATCTCGCAGATGACCCAGAGGTCGAACAGGCTCACGATCCACGGCAATTCGCGTCGTGACGGCAGGATGCCGGCGTCAACGAACGCGGATGCGCTGCCAGTGACGCTGGTGACGTCTTCCAGGGTGACGGCGATGGGGAAGACCCGTCGCACGTGGGCGAAGTCGAATTCGGCCTGGTTTCGATCGCGGACGCGCAGTCGGCCGTCACGGGCCAGCGTGGTGCGCAGCCGGTCAGCCTGTTGGACGGTGTCAGCGACGATGCGGGTGAGGTCACGGCTCATTCGCGCTGGATCACCCGAGCGCGCTCGCGGGGTAAGGCTGACGGCCTTGGCCTCTATAGCGAGTGCGACCCGGTCGCACACCAGGAGCGCATCGCTTTCCACAGCGCGTCCGTCCGCGAGTACGAACTCGATGTTGCGGTGCACCTCTTCAGGGGCGAGTCGCTCCTGCAAGGCGGCCACCGCCGCCTCTTCGACCCAGTCACCGCGGTGTTTGGCATAGAGGTCGAAGACGTTGTGCTGCTTGAAGGCGTCCTCAATGAGTTCCCGCAGACCGAACAGCAGGTTCCCAATGTTGACCGGGAAGTAGCCGATCGCGGGGTCGTGAAGCACGGCCCTGGTCCGCAGCGGGTTACGGCCGCGGAAGTAGTCCTCGACCAGATCGACAGCCGGCCTGGTACCGAATGGCTGCGAAAACAGCTGAAGCACCGCCTCAATCGCGGAACAACTTTCGTCGAGCATGGCGGCGAGTTGCTCGGCGGTAATGGCGATCCGGCGCCCCAACCGATCCGACACGATCGCCGCGATCGCTGCGACAGATGCGCGGGACCTGTCCAGCCGCTCACGGTCCACCACCTTGCGACCGCGCTGGGGACGGCGTGTGGCCGCCGAGCCGGTAGCGACAGCGTCAGCAGCTCGTGGGGCGGCCAGGACATGCTCCCGGGCGGCGTCCACGCTGTCCCAGTAAGCATTCTCGATCACCCGATGGAGACCGTCGATGACCTTGAGCGCCTGTTCGATGGTGAAGCCGAGGGTCGTGACGAGCAGGTCCGACACCGGCGGTTCGCCGAACAGCCCTCGCAGCAGGCGCTCCTGCATGTGCGGGTAGCCCAGATTGCGCAGCAACAGCTCCCGCTCCACCATGTGGTAGCGCAACTGCCAGTCAGGCCCGCCGTCGGCGTGCCGCGCCAAGTTCAGCAGATGCCCCGCGTTGATAAGGCGACGAAGGCCTGCGTCCAAATCACGGCAGAGCTGGGCAACCGCCCCGGGGTCCACGATGCCGTCGGATGCGAGTTCATGGGGCGGCGAGTCGCCGCTCATCGCGTCGGCCGACGGCCGTTCCATCACAAGGAGCGCCGCGAGCTCCACTAACGCCGACAACCCGTCATGCGTGCTCTCCTGGTAATCCTCGGCGTACGTCATGTTCGCACGCTGTAGCCAGGCCAGGACATCGAACGCGTGCCAGGAACTCGTCCGCTCGGCCAACTCGACGACGACCGTGTTCATCATCGCCGCTGTCTGCGTGGCCGCCTCGTCCCACGACTCGGCCTCATTCAATAGGGCCGTCAGGGCTTCGGCGGACTGGAGCACTCGACGCTGGAATACCTCCACTTGAGCGGCCGCGTCAACATCGGCCGGCCGCCAACTCTGCTGATTGTGTCGAGCGGCCCGCTGCCGTCGAGACCTTTTCGCCACGCCAGCAATTTACCTGTGGGGTCCGACATCTCGTCCGCATTATCGGGGTGGTCGGTACATCGGACGTTGTGGTGTGCGAGTTCGAACCAGCGGAGGTTGCCACTTCAGGGATGCCGGCCGACCAAGCCAAAGGTTGAGAGAGATCGGTGCGAGAAGAGGATGCGTTCGACCATCCGACAGCCCTGCAGCGGAGGCTGATGGCAGCGAACGACCCGCGTGCGGGGACAGCAGCGTCTTCCTGAGTCACGCGATCAGCTTAGGCAGCTGCCAGGACGAGTGAGTTCGGGGTGGACATGATCACAGCAAGGTGGGGGCTTCGGGGGACTCGGCGGCCGGGGCTTTCCGAGCGCTGGCGGGAACCGGTAAGACATCCGCTCGTTCGAGGTCAGCGACGGGAATGAGCGAGCTGTTGCAGATTCTCTCCAGTAGGTCCGCCTGAGCGGGTTCCAATTCCACGCACAGCGTGAGTACGTGGAGCAGCTGTAGCAGCTCTGTGGTGAACTCAGCGGGCCATTCCTCGCTATGGATGTTGTCGAGGGGCGATGACTTCCGGCCTGCCGGGTTCTTCTTGCGGTAGCCGAACCACTTCTTTACGATCTTCATCCCGGATACCTCGTACGCCCACACCTCGGGGCGTACAGGCGAGATGCAGCCGGCGCCGACATGCAGGGTCGCAGTCTCGGCGTTGTAGGAGATCTCGTCGGGCATCTCTTCAGTTGTTCCAGGGACAGCTACCTGTGATTTGGCGCGGTGGAGCGGATCCGGCTTGGGTGGCCCTGGAGGGCGGTCCTCGGCTGAGTCAGCGAAGCGCTCGCCGTAGGTGTGCAGCCAGATGACGCGTTTCCCTAGGCGTACGGCTCGGGCCCACAGCTCTGGGTCGGCTGTGAGCGGCACTCGTACGCCTGGGCTTCGGAGCTCCTGGGCGAAGCGAGTCGTGTAGCCGCCATGGGCAGTCACGGCCGCGACGTAAGCCAGCACGTCGGGCGCTGTGACGGAAAGGCCGAGACGCTGAGAGAGTAGGCGTGTCAGACCGGGTGCGAGGTTGGGCGAGCTGGCAGCGCGATCACGGTAGAGCGGAAGTATTCGCCCACCCCGGCCATTGGTGTGGTGCATGTCCGGTACGTGGGCGGTGAAGACCAGACCTGGGCCAGTCTCGATGGGGTGGGCGTGCTGTTCTGTCGCGAATACCTGGGTGTTGCTCGCCACCTGCCATAGTTCGGGTCGGGGTCGTTCTTGAACACGATTATCTGGGATCACCCATTGACGGTCGAAGGACCGATAGCCGACACGCACCGGGATGGGGCAGGGGCCGGACTCATCCTTGATCGTTCCGATGTGGGGAGGGAAACCGCTGATCGGCTGGATCGGACTGTCCAGCTTGCGGGCGTCGCTTTCCTTGAACAGGATGGCCTTGTCGCGGGCAGGCGCTTTGATCAGGCGTTCCCAACGTTCTCGCAAGATCCCCGGACTCGGGTCGTACACCCAGGTCCGGTTCGGCTTGACTCCAGGAGCTTGCCAGGGCAGCAGATCTCCGAGCGCCGGGTAGCTACGCCAGTCCTCCCCTCCGACGGGCTGGAGTCGATCCGACCAGCCGGTTGCACAGTCCGCCCAGCCAAATCCGTCGATAGCCAGTTCCGCCAGGCGCGCGAACTTCTCGGAGCGATGCCCCGCCAGGCTGAGGTGATGGATCAGCGCGGGTGTCTCCCGGTCGCCCGTGCCGTACCGGGCGAAGATGCCGATGCACAGCGGCTGTTGAACACCGGGGAAGACACGAGTCGACACATCGGGTTGGTGTCCCTCCGGTGAGAGGTCGATGATCCATCCCTCATCGGCTGTCCGGCGTAGGTACTCACGCATTCCAGCGAAGCCAGGGCCGGTGGTGTAGCCGGAGGTCGTGATGAACGCCACAATGCCAGCAGGTTGATCTGGGTGGGCGTCGAAGACCTTCCACGTCGCCCACCGCCAGAAGTAGACATACATGTTGGACAGCACATACTCATATCTGCCGAGCCCAGCGGCCTTGAAGTCGAGCAGCGGCGTGCTGATCCCGGAATTTCCAGCGCCCTGCTCGATCCAGCCGCCCAGTCCCTTGGCACGTTCCCGATACGGCGGATTGCCGATGACGACTTGAACCCGTGTTTCGCGCTTGACCCGGTTGGCTTCGCGGCGAGACCGCACGATCGGCTCATACATCGAGCCCAGGTCAAGCTGCGTGTCGTCAAAGGGGCTGTCGAGGGTGTCGGCGACGTAGAGCTTCTGGTCCTTTTCGGCAACCTCGGCTCCATGCTCCGTTTTGAGGGCCTGATTCAGCCGGAGCTCAGCGACGGCGTAGGGGCCGGCCTGTCGCTCCAGCCCGATCAGGCGTCCGAAGAGCTTCTTCAACTGGGCGGGAACCGCGCCCTTGCCTTCCTCCTCCTCCACCGTCCGAGCCACGCTGTTGACGATATTGAGCAGGTAGGTTCCCGTGCCCATCGCCGGGTCCACGGTCACGACGTCGTCTGCTGCGAAGCCGCCTCTCCGCCTGAACCGGTTGCGCAGGATGTCATCGACGAAGCGGACCATGAACGAGACGACCTCGTTCGGTGTGTAATACGAGCCGCTCTCCTTGCGGAGGTCGGAGTCATAGGCCTCAAGGAAGTGCTCATATAGGTGGAGGTAGGAGTCCACCGAGCCGTCGCTGATCCGGTCCCAGTCCACCGCTCCGATGACCCGCTTGAGCGTCTCGGCGACGACGCTGCGGCCCTCCACCGCGTCATGGGTCAGTACGGCTAGCGCCTTGCCCATGAGCGAGTGGTTCTTGCCGAGGTGCGCGGCGATCTGGCCGAGGCTGCGCCCCTCGAAGGCGATGCCGTCCACCCGCGCCAGCAACATGGCGAACGTCACCGTCTGCGCGTACGCGTCGGCGAACTCCTCATGGGTCAGGCCGGGGAACAGCAGTTTGCGCCAGTCCGTGGTGAGCTCGGTGAAGATCTTCCGCTTCTCCTCGCCCCGCAGTTCACGGCCGATGGTTTCGAGCACCTCCGTGCGCAGCAGCTTGCACAATCCGGCCACGGCGCGAACAAGCTGGCGAATGTTACGAGGAGGATTCGGCTTCCACAGAAGGAAATCGGAAACGACGCGGGCGAACTCCCCGTCGAAGGGGATGAGCTTGCTGCCTGCCGTCCGGACGTCACCGTTCAGCCGGGCCACTTGCCCGATCAACTCGCCATTGCGATAGAGCGCCCAAAGAGCGCCGTCGGTGTAGAGGACGTTCGGCAGCAGACGCAGCTTCTCCCATTGCGTCTTCTCGTGTTTGTTCGGGGTCCAGGTCGTCGGCACGCCGCGCCCAGGAGCCTTGAGCTCGACATAGCCCACCCGGGCACCGGCCACGTCCACGGCATAGTCCGGACGTACGCCGAGCGTGGCGAGAGACATCTCACCGATCATTGCCACGTCGACACCGAGGGCTGCGGCTATGTCCTCGAACAGCCGCTCTAGCGGCGCCCGGAGTTGATCCTCGGGCTGCCCGCCGCCGTTCAACTTGATGGCGGCGGATTTGCCGAATCGGGCCACCGCTTCAGCGGCCTTGTTCAGCAGCGGCTTTGGGGGATTAGTCGCGGCCATGTACACCCGTTCGATGTGAAATTGTTGCGCCAGACCGGTCTCTTGCGTATCGCGTGATTGGGCCTGACAGTTTCACGTATCCCAGCCCCTAATAACGTAAAACGGCGGCCCCAAAAGGTCGATCTCTGCTGCATGAGATCTTGAAGGCTCCCGCAGCCCGGCGGCAGTGCTTCGTTCCACTTCGCGCAATCCGGCTAGCCGCACAGCTTTATTCGGTATCCTGTTCGACTGTCAGGCGGATCTTCGGGGCTCCGCCGCGAACAAGGTGGATCTATGGACAGCCTCAGTCACGTCATCACGCCGTACACCCATCCCGAGCGATGGACAGAGGATGAGAAGGCTCTCTTTGACCAAGGAAGATGCTGCTGGGCCATTGCGAGCGGGCGCGGGCGAATCGAGTACTGTGGCGAGCCCAGCGAGGAAGGGGCGTCCTTCGGCTACTGCCCAGAGCACACTGATCGTCTTTTCGAGAACCACCCCTCCGATGGCATCTCACCTGCCGATGACGTCATCCGTCTGGATGGTAGTCCTGTTGGGGCTCGCCTTACGTAGACGGTCCCTCAGCCACTCAGAGTGCGGCATGATGATCATGCGTCTGGCATATCGCGCCGTCAAGAAGGCTCCGCGGCGCTGTAGCTCCTTCCGATGGGCGATTGAGTCGAGAACGTTGCAACCTTCGTTCTCCGCCATCGGATCACCATTCTCGAACGGCAGCTCAGCGTCGGCACAAGGGTAGGATTCGCTCCTAACCGAGAGCATTTCTCGCCTACTGCCGGTATTACTGCCCTGCTAGG
This sequence comes from Nonomuraea sp. NPDC050202, assembly GCF_040656115.1. Lineage (NCBI taxonomy): Bacteria > Bacillati > Actinomycetota > Actinomycetes > Streptosporangiales > Streptosporangiaceae > Nonomuraea > Nonomuraea sp. NPDC050202. Next base: position 15,629 of record NZ_JBFALF010000068.1, on the reverse strand, counting down.
TTCTGCGCCGTATGGAGCGATCCCACCTCGCATCGGCTGTACAAAGTCATTTGATTTCGGTCCGTGGCTGGTTCCTGAGACATGGAAGCGTTGTGTCAGAGGTCCGGGGCCGCCCAGCGAATGGCTACAGAAAGTGATCGCGCCCGGTTAAAGCAGCGGCGGATTGTAGGGGCTGACTCGGCCGAGGTAGGGGATGAGCTCGTCGGGATCGACGGTTCGGTCCTGTGGGAACCGCGGAGGCTCGTTGATCGGGTCGATCGTGTCCGCATAGGACTTCATCCAGTCGATCCAGTCAGACAGTGACCGTCGATGGTCCTCGTCTAAGATCGTGGACACCACGGAGATCAGCTCATCGGCGTACTGACGTATCGCCCGTGCCCGCTGCCATGCGTCCATCTCGGTACCCAGCACCTGCAGGCGGTCTTGGGTAAGGACGCGCTCCCGAGCGTAGGCCGTGGCAGCTTCCCATTCCCGACGGAGCTCGTCCCGTCGGCGCTGCCGTTCTTCGGGGGATCGACCGCCGTCCATCATCGCTACTGCGTGGCAGATGTCCCTGGTGACCGTCTCCATATGTACGATGACCTGCCATAGCTGGGACTCCAGCGTCGATTTGTCTTCGTCGTACCAGTCGTAGCTTCCGTGGCCGGGCCACTGCCAGAGCCGCAGGCGCAGCCGTTGGGCGGGAGGTACATCGACGTCAGCGGGACTCTCCCGGGTGCTGCTCGGCTGAACTGCCAGACGGGTCGCTAGCTCCTGTCTCTGGATCGCGACGGCCCAACCCTCGTCACCGATGACCACCTCAAGATGTCCGCCCTTATAGTCGCCGGGTCTCCGGACGGTGTGGCAGCAGCGAGTGGCTTCGTCCGCGATGGCCTGGAACAGTCGGAGGCCTCGCTGGCGGGCGGGATCGTCGAGCGTGAAGGCTAGGTGATCATCACGTAGCTCGGCTACCACGGGATGCGGGTCTTTCAATTCTTGGGGGACAGGTATGGGTCGCCGGTCCTTGGGGCGGTAGCGTATGCGCCGCTGCCGGGATCCGCCTGTCTTGAGGCGTATCTCCAGATCGCCTTGGTCACGCCCTTTGAGGGTGAGGTGGTATCCGTCGGGGATCAAAGCGTCCCGCCGGGCGGCTTGGGTAGCCTCTCGCCAAAGACGGCGGGTTACCTCGTCCGGGTCGCTGATCAGCAACATGCCGCCTGCGTCAATGAGCTGACTGAGAAAGTCTCCCGGGTCGATGGCCGGTTCATCCCTATCCGACTGGTTGGCGTCCGGCGCTGGGAGGTGGTTCCCACTCTCCAGGTAGAGCCGGCCGGATTCCGTCAGGGCGGCGCTCCAGAAGCCTTTCGTTCGGGTGAGGACCACCAGCTTCTGGGCCTGTAGGGCATAGACGATCCTCGTCAAGCGTGTTTCTCGTGATGTCACGGGTTTCACGTTCGAGGCAATGCGGATGAGGATCGACAGCTCACGCTCGTCAAGCGCGCTCGGAGGCTGCATGCTGTCACTGCACACCGCGGACGGTGGATCCGCAACAGAGTCTGCGGATTTGCGGAATGAGGGGCTTGATCGCTTCCGGCGCTCGAACTGCCGGAGAACGCAGACTGTACGTGGAGGTCGCTTGGCCAGAGACACGATCGCCTGTTCGTGGTGAACGTAGAAGGCGATCGTTGGGCGTCACTCCGCCCCTCGCCCATCTGGGCGGTGATGTCCACAGCCAGCGGGCCCGGCAGCCCGGCCGTCAAGCAGGACGACCAGTATTTGCCGAGCCCGCGAGACCACGCAACGGGCTACCGGGCTTCGCGAACCGTCCGCAACGCGAAGACCACGGCGGCTTGCGCAGGTGTGAGCAGATCAGGAATTGCGTCCTGGTAGAGGTCCATCAATCGGGCATGTGCCCATCGCTGGAGTTCGTCATCGGGCTGACCGGGCGGAGCTGGCAGCAGCGCGTTGAGCTGGTGAGCGGCGACCCTGGTGTGGACCCCTGCGCGGATCCACGCGAGCGACTCAGGCGTGTCCGCGCCCGAGCGCACGGCGAGTGGGAGCAGATTCAGCGTCCTGACGGCTTCGGCCGACAGCGCCCAGGGCCCTTCGGGCTCATGCTCCTGGCCGAGCACGATGATGGCGTTGAGCGCTCCCGCGATAAGTGGGAGTTCGAACCGGAAAGCGTCACTGGTGATGGTGATTGCGCGCGGAAGCGGGTCTTGCGCGCCGCGCTTGGCGTTACCGGCAACGCTTTTACGGTGGATGTGCTCGGCCACCGCGATGATCGGTTCGCCGTTCATCCATGCGCACAGTGCTGCCCGGTAGGCCGACCAGGAGTCCGCGCGCGCGGGACCGGAGTCGAAGATCTTCGACAGCTTGCTCGCATCTCCATAGGGCTTGGGGCGCAAGATACGCCGGAGCTGCTCGGGAGCCAGTTGTTCCAGCAGGTGGAGCATCAAATCGGCCCACCCCAAGATCTCTTCGGGTGCTGTGGTGGCCTGGAGGCGCGCTCGCAAGTGCCGGTAGAGTGCCGCGGTCTCGGAGAGCGCGATGCCGGACTGGTGAGCGGCGAACGCCACCCATGCGGGTGCGCCGGCCTCCTGGATGAAAGTGCTGCCGGTGACAGCAATCGCGTTGGTGATCGCCTGGACCTGATGTTGGGCGCCTGCTCGGTGGACGGCCCAGGTCTTACCCATCACCTGCGTGGTGTCGTCCTCATCTTCGTTCTCGAAGGCCAGGAAGCTGAACGCAGTATGCTCTGCCGGAGTCATGGTGTCCGGCGTCAGTGCACCGGAGAGTACGTTATGGATGAGTCCGTCCAACGCGCTGCTCAACTCTGACGACGCGTCTTCGTCCTGCAGGAACTCCGCGGTGCGGACCGCCTGCCGTGCATCGGCGGAGGAACTGAGCACAAGAGCCTTATTCGGTACGACGAGGGCCATGGCACGGGAGGCAACGTGGGCGCGGCCTGCCCGCCCGATAGCGTTCAGCAACTGCGCACGAGCCTGGTCGCGCCGTTGCTGTGTGCTGGAGGTGTTGTCGTAACCGATCTCAGTGCCGCCGATGACGACGGCGGTGGCGGGCAGGTTGAGGCCTTGGGCCATGGTTCCGGTGGCGTACATGGCGACAGCGACGCCGCGCTCGAAAGCGAGCTCACTGGCGCGCTGCTCCTCGCGGATGAGGGCGCTCGTATGCACGGCGACGCCTTGCTGTAGACGCGCGCGAAGGGCCGACGGCACGCCGAGTTCCAGGTCGGCGAGGTACAGCAAGGCCTCGACGGTGCTATCGGCTGGCGCTGCGGCGAACTGTGTCATCCCCGCGGCGTGGAAGCTGTCGTGTTTGCTTCGGGGCAAGAAGGCGAGGATCTTGTCGCCGCGCAGGCCGAGACGTTGCACGATCGCTGCAGTGGCCGGGGTGCAGTAGCCAGCCGGATCCCATCTGTACTTCCGGGTGACGGCGAGGGGGACCTCTATGTTCGTCTGGACCAGCGCGTAGTCGTTCGCCGCTTCGCTGGCCCATGCGCCCTGTAGTCCGGCGAGCAGAGCGATCGGTGCCTTGAACTTCTCCCGTTTACGGTGAGGAGGGAGCGCCCGAAGCTGTTGAGAGGCGGCGGTGAAGGCTGCTGCACCGCGGTCGTTGTCGATGCCGGCAATCGCGCGGAGTGTACGGGTGGGACGCCACGGTCCGTTGATCACGGCCGTATGCATTCCAGTCGCGTGGCTGAGCCAGGATCCGAGTTCGGAGGGGTTGGCGATGAGCGCGGACATCAACAGGAGCCGCGCCTTCCTGGCACGGTGCATGATCTCTGCGAGGATCAATTCGGCGATCACTCCACGGCCGACCCGGTCTCCGAGAAGGTGTGCTTCATCGAAGACGCACAAGGCCAGTTTCGTGAAAGCCTCGGGGTTCTGCCGTAGAGCCAGGGAGCACTTCTCCGGAGTCATGACGAGGATCTGCTGATCTTCGATCTGTTCCAGGGACTCGCCAATCAGCTGTGTGTATTCGGCGCCACCCAGAAACTCGCGTACGGTCGTCCGACCGAAGACATCGGCCATCTGTCGGCGGATTTGGCCGACGAGTGCGTTGGTCGGCGCCAGGTAGAGGACCCAGCCCTGGCACAGGGCTTGACTGATCGCGAGTTCGGCGACGGATGACTTGCCGGAGTTGGTGGGTACTGCCACCACGGCGTGGGCCTTGGGACCGGGCAGCGATTCGTGCGCGTATTCCTGGGCGGCGGGCCACAGCAGCGGGCGGCTCGCGGCACGCTTACGCTGGTAGGTCCCGAAGCGATCCCCGGTGTCTTCCGGCGGAGGCGGCACCGTTCGCAGCGCCCGAGAGCCGGTCTCGTCGCAGGCTGTGGCTAGCAGGAGCAGCAGGTGATGGAGGTCAGGATGGGCAGCCGGCCTTGCGGGTATCTGGTCCCGGTTCTCAAGCCGCTCCGCCAGAGCCCGTAGCGCGCTGCCAGCGTTCGGGTCGATCCCGCTGCGGAACATGAGCCAGTCGAGATGGTCGGCGACGTGCACGCCAATCCGGCGCCACAATTCGTGCCGCACGAGGACGCGTGCTGGCAGTCCTTGCTGGTCCAGCATCGGGGCAGCGACATCAACTGCGGGCGTCAGACGGCACAGTCCTACGATGCGCTGCACCGCCCAACTAGCGATTGGACCCTCGATGCTGCTGTCGTGGAGGTCCTCTGCGCCCATGCCTGAGACCGTCAGGGCCGCGTTAGCATCGTAGCCGGCGATCAGGTACAGCAGTGCCGCCTCGACGCGCTCAAAGGTACGTTCGGACCCGAACAGCCAAAAGGCGGAGCCGTTGCTGCTTCCAGGCTGCCCGTCACCCCTGTCAGTGTCTGCCAAGCCGTGCGCGATGGTCAGCGCCTCTGCGGCCACGAAAGCACACGCTCGGACCATAGACGGTTGCGCTTGCAGAGGGAGAATCGCGTGTACTTCCAGCGCCGTCGCCAGCCGATGGAGCGTCTCTGCGGAGGCCGTTGCGGGCTGATCGGCTCCCAGTTGCGGCCTGGTGGTCTCGAGCCACGCTGTGGTCAGAATCCGGCGAATCTCATTGACGTTCAGGTCGGCGATTGTGGGCAGCGCTGCCAAAAGGGCGTTGATTCCCCGGTTGAACATTAGACGACCACCTCGTCGACCGCCTTGCGCATCGCGTCCGCGACGGCGTCGAAGAAAGCATGGAAGCTTGACAGCTGCACAACGATGACTCGGCGCCGCTCGAGCGGTGTCTTCATCCGCTGGAACTTCGGCCGGGCGGTCGTGAAGTCGTAGTTGTCCTGATAGACAACGATCGGTAGGTAGGAGGCGTTGTCGCTCCAAAGCGAATCTTTGACCTGCTCCTTGAGACCCGGCTCCAAAATGTAGCGGAATGCAGAAAGTCGGGCACGCAGGTCTGGGCCGTGGATGCCCTTCTCCACCTCGGCGAAGAGGTTTATCGCTTCGCCGAAGTTTGCGCTCGCGTTCGACTCGGTCGACTTACTTTCGCCGATAGACACACCTAGCACGTCGTTTTGTACGTAGGTGCCTACCGAGTCCAAGCCCTGACGGGTCACTGTTTGATGCATCTCGGACAATGTGCAGATTCGGCCATCAACGCACGACGTCTCCCGGCGTGCGCTGAGTGACAGGAGGGCATGCCCGAGCCCTTCGCCGATCCAGGCGTTCCGGCGCGTGTCGCGAACCAGTTTCTGATCTTCCGTGACGAAGATGTTGTCTGTGCCGATCAGCGACATGACAGTCCTTCGGATCTCCTCACGGCGATCGACGCCTCGCGCCAGGAGATCTTCCGATAGCCGGGCGTCCAACCCCACGGCGCCGGCCAGTGTGCCGACGAGGTACCGGCCCATGGCGACAGGTACCTCGTAGGCGTCCAGCCCTGAAACGGTGACGACGGTATGGCTCGACGCCGCCGTACCAGGGTGGAAGGTCACGCATCTCTCGATTTCATCGAGTGACGCGGTGAGAAGGTCGATCACACTGCCCACGCCAGTGTCCAACCTCGTTCTCCCTGCTTCCGGCTACGAGTGGTGTGAGCGTGCCTGGTGGTCGCTTGTTGTGAACCGCTGCGGCGCCCAGGCCGCTGGCCGTTCGGCTGGCGGGTCCCCCATGCATGGCAGCGTGCTCGCGGTCCGCGGGACCCACAGCAACACAATCGTCGAGAATAGCGGCCAATGCGGCCATCCGGCTGAGATGGACGGACTATGTGCGAGACATGAGATCTCGGGACGAAGTGCACAGCCTCTCGCGCCGTCTGAAGCATCGACCGAGTTGCTCAACGCTTGAGGAACACCTCATCAAGGTGCCACTCGAGAGCATCTCGGTTCGGCCGATCTCGTGGTCGTTCTGGGACATTGATCTGCTGGCCAGCCTGGCGGTAGAACTCCTCGCCGTTGCCGAACTCCTCGCGTAGTCGCGGGCTCACAAGTAAGCGGTGTTGGGGGTCGACTGCGAGGTAGCCGCGGTCGTAGAGGGTGTGGACGTCTGATCGGAGTAGGAGCCCGTTGTCCAGGCGATGCTCGCCGCCTGCCGAGAGCGGACGGATGTGGGCCGCTTGAAGGACTGGCCGGATCTTGTCGCCTGTGATCGCGCAGCGCCGTTCGTAAGCGTGTAGGACGACGGCTTGGAAGGCCTGCTGACCGAGTCGGCGCGGGGCGAGTCGGGGGTCGCCGAAGGTGGGACCGTCGCGGTGCCACGGCTGGGACAGGTCGATATCCTCGCGAATGTTCATTCTGTGCAGCAGGTCCTGGAAGTAGTTGCCGGCGGGTCCGGCCAGGTCGTAGCTCTTGCCTTGGACGATGTTGGGGGCGAAGCCCGGCGGTGGTCCGGCGATCTGGGTGGTGGGGAAGAAGAAGACGTCGCGGATGATGACGCAGCCGATGATTGGGTCTTCGCCCGGTGCGATGGGCTGGCTGCGGTACTTGCCCACCTGCTGTCGTAAGTCGACGAGGCTTGCGGCTCCGTTGCCCTGGCCGAAGAACTCCCACGCCTCGGAGACGCGCAGGGGAGCGAAGCCGCTGAAGAAGCCGCCGCCGACCACGCTGTTGTGCGGGTAGTGGGTCTTGAAGAAGAACAGTTCGCCGTGCTCGACCGCGCCGAACCCGCGTCCGCCGCCAGGGCGCCAGAAGTTCACCTCAGTGAGCGTCGGACGCGCAGCCAGGAAGCGGTACCAGCTCTCATCTGTGACGCCCACGTACGCCTTCACGGAGGCAATTGTGCACGTCCTTGATCATGTTCGCCAGACCCCTCTCTGGCATCGTCATAGTGTCTGGCAACTGCTGCAAGGAGCTCCATTCGAACGGCGCCGGCTGGTCTGTCCTTGCGTCACGACGTGTAAGGCATGCGTCGGAAGGTAAGGGTGTTGCTGAATTTGTTTCCTAGCATGTTGTAGTTCTCGCGGATGACCAGCTGCTTCTTCGAGCACGCGAATCTCCCCGTCGAGGGTGTCATGCTCTCGGGTTGGCCCTTCCTGAGGTCGTGGACAAGTGAACGAACGGGGTTGGTCCTTCTCTCCGGGCTTGTGCTGACCGACTGAAAAGTGGCGTTGCCGCTTGCTGACTTTCCGCTGAAGCTGATAAGTCCTTTGCTGAACCCATTAATCTTTACTCTTATCTTCAGCTTTCCCCTATAGATGGCATTCCAGGAATATTCTTCGCCGTTCACGAGTCCTGTGGCGTATTCCCGTGTCGAGCCTTCGAAAGAAAACAATGCGTACTGCTTACCTATGGTGACCTTAACGCCTGTAACACCGGAGCGCTTCGCCCAGTCATCTGCGGAAGATCTGCTGCTGGTTGCCTTGTGTACGAGGGTCCAGGTGCCGAACGTGCATGGCGGTTTGCTATTTGCTTCGGCCGGCGCGGCGGAGAGATAAGTGGTGCCGGTGACGACGATCGCGATGCTGCCGAAGATGAGTCGTGTGCGCGAAGAAGGCATGCCAGCACTCCGTGTGCTAGAGGGGCAGCGGCAGTTGAGGTTAGCAGAGGCACGCCCAATCAGCCTTGCATCTGGAAATCGAATCGGTAACGCTTCGATCGTGTGATGTTTAATCTGCGGGTCGGCCGCTGATCGATCCCGCCGTTCGGCCGCTTATGGCTCTGGACCCTACAGAGGGCGGTGGGCAGGATCTGGATAAGGCGCTGTGTCAGGGAGATTGAGCGTTCCCGGATTGCCCTGTCCGTCCGCGACCTCGTGGTGTTGTTCCACGATCTCGGCGTTCAGTTTCAGCACGCTGTACTTCTTGAGCACGGCCCGCCTGCCGAATGCCTGGCGCTACAAGAGGCGCTCGCGATAAGCGGCAGCTTCTGCCCGGACTTCGGCGAAGAACGCCGCTGTGCGGAGCTTCCGCCATTCCTCATCGTCGAGGTCTTCGGTCTCGTCGAGCTCGGTCGCGTCTTCGGCGTACAGCAGCCAGCAGCCACGGATGCCGCTGAGCAGGTCCTCCAGAAGGTCGAGGGCAGGGCGGGCGGGATCCAGCGGTGTGATCCGCAGGCCGAGCTCGTCCAGGCTCAGCTCAGGCTGGTCCTCGTGCCTCTTGTCGAGGAGTTGCTGGGTGGCGCTGATGCGTTGCTGGAGTGCCGTGATGTCGGGGATCTCGCCTTCGGCAACCCGGAGGGCGTCGCGGATTAGGGGCATCACCGCCTGGCGAGGCGTGGCGCCGTTGGCCATCAGTTCCAGGACGAGGGTGGGCGTCTCGTGGGGGAGTGCCTCGATGTTGTCGGCTTCGACCACGATCTGGGTGACGGGAAGCCCGGTCGAGTCGGCGGTGACGGTGGCGGCCGTATCCAGCCAGTGGGCGGCGGCGATGGCGGCTGCGGCGGGGTCGATCTCGGTGAAGAGTGCTTCGGGGCCGAAGGGGTTGTCGTGTAGCAGGTTGCTGGCTTGGGCGGCTTGGACCGGGGAGGCGTCTTCGCGGGTGAGGGTGACGGCCTGGCGGGCGCGTTCGGTCAGGTTGCCCAGTTCGGCTTGTTCGATGGCGGCCAGTTCTGCGCCGACGTCGATGGTGACGCGGGTGGTCAGCTCGGCGGCGTTGAGGGCGTGCAGGGCTCGGCCGACCTGGTGGGCGGCTTCTTCGACACGGACGTAGGACTGGATCATGTAGCCGTCGGCGGGCAGATTGGGCCTGGTCAACGCGGTGAGGACGCTGGTGAAGGCGTCGCGTTCTTCCTGCCGGCGCTCACCTTCGGAGTTGGCCTCGTGGCTGTCGGCGGCGCTGGCCGGGTGGGTGTAGCACCGCCAGCAGGCGTCGGAGAGCTGCGTCAGCGTCCTGGCGAGGTTCAGGGCATCGCGGCTGGAGATCTCGGCGGGCAGATCGGCGACGTCCACCGCGGTATCTCCCGACCCGGTGCTCCAGGAGGCGATGAGGACGTTGCGGCGGTGATCGACGGCGTACCGGGTCAAGAACGCTCCTCGCGAATGAGCAAGAACGTGCTGGGACACGCTCAGCATGGAGCATCAGCGGCCGGTTGAGTACCGGATTCAAGAGGCGCGGCTGATCTTACGTCCGCCTGCTGTCAAAGCGAGTCAGGCCAGTGGCTGTCGGGCCTGGCGACTACCGTGGGGCGGGTGGATCAGCGTGGTCCTGACCAGTACACCTTGCGGGCAGCTGTGATGGACGCCCGCAGGGCAGAAGCCGAGTTCGATAACGCATGCGCCTGCCTGGAGGCGGCGATGAAGGGTCCGATGGACCCGCTCGCGGCCGAGGCATGGGTCTTCGACGAAACCTTCCGGCATGTGCTGCTGGTCAAGCATCGCTGGCGCGGGTGGGTACCGCCGGGCGGGCGAGTCGAGCCTGGCGAGAGCCCGCGGGATGCCGCCCCTCGTGAGCTGCTCGAGGAGACGGGGATCTCCGCTGATCTGCTGGAAGCGCCGGCGGCGGTGACAGTGCGCTCCTACCACCGAGATTGGAGCTTCGGCTCGGTCTTTCCTATGGCGCCATCGTGGCCCGGTCACTGCAGGTCACAGGGGAGAGCGACCAACCTGTCGCATGGGTTCCTCTCTCACAGGACTGGGAGGGCGCCTTCCCTGAGGATCGGCCCGCCTTCGCCGATACGCGAGACAACTGTCCGAGCGGGCGGGTTCTAGCGGAGGGACCGCAGTGCCGCTCGTTACAGAAAAGGCGTAGTAGGTGTCGAGGGACTTGCTCTTGAGGAGCACGACGGCACTGAATCCTCGTCAGACTTACTGCTCCTGATGTGACTGGGGCGCTTCATACGGACAAGTCCACGTGAAGCTGCTGGTCAGGTGGCCCTTCGACACTGTGCGGGGGTGTCAGGCACAATACTGCATCTGAACTCGCGGCGTAACGCAGACGAGGAAGCGCTGACGCTTTCTCTCGAGCCTGGAGGAACGACCCGCCAGGCAGTCGTCCGCGGCGCAGGTGAAGGAACGCCCGTTCGCCACGGGCGAGTTAGTGGACGGGAGACTGGTCGCGAGTTGCCGTGCGCCCGGGCCGGACGGTGACTCCCGTGCTTCCCGGCGGCGGAACCCGTGAGCAGTGCTTCCAAGAAGGCGGATGGTGTCTTGCCGTGGCAAGTCGAGGGCCAACCAGGAGGAGCTGGACCACAGTTAGTGCATGTCCTGACGGCCTTCCACCCGGGTACGTTCCTCGAGGGCGGCGTAGGGAATCCATCTCGATCCGAGCCACTCTGCCTGGGCGACGTCGCCGCCCCTCACAGCCAGGCTCGCCCGCGCTGCGCGATAGAACTCGTCGCGTGCTCGACGTCGTCACCGCACCCGAGACGGCTGCCGACGTGGTGGAGCGCGTCCGTACTTGGGTTCGCGGCCTGGACCAAGCCGATGTCGTCGTGCGGGACTCACCGGGGCTTCGCCACCAGCCGTCCTGCTCGTATGCTGGCCGAAGGCACCGTGGGCGTCACCCTCGACCGCGGTGGACCTTTCCGAATATCAGCGACCCGGGCCACCAGGCTCAGACTGCAGCAGCGGCGTCCAGGTCCGGGTGAGCCTCGTCGTACACGGACAGGACTTCGAGAACCCCGGGAGTGGGGAAGCCTGCCCAGATGGGTGCGGGCCACTGCTGTGACACCATGCCGAGCTGTTCCCTGAACCACCTGTCGAACGGGTGCTGCGATTCCGCGAATTGTTTGATCGCCGCCTCCAAGTCGTCGCCCTGCATGTAGACCACGCAGTGCGCCTGTGCGGGGGTGTCGAGGAGGAAACACACCTCGCGGCTGACGCCGATACGACGTTGGCAGTCCGCGTAGTCCTCCCGGCGATCACCCTCGCCTGCGCGGAAGACGTTGGCCGTCGACCACAGGTCGATTAGGTACTCGTAGGGCTTGCCGGGCTTCAGTAGCGACGACACCTCTCCCTGGGCGGCGTTGCGGAACTGCGCGCGGACGATCCCGTCGGTGATGTTGTACGACCGCCCGTCCGGCTGGACGTCGCACAGCCGGACGACGGAGTCGGTGTCCACGGCGTCGGTCTCGGCCCACAGGTGCACGGTGATGCGCCCGATCACAGTGACATCCTCGGTGAGCGGTTCGCTGGTGTAGGTGAGGACGTCGGGGCGAGCCTCGATCTGCCGCTGGTCGAAGACGCCGGCGGGGTGCGCAGGATCGCTCATGACGGCCCCTCCGAGTGTGGGGACGGGGTCGTCGGGGTCGTAGGTGTAGCCGTCGGCGTCACTGTCCGGGGGCATGCTGCTCGCCAGCCCTCCGTCCGGCTGCAGGAACCAGGCGATCTCTGTGGCCGGAGGCGGCCACTCTGAGAAGGTCCGCCAGCGGCCATGAAGCCGCTGGGCAGCACGCTACGTCTGAGGGAGCTGCCCGCATGATCGACGGTGACCGCCAGAGCGGGGTGGAACACGGCATGGGCGACAGGATGAGCCCGCCGAGGCTGGCCGCCTACCACGCCAGCAGGTCACGGTGCAGCCGCCATGCCTGCCGGATCGTACCGCGCAGATTCGGGGTGGGTGCGAGGCGCTGTGGCAGCATGCTGGTGCCAAGGTCGCGCCGGTCGCACACCCAGCGGCTCCGTCATCGAGGCATTAGCGTGCCAGCCGCAGCGGTAGCTGCCTGCTGCGGGCGTCCGGTCCATGTCTCCCCAGCCGCATATGCGGCTGCGGGAAGCCGAGCGGGCGGTACGGGCCTGCGCTCCCTGCGAATACGGCCTGCGCTCCACGCCAATGACAGATCCCGGCGCCGTCACCGCGTACGGTGGACTGGATGGCAGGAGCCGGCTCGTGCATCCGCTACCGGGTGGAGCGCTGCGGTGTTCCAGCCCATCGGGACAGGGCGTCGGTCAAGGAGGCGGCATCGGACCCGGTCCAGGCGACGTAGCCGTCCGGGCGCACCAGGACGGCTTCGGCGTGCAGGTCGCGCGCGGTCACTTCGTAGCCGACCCGCCCCGACCACGGGGTGACCGCCGGACGCAGGCGCTCCGTGGCGGCGAGGATCAAGGGCCGGCCGCTGTGCAGATCGAGGCCTGGCAGCTGCGTTCCGAGCAGGGGGTGCGGGTCGCCGGGCAGAGGGTAGCGGATGTCGAGCCCGGAGATCATGCCGGCGATTACTTTGTTGGCCTCCGGGAGGGTGAGTAGTTCCTCGACGATGGTGCGCAGGGCCAGGTGTTCCTCGTCGGGCACCAGCAGGACGGCTTGGGCGCGGGTGTTGGCCAGCACGCGTGCGGCCACGGGGTGCCGTTCGGTGTGGTAGGTGTCGAGCAGGTCGTCCGAGGCGTGGCCGTGGAGGTGGGTGGACAGCTTCCAGCCGAGGTTGAAGGCGTCCTGCACGCCGAGGTTGAGGCCCTGGCCGCCCATCGGGGAGTGGATGTGCGCGGCGTCGCCGGCGAGCAGCACTCGGCCGTGCCGGTAGCGGGTGATCTGCCGGGAGGCGTCGGTGAAGCGGGACGCCCAGCGGATCTCGCCGAGCCGCACCCGAGGCCCGGCCGATCCGGTCAGAGCTCTGGTCACCTCGGCGGGTGTGATCGGCGCGTCCCTGGGTAGTTCCTGCTGCTCGGGGCCGTAGAACAGGAAGCGGTACACGCCGTCGCCGAGCGGCGCCAGGTAGCCCTTGCCGGTGGCGGACGGGGTCATGTCCGGCAGGCTCCACGAGGTGGGGGCGGGTCCGGTGAGGGTGAGGTCGGCGACGGCCATCCGGAGCCGGCCGTCCAGCCCCGGGAAGCCGATGCCGAGCAGGTCGCGTACCGTGCTGCGGCCGCCGTCGCAGCCGACGAGGTAGCGCCCGCGCAGCCGGAGGGGGCCGGCGGTGGCGGTGACGCCGTCGTCGTCCTGGGTGAGCGCGGTCAGTTCGTGCCCGCGCAGCACCTTGACATTCAGCTCGGCTGCTCGGGCTTCGAGGAGTTCTTCGACGCGGGCCTGCGGGATACCGATCATGTACGGGTGGGCGGTGTCCCAGGCGGTGAAGTCAAGCCGCAGCCCGGCGAAGTGCCCGCCGGGCACCTTGAGGATCGCCCGGCCGGTGAGCCGGTCCAGCAGGCCCCGCGCCTCGAACACCTCGGCGGTGCGGGGTTGCAGGCCGAGCGCCTTGGACTGGCCGCTGCGCTCGGGCAGCCGCTCCAGCACGACCGCGGACACACCTGCCAGGCCGAGCTCGGCGGCGAGCATGAGGCCGGTGGGTCCGGCCCCGGCAATGATCACATCGACGTCCATGCCGAGACGGTAGGACCCACACCGTCCCTTACCGCAACGGTAGCGGCGTACCTCGGCCGCAGGCAGCGGGTGCATGCCGGCGCAGCTGCGCCCGCCGCCAAGGGATCCTGCGCTTGGTGCTAACGACATGGGGAAACGTCGCGTCGCAAGATGGCCTGCGCGTCACTCGACAACACCAGTCCCGCGAGGGCATCGCTTACTTGGAGATCATGATCATGAGCGTGCGAAAGACGTTGATCGGCACGGCGGCTGTCGCCGTGCTCGCAGCGGCGGCGGTCTTCACCACCAGCACGGCCTCGGCCTCCGGCGTGGCCGCCGAGACGCCTGGCATGGTCTGCGGGCCGGGCTACACGGTAGAGCGTCAGGCCTCGTTCACCGGCGGGGTCGCGTACCTGCTGTACAACGCCGGCAAGCAGAACGCGTGCGCGGTGACGTTCAAGACCAAGGCAGTAGGCACCCGCACCCTGGTCTGGTCCGCGGTGGACGTGAAGGGGGCGGGCGTGGTGAAGAACGAGGAGATCACGCCTCTGCACACCGTGCCCGTCTACCACCACGCCCCGGCCGGCTCCTGGGTGAAGTTCTCAGGTGGCACTAAGGCCGCCGACTCAGGCGGTGGGTACGAGCAGATCAGCTGACGGCCTCATCCCTGCCGATCGGCGCCCGGAAGCGCCGCGAGACAACACATTCCGGCAGCGATGCGGCCGTGTCCAGCGGCACCGGCGGCCAAATGGCAGCAGCCGCTGATAGTCCGGCTCGCCGTCCGTTCCGGCCGCGGCTAGGTTGCGTCATCGCCGTTCGTGTGTGGACGAACAGCTGTGGCGATCAGGCGTCCATGCCCTGCGCGGCAGGATCCATGTCCGCGCGGCCGCGATGCGCCGGGCAGGCGCGGCCCGTTTTGCCAGGAGCGCCGCGAGCATGCTCACGGCGACGATCCTCCGGGCGTCGGCCGCGCCCGCGTTTGACCATGTCGGTGCCACGCGATGGAGGCGATGGCCTGCGCGGTGATCAGGGCCAGCATGTACTAGAGCGCCACATCCGGCTTCGCGGCGAGCGCTTTGAGCTCCGTGGCGACCTCCTCGACCACGGCCAGCGCGAGGCTGGCGCGGTTGGGGCAGCACCGGTAGAGGCTGCCCTGGCCGACGTCGCGGTGTGGGCGACCAGGCTAAGAGCGCCTAACAGAATGATCTTTGTTGTGCTTTGATCTCTCGCTGTGATCGAGCGAGAGGAGCGCGGGTGGCCAGGCTGAAGCCGTGGGAGGTCAGCGACGAGTTGTGGGCGGTGATCGAGCCGCTTGTGCCTCAGCGTCAGCGGCGGTTCCGGCATTCGGGACGTAAGCGGCTGGATGACCGGCTCGCACTGCAGGGCATCTTGTTCGTGCTGCACACCGGGATCGCCTGGGAGCATCTGCCGCAGGAACCGGGTTACGGCTCGGGCATGACGTGCTGGCGGCGGCTGGCCGAGTGGAACAAGGCCGGCGTGTGGCAGCGGCTGCACGAGGTCCTGCTCGATCGGCTGCGCGCCGCCGACGCGCTCGACTTCTCTCGTGCGGCGGTGGACTCCTCGCAGATCAGGGCGTTAAAAGGGGGGGCGCAGACCGGCCCGTCCCCGGTCGATCGCGGACGGGCCGGCAGCAAGCACCACCTGATCACCGACGCCACCGGCACCCCGCTCGCGGTCATCCTGACCGGCGCGAACCGCAACGACGTCACCCAGCTGCGCCCGCTGCTGGACGCCATCCCCAAGGTGCGCGGCAAGCGCGGCCGACCCCGGCAGCGGCCCGACGTGGTACTCGCCGACCGCGGTTACGACCACGACAAGTACCGCCACCTGGTCCGCGAGCTGCAGATCCGCCCGCTGATCGCCCGCCGCGGCACCGAACACGGCTCCGGCCTGGGCAAACACCGCTGGGTCGTCGAGCAGGTGCGCCGTGAGGCGCTGATTGATCGAGTGGAGGTGAGAGACCGCCACCTTCGCCCTGTCGCAGCAGGGTGATGAAGCTGGGGGCAGCCTGACCC
>NZ_JBFALF010000067.1:4018-25832 GCF_040656115.1 Nonomuraea sp. NPDC050202 | reverse complement strand
CGACATCAACCTCGTCCATCTGGCCTACGTCCGTGCCGGCACCGGGCATGCGCTGATCGGCTCGCGGCAGTGGATCCCCGCCGAGCAGATCAGCGTGTACCGCTCGAAACACGGTTTCGTGCTGTGAACTGGGGTTTTGCTGCGTGATCAGGGCAGCGGCTGCGACTATCGCGGGGTGTTGTTGTCGCTGGTCTATCGGTTAGTGAGGGGCTTGTTCGGCCTGCTGGCGGTGCTGGTTCGTTCTGATCTGTCCAAGGATGTTGAGCTGCTGACGCTGCGTCACGAAAACCAGGTGCTGCGCCGTCAGCTCGGCGGTCGGCCGCGGTGGGGTCACGCCGACCGGCTCTGGCTTGCAGCGCTATCGCGGCTGATCTGCCGCCGCCGGTGGGCGGAAATCTTCCCGGTCACCCCAGCGACGATCTTGCGCTGGCACCGCAATCTTGTAGCGCGTAAGTGGACCTTCACCGACCGGCGGCGCCCGGGACGGCCCGGCACCCGCCAGCCGGTCAAGGCACTGATCATTCGGATGGCGCGGGAGAACCCGACCTGGGGACACAGAAGAATCCAAGGCGAGTTGGCGCGCCTGGGCTACCCGATCGCGGCCTCCACCGTGTGGGAGATCCTGCACGCCGCCGGTATCGATCCGGCACCCCGTCGGACCGGGCCGACCTGGCGGCAGTTCCTGACCACACAAGCCCACGCGATCATCGCGTGCGACTTCCTGGTGGTCGAAATGATAATGCTCAAACGACTGCATGTGCTGATCTTCATCGAGCACGGCACCCGGCGACTGCACCTGGCCGGAGTAACCCCGCACCCGACCGGAGCATGGACGGTGCAACAGGCCCGCAACCTGGTCATGGCCTTAGGCGACCGCATCGCCGGGCTGCGGTTCCTGATCCACGATCGAGACCCGCTCTTCACCTCCGCCTTCCGGGAGGTCTTCACAGCCGAAGGGCTGCGGGACATCACCACGTTGCCGCGGATGCCGAGGATGAACGCCATCTGCGAGCGCGTATCAGTACCCTGCGCCGTGAGCTGTTGGACCGGATACTGATCCTCGACGAACACCACCTGGCATTCGTGCTCCGCGAATATCTGATCCACTACAACCACCACCGGCCGCACCAGTCCCGGCACCAGCGTCCCCCAGACATCGCAACGCAGCCCGCCCGGGACGTGACCGACCTCAGCGACCTGCGATCCGTTCGCCGAAAACCCGTCGTCACCGGCATGATCAACGAATACCGCCACGCCGCATAACCGCAGCTCAGGCCACGTAACTCAATATTCGAGCGGCACAGGCCGTCTCATGTCACATCGATCTCACCAGCACCAACCCGCAGGGCTTGATCACCCGCACACCATCTCCCCGGACGCGAACTGCGGCCGCTCGATAGTCGCGGCCGGAGTGGTATCTACCGTATCGACGGGCTGCAAACATCTGTCAAATGACGACGGTTAACATTCATCGACAGGAGATCGTCCATCTACCTGGGGAACTCGATGATGTTGTTCCACCGCGTGACCGAGTTAGAGGTTCTGCGGAATGCCATCGGGCGCCTGCGGGCCGGAACCGGTGGTGTGGTCGTGGTGGACGGCGAACCGGGCATCGGCAAGTCGTCGCTCCTGGCCGCTGCCGCCGCGGTCGGTCAGGAGTCGGGATGCACGGTACTGCGCGGCACGGCGGAACAGGACATATACCCGTTGCCACTGCGGTTGCTGTTCGACAGCCTGGAGATCACCGAGCGCTCACCGGATCCACGCCGCGCCGGGATCGTGAAGTTCGTACAGGAGCGGCGGTCCGAGGTCTTTCTCGGCGACGCCGCACCCGCCGCGGTCTCCGAGATGCTCCTCACGCTCGTCGACG
Organism: Nonomuraea sp. NPDC050202; assembly: GCF_040656115.1. Taxonomy (NCBI): domain Bacteria; kingdom Bacillati; phylum Actinomycetota; class Actinomycetes; order Streptosporangiales; family Streptosporangiaceae; genus Nonomuraea; species Nonomuraea sp. NPDC050202. The sequence continues at coordinate 23,962 of NZ_JBFALF010000067.1, read as the reverse complement.
AACTGTGCGCGGCAGCGCCGACGATGATGGTGCTCGACGACGTGCAGTGGGCGGACGGCGCGTCGCTCGACGTGTGCCGCCGGCTGGCGGCGTCCGCGGCGCACCTTCCGTTGCTGCTGGTGTTGTCGTGCCGCCCGGTTCCGCACCGGTCGGACGCGGGCCGCCTGCTCGCTGCGTTGCGCGGCCGCGACACGATATCGATCAGCTTGGGGCCGCTCGACCCGGACGCGGTCCACGACTTGGTGGCCGAGATCGCCGGCGCGCCACCGTGCCCCGGGCTGGTCGAGCTGGTCGCCCAGGCGATGGGCAACCCGCTTTACGTGCGCGAGCTGGTCGAATCCCTGGTACACGGGAACATGCTGACGATCGGCACGTGCGCCGAACTCCGCCGGACCTCGACGAGCACCGTCTCAAAGTCGCTCGCTGCCGCGCTGGACAGCCGGCTCAACTTCGTCCCGCCCGGCGCGCTGGAGATGCTGCGGATGGCCGCGCTGCTCGGCGGGGAGTTCGCCGTGACCGAGGTGGCGGTGCTGCTGGGCCGGTCCACGATCGACTTAGTGGGCGATCTTCAGGAGGCGATGGCGGCTGGGATCCTGGTCGAGGCTGGTCAGCGCATGAGGTTCCGGCATCCGCTGATACGCCAGGCACTCTACGACGGCATGCCGGCCGCGCTGCGCGTGGCGCTGCACCAGGACGCGGCTCAGGCGCTGGACGGCATCGGCGTCGAGCCCCAGCGGCTGGCGCAGCACCTGCTGGCGGCGGACCAGGCCGGTGACCGCTGGACCCGGCGCTGGCTCGTCGGCGCCGCCCCGGTGCTGGCGGTACGCGCGCCGGAGCTCGCGGCCGAACTGCTGCGCCGCGAGCTCGACCACGAGGTCGCCGACGCCCGTGACCTGGCCACCTTGAGCGAGGCGTTGGCCCAGGTGCTGCTCGCGATGGGCGAGCACGAGCAGGCCGCGGCCCGTGCCCGGCAGGCCCTCGCGGTGCTGACCGACTCGGCCGACCGGGGGCGGATGCACTGGCTGCTGGCCCGCGCCCTGTTCAGCGGCGGGCACAACGACGCCGCGGTGACCGCCCTGGAGCAGGCGTTACGGCACGCCGACCTGCCCGGACCCTGGCGGGCCCGGATGCTCGCCTCCCTGGCGATGTTCCAGCGGGCGGGGTCGGGCGCGCTGGACGCCGCCGACACCACCGCGCGCGAGGCGCTTGAGCTCGGCGAGGCCGGCGGGGACACGTTCGTCACCGCGTACGCGCTCACCGATCTGTGGCTCAACCATTCGGTACGCCGCCATCACCTGTCCGCGCTGGATTGTGTGGACCGGGCACTGGAGATCCTCAGCGACACGGGCGACCACGCGGACCTGCGGGCGTACGCGCTGCATGGCCGGATCTTCACGCTGCAGAACCTGGACCGCTGGCCGGACGCCGAGGCGGCCCTGCACTCCGCGCGGCGGTTCCTGCTGGACGCCGCCCACTCCGACGACACCTCCTCCAGCGTCACGGCCGCCGTGCTGATGTTCTGGCTGGGCCGCTGGGACGACGCCCTGGCGGAGCTGGCCTCGGTGGATCAGAGCGATCCCGCGATGACGTACCGTGGCCTGCGCGAACGCAGTCCGGGCTGGCTGTGGCACGGCGTGTCCACGCTCATCGCCGCCCGTCGCGACCAGCACGCCACGGCCCGCGCGCACGTCCGCGCCGGCCTGCGCCGGCCGGCGGTCACCGTCGCCGACCGTGAGAACACCGACTTCCTGCGGTTCGCACAGGCCGTCATCGCCGAGCAGGACGGTGACCGGCACCGGGCGCTGTCGCACCTCGCCGACCTGCTCGACCGGCGAACCGGCGAGATGACCCTGACCCACCAGTGGTCACCCGCCATGGTCCGGCTCGCGCTCGCCGTGGACGACCGGCCGGCGGCCGCGGCGGCGCTGGCGGCGTGCCGGGCGGAGGCGGCCGCGGAGCAGTTGCCGGCCCGCGCCGCCGCGGCCGCCGACTGGTGCCGGGGCCTGTACGAGAGAGATCCGGAGCCGTTGCGCTCCGCGGTGGAGCACTACCGCGCCACGGGGGTGCCCGTGGACCTGGCCGGCGCGCTCGAGGACCTCGCGGCCGTCCTCGCCGAACGCGACGACCCGGCCGGTTGCCGGCGGGCCGTGAACGAGGCGATCACCTTGTACGGGGGATTCGGCGCGGTCTGGGACATCCGCCGCGCCCAGGCACGCCTGCGCCGGTACGGGATCCGCCGCGGCGTCCACGGCGCCCGGCCCAAGCGGCCCGCGCACGGCTGGGACGCCCTCACCCCGACCGAGCACAAGGTCGCGCTGCTGGTCGCGGCCGGCAGGTCCACCCCCGAGATCGCCCAGAGCATGTTCCTCACCAGGCGCACCGCGCAGACCCACATCTCACGCATCCTCGCCAAGCTCGGCCTGCGCAGCCGGGTGGAGATCGCCCGGGTGGCGCTCGACAGGGAACCCGACAGCGTCATTTGACAGATGTCTCCCGGGCCGCGGGCTCTCCAGACTTGGGCGGGTGCGCCATGCCATCCCTGAGGAGAGCTTCGTGAGAGGTCTGTTACGCACCCCCGCCCGGCTGGTCGCCCGCGCTCTGGTGGTGATCCTGGGCGCGAGCATCGGCCTGGTGGCCGTCACCTCGCCCGCGTGGGCCGAGCCGCCGCCCCCCGAGATCCCACAGAGCGCCAGCGAGGCCCACCTGAAATTCCAGCCCGCCATGGACTACGACGAGGACGGCTGCTACCCGTCAGTGGCCATCGGCAAAGACGGCGAGCTGAACCCGGGCCTGGTGCCCACCGGGGCGCTCAACGGCTCGTGCCGCGACGAGTCGGACCTGGAGAACAGCAACATGTACGCGCGGTCCCGCTGCAACGCCAGCGGCTGGTGCGCCCACATGTACGGGCTGTACTTCCAGAAGGACCAGACCACCGAAGGCGGCTGCCCCAACTGCGGACACCGCCACGACTGGGAGCACATCGTGGTCTGGACCGAGAACGACCAGGTCAGGTACGTCTCCGCCTCCGCCCATGGCGACTACGATCCCAAGCCGGCCGCCGAGGTCGAGTTCGTGAACGGCACCCACCCGAAGATCGTCTACCACAAGGACGACGTTCAAACGCACGCCTTCCGTTTCGCCGACGCCGACCAGCCCCTGAACAATCACTGGGCGAGATGGCATTTCCCCGACCTGATCAGCTGGGGCGGGTACCCGAGCATCGCGCTGCGCGACAAGCTGACCGGGAACGATTTCGGCTCCGCCACCTTCGCGCTCAAGGACACCCCGAACAGCGAAGGCGAACCCGTCTTCGAGGCGGATCTCTACAAGGCCCTCCCCGGCGACATCGTCGGCCAGGACTGCGACCCCGATCCCGACACCGGCCGCCCGGTGTGCAAGGACATCAAAGATCCGTATTTCGATTTCAACACCTCCGTGCACGTCTTCCCAGACATGCCGGACCCCAACGAGGTGGACAAGATGGCGCGCCCGACCGCGCCCGGCAACCTCCGCTGGACCGCCGTGACCGCCGACAGCATCTCCCTGGAGTGGGACGCCGCCACCGACAACGTCCGTGTCACCGGCTACGCGCTCTACCGGAACGGCACCCTCGTCAGAGTCGACGGCACCACCTACACCGACAGGAACCTGCCCCCGGACACCGCCCACACCTACACCGTCCGCGCCCTCGACGCCGCCGGCAACATCTCCGACGAGAGCAACGCCATCACGGTCACCACGGAGGGCGGGGGCGAGACCGCCGCGGGTGCCCCCATCGACAACAGCGCCGACGACCGTGTGGCCAAGCCCGAGGTGTCGGTCCCGCACTCCCAGTGCCGCCCGGAGGGGATGGCCGCGACCCGTGATGTGAACACGCCCTACTGCAAGGTGTACGACGCCGCCGGCCGCGAATGGCTGGGCGGACGCGACAAGCGGGTGGTCGGCTACTTCTCCGGCTGGCGTACCGGCGAGAACGACGAGCCGCGATACCTGGTGCCGAACATTCCGTGGTCCAAGGTGAGCCACGTCAACTACGCGTTCGCGAAGGTGGAGAACAACAGGATCTCCGTCGGCGACACCAGCGATCCGAAGAACCCGGCCACCGGCCTGACCTGGCCCTACACCGGCGGCGCCGCGCCCGATCCGACTTTGGACTACAAGGGCCACTTCAACCTGCTGGCGGTGTACAAGAAGAGACATCCCCAGGTCAAGACGCTGATCTCGGTGGGCGGCTGGGCCGACTCGCGGAACTTCTACACGATGGCCACCACCGCCGACGGCGGCGTGAATCAGGATGGCATCGACGCCTTCGCCGACTCGGTGGTCGAGTTCCTCGATCGCTACAAGGAGGCGTTCGACGGCGTGGACATCGACTACGAGTACCCGAGCGCGCTGCCCAAGGCCGGCAACCCGGCCGACTGGGACCTCTCGGACCCGCGCCGCAAGGGACTGCAGAAGGGCTACAACGCCCTGATGAAGACGCTGCGCGAGAAGCTGGACGTGGCCGGCGCGGCCCGGGGCCGCTACTACCTGCTCACCTCCGCGGCCTCCGCCTCCGGATATCTGGTACGCGGCTTCGACGCCGGCGACGCCCTGAAATATCAGGACTTCATTAACCTGATGACCTACGACCTGCACGGCTCGTGGAACCACTTCGTCGGCCCGCAGGCCCCGTTGTACGACGACGGGAAGGACGCCGAGTTGCAGACCGCTCAGGTCTACTCGACCACGGAGTACGACAAGACCGGCTACTTCAACATCGACTGGGCCTACCACTACTACCGGGGCGCGCTGCCGCCGGGCCGGATCAACATCGGCATCCCGTACTACACCCGGGGCTGGCAGAACGTGTCCGGCGGCACCGACGGCCTGTGGGGCACCGCGGCCATGCCCGACCAGGGACAGTGCCAGCCCGGCACCGGCCCGGGCTCCGGTGCGGCCAACCCCTACCCCTGCGGCAACGGCGCGGTCGGCATCGACAACATCTGGCACGACCTGGGACGGATCGGGAACGAGGTGCCGTCGGGATCCAACCCGCTGTGGCACGCGATGAACCTCCGGCAAGGCGTGACGCCGGGCTATCTGAGCGCGTACACCGACCCCGCCGCCGAGGCAGGCAAGATGAAGGGCTCGTACACGGAGAAGTACGACAGCACGCTCAAAGCCTCGTGGTTGTGGAACGCGGACAAGAAGGTGTTCCTGTCCACCGAGAACAACGCGTCCATCGACGCCAAGATCGATTACGTCAAGCAGAACAAGCTCGGCGGCGTCATGATGTGGGAACTCGCGGGCGACTACACCAAGCGGGCCAACGGCGAGTACGGCATGGGCTACGACCTCACCACCCGTCTCGACGACGGTCTTCGCGGCTCCGGCGGCTACCAGACCGGCCGCGCCGGCGCGACGACGCTGCCGGGCAACGTCGTCGATGTGAAGGCCGAACTGGTGAACCATCCCACCGGCCCGGACCCGGCGTTCCCCAGCGACGACCCCTTCTACCCGATGCGTCCTACCTTGCGGATCACCAACAACACCGGCGTCAAGCTGCCGTACGGGACCCAGATCGCCTTCGACATCCCCACCTCCGCCCCGCCGATCCTGAAAGACGCGGGTTATCAGGACTTCGGCAGCAAGATCGTCATCACCAAGGGCCGTAGCGGCGCCAACGTGGGCGGGCTGAAGGCCGACTTCCATCGCGTGACCGTCACGATCGGCTACTGCGAGGACATCGCCCCCGGCGCCAGCCGCGACATCGTCCTGCGCCACTACCTGCCGCTCACCGGCCCGGCCAACGTCACCGTCAAGATCGGCGCCAACACCTACGGCTCCACCCAGAACGATCAGAAGGGCGCCACCACCGTCACCCCGGTGGTCAGCGACGGGATCGCCTGCCAGGCCGAGCAGTGGCAGCGACGCCCCTACAACCCGCACGGCACCTTCGCCTTCGAGAAGGACGGCACCAACTGGCGGATCGTGGACTGGGTCGGCGGCAACGTCCTGGACCACCCCATCACCTGGCAGGTCGCCCACCTGGTGGAGAACCAGCCCGGCAACCAGAACCAGCAGTGGACCGTCACCGAGGACGGCGGGGCCGGCTGGTACCGCATCAAGAACCGCGGCAAGTGCCTGCAGGCCGACGGGATACTGAAGCAGCTCAGCGTGTACGACTGCGACGGGCGGCCGAACCAGTGGTGGCAGTTGCTGCGCACCGACAACGGCAGCCGGGTCACCGGTGCTCCCGTCCCCGGCACCGGCTACCACCTGGCGGGCTTCGCGGACACCTCCTACAGGGTCGCCTACCTCGCCGAGGGCAAGAACAGCGGCAACGTGCCCGGCACCCCAGCCGTCGCCGGCGCCCCCGACGGCAGCACCGCGAGCACCGTCTTCTGGAACAACTTCCTCTGGCGCGCCAACTGGTGGACCACCGCCACCGACGAACCCGGCATCAGCGCCGCCTGGACGAAGCTCGGCCCGGCCATGCAAAAGGTGGGCACGAGTTCAAATCTGTCCGCACCGCGATCCATCGCCACCAGCCAGGCGCCCGTGCCTTCCGACGCGCCGACCGGTCCTCCCGAAGGACACGAACGCGACCCGATCACGATCACCAACCCGAGCACAAAGCCCAAAGCACCCTAGAACCCCAACGCCCGGCCCGTCGCCCTCCAGCAGGCGCCGGGCCGGCCCGGCCCAACCTCGGTTTCCAGGATGTTGTGGCCTGCGGACGACGGGTGAGGTCAGGTATCAGTGTCTTCGGGGTGTCGGGGGGCCGATCGCCGCGGTGGCGGTGGGTCAGGCCGGGGCGGCGGCGTACAGTGTGGCCTTGATCTGCGGCCAGGCCATGCCCGGCGGTATGGCGACCATGGTGACGTCCGCAACGTTGTCCCATCGCTGGAGCTATTCCTGCACGCAGACCGAGTCTCCGTACGCGGTGAACTCGTCCAGCAGGATCTGCGCCGCTTCGGGGGCCGGGAGCGGTCAGTGGCGCTGGCGGAGTTCTTCATTGATGCGCAGCGCCTCGGCGAGTTGGTCTTCCAGGATGATGATGCGGCAGGCCGCCTCCAGCGGGGTGCTGGCATCGACGAGTTCGCGGGCGCGGGCGGCCAGGCGGAGCTGGTATCGGGAGAAGCGGCGGTGACCGCCCTCGCTGCGTAGCGGCTCGATCAGCTTGGCGGCGCCGAGGCTGCGCAGGAACGCCGGGGTGACGCCGAGCATCTCGGCGGCCCGGCCCATGCTGTAGGCGGGGTAGTCCTCATCGTCGAGCCGCTGCCCGAGGCTACTGGCCGCCCCGGCTGACTGGCCGGCCGGGTGAGCGCCCGTTGGGTGGGGCTGCTCCCGCCTGGAGGTGGTGGTCAATGCCTGAGGTGTTCGATCCATGCAACCTTCCCGAATGCAGACAGGGGCCCCGGCGCCATGATGCGCCGGGGCCCGCATGAGGTTCAACACCATCGACCGGCCTGCTGGCCGGTCCACTTGTTCCGCATCTGGCCGCTCGATGGGGCGGGATGCTGGGATCGCGTAAGCGTGACCGTAGACCACCGTCCTGTTCGTGGAGCTGCGGTACCCGTGCGGCAATCTGCAGCCGGCGACGGGCGATCCTGATGGCGTTCAACTTCGCGAGCCCTTGCGCTGTCAGGGAAGGGGATGCAGCTAGGAGCTGGGGTTTGCCGGAGGCGTCGGCGAGCTTCCTGCCCTCCGGCAGCGCTGCCCGCCCGGCCCCTTCGACTCCAGTGCCCCGGTCCCGGCGGTGCGCCAGGCCTTGTGCCAGACATAGGCCGACTTGCGCGAGACCCGCAGCTTCTTGGCCACCTCAGGCGGCGACATTCCCGCGGCGAACAGCCCGGCGGCCTCCAAGCGGACCTGTTCACGCTTGGCTCGCACCGCCGGGGTCAGACCACCACCATCCGGATAACGCATCCCACCGGCATAGTCCCGAACCACCTGATGAGCATGCAACCGCAGGGTGATACCTCAGTCTTTCAACCTCTGTACTCAGGATGAAAGCGCTCAATATTCGGCAGCCACACGGTTGAATCCGCCTCTTAGACCGCGTTTCGGAGCCGGTGAGCGGCTGACCGTCGGCCGTCCGGTGCTCGTATTCCGGGCTTATCCCCTGGGTATACCGAGGGCCTTTACTGTGCTGCGTCAGGTCAAGTGAACGTCCACCCCAGACGTGCAATGCACGGTGAAGGAGAATCAGTGCGACCTTTCACGCGTCTCCGTGTTCCCACGGTCGGAGCGGCTCTCGCCGCCACCCTCGGAGCCAGCCTGCTGGTGGCGCCCGCCGCGCAGGCCGCGCCGCCCGACCAGAGAATGGTCTATGTCAAGCGCGTCAAGCCGATCCAGACCGTGTCCACCACGGTCAGCATCAAGGACCACCGCGGCCGGAACTATCCGATCAAGGTTTCCGTCACCTTCCGCTACCTGGGCCCGAAGTCCGCCCAGATGCGGACCATCGTGCTGCGCGAGGCCGGCTTCCCCAAGAACGGCTGCATCTACCCGGACCTCGCCCTGACGACCTCGAGCTGGAAGGCCCTGCGCAACAAGCACGGCATCCTCTGCGATGGCGGACACAAGGCTTACACGGTCATGAGAACCCTCACGGTGCGCCAGGCCCGTAACCTCGGGCAGCTCTGGATCCGCACCCCCAACCCGGGTCACCCCGGCTGCTGCGGCGCGCGGCAGTACACCATCCAGTACAACATCGCGGCGAAGTGAACCCACCCCTTCGAAACGCCGGGCCGGCTCGATAAGGGTTGGAGGGCGGCGGCAGGGAGTCGCTAGCGTGCCCTCATGGAGCGGTACGCGGACTCGGGGCCGGTGCGGATCTGGGCGGAGCGCATCGGGGACGCGGGGAAGCCCGCGGTGCTGATGGTCATGGGGTCCGCGTCGTAGGGAGTCAGCTGCCCCGATGCGCTCGTGCGGCGGCTGGTCGAGCGCGGGGTGCAGGTGATCAGGTTCGATCACGGGGACACCGGCCGGTCGAGTGTCGTCGACTTCGACGCTGCGCCTGCCGATAACGTCATCCGGCCAGGTCATGGCCTTGCTGGAGATTACCTGATGCATGTGATCCCCAGCCGCTCGGAGTGCGGCATGATGATCGCCTGTGCTCTTTCGTCTGGCCTATCTCGCCGTCACCAACACCTTCGCCGCGCTGCGGCTGCTGCCGATGGGCGATCGGAACAGGAACGTCGAGATCCTCGCTCTCCGCCACCAGATCACCGTTCTTGAACGGCAGCTCGGCGTCGGCACCAGGGTGAGATTCGACCCCGAGGACCGTGCCTTCCTCGCCGCCCTGCTGACCTCCCTACCCCGCGAGGTGCTGCACCAGCTGCGGCTCATCGTCCGCCCGGACACTGTCCTGCGTTGGCACCGCGATCTCGTCAGGCGGCGGCACGCCCGTATCAGCAAGCCCAAGCGACCCGGGCGCCTGCCCACGGTCCGCTCCATCCGTGCTCTCCTCCTGCGCCTGGTCCGGGAGAACCCGTCCTGGGGATATCGGCGGGTGCACGGTGAGCTGATCCCGCTCGGTATCACGGTCGCGCCCTCCACTGTGTGGGAGATCCTCAAGCAGGAAGGCGTTGATCCTGCTCCTGAGCGGGCGTCGGCCACCTGGGGCGACTTCCTGCGTTCGCAAGCCGATGCGCTGCTGGCCTGCGACTTCATCGAGACCGTCACCCTCACCGGGCAGCGCCAGTACATCCTGGCCGTCATCGAGCACGCCAGCAGGCGCGTCCGCGTGCTGGGCACCACCGCCCGCCCGACCGCGGTCTGGGTCGTCCAGACGATGAAGAACCTCGTGATGGACCTGGAAGAGGCCGGCTGCCGGGCCCGCTACCTGATCCGCGACCGAGACGGGAAGTTCCCCGCGCTCATGGACGAGATTCTCGCCGAGGCCGGTATCCGGACCGTGCTGACCGGGATTCGGGTGCCGCGGATGAACGCGGTCATGGAGCGGTGGGTACAGTCGTGCCGCCGCGAGCTGCTCGACCGCTGCCTGCTGTGGAACGAGCACCACCTGCGTCACGCCCTGCGTGAGTACGAGCGGTTCTACAACGAGCACCGCGCTCACCAAGCCCTGGACCAGGCAGCCCCGCTGCGCACCGTCCCGGACCCGATTACGGATCCGACGCGAATCACCGAGCTGAGCGTACGCAGACGGTACCGACTCGGCGGGGTCCTCCACGAGTACTCACACGCCGCTTGAACTGCATGGATGTAATTTTCGGCAGGCGCACCGTCCATGCTCCAGCAAGGCGGGCGGTCACACCCAGGATGTGAACCCACCGGGTGGCGCCGCGGCATGACCCTCGCCCTCCACACGTACGCCATGGTTGAAGAGGCAGGTCAGGGAAGCGCGGCAGGTCAGCCTTTGGCCAAACCGGCCTCGATTTTTGCGCCGAACGCACATTTTTCGGGTAGTGATATTCAGATATATCGCCCATAGCTATCGATTCTTCCCGGATCAATGCTGCACACGCGACCTGAGCCGAGGCCCCACAGGATCGTCCCCGGCCTGGTGACGTAGTGAAGTGAAGGCTGGAGAGAAGGGGACGGGGATGAGCGGACGGCATGCGCGCAGCCTGCGGACCACGTGGGCGGACCGGGTTCGCGAGGAGCGGAAGCGGCTGCTGGCGGCCGTCGGTGACGAACTGTGGGGGATGGAGCTCCTGCGGTTCACGGTCCAGCAGGCGGTGGCCGAACTGGTCGGGCTGGGCGGCATGGTGCATCTTTGCGGCCCTGGCTACTGTGGCGGCCTGCGCCTGGTCGTGACCAACGGGCTGCCCTCAGCCTTCGCCCAGGCATGGGAGCACATCGACCGGAACGCCGCGGTCGCCCCGGCGCGAGCGCTTCGGGAGGCCGCGGTCGTGTGGATGCCCTTGGCAGACTCCGCCGCCGAGGACGTGGAACCCGGCGCCGCGGCGAGCGGACAGCAGGACGGGTCCTGGTCATGGCCCGCCGGTACGGCGATGGCGGCCGTTCCGCTGCTCGGCCCCGCCGGGCCGGTCGGCGCGCTGTCGATCGTGACGCTCTCCCCGCGCGAGCCGTCGGACGGGCGACGGTCCTTCCTCGGCACACTGGGCCGGTGGGCCGGCGAGCACCTGAGCAGGTACCCCACACCGCCATCGGATTCGGTCCTTGCGGGGCGGCAGGAACAGCCCACCGGTTCCCGCCTGCGGCAGGATCTGCAGGGGGTCGGCACGTGGGACTGGGACATCCGGACCGGCCGGATCATGTGGAACGAGGCGATGCTCGCCATTTTCGGTGTCGACCCCGACATCTTCGATGGACGGATCGAGACCTGGACCAGCATCGTTCACCCGGAGGACCTGCCATGGGTGCTGACCGACATCGACGAGGCGATCCAGACGGGGCGGATGTACGGCACCGAGTATCGGATCTGCCGCCCAGACGGGACGTCCGGCTGGGTACGCGCCCGCGGCCGCTCGATGTTCGACGAGAACGGCCAACCGGTACGCATGGTAGGCACCCTGATGGACATCACCGAGATCCACAACGCTATCGAGACCCTCACCGAACCGCGGATGCGTGCGGCCGAGACCGCCACCGCGGCACACGGCGACACCGAACTGGCCACGGGAATCGGGCAGTTGACCAGAGCGCTGGCCGAGGCGATCACTGTGCAAGACGTCGCGGACGCGTCCGCCGAACACATCTTGCCGTTGTTCGGCGCCGTCGGGCTGATGATCCTCCTTGTCGAGGGCGATCACCTGCGGCCGGTCGGATCCCGCGGGTACACGAAGGAGTTCATCGACCGGATAGCCCGGATACCGACCTCGGGGGAGCTCACGATCGCGCAGGTCCTGCGTGAGCGTACCCCGATGTTCATCAGCTCGGCCGAGGAGTACATCGAGCGGTACCCCATGGCGGCCGACCTCCCGGCTGCCGGCGGAAAGCAAGCGTGGGCCTTCCTTCCGCTGATCGCCTCAGGGCGCCCCGTGGGCAGTTGCGTCGTCTCCTTCGCCGAACCGCACAAGTTCACCGGCGAGGAGCGCAACCTGCTCACCGCGCTCAGCGGGGTGGTCGCCCAGGCCATGGAACGAGCCCGTCTGTACGACAGGGAGCACATGCGTGCCCAGGAGATGCAGCGTGAGCTGCTCCCCCGCGATCTGCCCAGCCTGCCGGCGGTCACCGCCGCGGCCCGTTACCTGCCCGCCGGCCAGGACATGGAGGTGGGCGGCGACTGGTATGACGTCATCCCGCTGTCGGCGGACCGGGTCGCCATCGTCATCGGCGACGTCATGGGGCACGGCGTGACCGAGGCCGTCACCATGGGCCGGCTGCGCACCGCCGTCCGCACCCTGTCCGACCTGGAACTACCTCCCGACGAACTGCTCGCCCACCTCAACGACCTGGTCAGCGATCTCGGCGATGACTTCTACGCCACCTGCCTGTATCTGGTCTACGACCCCACCACCCGCGCCTGCGACCTCACGCGCGCCGGCCATCCCCCGCCTGCCGTCGTCCACCCCGACGGCACCGTCCACTTCCTCGACACCGATCCGAACCTGCCTCTCGGCGCCGCCACCCCGCCCTTCGGCACCGTGGAACTGGAGCTGCCCGAAGGCAGCCTGCTGGTCCTGTACACCGACGGCCTGGTCGAGTCTTCCGTCCTCGACATAGACCAGGGCATGGCCGATCTCGCCGCGGCACTCAGCGACATGGCCTCCGGGGCACTGTCCGGAACGCCGTGTCGGCACCGGGAGCACACCACCCTCATGGACACGACGGGGAACCACTGCGCCACGTGCCTCGAAGCCCTATGCGACAGCCTCACCACCACCCTGCTGCCGACCAGGCAGGGAACCGCCGATGACGCCGCGCTGCTGATCGTCCGAATCCACGCGTTGCCGGCCACCGACATGGCCTCCTGGCCGCTGCCCGACGATCCCAGGGCGGCGGGCCAAGCCCGTGAGTACGTCCGGGCCCAGCTCAGCGCCTGGCACCTGGACGCCCTCTGCATGACCACCGAACTCCTAGCCAGCGAGTTGGTCGGCAACGTGGTGCGCCACGCCAAGGGCCCCATCCGACTCCGGCTGATCCGTAGCAACATGCTTACCTGCGAGGTCTCCGACGGCAGCCTCACCACACCCCGCCCCCGCCGCGCCACCGACACCGACGAGGGAGGACGCGGGCTCCAACTCATCTCTGCGATCGCCCAGCGCTGGGGCACCCGCTACACCGCCACCGGTAAGTGCATCTGGACCGAGCAGCCTCTGACGCCCACCTCACCCATCCTGCTCGATTCACTGGCGATCGAGGAAGTAGTTAATAACCCATGAGTTCCTTCGCAGTTCTTCGGCCTCTCTAGCCCAGAACCTGGGCTATCTGCTGGTGTTCCGACTTCTTCGGTTTCTGGGCGCTGCGGGCGCCGGTTGGACACCCGGTGGGGCGGCCGCAGGGGCCCGGCGGCGGTGCCGATGGGGCTTCATTTCTCCTCATCCGAGGACACCAATCCTGAGCGATAGGCATGGATTGCGGCTTGGACACGAGTGTGCACACCGATCTTGGACAGGACACCCGACACGTGGATCTTGACCGTGCCAGCGGTGATGCGCAGCAACTGCCGTAGGCCCTCGCGGGCGAGCTGCTGGTCGTCGGCGATCAGTAGCCGGATCACGGGACCACCTGCCGGGCCGGATCACTGTAAGCAGAGGACATCGTGGAAGGGCCGGGTTCTGCACTGCCGGCCGTCACCGCCGATCTGTGCTCGTCACGCGCATGCTGGGGGAGCGCGGGCAAGTCGGCGCGCCCGCCAGCCCGTCCTGCCGTGCGGGCCGGTGTGGCAGTGCCCTCCGAGCGCCGCCACACGCTCGCGCATGCCCGCCAGGCCCTGCCCGCCGCGGCGCTCACCGCTCAGGACGCCGTCGTCGGCCGGTTCGCCGCCAGCCGATGGCCGGGGTGGGCCTGGGCCGTCGATGGTGACGACGACCCGGCTGCTCACCGCACGGACCGTGACCGATGCCAGGGCGGCCGTGGAGTGTCGCGCCACATTGGTCAGCGCCTCCTGCACGATCCGGTAGGCGCAGGTCGCTGTCTCGGGGTGGACGGTGCTGTCGAGGCGGGGGTCGACCTCCAGGGCGACGGCCAGTTCCGGCCCGCCGCTGCGTTCCGCCAGCGCGGGCAGGTCCGCAAGGCCTCCTCTGTGAGCGTGGTCCTCGTGGTCCGATCGCGTGATCTCTATGCTCTCCACAACGACCTGCGCGAACACGTCCGACTGGCCGAAGGGCGCCAGGCCGAACCAGCGCGGCGATCCTCGATTCACAGTCGGTGCGGGCAGCCGAGACCGTCGCCACGGACTCCCGCGGATACGACCCAGGGTGTGTCCGGTCAACGGCTCTGTCCCGTAATTCTTACACTCCCGGCTGCGGTGGGCACCGACTGGGAGTCGATGACGTCGGCGACAGGGTTAGGGCAGCGTCGGTTGCACACTGTCCATGCTGAAGGACATCATGGCGCTGCCGCCGGTGGAGGAGGTGCGGCGCAAGGTGCGCACCCGCCAGGACCTCAACCCCACCGTGACCGTGGCCGAATGGATGCAGGGGTTTCTGCGGCGCAAGCGGAAGATCGACGCCACTACCCGCCGCTCGTATGAGGCGCACATCCGCCTCTACTTCACCCCCTACCTGGGTGACATCCGGTTGGACCGGCTGCGCGTGTCCGATATCGCGGGCATGTTCGATGCGATCGAGGAGTTCAACGACGTCATCGCCACCGAACGCGCGAGCGGCGACCCGGCTCGTGTGGCGTTGGTCCGGTACCGGCGGCCGGTCGGTCCGGCCACCATGCACCGCATCCGCGCCACCCTCCGCCATGCCCTCAATATCGCGATCAAGCAGGACCGGCTGATCGACTTCAACCCCGCCGCGGTCGTCGAACTCCCCGACGCAGACCGCCCCAAGGCTCTGGTGTGGACCGATGAGCGGGTCTCCGACTGGAACCGCGAACTACACGACCGGCTCGGCCTCGAGCGGTAGCGGCGCGGGGCCCGGCTCAGCCGTGCCGCCATGATCAACGTGTACGCGTCCGTGCCGCGGCCGTCACTGGTGATGGTCTGGACGCCCTCCCACACCCACACCTTCCTCGCCCAGGCGGCCACCCACCGGCTGTCCGCTCTCTACCGGCTGATCGCCCTGCGCGGGCTGCGCCGGGGTGAGGCGGTCGGGCTGCGCTGGACGGACGTCGACCTAAACGCCGGAAGGGCTGGGGTGCACTGGCAAATCACTCAACTGGGCTGGGAGCCGGTGCAGGGCAGACCGAAGACCGAGGCCAGCGACCCACCATCGCCCTGGATGAGGACACCGTCAGCGCGCTGCGCGCGCACCGCAAGCGCCAAGCCGCCGAACGCCTCGCCGCAGGCGAGGCCTGGACCAACAGCGGGTTCGTCTTCACCGACGAGATCGGCCGCCCGCTGCATCCCCAGCAGGTCAGCGACCACTCTTACCAACTGGCCTTCCAAGCGGGGCTACCGCCGGTGCGGCTCCACGATCTCCGCCATTGCGCGGCCTCCCTGATGCTGGCCGCCGGGGTCGATTTGAAGGTCGTGCAGGAGACTCTTGGGCATGTCTCCTCCACCTTCACGCACGACACCTACACCAGCGTCTACCCCGAGGTGGCCCGCGCCGCCGCCGAATCCACCGCCGCCCTCGTCAACACCGCAGCCGCCAGCGCCCGGACCGCCCGGCTGATCACCCTGCCGACCCACCCCTGAGATGCCGCCACCTGAACCATCGAACCCAGGCAGGCTCGCCGATCTTTTCGGCGGGCCTGCCTGCTTGTCCTCACAAGCTGTCGCACAGGTAGCGCAGCCGATCGATCTCCAGACTGCGCCGAACGGGCCGAGAAGAGCGCCGCGAGGAGCAGCGGATCTTTTATCTGCTGGTCAGGAACGGCCTGGCCGGTGAGAGGAGCCGACTTGGACAACGCTTGACCGGGCATGGCACCCCATTGACCAGCGGCGCTGGGTAGGTCTTCTGGCTTGACCTTCTGGTGGTCGT
Organism: Nonomuraea sp. NPDC050202; assembly: GCF_040656115.1. Lineage (NCBI taxonomy): Bacteria > Bacillati > Actinomycetota > Actinomycetes > Streptosporangiales > Streptosporangiaceae > Nonomuraea > Nonomuraea sp. NPDC050202. The sequence goes on along the minus strand of NZ_JBFALF010000067.1, from coordinate 7,946 downwards.
CTCTGGGGTCTCAGGCGACGGCGGCGGTCTAAATGATCTACCGCGATACACGGCCCGTACACAAGAGCAACCACCGAGCAACCAACCATGATCAACAACGAGATCCGAGGCCGACGAGAACCGAGAAACCCCAGGTCGAACGCGGTGTTGGAGAGTAGGGCGGGTGGGACTTGAACCCACGACCCACGGATTATGAGAATCCTCGGTGAATATCACTAGGTGTCATCGGGTGTTGTTCTGTATTGCCATGGTCAGGATTGTCTGCGCCGACGTGTCGGACGGTGTTATCCCGTGCCTGGTTGTGGGGCGTACACGCGAGCAATCACCGAGCAACCATACGTTCTTGACTATCGGCATTATGTGCAATTTTGTCAAATTTCGGCGCTGCTGCGTAGGGCCGGGCCTGCAAGATAAGCTCGTGCTTCATGGCAGATTGAACGCGTACGAGTAACCGCCGAGCAGTCAGCCGCCAGGGATTGCACTCGTTGCTCGCCGCTCAGCAACCCTGTCAGCCTCAAATACTTCAGTCGCCGCGACCGAGGCTGCGGCTTTGCTGGAGGCGCTGGTTCTCCAGCACACTCCTCCGTAGCAGCAGTGCGGGCAACGACAACAGGTGGCGAGTAACGGCTTACACCGTGGACAAGATCATGAGACATGATCCCAGGCGACCCGAACCAGTTGCTCGGCGCCACATCACCTCCCGTCCATCAGACGAGGACCTCTGCCCAACGCGATTCAAGTTTCTTGAGCCCCACAGGATGTCCCCGATCGCGACGGCTGGGCGTGTATAGCCGCTGGCGCGGCAGCACGGCGACGCGTTCGTCCCAGTCGAGGGAGTCGGCGAGAAGATCGTTGTAGGGCGCGGCGCACACCGACAATGCCGCCTCGCCCGCGGCCGTCCTCTCTCGCAGGAAGGGGACAGCCGCCGCCAGCAGCTCGCCCTCCGAGTCGTACAGCACCGCCTGATCGGTTAGCCGCCCCTGGCGAGGAGGCCTGTACCCGCCTCGGACATGCCACCATGACCGGCCATCATCGTGCTGACCGCGCCAGGATCGATCAGACCGGGACGTCGACATTCCTGTCACTGGGGAGTTCCGGTGCGCCGGAGAGCCTGGCACGTCGCTCCTCAGTGGGGCGGGTCGCTCTCCTCAATGAACGAGGCTGCGGCGGACAGCGCGCGATGGCGGGCCACGTTTCCGTTCTCGCTGCTGAGATAGACCCCGCCGGTGTCGTTGACGACCTGTATCGCGAAGGCGGCGGGCTCCTCGCCGGGCGTCAAGGCGGTCTGCAGGACGGCCGCGGCAGCCGCCTTGATCATCAACCGTCCGTACGTGGTGCCGTGGCCAGGCGCCACCCAGTCCTCCCGGTCCTGCGGTGCGAGGGCGGCGTACGCCTCGCGGGCCTGCATCCGGAAGTCCTTCTCGGACCGGGCCAGCCTGCTCCGCACCTCGTCCGCCCGGCCGGAGCGCCGGTCTCCCGCCGCGATCAGTTCGAGGGCCTCCGTCACGTCCGGTCCCTCGATGCCGGCCGTGGTCACGGCCATCTCCGCCGCCATCCGGATGATCTCTTCGGCCTTGTCGGGTGTCGGCTCGTCGATGATCATGGCGATGCGCGGATCGGTCTTGGCGATGGCCTTGATCTCGTCGTCCACCCGCAGCCGCCGGGGCCGCCGAGGCAGGCGGACCGGCCCGAGCGTGAACATCGGGCGAGGCCGCGCCAGCCAGTCCTCGTCCATCCGTACGCCGGACAGCTCCTCGCCGAGCGCCAGCGCGGCGGCCCTCCAGTCCTCCCGCCAGTGCGCCGCCGTCACCTGGTGGCCGTCGAGCCAGGCCAGGCCGGTCGGCGGTAGGGCGTCGACGTCGTAAGCGTCGAACCGGGCCACGACCTCTCCGGCCGTGGCGTAAGTGACGAGGCTCTGACCCGTGCCCGTCCAGCAGACGCTGTAGGCCTCCTGTCCTGCACCGCTGAGCACTTCGGGGACGGCGCCGCGGAAGTTGAACGGCTCCACCGTGATGAGCCACTCACCGTGCCGCACGGCCAACATGGCCCCGTCCTCGTCCTCGTCCAGGTCCTCGTACGCGGTAGCAAGCAGTTCTTCCCAGGTGCCCTCGGCTGCCCCTTCCGGATCGCCGCCGAAGCGGCGGACCAGCCTCTCGGAGTCCGCCGTGCGCACCCAGGAGACGCATGCCATGTCGTCGAACATCGACATGGACAGGCTCCGGTAGAAGTCGAAGCTCGAACTCATGGATCACCTTTCGCACGCCGAGGCGGGAGCAGCATTTTTGCGGCTCCCGCCCCTATTTGTCGAACGTTCTCGGGCTACTACTGAGGCTCCGGCCCGAGGGCGTACGCGCCCAGGCCGTCGATGGTGCACACCGTCGTCCCGAGTTCTGGCAGCTCCTCAGGGGTCGGATCGGTGACCACTATCCCTGGAGCCTCGCCGACCGGCTTGGTCTGGCCCTTGGGGATGATGTTCACCCAGAACGGGAAGTTGTCGCGAATCCGGTGCCGTTGGTAGAAGACGCTGGTCCGGGAACCGGACGAGCAGTTGTCGCTGGCCTTGATGGTCTTGATGGAGTAGTCGTACTTCGGGTTAGCCGCGCCCTCCAGCGTGCTGGCGAAGGGGAACTCGTCGCAGTGACCGCTGTATCCCGGCCAGAGTTGCCGGCACTTGGGGATCGAGACGGCACGGTTGTTGTTGATGGTCGTCTGGTTCCGAGTACGGTGCAGGCACAGTGCCCCGCCCGGGCCGTCGCAGCCGGGGTTGGCCCAGTCGAATCTGCCGGGGATCAGCTTGGCGGTCCCCTTGTCGGGATCGGTGTTCCCCGGTTCGTAGAGCGCCTTCAGCCAGTGCGCCGCGGACTGCTCGACCTTCTTCTGATTACCGTCCAGCACGAAGACGGGTCGGATAGTGCCGAGGATGCAGCCGCCCGTGTACGCCTTGATCCAGTCGGCGCTGTCGCACAGGAACGTGGGATTCCACTTCTTGCCCTGATAGTCCGGGTTGAGGACCTGATAGTTGTCCGGCAGTTCGGGGTTCTGGGTGTATTTGATGCCGGGGTAGATGCTGCATGTGTTGCCCTTGTCAGGGCTGGTCGACATGGAGTTCTCCGGCACGCTGAGCACGATGTCGAACACCGGGTTGCCGCGCCACCGGTCGACCGTTGTCTCCTTGCCGTCACCGAGCGGCTTGGTGACGCCGTCCGTGTCGACGAAGGTGGCCTTGCAACCGGTCTCCCCGAGTCCGATCTTGAAAGTGCGCTTCTCCCAGTTGCTCGCCTGCACGTTGATCTCGTCTATGGTGATCCGGACGCCGATCTGCCGGCTGTTCATGCCCGAGGGACCGTTGCGGGCCCGGGTCGGGTTCGCGGCCTTCTGTGACATGCCTACGTAGGTGTGGAAGGTGACCGTCATACGGGCCCACCAGTTGGCGTCGCTGAAGAGCGGCACATTGCGGTCGACCTGGCTGTCCTCATCACGCTCGCCGATCCAGGTGGCGTAGCAGAGGCTGTAGGAGTTCTTCGAGTGCCAGGCCCGCTTGTGCAGCGAACCGACGTAGTCCGGATTGTTGATCTTACCGACCTCCGTCCGGCACTCCTCAGGGGTCACGTGTTCGTAGGGGAACCGTCTCGCCGCGAGCTGGGCGTCACTAGCCTCCGACCGGCTCTTCGCGGGCGACGACGACAGGTCCACGTTCAGCAGTTGCCAGTCCGACCAGGGGCCGGAGGCGCCACCGGCGGTGGCGCGGGCCCGCCAGCGAAGCCATTGGCCGTCCGACAGCTTCTCGGTCGGGACCTGTACGGTGCCGACCTGGCCGGAGGGGACGTTGGCGGTGCTGCCGGACCAGATGAGGCCGGTTTCTTCGCCGTAGTCCGGGTCGTGCTCCACCTGGACCTCAAGGGTGGATGGACGTGATTCGGGGTCGCTG
>NZ_JBFALF010000067.1:0-3920 GCF_040656115.1 Nonomuraea sp. NPDC050202 | reverse complement strand
TCCACGTTCAGCAGTTGCCAGTCCGACCAGGGGCCGGAGGCGCCACCGGCGGTGGCGCGGGCCCGCCAGCGAAGCCATTGGCCGTCCGACAGCTTCCCGGCCGGCACCTGCACGGCACCCACATACCCCGATGCCACGCCGGACGTGCTGCCGGACCAGATGAGGCCGGTTTCTTCGCCGTAGTCCGGATCATGCTCCACCTGCACCTCCAAGGTGGAGGCGCAGCCGTGGTCTTCGACGACCCTGGCGAGTAGCTCAGGCGTCAGCGTGGAGGTCGTGGTGATGCTCCCTCTGGAGGTCGAGGGGCGGACTTGCAGGTCCGACACGATCGGGGCAGCGCAGTTCGCGCCAGTGGTGAAGGACCACGTGTGCGGCGCCATGACGTTGCCGGCCTCATCCTTGGCGCCTGACACCTCCACTGTGTAGGTCGTGCCCGCGGCGAGCACCTGCGCCGGGCTGAACGTCAAGGTTCTGCGCTCGGCGTCCATGCCGGCGGTGCCGGCGACGGAGGCTCCGCCAGGGGCCTTGAGCGTGATCTGCGCGTCCTTGACCGGCTCGCTGAACGACGCGATCACGGGCTCGGACACGATCACCTGCGTGGCGCCGTTCTCCGGGATGGTGGAGGTCACGGCGGGCGGTGTGCGGTCCGCCTCGGCCGTGGTGAACGACCACCGGTACGGCGAGATCATCGTGTTGCCGGCCGCGTCCCGGGCGCCTGAGACCTCCGCCGTGTAGACGGTCTCGGCGAGCAGCGGTTGCGCCGGTTGGAAGGACAGGACCTTGTTCGTCTCGTCCATCGCGGTGTTGCCGGTGACCGTGGTGCCCGCCGGGTCCTTCACCTCGATGCGGGCCTCGCTGACCTCCTCGTTGAAGCCCGCGCGGATCGTGGTGGCGTACGGGACGCCTGTGGAGTCCGGCTCGGGATACGTCCCCGCGACGGTCGGCGGCGTGGTGTCCGGCCCGGGTTCCGGGTCCGGAGGGTCGCCGGGCGTCTCGTGGACGGCCTCGATGGATTCCAGCCACTCCTCCGCGGTCATGTCCTCAGGGACACCCAGGGCGAGGGCCGAGTCCTCCATGACGTAATCAGGGGCGGCCTCGATCTGCTTCAGCGCCTCGGCCTCGGTGAGGGCGTCTGCCACGGGTGCGGTGTCCGACGTGAACGTGCTGTCCCGGTCGTCGCCCACCGTGGGGTTGTCCTCGTAGGGGATGAAGATACCCTTCGCCTGTTTGGGTGAAGGAGCGTCGTACTCGACGAACAACACCGGGCCCCGGCCGTCGATGCCGGCCCATTCGGTGCTTAGGTATTCGCGGAAGTTCGAGGTGCCGCCACTGTCCCCGTAGGCCGCCAGTTGGAGGCCGTAGTTCGGGGAGCCGGTGGCCCAGGCAGTGACGATGTCCTCGATAGAGTAGTACAACTCCTGCGCCGGCTGGGAGCAGTAGACGTACGTGCCGCCGGCCTTCCTGATGCGTCCGACGCCGCCTCCCTTGACCTCCTCGCCGGTCGTGGTGACGGAAGGCTGCCGGTCCCAGCGCAGGTTCACCGAACTCGATCCGTTCAGCTCCCAGTTGCTGGTGACGCGCCGCACGGCCATCTTCGGCGTGTTCTCGTCTCCGCCGCAGTGCGTGGTGATGTAGTTCCAGGGGCGCAGGTCGGCGTTCAGGATGGGGCGGCCGTACCAGGGAGCCTCTGTGAGGTTGTACTTCAAGTACGACCGGTAGATGTAATACGAGCTTTCACCGTCGTAGTTGTTGCGACCGGCCAGTATCGCGTCCATGTACTGCTGTGCGCCGCCTACGGTGAAGCGGGAATCGTTACTGACGAACGTGTCCGACGGATATCCTGCGCCATACCAAGGAGTGGGATTGGCCAGCAACGTCACCGGATACGTCGTGGCGGGGTCGGTAAGGAACGCGGCGTCGGGCCGGTAGACGAGGTCGTCGCCATCGAATTCCGCTGTGGCGTGCCCGATCTTGCCGGTGGCCGCCGATTCGGCCGCCGTCGCGTCTACAAGTACGGCAGGGAAGATATCGGCGATCTTCTTCCCGTCGTCCAGCACCTCCGCCTGACCCGATTTACTGCGATATTTCAGGCCATCGCCTGGGTCGACGGGCACCCGCAAGGTGAGTTGTCCGGTAGGGCGCTGCTTGATGACGACCTTCTGCCTGACGCCGGCCGGGCCGACCTCCAGCAGCAGATCGATGCCTTTTCCATAGGCGTCGGTGTAGGTCGCCGTGTTTCCTGCGAGTGTGGGAGCGGGCAGGTTCCGCACGGCACCCAGTCGCGCCTCGGCCTCGGCCGTCTTGACTTTCAGCAGTCCGGTGTCGCCGCCGACGGAAAGCCGTACCTCGTCCTTGAGCGCCTTCGGCTTTATGACGCCGCCGTCCTGGACAAGGGTGGTGTCGATCGCCCGCCAATTCCCCGTCCCGTCTTTGAATCGGACCGGGGCCTGGAAGACGTAGGTGCCGACGGTTTTGCCATCTGGATTGGCCACCGTCGTCATGTTCTCGGTGTGCAGGCTGGGGATCTCAATCTGCTTTCCCTGTTTCTTGGCCTCGGCTTTTGGCTGCGTCCAGGGGATTGGCAGGTGATGGGGTGCTGGAGAGGGCGGGCGTGGGGGTGGGCGTCGATTCCGCTGCTACCGGAACTGCCACTAATAACGAGGTGGCGAGACCGAGAACGGCCGTGAAGGCAGCGGGACGCCGGCATGTGCGAAAGTTCACCGGAGTCCTTCATCGGAGGATGGGCCAACCAGGAGATCTTGACACACGAGTAAGGCAGAAATAAAGATCGTTTCGGTATGCGGCAAGTCATTCTCCGTAATGCGACGGTCGGTCACCGCTACCGAAACGGGCGCGGGCCTGATCGGAGGTCTTTGCGGCCATCAACCTGACTGCGACAAGAAGCATGACCGCCTCAGGTGCGTCGGGAGGCGGCCTGGCGGCGTGAGGAGAGCGTCCGGCGGTGGCGGTGCGGACGGTCGAACAGTTGGCCGCCTTCCTGCGCGTCGTGCGGGAGGATTCGTTGTTCGTTTTGTGGTGGCTGGTGGCCTTGCGTGGGTTGCGGCGCGGGGAGGTGGCCGGGCTGCGTTGGGTGGACGTGGACCTGGAGCGGCGGGAGCTCACCATCGCCCATCAGCTGGTGCACACCGACGAGGGGCTGGTCTGGTGCGAGCCGAAGAGCGCGGCCAGCCGGCGGACGTTGGCGCTCGATCCGGAGACCGTGCGGCTACTGCGCCGGCATGAGCGTACGCAGCGTCGGCTGCCGGGCGAGCGGTGGTCACCGACCAGCCCGATCTTCACCCTGGGGAGCGGCGCGCCGGTGCAGCCGAGCTATCTCACCCACCGCTTCCACAAGCTGGTGGCCGCCAGCGGGCTGCCGCCGGTGCGGTTGCACGACCTGCGCCATGGAGCTGCGACGTTGGCTTTGGCGTCGGGTACGGAGTTGAAGGTGGTGCAGGGCACGCTGGGGCATGCCAGTATCGTGCTGACCGCCGACGCCTACGTCTCAGTGCTGCCGCAGCTGTACCACGACAGTGCCAGGGCGACGGCGCGGCTGGTGCTGAAGGCGGTGCGGGCGACCAACCGGAAGATCGGGAAGGCCCGGAAGACGACGTGACTCACGCGTGGCTCACCGTGACTCACGATCAGAAGACGCGACTACAGGCTCGGGTAAAGCCGCAGGTCGGCGTGGTAGGGCGGGTGGGACTTGAACCCACGACCCACGGATTATGAGCGGTTCCCTGGGGGTCGCTCGGTGTCGCGGAGTGACGTTTTCTATTGCTATGGACGGAATTCTGCCCGCCGTCGTGCCGGGAAGTGATGATGGAACCCATTTCAGGCTCACGCGGCTTGAGCGACGCGATGGTTCTGAAGGACGGCGATGGCCTTGCAGAGATGGCCGGCCTTTGACGGGCTGCAGC
>NZ_JBFALF010000066.1:0-26690 GCF_040656115.1 Nonomuraea sp. NPDC050202 | reverse complement strand
CGAAGTCCTCAAGACAGCCACGGACATCAGCCAGCTCCGCCGGAGTCATACGACGACCGTCTCACGAGGTCTCGACGTAACAAAGCACTACTAGGCGTTCCCTTCCGATCCATCGCGCCGGACAGCCCGGCGATCTTCACCGGGACACGAGTCGCTCGTCCGGCCACGCCGGTACCGCCTCGCGGGCCTCAGCCGAGGCTTTCGAGCGCGGCGGCGGCACGGCCGCGCTCGTCCTCGTCGCCGGTCTCGGCGGCGATCGCCAGCGCCAGCCGGTGCCGCTGCGCCGCCTCGCCGTCACGGCCCATGGCGCGCAAGGCCTCACCGATCGCGTTGAGGACACTCGCCTGACCGTACCTGTGCTTGGTCGACTGGAAGATCTCGAGCGCCTGCGCCAGGTGCCACAGGGACTCGTCGAATTTCGCCTGACGGCGCAGGGCGGTGCCGAGGTTGCTCAGCGCGGTCGCTTCCCCGTCGCGGTGCTCGATCTCGCGGAACAGGCTCAGCGCCTCGCGCAGTTTCGCGACGGCGAGGGTGTCCTCGCCGAGCGAGCTGTGGATGTGGCCGAGGTTGGTCAGGGCGATGGCCTGCCCGGCACGCTCGCCGAGCGCGGCGAAGATGTCGTGCGCGGCCAGGAAGTGCTGCGCCGCCTCGGTGTGCTCGCCGATCGACTCCTCGAGGTTGCCCAGGTTGGTCAGCGCCGCCGCCTGGCCGAAGGGGTCGTCGATCTCGCGGTAGAGCGCGATGGCCTCGCTGTGCCGGGCGGCCGAGCAGGCGAACGCGCCGAGGCGTTCCTCGATGATGCCGAGATTGGACAGCGAGCGGGCCTGGCCGTGGCGGTTGCCGATGCGCCGGCACAGCTCCAGCGCCTGGCTCAGCTCCTCGACTGCTGACGCGTACCGGCCGAGCAGCCGCAAGATGACCCCGGTGTTGGTCCGCAGATGCGCCTCGCCCTTCGAGTCTCCCATCCCCCGCGCGGCGTTGACGGCGCACTCGTAGATCGCCAGGGCCTCGGTGCCGTGGCCGGCCTCCAGGTAGCGGTGTAACGCGGCGGCGAGGGTGACCGCCCGCTCCGGCCGTCCCTGCCTGACCGCGTACTGGCAGATCGTGCCAAACGACGCCAGCTCGCTGTCCAGCCACGCCAGTGCCGCGCCCGGCGAGAGGGTGACGCCGCTGGGTTTGAGTGCGAGCCCGGCGTGCCGCCGGCTCGCGCTCCACCCGGGGTAGAGGGTGTCGCTCGCCTGGACGGCGGTCCCGCAGTAGTGCTCGAGCAGCCTGTCGATGGCCGCCTGCCGCTCGGCCTCGCCGTCCGTGGCAAGGCTCAGCTCGGCGGCGTACGCGCGCAGCAGGTCGTGGAACCCGTAGCGCCCCAAGGCGTCGCAGCGCAGCAGGTGCGCCGAGGCGAGCCGGTGCAGGAGCCGGGCGGCGCCGATCTCGTCGACGTCGGCCAGGGCCGCCGCGCAGGCCGGTGTGGAGTGCGGCGCCGGGTTCAGGCTCAGCAACCGGAACAGGCGCTGCGTGTCGGCGTCGAGCAGCTGGTACGAGCAGCCGAAGACGTGCCGGATCGCCGCCCCGCCGCCCGGGTCGAGCAGATCCAGCGGTCCGGCCTGGTGCAGCCGTGTCACCACGCCGGCCAGCGGCAGGTGCGCCTGCGCCCCGGCGTACTCGGCGGCCAGGCGCAGCGCCAGCGGCAGGCGGGCGCAGATGGTGGCCAGCGAGTCGACGCTGCCGGGGTCGGTGCCCGCCCGCTCGCCGAGCAGCCGGCGCAGCAGGTGGACGGCGTCGGGGCGGGGCAGCAGGTCCAGTTCGACGCGGTGGGCGCCGTGCAGGGCGACCAGGGTGGCCAGGCTGTTCCGGCTGGTGATCAGCATGAGGGTGTCGTGGGTGCCGGGCAGCAGGGGGCGTACCTGCTCGGCCGAGGCGGCGTTGTCCAGCAGCACGAGCAGTCTGCGCCCGTCGGTCTCGGTGCGCCAGCGCGCGGCCCGTGACTGGGTGTCGGCCGGGATGTCCTGATCGGGCACGCCGACGGCGGTCAGCAGGCGGCCCAGCGCGTCGTGCGGGGGCAGCGCGTGTTCGGCGTCGTCGCCGCGCAGGTCGAGGTGGATGCGCCCGTCGGGGAACAGCTCGCGGTTGTGGTGCCCCCAGTGGGCGGCGAGTGCCGTCTTGCCCACGCCCGCGGTGCCGCAGACGACCGCGATCCCCGGTGGGCGGCGGGCGTTGGCGGCGTCGAGCAGGGCCAGCTCGGCGGCGCGGCCGGTGAAGTCCGGCACCGGCGCCGGGAGCTGCCGCGGGATCCTCGGCGCGCCACGGCATTCCTGCTCCTCAAGCAGGTGCCGGTGCGCCCGTTCGAGCTCACCGCCCGGCTTCACGCCCAGTTCCTCGGCCAGCGCGAGGCGGGTGGCCTCGTACCGCTCGAAGGCGATCGTCCGCTGGCCCGTCGCCTGGTACGCGCGGATCAGCCGGGCCTGCACCGCCTCGTCGAGCGGGTTCGCCGCGCCCTGCGCCGCCAGCGCAGGGATGACCTCGGCGGCGTGGCCCGCCCGCAGCATCAGGTCGCAGTAGGACAGTTGCGCTCGGCGGCGCTCGGCCTTGAGGCCCCACACCTTGGGGTGGTCTTCGAGCGCCGGCACGTCGCACAGGGGGTCGTCGTCCTCCCACAGCCGCAGCGCCTCGCGGAACAGCGTCGCCGCCCGCGCCGGGTCGCCGTCGCTCTCGGCCTGGTGCGCGGCGGCCATCGTACGCCGGAAGCGCAGCAGGTCGAGGGCGACCTCCGGCAGGCGAAGCAGGTAGCCGTCGCCGACGGTGGACAGGACGCCGTCCTGGTCGCGCGGGCTGTGCCGCGGGTCGAGCAGGCGGCGCAGGTGTTTGGTGTGGGTCTGCAGCACGTTGACCGCGCTTGACGGCGGCCGTTCGCCCCACAGCGACTCGATCAGTTCCCGGCGGGTGGTCAGCTTCCCAGCGTTGAGCGCCAGGACCCCCAACATCAGACGGCGGGCGGGCGGCCCGGCATCGACCTCGAGGTCATCGTGCCACACCCGCAGGCGGCCGAGCACCTGGATGACCAGCACCGCCACAGTGTAGCTGCGGTGTTCAGTAAACTTCCAGAGCCTGTCCAGAGGCTGGTGTTTTTCTTCGCCCGACGTACTTCCACGAAGGGAGTAACACGTGGCCAGATGGACAGCGGGGATCGCGAGCGTCGCTTTAGGGCTGTCAGCCCTGCTCGTGCCCACCGCCCCGGTGACAGCGGCACCGGACAGGCCCGCACCGGAACCCGCCGTCGCCCAGGAGTGCGGCGCCGACCTCAAGCAGCACGCGGCGAAGCTCGCCGCGGCCGGGAAGTCCGGGACCGCATCCTGTGTGCGCAAGCAGGTGAGGAAAGCCGGCTCGGTCAAGCCCGGCGTCGGGATCGCCGCCGACATCTGCGGCGGAAGGTCCACGCAGACCCGGACGGCCGCATGCGTGGTCGAGGACGGTATCACGCTCATCTTCACGGTGCCCGGCGGGGCCGTCATCGGCTCGATCCAGTACACCGTCTCCAGCTTGACGACCGTCCACTACGATTCGCTGAGCTGGAGCCAGTCGTGGCACTACCAGGCCAACTCCGTCTCCGGCCCGGCGATCCCGGCGGTGCTCGACACCTTCGTCTACGCCGAGCCGGAATGCTTCGCCAGTTGCACGGTGTCCGTCCCCGCCACGGCCGGCGGGTCGGCGCTTCCGGGCCGCGCCGTCTCGATGACCGTGCAATTCACCAGCCCGCCCGGTGGCTACAAGTGGGGTGCGCACGGTGGGATCGAGTTCTGGTCCGCCAACGCGGCGTGGGTCAACCCGACGACAAACCGCTTGACCACGGCGCCGGCCGTGCATCGCTGTGACGACGCGCTGCCCGGTTACCCCAAGGGCTGCGTCTACGACCAGGTGCGCCCGGTGCACGACGTCCTGTCGTATCGCTATCCGGCCTATGCCTACCACCTCCAGCTCGCCATCGTGCATTTCAAGATGCCGGACGTCCTGACCAGGACCCAGAACCAGACCCTCATCGACAACAACTACGCCACGGCGTGCCCGCCGGGGTACCCCAAACCCCCGACTCCGGGAACCTGGTCCTGTGACGAGTACCCCTTCAAGTCCACCTACAACGGCGCGTACTCCCAGCCCTACGGCCGAAACATCTTCATCCTCAACATCAACGGGAACAGTTTCAGCTGCAACGCGTCGTGGCTGCCGGTCCGCGCCCGTACCGACTCCGGCGGCTACAGCGTCTGCCTGATTCCCTTGGCGGAGAACGCTCTCGGCGGATCCGACCTGGGCGCCTTCTACTACAAGTCCCGGGTCCTGGACGGGGATCAGTTCCAGGTCCGCGTCATCTGACCACGATCGGGCAACTTGCCTGGCAACACACCGCTCCACCGGCTCCGGGGGCGCGAGTTGCCAGGCAAGTTGCCCGAGCCTGCTCGGCCGCGGAGCCCGCCGACGACGTGCGCCGCTCGCGCGGGCAGGCGATGATGGTGCGCGGCGTCGATCCGGCGGCGCGCAGCGGGCCCGCGACCCGCTCGGTCAGGGCCCGAAGCTCGGCATCCCACGACATCACGAGATGGTAGGTGAGCGAACAGATCACTCACCGACTATGCGCCAACTACGCCCCGCATTCTCTATGAATACCAAGATCTACAAATGTAGTACAGGCCCCGCATGAACCATTGTTCATGCGGGGCCTGTGCGTGCCGCCCACCGTCACATGCCCACCCGTACACGACAGCGCCGCTACGTTGGGCAGGGCGTGAGGCTACGGGCTCAGTGCGTGTAGCGGACGGCGCTTTCGTTCTCTTGTGTCTTGTGCTCGGTCCATTGGAAATCACTACCAGTGACCGTTGCCAGGCCATTGGAGTGCCTCCAGTCGAGCAGCGTGCCGTTGTACTGACGGGCACGCACCCAAGCATGCCCGGAGCAGCTTCCGTTCGAGGCCTTCTCCGTGTGCGCGTAGTTATGTTCGCTGCGGAAGTGGTATGTGGTGCCACAGCTCCTGGTCTTGTTGCCGGTCTGCACATGCGCCGACGCCGGGCCAGCGATGACGAAGGTTCCCGCCGTCAGGAGGGACGTGGCCAGAACGAACGCGCCGGCGGTACGGGTTGCGTGTTTCATTGCTACTCCATTCCTGGCCTCAACATCTGGCTGAGGCCTTAGGGTTCTTTGGAGGCGATTGGTGTGGGTTGAAATCATGGAAAACTGTAGACAGGTAAACTAGGGTATAGGCGTTGCATGTTCTCCAAGACGCAGTCCGCTAGATCGCGCTGCTTGTCGGCTGGTAAACTCTGCAACAGTTCGTGCGGAGACCGAATGCCGGTAGGCGCTTTCACGCCCCGGCCCGCCAGGCACGCCCGCGTGGATTTAAGAAGCTCCGGTGCCATCTCCGGCGGATGGGATGCGGCATACCTGGCCTCAACCGCGTCCAGGTGCTTGCTGCGGCAAGTATCAACCGCCCTGGTAAGTTCGTCGTCAGGCATCCCAGGAGCCGGGAAGGAGAGGATGAATCGCTGCTGGTTAACCGGGTCCCAGCCTGAATTCACGAGCTCTATTCTGCTGTCGGATAAACATCGTCCGAATATGTCAATGGCTTTTTTTAGTTCTTCCTGGGTGGTGGGTGGTTGTCTCGGTCCCTGACTTAGCCCGGCCGAAGAACCTCCGGTGCTGAATGAAAAACACCCAGCGGTCACAGCTGCCAGTAAAGGCGCCAACACCTTAGTCCGAGTTAATATGCCCACAGAAAGTCCCGCTGCTGGATACTGGACCGCACGCATGATGAGCCTCAAAGGGTTTGAAGAATCAGAGGGTGTGTCACGCGCCGCTAAACGAGCAGGTCACACCGGTCGGCGGGTGCCTGATGGCTGGGGAAGTCAGCCCAGAAGAACGTCGGCACGATGGTGTAGATCACGGGCATTCCTCCCGAGACCGCCTGGACCTGGTCGAAGAGCTTCCCCATCTCCGCCCGGTTCGCCGTAAGGAACCAGACGAGCAGGTCAATGGTGAACTGAACGGTGCCAGCTGCGATACCGAGCAGACCGAACGCCGTGATCACGCCAGCGGCCTGCCGTTTCCTCGCCCGGCGCGGCCAGTTCGAGGACGAGGGGGACGAACAAGGCCTGGGAGGCGAGGAAGACGAAGTCACCTATCGTCCAAGCGGGCCGAGCCCGTACGAGCCCGTCGGGCATGTAGACGGCGCCGAAGGACAGGACGAGGACCGGGGCGAGGACGAATGAACTTTTGAGCGAGCTTCATACCGACCAGAGTCGGCTCTCAGACGCGAGATGGGATCACCGCCGGGGGCGATCCTACTCCTCGCCCCCGGGAGGGAGATGCCTGCCCGGAAGTCCCTCGCACCGGCGATGTGCTCGGGCGGGTTGCTGTGGTTTCTTGTTGGGATGGCGCTTTTGGACAGACTCCGTGCGCTGCCGCCCGCCCTGGTCGATGTCGCGGTGACCGCCGGGGTGCTGGCCGCGCAGCTGGTGCCGTTCACGGCGGCGGTGCGGCAGTGGCCGAGCGCGCTGCTGTTGCAGGTGGTGGCGGCTTCGGTGCCGCTGCTGCTGCGGCGCAGGTTTCCGCTCACGGTGATGTTCGCCGTCACGTTCGCGATTCCGTTCTACGACATCATCGGGGGCGGGCCGAACCAGCCGATCTGGTACGGATGGATGGTCGCGATCTACACGGTCGCCTACCGGTCTCCGCCGCCGCATCGGCTGGTGGCCATCGTGGTCACGGCGGTGGGGCCGTTGTTCCTGCCTGTGTCGATGGACACCTACGTGCGCGGGCTGGCGACCTGGCTGGCCGCCTACGCCCTGGGCCGTGTGGCGGTCCTGACCCGGCAGCAGGCGCTCGCCCTGCAGGAGCGGGCGATGCGACTGGAGCGGGAGCGGGAGCTAGCGGCCGAGCGGGCGGCCCAGCGCGAGCGCGCGCGGATCGCCAGGGACATGCACGACATCCTGGCCCACGGTGTCAGCGTCATGGTGGTCCAGGCGGAGTCGGGCCCGCTTGCCGTACGCACCCGGCCGGAGCGGGCAGAGGCGGCGTTCGACGCGATCGCCGCCAGCGGCAGAGACGCCATGGGGCAGCTGCGCCGGATGCTCGGGCTGCTCCAGGAGACGCAGGGATCGCTCGATCCACAGCCCACGCTGGACCGCATCCCCGAGCTGGTTAGCCGGGTCGCGCAGGCAAGTCTGGTCGAGACGGGCACGCGGCTGGAGCTGCCGCACGACGTGGAGGTCGGCGTCTACCGCATCATTCAGGAATCGCTCACCAACGTCGTCAGGCATGCCGGCGCCAGGTCCGCGCAGGTCGTTCTCGCCTGGGAGAAGGACGCGCTGCGGGTCACCGTGACCGATGACGGCTGCGGGCCGCGCTGCGGCGGCGAGGGCGGCGAGGGCGGGCAGGGGCTGATCGGCATCAGGGAGCGGGCCGCGGCGTGCGGCGGGACCGCCTCGTTCGGCACCGCCCCTTCGGGCCGGGGTTTTCAGGTTTCGGTACGCTTGCCCACCCCGGCCTGTGAGGCGACCGGATGACGATCAACGTGGTGGTGGCCGACGACCAGGAGCTGGTGCGCAGCGGATTCGCGCTGATCCTGGACACCCAGCCGGACATGTGCGTGGTCGCCGAGGCGGGTGACGGCTTTGCGGCGATCGAGGCCGTGCGCGCGCACCGGCCCCAGGTGCTCCTCCTCGACATCCGGATGCCGCGAATGGACGGCATCGATGCGGCGCGGGTGGTGTGCCGGGAAACGGACACGCGCGTCCTCATGCTCACCACTTTCGACCAGGACGACTACGTCTACGACGCCCTCCACGCCGGGGCGAGCGGCTTCCTGCTCAAGGACGTGCGCAGGGACGACCTGGTGCACGCCGTCCGGGTGGTGGCGGCCGGCGAGTCGCTGCTCGCGCCCACCGTGACCCGCCGGCTGATCGACGACATGGTCTCCAAGCGGCCCCGCAAGACACCCGTCGGGCTCGACCTCCTCACCGCCAGGGAGCGGGAGACGCTGTTGCTGGTCGGTCGCGGCCTGTCGAACGCGGAGATCGCGGCGGCGTTCGTGGTCAGCGAGCACACGGTCAAGACCCACGTCAGCAACCTGTTCGCCAAGCTGGCGGTCAGGGACCGAGTGCAGGCCGTCATCGCCGCGTACGAGTCGGGCCTGATCCTGCCGGGCGGCTGAACCGGGGTCTTCGGGGTCGAGGAACGTGAGCTGACTCAACACTGTTGGTGTGCACTGCCCTGACCCGCTCGAACTCCCCGTACCGCTAATGACTGTCCCCACGTTCCTCGACCCCGGGCCCCGGCCGTCCGCGATCGGCGCCGGGGGAGTCGTAGTAGACCTTCCTGATCTAGCGGCAACTCCTCCCTCAACGCCGAATACGTGACCGTGCGGAACAACACCAGCCGGAGCATCCAGATGGAGAAGCGGATCCTCCGCGACCGCACCGGCTACAAGTTCTGGTTCCCCCGCTTCATCCTCCGCCCGGGCAAGTCGGTGACGATCCGCTCCGGACAGGGACGCGACACCTCCACCACCCTGCACTGGGGCGGTCCTGGTACGTGGGGAACAACACCGGCGACGCCGCAGGCATCTACAGGGCCAGTGACTTGAGGCGAATCGACCTCTGTTCGTGGGGCAGCCGCGGCGACTACACCTATTGCAGGTAGAGGCTCCGGCACACCTGCCAACGGCAAATCGGCGACGCAAAGAGGGGAACGGCGAATGACCAACATCAACCGTCGCACCGCGTTACGTCTCGCTGCAGGTACATCAATCGCCGCGATCAGCGGGCTGGGCGCCACCGCTGCGCCCGCCCACGCCGCACAGCACCTGTGGGGCACCTGTACCCGCTGCCGGATCCTGTGGTTCACCGGCAACGACACCCGAGGCGGCTGTCCGTCAGGCAACATTTTCGACGGCGGACACCACTTCGTCGGGATCGACTGGGTCGTGAAGACCGTCGAGGACGGCGGCGCAGGACAGCATCACTGGCGATGGTGTGCGTGGTGCCAGGTGCTGTGGTTCAATGGCGGAACCGGCGAAACCGCCTGCCCATCCTCCCCAATCGGCATGCACTCCGCGATCGGGCAAGTAGTGGTAGGCCAACCCATCCCCACTTCGGGCCACTACGTGCTGGAGGACATCGACCATCGGGATGCGCCTGGCGGCAACCCCGACTTCCGGTGGTGTTTCAAATGTTCAGGGCTGTGGGACTCCAGCAACAGCCTGTACACCCGCAACGTCTGCCCGCGCGACCATCAGCCGCACAGCCTCTCCGGGAGCGGCCACTACGTTCTACGTCCATTCGGCAGCACCCGAGTACCTTGGTCGTCCTGAGGTGTAACCAGGCCAGAAGCAGCACCCAGTACCGCCCCTGTGAAGGAGGCGAAGCGGGGCTTCGCTTGCTGCACCGCGCACCCGGTGCGGCTGTGCGCGGGCTGGCTGGCCGTGGTCGGACCTGACCATATCGGCGTGCGGCTCAGCATCGTCGAGGGCAGTCTGCCGCCTGAAGCCGTCAAGCCCGACCCCCGTACCTGGCCGCTGCCGCCATCTGATCGCCGACAGATTCGACCTCGCCGGAGCACGCTGGGGCCGAAGCCGTCCTGAAACTTCGCGCCAGACGCGATGTTCGGCACCCACAGGCGAATCGTCCGCAACTTTCCCAACGGTGCCCGCATCCAACGAGCCGTGCATATGTTGATCGACGGGGACCCGCAACACCTGGGAACGTATTGGCTGGCCGGGCGGCTCGGCGCGGGTGGTCAGGGAGTGGTCTACGAGGGCTACGCGGAGGACGGCACCCGTGTCGCGATCAAAGTGCTGCACAGCGGCCAGGTCGCCGAGCTCGCCAAAGAGGCCACGGCGGCCCAGCGGGTGGCCTCGTTCTGCACGGCGCGGATCATCGAGGCCCGGCTCGACGGGCCCCGGCCGTACATCGTCAGTGAGTACGTCGGGGGTCAGAGCCTGCGTGCCGCCGTCGCCGCAGGCCGCCGCTTCTCCGGCGGCGACCTGCACCGGCTGGCGACGGCGGTGGCCACGGCGCTGACCGCCATCCACGACGCCGGGGTGGTCCACCGCGATCTCAAGCCCGACAACGTGCTGCTTGGACCGGACGGGCCGCGCGTGATCGACTTTGGCATCGCCAGGACGGCCGACATGTCGCTGACCGAGACCGGCCTGGTGAAGGGAACGCCGACGTACATGGCTCCGGAGGTGTTCATCGGCCACCGGGCCGGGATGCCGGCCGACGTGTTCGCGTGGGGCGCGATCATGTTGTACGCGGCGACCGGCGTGGACCCGTTCGAGGCCGACAGCCTGGGCGCCGTCATGCACCGGGTCATGTCCGCCACTCCGGACCTGAGCGCGCTTCCCGCCCCGTTGCGTCCGCTGGTGGCCGCCGCGCTCAGCAAGGAGCCGCTGCACCGGCCCCGTGCACGCGAGTTGCTGCTCGGCCTGGTCAGCGGCGGCACGGGCCTGGACCTTCGGCATCTGCTGGCCGAGGGAGGCAGGGAGGCGTCCGGGATGGCCGCGGAGGCGGGCGATCCGGCGCTGGGCACGCTGGCCGAGGACGCGTACGCCATGCTCAACGCCGACGAGCGCGAGCTCGCGCCCGAGGTGTTTCTGAGGCTGGTCACCGTGGGCGAGCACGGCGACCTGTCGGGGCGCAGGGCCGAGCTGGCCGAGCTGCTGGAGGGCAGGACCCCGCCCGAGGTCTCCTCGGTGACCCGGATCCTTGAGGTGTTCGCCTACCTGCTGGGCCGCGACGACGAGGAGGTCTGGCTGGCCCGCCCGGCATTGCCGCGCGCCTGGCCCCGCTACCGCCGCTGGGTGGAGACGAACCGGGACGGGCTGGCCGTGCACCGGGAGATCCTGACCGCCGCCCGCCGCTGGAACCGGTCGGGCCGCAAGGACGGCGACCTGTTCCAGGGCACCGTCCTGGAGGGCGCCCTCCAGTGGGCGGCCACGGCCCGCAGGAACATCACCTTTTCCCTGGCCGAGCGCGACTTCCTGGCCGCCGCCGCCACGCTGACCAGGCGCAGGACCAGGCGTGACCGGCTGGTCGCGCTGAGCCTGGCGGGGCTGCTGACGATCGCGCTGGTCGCGGGTGGCCTGGCGGTGCAGCAGGGAAGCCTGGCCGACGAGCGGGCCGAGCGCATCTCCGCACAGCTCGACGAGGCCGAGGCAGCGCGGCTGGCGCAGCTCGCGGCCACCTACCGGCAAAGCGATCCGCGCCTGGCCATGCAGCTCAGCCTGGCCGCCTGGCAGTTGGACCGGACGCCGCAGACCAGGACGGCGCTGACGACGTCGCTGGCGCAGCGCGAGGTGGCGGTGTTCAAGGACCCGGCGACGGCGGCCGGCACGCTACGCATCCTGGGCGCGGACGGCCGGACGATGGCCAGCGTGGGCGGCGACGCGGTACGGCTCTGGGACGTGCGCACGGGCAGATCCGCGGGCGGCATCGCCAAGCTGGGTCTCGGCGGCGCCGGCCCGGTCGCCGCCGCGCTCTCCCCTACCGGCCGCCGCCTGCTGATGGCGACCGGCGAGCAGGCCGGGGTGTGGGACCTGCGGACGGGCCGGCGGATCGCGGTGTGGCGGTTCGGCCGTGAGGTCGGGGATGGCCTGAACCTGCAGTACGACAGCGTGGACAGGTACGCGGTGGTCCGGATCGGCGGCGGCGACCGTCTCTGGGACGTGGAACGGAACCGCCGTACCAGGACCGACGCCACGCTTGGCCCCATGACGCCATCGGGTGAGGCCGTCTACTCCTACCCGTCGAGCCCGCTCACCCGCATCGACCGGCTGCGCGTGCCGGACCTCGCCAGGCAGTCGACCTTCCCGCTGGACGACCGGTGCGACCTGTGCGAATGGCCGCTCGCCGGCGCCCCGGACGGCCGCTCGCTCGCCGTGGCGGTGAGCGACGGCCTGCGGATCCTCTCGCCCGCGGACGGCTCGGTCCTCGGCACGATCGGGCAGGACGGCGTCGCCTGGAACCGGGGCGAGCCGACCTTCAGTGCCGACGGCCGACTGCTCGCCACGGCCACCCACGACGACATCCAGGTATGGCAGCCGGACGGGCAGTTCCTGACGAAGGTGACGTTGCCGGAGGGCCTGCCGGAAGACTTCGCGAGTGTCCCCCCGGTCGCCTTCGACGGCCACGTGCTGCGCTATCTGACCGAGGACCGTGTCGTCACCGTGGACCTCGCCGACCTGGTGCAGGACGCGCGGGGGCGGTCCTGGTCGGAGGCCGCGCTGACCTCCGGCCGCCTGCTAGCGACCGAGGACCTCGAGAAGATCCATCTGACGACGCCCGGCGGGGCGCCGGGCACGCCCCTGCAGCGCCGGGCCGGGGACGACGCGGTGGGCGCGCTCGCCCTCAGCCAGGACGGGCGGCTGGCCGCCGTCGGCGGCTCCCGGACGATCTCCGTACTTGACACGGGCACCCGGCGGGAGCTGGCCAGGCTGACGCCGTCCGGGTTCACCGACACCGATCATGTGGTCTTCAGCCCCGACGGAACCCGGCTGGCCACTGTGGTGGACGAAGCAGACTCCGGCATGTACAGGCTGGGAATGTGGGACTGGACGGCCGGTCGCCTGCTGTGGTCACAGCAGGTGCGTGAGGTTCATGACGTGAAGTTCGCTCCGGACGGCAGGACCCTGGCGGTGGCCACCGACGCGGAGCGCCTCTACGAGGTCGCATCGGGCGAGCCGATGGGCGAGCCGTTCGGCGGCAGCGGCCAGGGGATCATGCTCTCGGCCGCGGTCTTCACTCGTGACGGCAGGTCGATCGCCATCGTGGACCTGGGCGGGCGCATGACCGTCTACAACGTGGCCACGCGCCGCCCGGCCGGAGAGGCGATCAGGGGGAACCTCGCGGGAGCGGCGGTCAGGTCACCCCGCGAGGACGTCGTCGCGGCGAGTACCAGGGACGGCCGGGTACGGCTGTTCGACCTGGCGCGGAAGGCGTCGCTGGGTGAGTTGCCCGACGGCAACCGGGACGGCGTGCAGGCCCTGGCCTTCACCGCCGATGGCTCGAAGGTGCTGGTGCTGAACGGCGCGGGTACAGTGCGTGAGCAGCCCGTCGAGCCGGGCGCGGTGGCCACGGCGGTGTGCGCCCGCGCGGGGAAACCACTGAGCACGGCAGAGTGGGCGCATTACGTCACAGGTGCCGCCTATCGCGCGACCTGTGCTCAGTAGCGGCCGAACATGCCGCGGCGGCGTGCGAGCGTTCGAGCCGGTCGAACAGGATCACCCCCGGCTCCCGCGATGATCAGCGGCTGGGCCGTTCGGAGCGTGGTGCCCTCACCTGTAAGCACCGCGGCCAGCGTGGGTGCAGCAGGGCTTCGGCCGCTGTTTCCGCGAAGGCGGAACTGACCATCCCAAGCAGTGCCTGGGAGTCGAGCAGCAATCCCCGGCTGCCGTCGGTGACGAACCGGGACGCGCCCATGCCCAGACCGGTGATCCCGGCGGCATGGGCGACCCGATTCCCCGTGGGTGAGGCCGTAGAAGGTGCCTCGCCTCTTCCTCGTCGTCCGTCTGGTCGGACGCGAGGCCCGGCGTACGACTGCGTCAAGGAAGTGGGGCGAACAGTGGGGCCGTTCAACACGGGGATGACGCCAGGTCGTCGGCGAGCCCTCTTCCATGACGGACAACTGGCTGGCAGGTGAGTCATACGTGGCCTGGTACGGGTTGACCGTGAACACGCCGGGCCACCGCTCGCGCAGTCGCAGGGTCAAGGGACGGTGCCCGGGGAACTCGAAGATGTGCAGATAGGACAGGTCGGTGCGCAGCTCTGCAATCAGGGGGCGGTCTCGGTGTATTCGCGGCGCGACGGGATGACCGCGCGTACGCCGCCGCGCGGGTTCTCGACGTCGCCCGTGCGGCGCGGGATCAGGTGGGTGTGGGCGTGGAAGATCGACTGGCCGGCCGAGGTGCCGCAGTTCATGCCGATGTTGAAGCCGTCGATGCTCGCGTCCTCGCGCATCAGCTCCTCGCGGATGACGTGCAGGGCGGCCCGGGTGTCCTCCGCCTCGGCGGGGGACATGTCGAAGAACGTCTCCACGTGGCGGGTGGGGATGACCAGGTAGTGGCCCTCTGTGACGGCGTAGGCGGACAGGAAGTAGGCGACGGTGCCGAGGGTGCGGACGTCGCGCTCTTCTCCGCTCAGGATCTCGCAGAACGGGCAATCCATGGACGGATCTTGCCAGATCGATCCGGTCAGCGTTCGGCGGGGTGGAAGTCGTACGGCTCGGAGTCGTACACGTAGTAGACGCAGTCGGCGCCCGGGGCGCACTTGCCCCAGTGGACGGCCTTGGAGGGGTAGTAGAGGTAGTCGCCGGCGCCCACCCGGTAGGTCTTGTGCCCTTCCACGTGCCACAACATGACCCCGGATACGCCCACGACGTGCTCGGGGCTGGTTTGCCAGTGCGGGGAGAACGGGGTGCCGGCGTTGAGGGTGAACATGGCCTCCGAGAGCCGGTCTTCGGGTCGCCCTTGAGCTGGACGAAGGTGCAGCCCTCCAGCCCTTCGCAGGGTGAGCCCTGCTCCTTGTGGGAGTGGTAGAGGGGCCGGGAGGGGCCGGAGTCGGCGAGGGAGCCGGTCGGCCGGTCACCACGACGGCCAGCGCACCACCCGCTTCCAGCGGACTGGTGCCCAATCCCGTCGCTGCTGCACAGGCTCGGTACGGGCCGGCCTGGCAGTCCGTGATGGACCTGGCCGGGGCCATCAGAACGGCGCAAGCGGAAGCACAAGCCCTAGAGGAACAGGAGACCGGCGCCGCGTCCGACGACGCCACCGGCTCGGGCGAGGACGTTCCGGCCTTGCTCGTGGAGATCGAGCAGCACCCATTCCCCGTCTGGCCAGACGGCCCGCAGCTGAAGGAGTGGCCCACGCCGCCGAGCGCCCCTGGGTGACCAGGTGTCGGCGTGGTCCCTGGGGCCCGCACGCCTGGCCGACCGATTCGGCCCGGAGCTCCTATGGCTGCGGCGGGCCGCCACTCGGTCGGCCGCACAAGCACCGCACGCCCTGGCGCAGGGGTGTGGGGTGCTGAATGCGGTCCGCGAAGGCCTCGCCGGGGGCGCGAGCCACGCGGGAGACCCCGTTTCACCTGGGATGACGGACCTATCGGGGTTAGGAGGCTTTCGTGCAGGGGTACCAGGACGACGTGCCGTGGATGGAGCGGCTCGACTCGTCCTGATCCCACCCGGTCACCGGGCGGCCGGTCAGCTCCTCGATGGCGGCCGCAGCGGCGGCCTTGGCGCCGGCGACGTTCCGGGCCGCGATGGTCCCATCACGGCCGAAGCCGTCCACCTCGATCACGCCGTCCGGGCCTTGCAGGCACCACTCGCCGTCCTCGCGCCACAGGCACAGGTCGTCGTCGTGCCAGCCCCGCCCCACCGGCCCAGGGATGGCGGGGCCGGCCGAGACGTCTTGCGGGACGTCTGGGACGTCTGTGGGGACGTTCTCAACGTCCTGGCGGCCGGCCTGACGGTCGCGGGCGTCCTGCAGGCGGGCGTGGCGGCGCTGGGCGGCGCGGCGGTCGCCCACGCGCAGCACCGGCGCGAGCGCCTCCCAGGTGACGCCGGCGTCGCGGGCCGCGGCGATCAGGTCGGGCTCGACGTCGGCCAGCCAGTCGCGCAGGTTGGCCAACAGGGTCAGCGCTGCCAGGGCCTCATCGCCGGAAGGCCGGGCGTCGTCGAACCGGCCCGGGCTGGTCAGTTGTGAACGTTGGTGATCTTCCCGGCGTCGTGCGTGGCGTGCCCGGAGGGCACGAAGCGCGTGTTCGGTCTCTCCTCGATCAGGAAGCGGCGGGCGTCGTACCGAGGCAGACCAAGTACGTCGGAAAGGGGCAGCGACCAGTTCCTTCCAGGAGAATGAGCTGGTCAGCGATACGGGGTTGGGAACACCGTCCACCGGTAAACGCGTTGCCAGGCTGCTGTGTCACTTGACATCCTCACACCGGTGATCGATGCCCATCGCCCCATCAAGGCCACCGTCGCGATCCCGGTCACCGTCCGCGACCTCCTGCCCCGCGATCTGCCCGCGTGCACATGGTCGGGTTCGGCCGGCCACCTGCGCCACGTGGAGCGGGCGTTGACGCGCGCCGCGAAGGGAGAGGTGGACTATCTGGCGGTATGCACTCCTGTGAACCTGCCAGTCGCCATCGGTGGCGTCGACTACCGGCTCAGTGTGGGGGCCGGTACCCTGTGGCAGCTCGCCGTGCTTCCGGCGCTCCAGTCCCGTGGCCTGGGAACGTTGCTGATCCAGGCCGCCGAACAGCGCATCGGTAACCGCGGCCTGGACAGGGCGGAACTCGCCGTCGAAGAGGACAATCCTCGAGCTCGCGCTCTGTACGAACGTCTGGGCTATGTCGCCTACGGCCGAAAGCCGGAAGCCTGGGACGAGGAAGCGCCGGACGGCTCAATCCATCGCCACGAGACCACGTGCGTTCTCATGCGCAAGAATCTATGAGCCGAGAGAACCTCACACAGGCAGGTCCGGCCAGTTCTAGCAGTTCAGCAGCCCACTGTCCCTTTCTCTCGTACTTGGTCTGCCCTCGATGAAGCTCCTGCAGCGCCTGCCGCCGGCGGCGGCGTTCGGCGGAGCGTCGACTCCGGGGTCGAGGAACGTGGGGCCAGTCATTAGCGGTGAGATGGATCATGGTGCGGATGGTCGCCGCGACCTGCTGAAACACTAGAGATCTTGTGATCGCGCCGGGCTATCCCGCCATGTTCGGGCCGAAAGCTGACTCAACACTGTTGGTCGTGCACTGCCCTGACCCGCTCGAACTCCCCGTACCGCTAATGACTGTCCCCACGTTCCTCGACCCCGGATGAGCCGGTTGGCCAGCTCCAGCCCGAGACCGGAGGTCGCACCGGTGACCAGGATCGTCCTCATGCCTTCAGCTTGCCCCCGCCGTCGACGGTGAGGACCGTGCCCGTGGTGAAGGCGTTGCCGACGACGAAGGCGATCGCAGAGGCGATGTCGGCCGGCTCGGCCACACGGTTGAGTGGCGAGGCGGCGGCGAAGCCCTTCATGGCCTCGGCCCGGGCCGCCTCGTCCAGCCAGCTCCACCACTCGGTGTCCACCACGCCCGGCGACACCGCGTTCACTCTGATCGGCGCCAGCTCCACGGCCAGGCCGGGGACGACGGCCTCGATCGCACCGTTGATCGCTGCCAGCCCGCTGGAGCCGGGGAAGGCCGCGCCTGCCGAGGCGGCGGCGACGAATGTGATCGAGCCGCGCTCCGACAGTGCCGTCGCCGCTGCCTTCGCGGTCAGGAAGTGCGGGATCAGCTTGTCTTCAACGGCCTGGCGCAGCGCGTCCGCGGTGATCGCGGAGAGCGGCCCGGCGGCCTGGCCGCGCCCGCTGACATTGATCACCACGTTGTCAACCGGGCCGATCCGGTCGAAGAAGTCGCGTGTGGCCTGCTCATCCCTGGCGTCCACGACGTAACCCGCGCCAACGGTCTCCTTGGCTGCTTGCTCAACCCGCTCGGGAGTGCGCCCGGTGACGATCACTTCGTGGCCCTGCTCGCTCAGCAGCTTCGCGGTGGCCAGGCCGACGCCGGTGGTTCCGCCAATGATCACAGTACGCATTGTCAAGACCTTCTTTCGAGTCACCTTGCCTCGAAACTATAAATCGAGGCATTGTGTCTTGTAAAGTGGCGGCCATGGTGGGCAGACCGAGGAGCGAAACGTCCAGGCGTGCGATCCTGCGCGCGGCCCTGGATCTGTGCGAGCGCGACGGTTATCAGAACGTCACGTTGAAGGGCATCGCGCAGGCTGCGGGCACCGGCAGGCAGACCGTCTACCGCTGGTGGCGGACCAAGGCCGAGGTGATGATTGAAGCGCTGACCGTGTTCGTCGAGGCGCCCACGGGCAGTGAGGACCTGCGCACGTTCCTCCTTGAGACCTTCCGGCTGAGCGGTGGCGCGGTGGGCGGTGTGGTCGTGGGCCTGATGGCCGACGCGCAGAGCGACGAGGCGTTCGCCGTACGCATGCGCGGGTTCATCGACTCCCGCCGACGGGCGCTGCGTGCCGTGCTCGCCAGGACACTTTCCGCGGACGTGGACCTGGAGCTGGCGGTCGACATGGTGTTCGGCGCGATGTGGTACCGATTGATGAACCGCCACGCGCCTGTCGACGAGTCACTCGCCGACGATGTCACCGCGATGCTTGCCCGGCTATCGTCGTGATATGAACGAACGCCGCGCGACGTGGTTGGCCAAGCTCACCCAGGTGGGCAGGAACTGGCGACCGACTGAGCCACGGCTCGCCGGACGGAAGGCAGCGGGCAGGAACCACGCGAGGTGCGCGCGTCCGACGTCGACCGCGACCGGGTCGCCCCGGTGCTCAACGACGCGCTGGCGACGGACAAGTTCGAGGAGCGGCTGACCGTCGTCTACTCGGCCAAGACCCTCGGCGAGCTGGCCGGGTTGACCGGCCGCTGGGTGGTGCCCGTGGAGCTGTCAGTCACCGCCGCGTTCGGCAAGACCAGGCTCGACCTGCGCGACGCCACTCTGTAGGAGATGACGCCCGCTACAGATAGCACCCTATTATCTGTCGCATCGCTGATCACGACCTGCGGTAACGGACATGGGCCGCTTCGTGAAGCGGCCCTGTTATCTGCGGCAAGGAGGACGACGTGCCCGTCGTGACACCGCTGCCGGCCGCCCACCACCTTCTGACGGTCCGCGCCGCGGCCGGCGTCGGCAAGACCGCGGTCCGGCTCGGCGAGCACCGCCCGCTCGCGGCGGTGGCCGACGACGAGGTCGGCGAGGCACTGGAGGCGTTGTGGGGCGGCGCGGCCGTCAACACCTGGAACGCCCGCCGCGCCGCCATCTTGTCCTGGCTGACCTGGTGCCGCGAGCACGGCCACACCGCACCCGCCGTGCCCGCCTGGGCCAAGCGGCTGGCCGCCCCCGACAGCCAGACCCCCGCCCGCTCCACGACCGCGATCGACCGGCTCATCGCCCGCCGCGACATCGGCGTCCGGGAGAAACCCTCTACCGGCTCCTGTACGAGACCGCCGCCCGGGCCGAGGAAATCCTCACCCTCAACATCGAAGACCTCGACCTGACCGCCCGCCAGGCGCGGGTCAAGGCCAAGGGCGCCCGCGCCAAGACCCGCCGCCGCGGCCAGGCACGCGAGGACTTCGTGCTGGAGACTGTCTTCTGGGACGCCGGGCCGCCCGGCTGCTACCCCGCCTGCTCAAAGGCCGCACTCACGGCCCGGTCTTCGTCACCCACCGCCGCCCCGGCCCCGGCAAGGTCGTCAGCCCTCGCGACGTCTGCCCTGACACAGGCCTGGCCCGCGCCCTGCTGGACGAGCACACCGCGCTGAGCGGTCCCGGCATGGGGTGGGGCCTGCACGAATTCCGCCATTCGACGCTGACCCACCTGGGCGAGGCGGGCGCGAGCCTGCTGATCGAGAACCCCGTCCCGGTGCCAGTGCTCGTGCCGGTCAGCGCCTGAGACACGCTCGCGTACCCCGCGCTGCAAGACTGGCTGGTCAGCCGACTGGAACAGGACTATCCGGCCTTGAGGACTCCCGACCTTGGCGCTGGCGCCGCCGCCGCCCTGGTCCATGGTGGTTACGTCCTGCCTGTCCTGGACGGCTTGGACGAGGTCGGCGAATACCAGCGCGTCTCCATCTTGACCGCCCTCAACAAGCCGCTGGGCGTGCACGGCCAGCTCATCCTCACCAGCCACACCGCCGAGTTTCGTGCCGCAGTCGGCCAGACCGGACGGCCGCTGACCGCAGCCGCCGTCATCGCTCCCCGCGCGCTTACTCGCCAGGAGGCAGCCACCTACCTGAGCGACTGCCTGCCCAGCTCACCATCCCCGGCTTGGCGGCAGGTCCTGGACGTACTTGTCCAAGGCCAGGCCCGTGGGCTGGCGGACCTCACTTCAACCCCACTAGGGCTATGGCTGATCCGCACCGTGTATCTCACACCGGGCGCCGACCCCAGCCCGCTGGCCGACCGACTTGGCAGCGACGCCGCCGCGCTGCGCTCTCACCTGCTGGATCGGCTCATCCCCACGCTTATCGCGACGCGTCCACCCTGTGGCGATCCGGGCGGGGGATACCGCCCCAGCCGGTACTGGAATCCCGAAGCCGCCCACCGCTACCTGGTCTGCTTGGCTCGTTTGTTTCCCGCGGCCGAAACGCGTGACATCGCCTGGTGGCGCATCGCCTATAACATCCCCCGCATCCGCGCGCTCCTGGGAATCGCTGTTGGGCTCGCAACGATGCTCGTTGTGCTGATCTCGGGCATGCTCGTCTTTCAGAGCGTGTCCTTAACCGGGTTGCCTTCGCACTCGGCGTCGGGCCAGTCCGAAGATCAGGGTCGTGCTTGAGATGCTCGATGGGCCGAACGCGGCAGTTGGTGTTGACGCAAAGGGGCGGACTCGGTCTCGATGGCCAGCACGTCGAGGGGCCTCTTAGCGAGGTTTCGGGAGGTGTGCCGTGGCCAGCCAGCCCCGGCCGGCGTCGGCGCGGGCAGGATCGAACGCGGGTGGAATCGGGCGTTCGCAGGCGGCCGCGGCCTCGGCAATGTCCGTCACGGCGGGCTGCCAGCCGCAGCGGGTAAGCCAGGCGTCGAGGTTCTCGGTGGGGCCGCCGCGCCACAGGTCGACGAGTTCGGCGGAGATGCCCGCGCGGGCGCTGCGGAGCAGCTCGGAGTCCTTCATGTGATCCAGGGCGAGCATGCTCGCTGGGGCGGACAGGGTGGTGATCCGGTCGAGGAGCAGGTCGGCGGCTTCGGGCGGGAGCGCGTACAGGATGCCCTCGGCCAGCCAGGCGGCCGGCAGCCCCGGGTTGAAGCCGGACTCCGCCAGCGCGCGCGGCCAGTCCTGGCGCAGGTCGGTGGCGACCTCGACGCGGTGGCACGCGGCAGTCGCGCCGCGGCCGTCGAGCACGGCTGCCTTGAATGCGAGCACGTCGGCGAAGTCCAGCTCGAAGATCTTGGTGCCGGGCGGCCAGGCGAGCCTGAACGCGCGGGCGTCCATGCCGCACGCCAGCAGGACCACCTGCTCGCACCCTCGTTCGGCGGCATCCAGTAGCGCGCGATCGAGGAACTGGGTGCGGACGGCGACCTGCTCGGCCATGACCTGCAGGAAACGTGCGGTCGCCGGAGAAGGCCCGGCGGCCCACGGGGTGGACGCCGGGGCGACGGCCTGGAGGAAGTGCCGCGCGTAGGGGTCGTCGAACAGCCGGTCCGGTCGGCTGCTCTCTCGGGCGCGCAGGAGAGCCACGCCCAGGGCGGTCGCGCCGATTCCGGCCAGGCTTTTGGGGGCGGTCGGTTCTTGTGTCACGGGGTTGTCCAGTTCCTCTTCACATGCGGTGTCACGGGCGGACGCCCAGGGCACGGAAGTAGTCGCTCACGGGTGCGAAGTCGACGCTGTCGCCGCGGTACCCGACGTACTTGTCCGGGCGGATCAGGTACAGGCTGGGGCGGCGCACGCCGTAGCGGTTGTGGGCCTCGCTGCGCAGGTCGGCGAAGACTCCGTCCATGGGGTCGTGCGGCAGATGGCCGCGGGTGATGACATGGACCTCGCCGTGCCCGGCCATTGCCTTGCGTGCGGAGGCCTGCCAGGCGGCCAGCGTGGCGGAGTCCGTCGTGTCCGCCGCGAACAGGACGAGGTGGTGGCCCGGCGTCCCGAGGAGGTGCCGGAGTGCCACCGGCCCCTCACGGTTCTCGACGTAGACGTCCCGTACCAGCTCGCCGGCTTCCGGTCCGGTACAGGCGACGTCGCTCCACGCCCTGGCCTGTGACTCGTGCCAGCGTTCAAAGACGAGGTCACTGTCGCGGTAGTGGACGAGGTGTTCGCCGAAGGCGTTCGACAGCCGCTGCTGTACGGGATTGAGCCTGCCGAACAGGCGCAGCGCGTGCCGCCTGGCCCTACGGGCGACCAGGGTGGTGCCGGTTGCGACCTTCGTGGTGGTCGAGGTCGCGTCGACCACGGCCTTGACCACGGGCCAGCGTTCGGCCTCGTAGCTGTTCAGGAGGGACTCCTCGGCGTGCCCGGTGACGACGAGCGCGAGTTTCCAGCCCAGGTTGTAGGCGTCCTGCATGCCTGTGTTCATGCCCTGACCGCCCACCGGGCTGTGGCTGTGCGCGGCATCGCCGGCTAGGAGGACCCGGCCCTGGCGAAGCCGGTCGGCCAGGCTCTCGCGGGCCACGAAGGACGAACTCCACTGCAGATCGCGTACGCGAGAGTCCAGAGGCGTGCGTTCGGCGACGTAGGCGGCGAAGTCGTCCAGCCCTGGGTTCTGCGGCGGTCGATCGTCCGGCGTGCTGGCCAGGATGCGCCAGTAGCCCCCGGTCATGGGGAAGACGGCCACCAGGCCAGAGGTGTCGAAATAGACGTGGAAGCGGTCCCGCGTGAGCGGCCAGTCCACCGCGACGTCGCCCAGGATGAAGCCCCGCTTCAGGTCTGATCTCGCCCGGGTGATTCCCGCCGTTTCACGCACGGTGCTGTGTGCACCGTCGGCGCCGATCAGCCACGCGGTTTCGCACCGCTCGCCGGGGCCGTCCCCATGCCGGAGTTCCACGCTGACGCCGTGCTCGCCGGCCTGATGCCCGACCAGGCGGGTCTCCCATTCGATGACGACTCCGAGCTCCTCGGCGCGCTCGCGCAGCAGCGCGACCGTCTGCCACTGCGGGATGCACAGGTCCAGCGGGAACGGGGAGTCCACGGCTGTCACGTCCATCTCGGCCAGGGTCGTCGTGCCCTGGTAGAAGTTCAGTGTGTGCAGCGGGACGCCTCGTTCGATGGCGGCGTGGGCCAGCCCGAGATCGTCCAGCATCTCCAGCGATCTGGCCACGATCGACACCGCCCGGCTCTCCCGGTGGTCCGCGCGCCCGGCGTCGATGATCCGTGGGATCACTCCCCGCCGTGCCAGGTCGATGGCCAGCACCAGGCCGGTCGGCCCCGCGCCGACGATGAGAACGTTTGCTTTCGTTGTCACAAACCCGCCCCCTTAGAACGAATGATCGTTCTTTCAGGAGAGCACGGTTGAGCCGCGACAGTCAAGAGCGAATGTTCGTTCTCTATCGGGTGACCTGCGCGGGCGCCGACATCAGGGCTCGCATGCCGTTCCTGAAGGCCGCCGAATCCGCGTGGCCGTATACCGCGCGGCGCACCAGGAACCCGTCGACCAGAGCCATCAGGACATCGGCCACCTGCTCGGCAGGGACGTCGGCGGGAAGCAGCCCGCGCTGCTGATGCCGCGCCACGAGGCTGCCGACCACGCCGCGGGCCTCCGCCATGACCTCCTTCAGTTTCGTGCTCAGCGACGACGATCGCAGCGCCTCCGACCAGACCTGGACCAGCAACTGGGCCGACTCCTGCGATCCGGACAGCGGCGGGCGTTCGACCCCCAGTACGAGATCGACGATGTTGTCCAGATCCGGCGGCCGCGCGCCGTCGTCCGCCTCGAACGCCGACGCGACCTCGGCGAGAGCCTCGGCGGCGGTCGCCGCGATGATGTCGTCCTTGCTCTTGAAGTAACGGTAGACGGCCCCGGCCGACAACTCGGCCTCGGTCAGCACGTCCTGCATGGACGTGGCATGGAAGCCGTTGCGGATGAAACAGTGCCGGGCGGCGTCCAGGATCTGGCGGCGGCGGGCTTCGAGGTGCTCCTTGGGCATGCGTGCCATGGGATCACAACGTAGAACGAACATTCGTACTTGACAAGTTTGCCACCTCTCTCTAAAAAAAGGAATGTTCGTTCTCTCTTCGTGGAAGGTCGTACCATGGCGTATGTCGCCAACGCACTGAGCGCTCTGGTCGCTCTCGTCTTCCTGCTCGCCGGTGCCCAGAAGGTCCTGCTACGGGATCCCGTGACGGCCAACCTGCTCAGGCTCGGCGTCGGCTCGACGATGACCCGATCGATCGGCACCCTGGAGATCGCCGGCGCGCTCGGGCTCGCGGCCGGCCTCTGGCTCAAGCCGCTCGCTGTCGCGGCCGCGGCCGGCCTCACGCTGCTGTTGATCGGTGCAGTTGGCTTCCACCTCCGCGCCCGCGACTTCGCGCACCGGCGCCACCGCTCCCACGCCGTGGCGCCCGTGGTGCTGGCCGTGGTCACCGGAACAATGATGGCCTTGTTGCTCGCGACTTCCTGAGCGAAGAGCGCGGTGACAGCACCGCTCGCTTGGGCCGCATGGAACTACCCGCCGCCGAATCCGCCGCCAAGCCCCAACGGCTCGCTAACGCCACCGGCCGGTCGGTTGCGGCTCGCCCTCCTTAGATACCCCACACTCGCCGCCTACAGGGCGACCAACTCGGCGAGGACTGCGACGAACGGCGATCACGCTCGTTTGGGGCTCATGACACGTTTCTTACCCTCACCCCAATCTCAGAGGGCTCCCGGGGCAGCCTGAACGGTCGCGTGCCGCGATGGTCACCCACGTGGTGAACCCGCCGATGATATGCGGGATGATCTGAGAAGCGTTACCCCAGCTCGCCTTCCTGATCGGCTACCGTCCCTGTCGGCAGCGTTCAGGCCTCCGATCTTGTTGAGCGGCGTCGGAGGCAACACTCTCGGCCGGGCCGTTGTCGATGCCGAGGGCGTCAACCTGCCGGTGCGGCCCGCCGAGGCCGTCAACGCGGTGCGGCGCGCGGTACGCGACGGCATCGCTGCGGTCTGGGGACGCAAGCGCGTTCCCGAGGCCGACGACGGTTCCGTCCGCACGTGAGCCTGGCTTACGCGCACACTAGCGGCCGTCGCCTGGCACCCATCCAGGACGTGCTCGCCCGGCACACCGACGTGGTGTCGGCCCGTGCTGACCAGCGCCTGCCTCCTTGACCTGCACCGTGACGACGGCTTCTACCAGGGGAAGCTGCTGCATCGATCCCCGTTCGGCGCCCGCAGGGTCAGCAACTCCAACGGGCGGCTGATGCGGGGCATCGACCGGAGCCACGGCACGCTGTTGCTGACGGCCGATGCACTGCTTCCAATCTCGCCGCAGACCGTCGCCCGAGGGGCGATCATCCGGTTCACTACGCGGGAGCGCGGCCAGGCCCCGGCGCGCGCCTGCGACGCCGCCACAGTGCGCGGCACCGGCCTTGAACGGCGCTGTGAGCTACCGCATCGCACGTCCGCGGCTCCCGCGTGTACTCGATCGATCAAGGCTGCGGCCTGCTGCATTGATCACTATCCCTTCGCCAAGCCGGTACGCGCCATGACCCCCGAGGGTCTGTGAGGTGTGGCTGTGTCTCCCGCTCCGCTCGTCCTCCGCGGTTGGCGCCCGAGGGACGCCCGAGCGGTCACGGATACGAGGGAACCCGCCAGGAGGACGGCCACGCCAGACCGGCGGTGTTCGAAGCCGAGAGCGGCTGTCGCCGAGCGGCAGCGTAGACCCGCGCCAGGCGGACAGCCGCGGTCGTGGGCGAATAGGCGAACGTGAGCACCGTCCGGTCCGGTTCAGGCTGGTACGTCCACCAGATGACACCGGCGCCGCACCGGGCAGTCACTCCATGCCAGAGCGACACGACGACTTCTGCGCCCAGAGGCACCTGGTAGGCGGTGAGGGTGTGGCCTTCGGCCAGAGCGCGGCACAGCTCGGACGCCAGGTGTGCGGCGAGCGCTGGCACCGTGCCGCGTGAGCCGCCAGGAGGGGATGGCATGAACCCCAGCGAACCGCGTGCGATCGGTCATGGGCAGGGGTCACACTGGTACACACGCGGATATCCCCAGCAGGAGCTGCGCCCGGGAGGCAAGCGCGATGGACACGGACCCGGCCTGGGCCGGGCGCCTGCGCGCGCAACGGCGGCATCCTGATCGGAGGTGGAGTCTGGCCGAGATGGCCCGCGAGCTGCGCGCCGCCGCCTCCCGTCGAGTGCCACCCGTGCCGGTCGCGCATCCCGAGAGCCTGCGGCGGCAGATCCGTGGCTGGGAGGCTGGCCAGCACCGTCCGAGCGAGCCGTACCGCATGCTCTACGCCGACGTGTTCGGTCTCAGCGAAGAGGAACTCTTCGACGTGCCGGCACCCGCCCCGCTCCTGGAGGACCGGCTACCGGATCTGACCGGTCTGCCAGAGATCGAGGGCGTCGTGGCGCGGGTCATGGCCCGGACCGGTCGCCGGCTCGGTGCCGCCACGGTGGCCGCACTGCAGGCACGCGCTCACGCGCTGCGTCTGGCCGACGATGTGCTGCCTGGCGGGGACCTGGTGGAGGTGGCCAACCGGCAGCTGGACCAGGCCGTGCTCCTGCACCGGGAAGGCAGCCACCCGGCGAGCGTAGGGCGGGCGCTGCTGTGCCACGTCGGTGAGATCGCCCAGGTTGCCGGGTGGATCGCCGCAGACGCCGGCGATCCGGCGGGCGCTGAGCGCGCCTACCAGGTCGGCCTCAGCGCCGCCCATGAGGGCGGAGATGCGGCCCTTGAGTCCAATCTGCTGGGCTCGCACGCCTACCTGCTCACCGGCGACGACCGCACCCGCCGGATGGCTCTGACGCTGGCCGAGGCCGCGACGACCACCGCCGCCGCCTCGGGATCGGCGCACGCTCGGGCGCTGGCGTGGGACCGGCTGGCGTGGGTACACGCCCGGATGGGCGCCGCCGCGCAGGCCGCCCGCGCCCTAGTAGTGCTTTGTTACGTCGAGACCTCGTGAGACGGTCGTCGTATGACTCCGGCGGAGCTGGCTGATGTCCGTGGCTGTCTTGAGGACTTCG